>NZ_JBGEWB010000002.1:0-857161 GCF_041205185.1 Muriicola sp. SD30
ATTGAAAGAAATAAGACATAACCAAGAACTAAGTGTTTATGCATTTGATAAAGTAATTTTTTATGTGTTACAACGGTTAGTATAAGAAAAGTAGGGCTGGTGGTAAGCGATGACTTTTCCGTTTAAGCACAAGCCAAATCTTTTGCATTTTGTTTTTACCTTATTTTTCTAAAAGCCAAATCAAAAGATTTGGCGACTTCGTAAATACGCCCAAGCCTTTGTTTAAGCACTGTTTGCCCTATTTTTTTTATACATTGTTAGCTGCTGGCTTTTTTCCATTTTTATTCTTTTCATAAATCAAGTGGTAAGGCTTTTTCTTCCACATTTTGTCATTAATTATGCAGAAAACAGCAAACAACCAAATACTAACTACAAAAATCATTTTAGAACTACCGAATGCTTTATCAACATTGTTGAACATAGCATGCAACAAAATCACAGCAAGAATAGAATAAGAGGATTTGTTATACAGCCAAGTGGCTATAAATGTTAATGGTATAGTCCAAATAAAACCAGGAAGTACGTCCACAAATCCTCCATTTGAGTGGTATCCATTGTAATGCAGTGGTAAATGCCAAAACCTCCATAAAACTATGATTATAGTAGAGGTGATTAGTGGATTGTGTTTTTTCTGTAATTCTTTTTGTAAAAATCCTCGCCAACCAAACTCTTCACTTCCTCCATAAAGTAAAATCGCGCTAAAAAATCCAATGAACCAAATAAGTTTAGGATTAATAATGAAGTCAGTAACATTAATACCAACGAAACTGCCAATAAAATAACTTAAAAGACTTAATGTAATAAATGTAAAAATTCCAATTAGATACCACTTCAATTTACTGTTGTTATAGATAAATGAAGTTAGGTAGTTTTCGTTTAGTTTTTTATTTGTTGCATTACTGGCATTAATACTTAAAATTAAAAGTGGTATTGTAAGCATTAAATAGCCCAAAACACTAATTTCATTTAGAGTTGGTATTTTTCCATTAACTTCTCCATTAAGGTCACTCAAGCCTTTGCCGGCAAAATAAATTCGTAAAAACAACAATATGGTAGCAGCTATGAATACAGCCAAAAAAATAGGCTTAGATTTTATTGTGAATTTTTCATCTGAATTTATAACGGTGATAACATAAGCGGCAATTAGAGGTCCACAACTACCAATGAGAATAAAAGCAAATTCTAAGTCCTTTGGTATCGCTATCATAACTGGTAAAAACCAGAAAGAAAAAGTTATAATAAATGTGAGAAGAATAAAACTTATTATTGGCTTAAACTTGAATAGTTCTTTCAAATAAAATATTTTAGTTGGTTATTTTCAGCTTGCAGCTAACAATTGAATATAGCACATTATGCACTATATATCACTTATAGCTAAGATAACAAATCATCAATATCCTTGAAGGAATTTTCTTCTAGGAATTGATCGTCCCGATGAAATCCCCAAATCTTACCCATGACTTTGCGCATGGATCCTGTCCGATTATTTTAGTGTTCCGGCAGATAAGCGTTAAGAAATAATCGGATAGGGCGCATTCTACTATTTGTTAAATACCTGATTACTTGTTTTCATGTTTAGGATGCGAAGAAGACTAAATTGAAAAGCAAGAGGATAACACGCTTCGCGATGTTATTATTATTTAATTATTTGAATATCAAATAATTAAAATATTCGACAATTTAGATTTTTAGTAAATTTTCCTTGAAAAACTCCGGGAGACCTTATAAACAGGGAAAATATTCCGTGAAAAATTAGTAATTATTAAAAATGAACGCTTTTTACACATAAGCATTGCATAGTATTAGTTTCTGTAAGTTTTTGGGACGCTTGCAGCGCGAAATACTATTTCGCTCGCTATCCATTGATTTTATTGCCAAATGTCTCAATAAATGTTAAAGTTTGAGGTGTTTGCAAATTGTTTGCAAATGAAAAAAGCTTCAGAAGTCTGAGACTCGCTGAAGCTTTATGTTTACTGGGCTCCCCCTCTTGGGCTCGAACCAAGGACCCTCTGATTAACAGTCAGATGCTCTAACCAACTGAGCTAAGGAGGAATAAAATCTCTTTTTAGAGGGGCCAAAGATAGCAGTTTCTTTCAAATCCCCCAATAGTAGACCCTAATATTTTTATTTGAATATTGCCTTGTAGATGTCATTCCCATTGGCAAACAATAAGAGGGCAATAAGAAGGAAAAATCCGGTCATCTGGGCATATTCCATAAATTTATCACTTGGCTTCCTTCCGGAGATCATCTCGTAGAGTAAGAACATTACATGTCCGCCATCCAATGCAGGAATCGGAAGGATATTCATAAACGCTAGAATGATAGAGATCAATGCCGTTGTGTTCCAGAACGCCGGCCAGTTCCAGGTATCGGGGAACATGCTCCCGATGGCTGCAAAGCCCCCCACTCCTTTATAAGCCCCGGTTTCGGGATTGAAGATCTTTTTAAGCTGTTTTACATATCCCGTTAAGGTTGTAACTCCTTTATCAATGCCCGCCGGAATCGATTCGGCAAAAGAATATTTCTTTGTTTCCAGCCTTAAATACCCTCTTTTTTCCATTTCGTCATAAGTCAGGCCACCCAAATTAACCCCAATGGTAGCGGTATCACTAATGACAACAGGTATTTGTTCCCTGCGTCCATCCCTTTCAACGGTAAGCACTGTTTCCTGCCCTGTATACTTTTCTAAAATTGATTTTGCCTCATCGAAATAGGTCACCTCGTCATTTCCTACAGCTAAGATCAAGTCGTTTACCTCCAGGCCTGAATCCTTATTGGCGGAAACCTCAGGAATCGCTCCTATAACGAAAGGGCGCCTCGGGCTTAAAAATTGAACCTTATCCTCATCTTCTAACAAAGTGGCAATAAAATCGACAGGGATTTCCATATCAATGATCTGCCCATCCCTCTCTATGGTCATAGAATTTCCATTGACGATTTCTAAAAAAAGACTGTTGAAATTTTCAACTTTATTTCCATCAACCTCTAAAATTTTATCCCCTGTCTGTATGCCTAGCTTATCCCCGATGTTTTCTTCGGTTACCCATACCCCATCCCTAAGGCTATCCATGGGTATATACTGATCCCCATAGGCATATGCCATTCCAATGTAGATAATAACAGCTAGGATAAAATTTACAGTTACCCCACCTAACATTATGATGAGTCGCTGCCAGGATGGCTTACTCCTGAACTCCCAGGGTTTGGGAGGCTCCTGCATCTGCTCCTTGTCCATGCTCTCATCGATCATCCCGGCGATTTTTACATATCCGCCCAGCGGTAACCATCCGATCCCGTAAACGGTTTCCCCGATTTTCTTTTTGAAGAGAGAATATTTTATATCAAAAAAGAGGTAAAATTTCTCCACCCTGGTCTTAAAGAGCTTCGCAGGAATAAAGTGTCCCAACTCATGCAGAACAATCAGCAGGGAAAGGCTCATAAAGAATTGAATAGTCTGTATAACGATCGGATTCATTGAAGAAATCTTATTTTGGTGCACAAAAGTACGCTTTTAGGGGGTCTAAAAAAAAGAAACTCCAACAGCCCGGAAATTTTTAAGAAAGTTTTAGCAGCGCAGGAGTTCATGATAATTGATTGGCAGTTTTCGCTGCAGTACCTTTGTAAAAAACTATAATGCGGCAGTTCTTTAAAAAATTCAGATTTCTGGGCATTGTTTTATTAGGCATTTCTGCGGTTATAGTCTATCTTTTTTACAACGCCCTTCAGCCACAGAAAACGCTGCCGGTGTACCAGCCTGCTGATTTTAACCCCGAACTGGTAGACGACTCGGTTCAATTTGTCAGGAAATACCATACTATTGCCGACTTTTCCCTGGTCAATCAGAATGGAGACACCATCACTCAGGAAAACTACAGGGACAAAATCTATGTGGCAGATTTCTTTTTCACTACCTGCCCAACCATATGCCCAATTATGACAGAAAATATGGTTACCATCCAAAATGAGATTCTCGAAGATGATGAGGTGCTGCTTTTAAGTCATTCGGTAACACCTGTAATCGATTCCGTACCCCAACTTAAAAAATACGCCCTGGAAAAAGGGGTCATTGACAAAAAATGGAACCTGGTTACCGGAGATAAAAAACAAATCTACAACCTCGCGAGGAAGTCGTATCTGGCTGTAAAGTCTGATGGAGACGGAGGGCCCTATGACATGATACATACAGAAAATTTCATCCTGGTAGACAAGGAAAAAAGAATCCGGGGAACTTATGATGGCACAAACCCTGAGGAAATAGAAAAATTGCTTAACGATCTAAACATCCTGAAAGCATCTTACGCAGAATAAAAAAGTTCCGTTAATTCACCCTCCTTATTCTATTTTTTTCCACTATTTTTGTGCTTACTTAAAATCAATCTAAATAAAAATTGGACCATACCGTTGTAGATTTAAAAAGGGGACAACGTGGAATTATCAAGGAATTTGCCGATGATGTCCTTCCTATAAAACTCCTTGAACTGGGCTGCCTTCCGGGCAATGAGATTGAAATGGTTCAGATCGCCCCATTTAAAGACCCTATCTATATCAACGTCAATGGTTCACATATTGCCATCAGGAGGTCTACCGCCCGCCTGATATCCCTCGACATTATTGAAGACGCATAATCCCTCATGAGCAAGAGTATCAACGTTGCACTTATTGGAAATCCAAACACAGGGAAAACCTCCGTGTTTAATCAGCTTACCGGGCTGAAGCAAAAGGTTGGAAATTATCCGGGGATCACAGTAGAAAAAAAAGAAGGGGTTTGCAAACTACCCAGGGGAGTAAAAGCCCACATATTAGATCTCCCGGGTACCTACAGTCTTAATACGACTTCCCTGGATGAAAGTGTAGTTGTTGAATTACTGCTGAACCGTAATGACAAAGACTTCCCTGATGTAGCTGTTGTGATCAGCGATGTGGAAAACCTCAAACGAAACCTGCTCCTCTTTACACAGATCAAGGACCTGAGAATACCTACTATCCTAGTGATCAATATGGCAGACAGAATGTCGAGAAAAGGTATATCTCTCGACGTTTCTTTACTGGAAAAGAAACTGGATACAAAAATTGCCCTGGTAAGTATGCGAAAAAATACCGGGATCGATAAGATCAAGGAATTGATTGCCGATTATAAAAACTTATCGAGCAAACCTAATGTTGATACCACCGTAATTGCCCCGGAGTATTTTGACCGATTAAAAAAGACCTTCCCCAACGAGGATCTCTATAAACTTTGGCTGGTGATCACCCAGGATGTCAACTTTATGCCGATTGAAAAAAAACGCATTCAGGATCGAAGTAACTTCAGCACAAAATCAAAATCCGAGCTAAAGCGACTTCAGCAAAAAGAAACTATCCTGAGGTACCAGTTTATCAATGGGATTTTAAAAGAAGCCTATAAGGTTGACCTGAAGGCGGCCAAGGGATTCAGGGCAACATTAGATAAGATTCTTACACATAAGGTTTACGGCTATCTGATCTTCTTTCTGATCCTTCTTACCATCTTCCAGGCCATTTACGACTGGAGTAGCTATCCTATGGATTTTATTGATGAGCAATTTGCTGCAGGAAGTGAGTGGATTAAGGATACACTACCCCCTGGGGTCTTTACCGATTTGCTTGCGGAAGGTATCCTGGCCGGGATTGGGGGAATCGTGATTTTTATCCCTCAGATCGCATTTTTATTCCTGTTTATAGCTCTCCTGGAGGAATCGGGTTATATGAGCAGGGTGGTTTTTCTAATGGACAGGGTAATGAGGCCCTTCGGACTCAGCGGAAAAAGTGTGGTTCCCCTTATTTCAGGTACTGCTTGTGCAATACCGGCTGTTATGGCCACACGAAATATCGAGAATTGGAAGGAACGCCTGATTACTATACTGGTCACACCTTTTACTACTTGTTCAGCCCGACTTCCGGTTTACCTTATCATAATCGCCCTTGTAATCCCTGAAGGCAGATTTATTGGCCTCAGTTATCAGGCCCTCACCCTCATGCTTTTATACGCCCTTGGATTTATGGCTGCGATATTTTCTGCCATGATTCTGCATAAAGTACTGAAGATAAAAGGTCGGACTTTCTTTGTAATCGAAATGCCCAACTATAAATTGCCGTTGCTAAAAAACGTGGCGATAACGGTGATTGAAAAGACAAAGAGTTTTGTTTACGGTGCCGGGAAAATCATTCTAGCCATCTCCATTGTACTCTGGTTTCTGGGGTCTAATGGAATTTCAGATCGTTTTTCTGAGGCTGACACTCTGGTGCAAAAACGGATCTCTGAAGAGGGTTATACACCCTATAATAAAGCCGCTATGCAACAGAAGATAAAGGCTTATAAAGCTTCTCTGGATTCCCTACCCGCAATAAGTCCCACTCAAATTCAGGATTCCCTCATAGCCCGGCAAAAAGTACTTGAAGAACGAGCGGTTAAGCAGGAAATAGCCAGTTTTAAACTCGAGAATTCGTACATCGGTAATATTGGTAAAGCCATAGAACCCATTGTAAGACCTTTGGGATACGACTGGAAGATCGGCATTGCTGTACTTACTTCTTTTGCAGCAAGAGAAGTGTTTGTAGGAACACTTGCAACCATTTACAGCGTTGGAAATGACGAAGAAGAAACCATCAAAAACAGAATGGCAGCAGAAGTAAATTCTGAGACAGACCAACCTTTGTTCAACCTCGCTTCTGGTATTTCTCTTCTTTTATTTTACGCCTTTGCCATGCAATGCATGAGCACACTGGCGATTGTACAACGGGAGACCAATAGCTGGAAATGGCCCCTGGCACAGCTCGTTTTTATGAGCGTTTTTGCGTATCTTGTAGCGTTACTGGCTTATCAAATATTGAAGTAAAATATGAGTATTCAATCGGTTCTGGTTTACCTGGTACTTTTTATCGCCCTGGCTTATCTGGTGAACAAATTCCTGTTGCCAAAAAAGCTGTGGTCTGGAAAGAAGTCCTCTTCTCCGTGCGGAGAGGATGATTGTGGTTGTCACTGACCTTACACGATGTGCGCGATAAAAGAATAGAAAAGCATTGCCCATCCGGCCAGTAAAAGCAAGCCTCCAAGAGGGGTAACAGGACCCAAAAATTTCCATTTTCTCCCCTTTGCACCTGATAGACAAAGTCCGTAAATACTAAAAGAGAAAAGGAGGGTTCCAAAGATAAAGCAATAGGCCATATAGGTTTCCAAAGGCGTTGTGAATCCGAGATTAAATCCCAGCACTACAAGTATAATAGCGTGGTACATCTGGTATTTCACTCCGGTTTCGAAGCTCTTCAATAATTCTTCCGAAAGGGATTTTTTCAGAACATGGGCCCCGAAAGCTCCGAACAAAACGGCCAAGAATCCAAGCAAGGCACCTGTTACCTGTACCAGTAATATCATATGTATTGTTTTGACCAAATATAATCATTCGTTTCTGATGACATTTGACAAAAAAATAGGTCAGCTCACAGGAATGCCATATCTTCATGGCACTGAATTACGCTGATTTTATGAAACAATTTATCTTATTATTCTGTTTGTGCCTGTTTGCCTTCACTGCTTGCGGACCCGCCAAGAATACCGGGGATTCTGGTATTCCTCTGGAGAAATCATTAGACGATAAAAACAGGGTTACAATATCTTTACTAAACCAAATTAGACGTTTACCCGGGGTTGTTGTAAAAGGGGGCATACCATTCTTTAATAAAGCCAACAACTCTATGCTTCTGGAAGGTTCTCAGGAACCTCTTTATGTCCTTAACGGATATATTGTGGGCACTTCTTTTAAGAGCATTGATCAAATTGTCGACAACGTCAACGTTGCAGAAATAGAAGCCCTATACGGTGCCGATGCTTCTGAATATGGCGCAAGAGGAGCTAATGGGGTTATCAGGATCACTACGAAATAGATCCTAAAATCATATTATTATTCTACGCATTTATTGAGCATTATTCCTATTTGATGATGATCAATTGGGATTGATTAGCTCGTCTTTTTTCTCTACTTTCATAGGATAAATCATATCCAATGAAAACGCTAAATCTGTTACTTTTCTTTCTCATTTCTACAACAATCTCAGCTCAGGGAACACAACTCCTGAGGCAACCCACACTATCAGGATCGGATATTGTTTTTGTGTACGCGAACGATCTGTGGAAAGTTTCTGCCAATGGGGGAAATGCCCAACGGCTGACCAGCAATGAGGGATATGAATTCTCACCACATTTTTCCAATGATGGTTCCTGGATCGCTTTCACTGCAGAATACGATGGCAATAGCGATGTCTATATCATTCCCGTTTCCGGAGGGGAACCAAAAAGGCTTACCTGGCATCCGGGAGCGGATGTTGTTCAGGGCTGGACCCCCGATGGCGAGGTCTTATTCCGATCGGCCAGAGAGGCCAGGCCCACCCAAACCAACAAACTATACAAGGTATCTCCTGATGGTGGATTTCCAACAGCTATTAATATCCCGAGGGCGGCCTACGGGGAAATTTCCCCGGATGGCAAATATGCTGCCTATACACCTATCACTTTCTGGGATCCTGAATGGAGGAATTACCGTGGTGGGCAGGCCATGCCTGTCTGGATAGTGGAACTGGCTACCGGAGAGCTCCAGAGGACACCTCAGCCCACAAAGGAACGTCACCTGGATCCTGTTTGGTTTCAAAACAAGGTTTTCTACCTTTCGGAACGCGATCTGGCCAGCAATATCTGGTCTTATGACCCTTTGACCGGGGATGAAAAACAGCATACTTTCCACAAAAAATTTGACGTAAAAAGCCTGGATGCCGGACCAGGCCGAATCGTCTATGAGCAGGGAGGATATCTTCATTTGCTGAATCCTTCTGACAATTCAACCCAACAATTGATTATCGAGGTTAAAGGAGATATGAACTTTGCCCGCCCCAGATGGGAGGAAGTCAAAGGGAATGATCTCAGTCACGCCAACCTGTCTCCTAGAGGGAAAAGGGCTCTTTTCGAATACCGCGGTGAGATCATCAGTGTTCCAAAGGAGAAGGGCACCTACCGAAATCTCACAAATTCTCCCGGAGTGGCCGACCGTTATCCGGTTTGGTCTCCCAAAGGGGATAAGATCGCCTGGTTCTCAGATGAGAGCGGGGAATATCAATTGATGGTGGCAGATCAGGAGGGAAGTAATGCAAGGAGCTACCCCCTGCCTAATCCTACCTTCTACTTTGAACCCGACTGGTCACCTGACGGGAATTATATCGCCTATTCTGATACGGATTACAATGTTTGGGTCATATCCCTGAATTCGGGCAATGTCCAGAAAGTAGCTACAGACCGATACGCCCACCCGAACCGGACCATGAATCCTTTATGGTCTCCGGATAGTCGCTGGATAGCCTATTCCAAGCAATTGAATAGCCATTTTAAGGCGATTTTTGCCTATGATGTACAGGAGAAAAATGAAATACAGCTCACCGACGGCATGGCAGATGCGATAAGTCCGGTGTGGGATGAAGGAGGGGAATACCTCTATTTTCTGGCAAGCACCAATTACGGCCTGCAATCAGGTTGGTTAGACATGAGTTCATACGATCCGCAAGTGACGCGAAGTCTGTACGCTCTGGTCCTTGCATCAGACGGCAAGGCTCCAAATCTTCCCACATCTGATGAAGAAGAAGTGAGTACTTCCTCTACACCTGCGAAGAAGGACAGCGACAAAAAGAAGGGGAAGGAGGAAGATGCGGAAAAGAAGGTCAATGTAAGGATAGATGCCGAGGGGATCTACTCCCGAATCATCCCACTCAAATTGGAGGATCGAAACTATGTATCCCTTGTTAAAGGCCCTGAACATAGGGTATTCATTGCCGAAAACGTAGCTAATCAACCCAATCTAAAAATTCATACATACGATGTAAAGGAAATGAAGGCGGAGGATTTTGGGACCAATATATCAGACCTCGTCTCGTCCTCAGACAGGAAGAGCGTATTGGTGAAACAAAATGGCTCCTGGTATATTTCGGAATCCAAGGGAACTTTCAACAGCAGTGAGGGCAGGTTGGATACGAACATCAAAGTGCAGGTTGATCCCAGGGCAGAATATCATCAGATCTTCAGGGAAGGCTGGCGTTTTATGCGTGATTTCCTCTACGTGGACAATGTGCACGGTGCTCCCTGGGACCTCATCTACGAATGGTATTCCCCCTGGATAAATAATGTACGTCACCGTACCGATCTTAACTATGTGGTTGATATCATGAGCGGGGAAGTCGCCATTGGCCACTCTTATGTTTCAGGAGGGGACCTCCCTGATATAGACGATGTCCCCGTCGGTTTATTAGGGTGCGATCTGGAAATTTCTGGAGGGCACTATCGTATCTCCAAGATATATTCCGGAGAGTTGTGGAATCCCGGACTGAATGCTCCCTTACACTTGCCCGGTATTGATGTAAAAGTTGGGGATTATATTCTGGCCATAAACGGCAAACCCCTCACATCAGATGTAAATCCATATAGTTTATTAGAACAAACGGCAGGAAGGGAAACCAGTCTGAGCGTTGCTTCGGGTACCGAATTGAAAGATGCAAAAGAGATTCTGATAAAACCTGTCAGCAACGAATATATGTTAAGGACCATGGATTGGATCGAAGGTAATCGCAAAAAAGTTGATGCCTTGTCCGAAGGGAAATTGGCCTATGTTTACGTACCAAATACGGGGGGAAGAGGGTTTGAATATTTTAACCGCTACTATTTCGCCCAGCAAGACAAGAAAGGCGTGATCATTGACGAACGCAATAACGGAGGTGGCTCTGCAGCCGACTATATGATCGATATTATGGACCGTACGCTTGTGGGTTATTTCAATAGTAAGACCAATGACAACAGACCCTGGACAACCCCCATTGCAGGAATTTGGGGGCCTAAGGTGATGATCATTAATGAAAGGGCTGGTTCAGGAGGAGATTTATTGCCCTATATGTTTAAAGTAAAGAATTTAGGACCACTTATCGGTACAAGGACATGGGGAGGCCTGGTAGGGACATGGGATACCCCTAGGTTTATAGATGGCGGCCGTATGGTTGCCCCTCGTGGTGGATTCTATGATGCGAACGGGGAATGGGCCGTTGAAGGTGAAGGAATTGCTCCGGATATTGAAGTCATTCAGGATCCAAAAATGGTGTTGGAAGGACATGACCCACAACTGGAAAAAAGCATTGAAGAAGCATTGAGACTGCTCAAAACTCAGGAATTTAAAATGATGCCAGAGCCGGAAGCTCCGGTGAGGTGGATGCGTCCTCCGGGATATGAGAAGAGCAAAAATTAGGAATTATAAACTGATTTTGACCTCCTGATTTGAGGAAAGCCGGAAGGAACATTCTTTAAAGCTCGGAGGGCCAAAAGTCTTCATCCGGGAGTTAGAAAAACCTACTGGTTCCTTGGGGATTCCCAACCAGTTCGTATCGAGGATGTTGTTTCCATTTTCGTCGTGGAAAACGGCCAGGGCATATTCCCCACTCGGCAGATTGTTGATTTTTATCTGAGTATGACCTGCAGTAGCACGAGTGCTGTCTGAGATGTAAACCCCTTCAAATTTGAGAAATCCATCCGCATGATTGTACACGGCAACATTTATATTTCCATCGGAAGACTGTACCCCCTGTACGTCTATGATTAGTTCGTTTTGCGCCATGCCCAGAAAGGGAAGCAGAACAAATCCGAGTCTCAAAAATTTTACCATAGATTCTTAATTTCTCTATTCTAAACTGATTCTGGTCTGCAAAAGTATTTTAAAACCCAGAATTTTTTTATTCAAAAACAAAAAAGTACACACTTATCCTAAGTACCGAATCTATTCTCAATTTTCCGGTTCCTTTTTTTTAAGGTCTTCGAGCAGATTCTCATAAAAAGATGCTGTTTCAAGAGAGTCTTTAAAATTAAAGTAGATCAAGGGTGATTCTCCCTGTTGCAGCATGATCTTGGGATTCTTTAAGTTATCTACGTACACTCTTATCCCTTCCAGGCCTTGTATTGTATCCCTAAAGATTCCTTTTTCTATGGCCCAGGCAGAAAAGCCGCTCTCTCTTTCCATCTCCGGTATCCTGGAGACCATACTGACTTTTTTGATACTGTCATAGCGTATCTCAGAGTAGTAGAATCCGGAAATAAGGGTAAAACCGCCTTCTTCCTGCCTTATCCAGTTTTTGGAATGTAAGATAAAGGCAGCCAGACATATCACTATGGTAAGAGCGATAACCGTGTTCCAGAGCCAGTGTCTTTTCCGAATAGCCATTTATTCTTCCTCAGAGTTTCGGAATTTATTGAGCCAGGCGAGTGTATGTGCTACCTTAGTGATAAGATTGCTGGGTTTGTTTGCGATGCCATGACTGGCTCCGGGAATTTCGACCAACACCGTCTCAATTTTTCTCAATTTCAGGGCGTGGTACAATTGCTTGGCTTCACTTGGAGGGGTCCGCAAGTCATCCATCCCTACCAGTACCATAGTAGGGGTTTCAACCTGACCTACAAGTGAAAGTGGAGAAAACTTCCAGTATCCTTCAAAATTTTCCCAGGGCTGCCCGGGATAGCGAGAATTTGCGTAGCCAAAATAGTTGTCTGCAACAAGGGTCTTACTGATCCAGTTCATAACCGGCTTGGCTACAACGGCTGCTTCAAATCTGTTGTTTTTACCAATAATCCAGGCGGTCATAATTCCACCTGCACTTCCTCCTGTAACAAATAACTGATCCTCGTGGGCAATTCCTTTAGCGATACAATAATTTACCCCGTCCATAACATCGTCATAATCCTGCCCAGGGTAATTGTTGTATAGCAGATTCCCAAATTCCTCTCCGTAGCTGGTACTTCCCCTGGCATTTGGATAAAAGACTATATATCCGTCTGCAGCGTAAAGTTGGATTTCGGCAGTGAACCTGTCGCCGTAATTTGAAATCGGGCCACCATGATTTTCAACCAGGAAGGGATATTTTTTGCCAGGATCATAAGCGGGAGGGTAAACCACACATCCCTGCAGGTCGCGCTGGTCAAAAGATGATTTGTACCAGATTTCCTCCACCTTGCCCAGTTCTCTAAAATCGAATAAGGGTCCATTGAGGTCTGTTATTTTTGTAGTTGTTCCCTTCTTCGAATCATAAACAGCTAATTCTGCAGGGTATTCAGGTCTGGTCTGGGTAAATGCAATGGTGCCGTTCCCGGAAACACTGAAAGAACCACCCCCATACGGTCTTCCAATAGAGGTTCCACCAACATCTCCCACCAGCTGTTTAAGTGTCCCGTTAGGCGACATATGGCCAATTTTTGTGTTTCCTTTGTCGTCATACATAACGTAAAGTCCATTTCCTTTTGAATCCCATATGTAGTCGTCAATATCCCTGTCGAAGTTTTGGGAAATACTCCTTTTATTTTCCCCATTGAAGTCCATTAGTTGCAACCTACTTACCTGGTATGCCTGTACCTGGTCCTCATAACCTGAAAAGGCTACGGTGTTTCCATCTGGTGATATCGCAGGGCCTCTGTCAGGACCTTGCCTTGTTGTGAGTTGTCTGATCTTTCCATTCTGAACATTTACTGAATAGATTTCGCTGTTTCTGAAATCGTATTCCCAGTTTTCACTCCTGTTTGCAGAGAAAAAGAGTTCATCTCCTCCGGCAGACCAGGAAAGTGTCCCTCGGTGCTGATAATCTCCTTCCGTCAATTGTCTGGGAGAACCGCCGCTTGCAGGAATTACAAATAAGTGATTAAATCCAGGTTCAATGTATCCCCTTCCGTCTGCTTCGTGATAAACCCGGTCTGTGATTCTGGGCGACTCTGCCCATTTGGCCCCTTTTGGCTTCTCCGGCATCTTAGCGAGCACAGGAGGTTTTTTTGGAATGTTCATCGAAAAGGCGAGCTGATCGCCATTTGGTGACCAGCAAAGAGAAGAGGGGCTGGCAGGCAGTTGGGAGATTCGGGCAAATTTACCGGTACTTACCCAATACATATATATTTCGGATCCCTCATCAGTACTACTTACGAAAGCGATCCGGTCTCCATTCGGTGACCACCTCGGACTGGATTCAGACACTTCTCTGGTGGTAAGTTTCTGGTGCCGACTACCATCTTTTCTGATCATCCAAAGGTTCCCCTTCGCGCGATCGGTCATAATATCAAATCCCATTCGCCTGTATACGATCCAGTTTCCATCAGGTGAAATCTGAGGATCGGAGACATACTGCAGATCGAAAACATCGAGATAGTCAAAAGGTTTTTTCTGGGAATAGCCTGTTGTAACATGCAGGCAAATCAAAATGAAAAACAGAATAAAGGCAGATTTCTTCATAAGGGTAGAATTGACCGTTAAACATAATCAATAGGTCCCAGTAAAGCAAGAAGAAGGTTTAGGCTATATAAGGCTGGTTTCGAGTAGTACGAATCCACGACTCTTCCTTTGAAAAAAACTCAAAAACAGTATCTTTAGGGTCGAAGGCAGGTCCAATTTTGACGTTGAGCCTTTAATAATTCCATTAATTTTAATCTCCTACCCAGTTTATGTATACCATAGAAGACCTGACAGAGGCGAAGAAGAGGAAAGACCTTATTGAAATTGCCCTGAAAAAAGGGATGCCAGTCCAGAAAGCGCTTCGAAATCTGACATATGAAGAAGAGTTGCGATTGTTGCAGATCGAAATGGTGAATTTTCAGCAATGGGTAAAGAAAGAGGGGATCAGAGTTGCCATCATTTTTGAAGGTCGGGACGCGGCCGGGAAAGGCGGAGCAATCAAAAGATTTAAACAACATCTCAATCCCAGATCTACGCGTGTTGTCGCCCTATCAAAACCGACTGATGTCGAGCGGGGTCAATGGTATTTTCGAAGATATATCAAGGAACTTCCCAATCCTGGAGAAATCGTACTCTTTGACAGGAGCTGGTATAACAGGGCGGTTGTGGAACCTGTTATGGGATTCTGCAATCAGCAGGAATACAATCAATTTATGGTTCAGGTTCCGGGATTTGAGCACATGTTATATGAGGATGGGGTAAAAATCATCAAATTCTGGTTTTCCATATCCAAAAAAGAACAGAAGAAGAGAATGGAATCACGGTTGCTTAATCCCCTGAAAAAATGGAAATTCAGTCCGGTAGATCAAAAAGGACAGGAACTTTGGGACAAGTATACTTATTACAAAGAGCATATGTTTTCCAAAACACATTCTACCTTCAGTCCCTGGATCATTGTAAAAGCCAATAGTAAGAAAACTGCAAGGCTTGAGAGTATGCGATATGTTTTATCCCAGTTCGATTATTCTTCTGCTCAAAAAACCCAAACCACAATTCTGCCCGATCCCAACGTAGTACAACGTTACTTCAGGCAGATAGAACAAATTGATATTTAAACCATGAGGAAAGGAGCGGAAAGGAAGATTGATCTGAGTGAGGAAGATCTGCAATTACTCAATAGCCCTATGGGGTTGCAATTATTACTAGCAGATAAAAAACCCAATTTTGACAAAGCACTTCGGCTGGTTAAAAATGAATTAAAATTTCATGAACTTCAGGCTGAGGTCATCAAGCTACAAAATTGGGTAATTGAAAAAAACAAGAAGGTTGTGGTTATCTTCGAAGGCCGTGATGCCGCCGGAAAAGGTGGCGCTATCAGAAGAATCACCGAACACATTAATCCCCGTCATTTCAGGATAGTTGCCCTTCCGAAGCCAACAATTGAGGAACAGGGTCAATGGTATTTCCAACGCTATGTAAATCAACTCCCCAAACCAGGTGAAATGGTCTTTTTCGACAGGAGCTGGTACAACCGTGCCGTTGTTGAACCTGTCAACGGATTTTGTACAAAGTCGCAATACCGCAGCTTTATGGATCAGGTAAACAGCTTTGAACACATGATCATGGACTCGGGAATCCACCTTATCAAATTTTACTTTTCCATTACCAAAGAAGAGCAGGCAAGGCGCTTTAAAGAAATCCAATCCAGTCCGTTAAAACGATGGAAACTGACTCCTGTTGACCGGAAAGCACAGGAATTATGGGATACCTATACCGAATTTAAATTAAAGATGTTTGAGCATACCGACCTCAAACAGTCTCCATGGATTGTCATTGAAGCCAACCGTAAAACAGAAGCCAGAATACACGCCCTTGAATATATCATTGACACCATTCCTTACAAAGTTCCCAAAGAGGGAAATGAAGATGATGAAGACTAACGGGAAATTTTGGTATCTTTGAGAAGAGTGTGGTAGCCATGAAATTCTTTTCAATTATATCTGCTTTCCTGATATTATTCCAGAGCTTTAATATTAGCCTGGGAGAACTGGCACAATTAGACGAATTCCTTGAGCACGCCAGCTTCCATAAAGAACAATACGGCGACTCGCTTTTGGTCTTTATCTCAAAACACTACGGAGAACTGAAGGGGGAACATGAAAAGAACCATCAGGAGGAACAAAAGGAACACGAAAACCTGCCTTTTCAGAATCATTCAAGCACACATCATCTCGTAAATGCCTTTGTCCTTGTTACCAACTTCCTTCATAACGAAAAAATAGAGGTAAGCACGGAAAAAGCAGAGAATTTTTATTATCTGCAAAGCGATTCTTCTGGTTTTACTTCGGGGATATTCCAGCCACCCAGACACATCTGATCTTTATTTTTTGCCCGACCTTTCGTACAGGGCCATCTAATTCTTATATCAATTTAAATCAGATCATTAAATGCGTAATGGCATTTAATGCGTTTGTCAATATATCAGCTAATCATGCTATCCTCTATAATTAATTTTAGTATCCGTAACAAGTACCTTATCCTGCTCCTGGTATTGTTAAATATCGGATACGGTTTATTTTCCCTGACACAGATCCCGATAGGCGCTGTCCCCGACGTCACAAATAATCAGGTACAGGTCATCACAACCTCCACCAGTTTGTCTACACGGGAAATGGAAAAGTTTATCACCTACCCTGTAGAACTTGAGATGGTGAACCTCCCCGGGGTAATAGAGATCAGGTCAATATCTAAATTTGGCTTATCTGTGGTGACCATAGTATTTGAAGATGCAATGGGGACCTACTTACCCAGGCAATTGATTGCAGAAAAAATAAAATCAGCTTCGGAAAAAATTCCCAAAGGGTTTGGAAGCCCCGAAATGGGACCTATTTCTACAGGATTAGGTGAGATTTATCAATATACCCTTGAGGTTGAGCCTGCTTTTAAAGGCCGCTACTCCCCTACCGATTTGCGAACTATACAAGACTGGATCGTAAAACGACAGCTCTCCGGAATCCCGGGAGTGGTTGAAGTAAATACCTGGGGTGGGAAACTAAAACAATATGAAATTGCCATCAACACGGGGAAGTTGAATGCCATGGATATTTCTGCAGCTGATGTTTTTGAAGCCTTAGAGAAAAACAACAGCGTTACCGGGGGAGGATATATCGAAAGAGAAAACCAGGCGTACTTTATTAGGGGAGAAGGACTGATAGGTTCACTTGAAGATCTCGAGTCTGTAGTAGTAGATAACAAAGATGGAATCCCTATTCTAATCAAAGATATAGCTGAAGTCGGATTCGGGAATGCGTTGCGTTTTGGGGCTATTACTGGGAATGGAGAAGGAGAAAAAGTTCTCGGACAGGTTATGATGCTGAAAAACGCTAATTCCAAAAAGGTGATAGAAGCGGTTAAAGAGAGGGTTGCCAGTATTTCCGGCTCCCTCCCGGAAGGAGTCTATATCAACGCTTTTCTCGACCGTAGCGAACTGATTAGCAGAACCACCGCAACAGTTACTGAAAATCTGATCTTCGGATGTCTGATCGTAATTTTTGTGGTCGTCCTGCTATTGGGAAATTTCAGGTCCGGGTTGGTTGTTGCATCTATCATTCCCCTCAGTCTGTTATTTGCATTATCCATGATGTATCTGTTTGGCGTTGATGCCAATCTGATGAGTCTTGGAGCCATCGATTTTGGAATCATCATCGACGGCGCAGTCATCATCGTTGAATTCATCGCTTTTCAAATCACTAAAAAACATTCGCAATTCCAGAGTTTACCCAGGGAAGGTCAACAGCATTTAAAAGATGACATCGTGATCGATGGAGCAAGCAGGATGATGAATTCTGCTATTTTCGGTCAATTGATCATTCTTATCGTCTTTATCCCTATCCTTTCTCTAAGCGGCGTGGAAGGTAAGATGTTTAAACCGATGGCACTCACCTTTAGCTTCGCCCTCATTGGGGCCATTATCCTGTGTCTTACTTATGTCCCCATAGTGTCTTCTTTATTTTTAAAGCCCTCAAAGGCAAGTAAAAAAAATATTTCTATCCGACTCATGGATAGCTTGCAGTCCTATTATAACCCGGTTCTCCACTGGGCCCTTCATAAGAAAAAGCTGGTTCTGGGTATTGCAGGCGGACTACTGGTATTGACGGTCTTTCTTTTTTCCAGAATGGGTGCAGAATTTGTGCCCACTTTAGATGAAGGAGATTTTGTGATTCAGCCCATCCTAAAAACCGGGACTTCCCTAAGCGAGACTGTAGAAATCACCACCCGCATAGAAAAGATTTTACTCGAACAATTTTCCGAAGTGAAACAAGTAGTAACACGAATAGGAGCAGCAGAGGTACCCACCGACCCCATGTCAATGGAAGAAAGTGATGTGATCATCATCCTCCATCCTATCCGTACCTGGAAAGTGGCAAAAACCAAAGATGAACTGGCGGAGAAGTTTAAAGAAGCTTTGTCAATCATCCCGGGAATGCAGATCGAATTTACCCAGCCTATTGAAATGCGATTTAATGAATTGATCACCGGGGTAAGGGCAGATATTGCCATTAAAATTTTTGGTGAAGACCTCAACGTTCTCAGCAAAAAAGGAGAAGAGATTAAATCCCTTATCTCTGGCGTTGAAGGCGCAGCCGATATCACTGTAGAAAAGATAGCCGGACTCCCGCAAATGAATGTTGCTTACGACCGTTCGAAAATAGCCCGATTCGGCCTGAATATTGACGATTTGAATAAAATGATCTCCACCGGTTTCTCAGGCAATATCGTGGGTAGTGTATTTGAAGGGGAAAAGAAATTTGATTTGGTAGTTCGTCTCAGGCAGGAGCAAAGAAGTGGGATTGAAGACCTGCGGAATCTATATGTGGATCTTCCCAATGGAGGAAAAATCCCCCTTTCCCAGGTAGCCGATATTTCCTATCAAAAGGAAGCAGCCAAAATCTCAAGAGACAATAGTCAGCGCAGGATTGTCGTGGGGATCAACGTAAGAAACCGCGACCTGCAATCTGTGGTGGATGATGTTCGGGAATTGATCGAAACAAATATATCGCTGCCCGTAGGGTATACCATAAGTTATGGGGGGCAATTTGAGAATTTACAAAGTGCCAAGGCTCGACTATTAGTGGCAGTTCCCATTGCTTTAATCTTAATTTTTATACTGCTCTACTTTACTTTTAGATCTTTCAAAGAAGCCCTGCTAATCTATTCTGCGATTCCACTGGCAGCCATAGGGGGCGTCTTGTTGTTATGGCTCAGGGATATGCCTTTCAGTATTTCAGCAGGAATCGGTTTTATTGCCCTCTTCGGTATTGCCGTACTTAATGGGATCGTCCTGATCGAACATTTTAAAGAATTAAAAAATCAAGATTTCAGGGACATGGAAACACTAATAAAACAAGGAACAAAAGACAGGCTTCGTCCTGTATTGCTTACTGCTTCTGCCGCTGCTCTTGGATTCTTGCCTATGGCCATCTCTACCAATGCGGGGGCTGAAGTTCAAAGACCTCTGGCTACCGTGGTAATTGGCGGACTTATTTCTGCTACCCTGCTCACCCTGGTGGTCCTCCCTGTCTTGTATTCAATTTACAGCAGAGTTGAAGCAAGGGGAAAGAAAAAAGGCAAAGTACCTGCTTCAAAATTCCTGGGGTTAATTTTTGTTTTGATGGCATTCAACGGTCATGGGCAGTCGAGCCCCATGAATTTGGAAAGTTTAATCCCGCTTGCCCTGGAAAACAATGCAGGTCTGCAGGCTTCCTTTCTGCAACTTGAAAAGTCTGAGGCACTCAGGGGCACTGCCTTTAGTTTTGATAAAACCGAGATCTATTATTCTTACGATCAAAACAATATTGCAGAAAATGGCTTCCCTATTGACGTCTTTGGAATCAAACAGGATTTTCAATTTCCTACAGTTTACGGAGCCCAAAGAAAAGTTCAGAACAGGGCCTTTAATCTGGAACAGGATTCCTATGAAATCAGGAAAAAAGAGGTCATCCGGAATCTTACCAGGGCCTATTATGACTATCAGGTAAAAAGGCAAAAGGAAATTATTTACGATCAACTCGATAGCCTGTACAGGGACTTTGACTACGCAGCTAAACGACGTTTTGAATTAGGAGAAACCAATTATCTGGAAAAGGTGACGGCAACAGCCAAACAACGACAGATCATCATCCGGAAGAACAAGGCTGAAGAAGACGTGAGGCAAGCCTATAGAAGTTTGCAACAGACACTTCAAATTCAAGACAGTGTAATAATCCTGGAAGAACCCGAAAAGAAAATTATACTTGCTAATCCCAGGCTGGAAGAACTGCCGGAACTGGCATTCTACCGAGATAAAGCTCAGCTTTT
Source organism: Muriicola sp. SD30 (assembly GCF_041205185.1). Classification (NCBI taxonomy): domain Bacteria; kingdom Pseudomonadati; phylum Bacteroidota; class Flavobacteriia; order Flavobacteriales; family Flavobacteriaceae; genus Muriicola; species Muriicola sp. SD30. The sequence continues at coordinate 20,597 of NZ_JBGEWB010000002.1, forward strand.
AAAAGCAGAAAATCGATTGGAGCGGCAGAGGCTATTGCCGGATATAGGCCTGACGTATTTTCAGGGTTCAAACGCCACCCTGGATGATAATCTCACCGGGTATCTCATCGGTTTGAAAATACCTGTATTATTTGGTGGACAGGCATCAAAAATAAAAGCTTCAACAATTGAAAAGGAGGCCTTCGCCGCACAGAGCAGGGAATACGAGCTTCAGCTGAGTACCCGGTTAAAAGTATTACAGGGAAATTTTGATCAAAACAAAAAAGCTTTATTGTATTACGAAGAGGAGGGTAAGGCCCTTTCGGAAGAAATTTTGAAAACCGCCTCGAAAAGCTTCAGGAGCGGAGAGATCGATTTTTTCCAATACATACAAAGTATTGAAAATGCTTATGAAATAATGCTTAACTACCTCGATAGCCTAAATGAGTATAATCAGACCATCATCGAGATCAATTATTTAACCCTATAATTCAAGACTATGGCGCTTAAAATATATAAAATTACCCCGTTGATAATCCTTTTATTCCTGGTCGCATGCAGAAATAATACAGAGGAAAAAGAATCGAGTGATACAAAAGAAGATTTGACTATCACAGTCTCAAAAGAACAATTTGAGGCTTCAGAAATGGCATTAGGCCTTATAGAGATTAAGCCTTTCCCTGCCCTTAAACAGGCAACAGGTATGATTGAAGTCCCTCCACAGAACAAAGCTGTAGTCAGTGCCCTTATGGGTGGGTATATCAAAGAGACACCCTTGCTCATAGGAGATAAGGTTAAGAAAGGACAAGTACTGCTTACTCTTGAAAATCCTGAATTTATTACCCTCCAGCAGAATTATCTGGAAACTAAACAGCAGCTCGGGTTTTTAAAGGCCGAATTTGAACGCCAGAAACAACTAGTAGAAGAAAAAATTACTTCACAAAAGAATTTCCTGAAAGCAGAAAGCGATTACAAAGGAAAACTGGCTCTTTACAATGGTCTGAGGCAAAAATTAATCATGCTCAATATTCCTATTGCCCAGGTTGAAGCAGGAAACATAAGATCGGTACTAAACATTTACGCTCCTATTTCGGGCAGCGTAACCAAAATGCTTGTTTCAAAAGGTATGTATGTCTCTCCCGCAGATGAAATCCTGGAAATCACTGATAATGACCATATTCACCTCGAATTACAGGTTTTTGAAAAAGACATCATGAGCTTAAAAATAGGTCAGAACATTGTATTCACCATCCCTGAGGCATCTAATGAAAACTTTGGAGCTGAAGTATATCTGATCGGTACACATATTGAGGAAAACAGAACAGTAAGAGTCCACGCACATTTAAAAGATGAGAAAGATAACCGATTTCTTACAGGGATGTTTGTGGAGGCTCAGATAGAAACCTCTGAGACACAAAAACATGCATTGCCTACTGAAGCTCTGGCTGAAATTGACAATTCAGTTTACGCATTGAAATTGATTTCAGAAGATCAGAATAAGTATGTATTTGAACAGCTAAGGGTGAAAAGCGAACATCGTCACCAAGGCTATTCGGCAGTTGAACTTACAGAAGTAAAAGATAAAGATGCCACCTATCTGGTGAAAGGGGCTTTTTCACTCTTTGCTGCCGAATTTTAACAAAGGTTTAGCCGAGACCAACATCTAATGCCATCATGATTATAAAACCCCCTATAAAACCCATGGTAGCGATATCGGTGTACTTATCGAGCTGAGTTTCAGGGATCACTTCCTCAACAACCACAAAGATCATTGCGCCTGCCGCAAAAGAAAGGGCATATGGCAATATCGGTTGAAAGGTTAGTACAGCCCATGCTCCCAGAACAGCAGCTATAGGCTCTACAATGGCGGATGCCTGCCCGTAGGCGAAGCTCTTAAACCTGCTCAGGCCCTGTCTTCGAAGGGGCATCGCAACCGCAAAACCTTCAGGGAAATTCTGCAGACCAATCCCCAGAGCAAGAGCTACTGCCCCGCCAATATTGGCACCTTCAAATCCTGCTGCAACCCCTCCGAATAAGACCCCAACCGCCAAACCTTCCGGAATATTGTGTAAGGTTATTGCCAGGGTGAGCAGGGTAGTCCTGTGCCAGGGAGTTTTAATTCCTTCAGGTTTCTTGAAGTTTATATGTACATGAGGTAATATTTTATCGAGTCCGTATATAAAAGCCGCACCTAGCAAAAACCCTACGGCGGCAGGAATAACCTTTTGAAATCCTTCCCCGGGACTCATTTCTATTCCGGGCGCCAGAAGACTCCAGAAACTTGCAGCTACCATTACGCCCCCGGTGAATCCAAGCATCCCGTCTAGAAGAGCCCTGTTCATCGATTTAAATAAAAAAACCAGGGAAGCCCCCAGGGCAGTAAGCCCCCAGGTAAACAAAGTGGCATAGAACGCCGCCAGTACGGGATTAATTGATTCGAAATAAGAAATTACCTGTTCCATTATAATTCCAGTTAAGTGACAATTAAATTAGAAGCTATTAGATGGGAAAGATGAAGTTTCCGGTTCCCGATTTGTACGTGTACCGAATTGTCAAAATCTTCCTTTTCGAGGATTCGTATTTTATCTCCCAAAGCAATCTGGTTTTTATCAAGATACCGCAAGAATGATGAGGAAGAATCCTTCACGCCTATACAGACACAGTTAGTATCGGTATCCAGATTACTCAGGAGTTTAGACTGACGTGGTTCCAGTTCTCCATTCCTGTCAGGAATCGGATCTCCATGAGGATCTACCTTGGGAAAGGAGAGAAAACGATCGAGTTCATCGATCAGTTTTTCACTTTGGATATGCTCGAGTTGCTCTGCGATCTCGTGTACCTCATCCCAGTTAAAATTAAGTTTTTCTACAAGAAATGTTTCCCACAGTCGGTGCTTTCTAATTACTGAAAGGGCTTTCTGCTTTCCTTCAGAGGTAAGTGATACTCCCTGGTATCTTTTATAGTTTAACAGACCCTTGTCTGCCAGTTTCTTTACCATGTCGGTTACTGAAGAAGGCTTGGTCTGCATCTCTTCAGCAATGGCATTGGTAGATATCACCCCGGATTTTGCCTTTCCAAGGTGATAAATAGCCTTCAGGTAATTTTCTTCAGATTGAGTCATTTCTTTTGTCCTCGAACAAAAATACATTTTTATTTGTAAAAACATATTTTTAGATTTGTCTAAATTTTAGATACTCCCATGAGGTACCATTGGCCATCAAAGTATTTGTTCCTCGTTTCCTTTGTGCTCTGCAGTTATTTTCAGGGACATAGTCAGGAATCGAGTATCTATGGTACTATATACGCTGGAAATGAGGCAGTACCGTTTGTAAATATTCGGTTAAAAAATACCGATATCGGGACCTCAGGCAAGGCCGATGGCACCTACATTCTTGAGGATTTGCAGCCTGGAAAGTACCAGCTCATTGCCTCCGCAATAGGTTTTGAAGGGTTTAGGACAGAGATAAACTTAACAGAAAACCAGAATCTCAAGCTCGATATTGAACTCATTCCCTCCGTAGAAAATCTCGATGATATTGTAGTAAGCGGCACCTTAAAACCGGTGCGCCGACTTGCAAGTCCGGTCCCTGTAGAAGTTTATTCTCCGGCTTTTCTCAGTAAAAACCCAACCCCGAATGTCTTTGAATCCCTGGCCAATGTAAACGGGGTAAGGCCCCAGGTAAATTGCAATGTATGTAATACAGGAGATATACACATCAATGGCTTAGAAGGGCCTTATACCTTAGTCCTCATTGACGGTATGCCCATTATCAGTGGCCTGGGAACGGTTTACGGCTTGTCGGGTATCCCCAATTCACTGATTTCCCAGGTTGAAGTAGTCAAAGGTCCGGCCTCTTCCCTATATGGAAGCGAGGCGGTAGGCGGACTCATCAATGTGATTACAAAACACCCTCCGGAAGCACCCGAACTGGAAGTAGATGGATTTATGACCGGCTGGGGAGAATACAACCTGGATGTAGGTTCTAAAATTGCCCTTGGAGATAAGACTACCCTGTTGTTGGGATTAAACTATTTCAATTACAACATCCCTATTGATAACAATAACGACAATTTTACAGACGTCACCCTTCAAAATCGGATTTCCCTATTTCAAAAATGGAATTTTCAACGTTCTAACCAACGAGTGTTTTCCCTTGCGGGAAGGTACCTGTACGAAGATAGATGGGGAGGTGAAATGCAGTGGACGCCTGAGTTCAGAGGAGGAGATCAGATCTATGGAGAAAGTATTTACACCAATAGATGGGAAATACTGGGAAAATACCAGTTGCCGGTTGACGAACCCCTGATGCTGTCATTCTCCTATACGAATCACAATCAGAATTCGGTATACGGTACTACTACGTATCTGGCTGATCAACGAATCGGATTTGGCCAACTTACCTGGGGACCAACTTTCAAATCACATGACTTGCTCTTAGGCACCTCCCTTCGTTACAATTATTACGATGACAATACTCCTGCCACGTCAAATGTAAATCAGAATGAGCCTGATAAGGTATGGATTCCCAGCTTGTTTGCACAGGATCAGATAAGCCTTGGAGAAGATCATTCATTGCTGCTGGGATCAAGACTCGACTTTGACCAAAGGCATGGCGTTATTTTTACCCCCAGGCTGGCCTACAAATGGAAACTGTCAGATTCTGATATGTTCAGGTTAAATGCCGGTACGGGATTCAGGGTAGTTAATTTATTTACCGAAGACCACGCGGCATTAACCGGTGCCAGAGAGGTGGTAATTGCCGAAGCGCTTGATCCTGAACGATCTTACAATGTAAATCTGAATTATTCAAAAAAAATATACAGTTTTAACGGACTGTACCTCAATCTGGATACCTCAGCGTTCTACACCTACTTTACGAACAGGATCATCCCGGATTACGAAACAAATACAGACCAGATCATTTATGACAATCTCGATGGTAATTCTATATCCAGGGGAATAAGTGCGAATATCGACCTGGCACTACCTAATGGACTAAAATTTTTAGTAGGGGGAACACTTATGGATGTTACCAGCACTGAAAACGGGATAAAAACCAGGCAGATCCTAACCGAACAGTTTACAGGTACCTGGAGTATTTCATACGCCATTAGATCTATAGACCTGGCCTTAGATTATACCGGCAACCTCTATGGCCCCATGCGTCTTCCTCTTCTGGGAGAGTTGGATCCGCGGAGTGAATATTCCCCTAGCTGGAGTATTCAGAATATCCAATTCACTTACTCGGGGTTAAAGGATTTTGAGATATATGGGGGCATTAAAAATATACTCGACTGGACGCCCGCTAAAAGTGCACCTTTTATAATCGCCAGAGCTAATGATCCTTTTGATAAAAATGTGACATATGACTCAAATGGCAATGTAGTTGCCACCCCTGATAACCCTTATGCCCTTACTTTCGACCCTACCTATGTCTATGGGCCCAACCAGGGAATCCGTGCCTTTGCCGGGCTACGATAAAGCCTGTAATAATCGAGGCCAGATCAATACTTCCAATATTCGTACCTTAGCAATTCTTCAGTAATCTATGACAGAATACGATTTCATCATCATTGGAGCCGGGGCATCCGGCCTTATGCTGGCAGATGGATTGGGAAAAGACCCCGCCTTTAAAGACAAATCAATTCTCCTTTTAGATAAAGACGATAAATCCCGAAACGATCGTACCTGGTGTATTTGGGAAAAAGGAACTGGTCCATTTGATGAATTGATTCATAAGAAGTGGAAGCAGATTTACTTCGCAGGAAAAAAACACAAAGAGTCGTACCAAATCGCACCCTATTCCTACAAGTTGATCAAAGGGATAGATTTTTATTCGCATTACTTAACACGAATAAAGTCATATTCCAACATTACCTTTAAACCGTCAAGGGTGTTAGATATAGAAGAGAATTCAGAAGGAAGGGTTGTGGTTAAAACAGACCAGGAGAATTTCTGCACAGCACAGGTATTCAATAGTTGGTTTAGCTATGACAACTTCAGGGAAAATGCAAAATATCCTATCCTCCAGCAACATTTTATAGGCTGGTTTGTTCAGACGGAGCAAGCTGTATTTAATTCTGGCCAGGCTACTTTTATGGACTTTTCGGTTGTGCAAAAGGGCAATACACGATTTATGTATGTCTTGCCGTTCAGTGAGAAAGAAGCACTTGTTGAATACACTTTGTTCTCCCCACATCTTCTGAAGGATGAGGAATATGAAGGGGCGATTAAGGAATATATGATCAATGAATTTAATTGTTCAGATTTCAGGATCTTAGAAAAAGAAAAAGGAAGTATTCCGATGACCTGCTATGATTTTACACAACACAACACACAAAGGGTTTTCCATATCGGCACGGCAGGAGGATGGAGCAAGCCCAGTACAGGTTACACCTTCATGAATACGGCAAAGAAAACATCCGCACTCATTCAACATCTAAAAGAGCAGAAGTCTTTAGATACCTTTCAAAAAAGAACTCGTTTCTGGTTGTACGACCTGCTTCTCCTCAATATATTGTATAGAAATAATGAATTGGGTAGATCTATCTTTGAATCGCTATTCAAGAAGAGGAAACCCCAGCTTATTCTAAAATTTCTTGATGAAGAAACGAAGTGGTATGAGGATATCTATATCATGATGGCTCCAAATCCTATTCCATTTGTCAAATCACTGGGAAGGCATATTTTCTGGGCTATTGGCGGAAAAAAGAAATGGTGGTAGATGTTTTTTTTACACCTTTCTGCCCATCAGATCACGACCAAAACTAAGTAGTACTTCTTTATTTTCCTGACTAATATCCAGCTGATTCAGAAACTCGAACGCCTTGTTTGTGTAATGCGCAATTGCCTGCTTTGTTTCCTCTGATGCTCCTGATTGATCATAGATTTCCATGACTCTCCTGATCTTCTTCTCCGTATTCCTGGGCTGAATTGAAAACAGGTCTTTTAACTCTCGTGCCTGATTCGCATCACCTTGTTCAAGTGCTTTGAGGTAGAGGTAGGTCTTTTTGTTTTCAATTATATCCCCTCCTGTTTGCTTTCCAAAGGTTTTGGGATCTCCAAATACATCGAGGTAATCATCCTGTAATTGAAAAGCTATTCCCAGATAAAGACCAAAATTGTAGATCTTATCCTGTTCAGCTTCCGAAGCACCTGCGGTTATCGCTCCCATTTTCATCGCTCCTCCTACCAGGACCGCAGTTTTATACCTGATCATTTTTAAATACTCCGATACACTAACCTCTTCCCGGGTCTCAAAATCAATATCATATTGCTGCCCCTCACAGACCTCTATAGCCGTCTTATTAAAAAGCACAGTCAATTCCTTAAATACTTCCGGGGGATACGTTTCAAGAAAGCGATATGCCTCAATCAGCATGGCATCTCCAGACAGTATCCCGGTATTGATATCCCATTTCTTATGTACCGTAATTTTACCCCGCCTAAGTGGAGCAGCATCCATTATATCGTCGTGAATCAAGGAGAAATTGTGGAAATACTCTATAGCCATGGCGGCTTTAAAAGCATCCTTTGTCTCTCCCCCAAACAGATCGGCAGAAAGTATGGTAAGAACTGGCCTCAATCGTTTTCCACCAAGTTTCAGGATATAAAACATGGGTTCATACAAGGATCTGGGTTCCCGATCCCCAATGCTAGAACTGAGATACTCCTCAAATTTATCCCTGTAGAATGACACAGATTGCATAGACAATTTTTTTTCAAAAATAGAAGAAATCAGAACATGCCTGCCTTCCTTGTCCTGAAAAACGGAATTAAATTCAAATTGACGGTTTGTGTTAAATTATTGTAATACTTTGGAAACTTTTATTGTTTTTAAAGTTTCCAAAATTATATTTGCCCCCTGATGAGAGAAAAAATATTATATAAGGCAACCGACCTGTTCCTGTCCCTGGGGTTTAAAAGCGTCACTATGGACGACCTGGCTCATGAAATGGGCATTTCTAAAAAGACTATTTATTCTCATTTTGACAATAAAACCAAATTGGTTGAGGCTTGCACACTTGAACTATTCAATACTGTTTCACAAGGGATAGACGCCATCTGCAGCCTGCAGAAGAATCCAATTGAAGAACTCTATGAGATCAAGAAATTTGCGATGAAGCACCTTAAAGATGAAAAGGCCTCTCCACAATTCCAATTGCAAAAATACTACCCTAAAATACATAAGACGCTCAGAATGAAGCAATTTGAGCTTATGCAGAACTGTGTCGTGGATAATGTAAAAAGAGGGATAGATATGGGTATTTACCGCTCTTCTTTGAATATCAATTTTATTGCGAGAATTTATTTTTCAGGAGTTACCAGTATAAAAGATCACACCCTTTTCCCTGAAGATGAATTCCCTCAATCGCAGTTGATGGACGACTATTTGGAATACCACCTCAGGGGAATCGTTACCCCTCAGGGTAGAAAAATATTAAATGAAATTATTCACTCAAATCAAAAATAAATGAAACTTACTCGTTTATTTATAATGCTGATATTCTTGTCCTACTCGGGATTTTCCCAGGATGAGCCCACTTCATTTACTCTAAATGAAGCCATTGCATTTGCCTTAGAAAACAACTACTCTGCGCTCAATGCAGATAGGGATATTGTAGATGCCCGAAAGCAAAAATGGGAGACCATAGCTTCAGGACTACCCCAGATCACAGGAGATGTTAGCTATCAGAATTTTCTTAAACAACCTGTTTCCCTGATTCCTGCAGAATTTTTTGGCGGAGAACCCGGGGAATTCCAGCCTATTGTCTTTGGACAACCCCAGCAGGCAACGGCTACCGCTACGTTAAGACAGCAGGTATTTGACGGTTCCTATATTGTAGGGGTTCAGGCTACAAAAGCCTTTTTGAGTTACAGCCAAAACAACAAGGAAAAGACAACACAGGAAGTGCGCAAGGCCGTAGTTGAAGCCTATGGGAACGTATTACTGGCCAAGGAATCAGTGGGTATCCTTAGAAATAATCTGGATGCACTAAACGATAACTTGTACGAAACACAGAAACTATATGAGAACGGATTGGCAGAAGAAGAAAGTGTAGAGCAACTGCAGATCACATTTTCTACGGTTGAGAGTCAGTTCAACAATGCCATGCGCCTTGAGAAAATTACACTTCAGATGCTGAATCTGGTAATGGGTCTTCCCCTGGATTCAACCACACAATTGTCGGAAGATCTGAATGACCTGGCACAGGCTTATTTAGACCCCACCATTTTGGATGCCCCGTTTATCATGGAAAATAATGTTGATTTTAAACTTGTGAATAATCTCAATGAGCAGCGTTATTACGAGCTGAAGCTCGCTAAAAGCAGGGCCTTACCTACTTTAAATGCCTTTTTAAATTACGGTTCCACCGCCTTTAGCGATTCCTTCACTTTTTTTGACAGTGAACAGCAATGGTTCGATTCCTCTATTTTAGGATTCGACTTAAGTATCCCTATTTTTAGTTCTCTGAAACGCAGCGCCAGCACTCAGCGTGCTAAAATAGCCCTGGAAAAAGCAAAGACCCAACTCAAAGAAACACAGGAACAAATCAGGCTACAGCTGGAAAAAGCAAAGAGCGATTATCAGCTGGCTGTGGAACAATACAATACCACTCAGGAAAATCTGAATCTGGCTGAGCGCATTGAAAGAAAAAATCAGATTAAATACAAGGAAGGGATCGCCAGTAGTTTTGAACTCAGGCAAGCCCAAACCCAGCTCTATACTGCGCAACAGGAATATCTCCAATCCATGGTAGATGTAATCAATGCCAAAACCGAATTAGAAGTAATCGCAAACAACTAAGAACAGATCTTTAATCCATAACCAAAATGAAAACTAGTATATCAATCCTGACACTATTTCTCCTGCTCCTTTCGTGCGGGGAAAGCCAGAATGACTCTCTCGATTCCCTCATCAGCAGTGGAGATCTGGAACAAATACGATCTAGGAAATTAAGCCTTTCAGAAGAGGTAAAATCGTTGAATGAACAGGTCAATAAACTCGACTCCGTAATAGCAATCCTGGATGCCGACACCAGGTTCCCACTGGTAAATACCTATGAGGTTAACCCTCAGAATTTTGAGCATTTTCTGGAATTGCAGGGAAATGTAGCTACCAAACAAAATGTTTTGATTTATCCCGAGATGGCGGGAACTCTGAAAAGGGTTTATGTTAAGGAAGGTGACAGAGTTGTAAAAGGGCAGTTACTCGGAAAGATTGACGATGGTGGCTTAGCCAATCAACTGGAACAGTTGAGAGCCCAGGCGGCACTTGCAGAGACCACTTACCAACGCCAGAAAAGACTTTGGGAACAGAATATCGGTTCAGAAATTCAGTACCTCCAGGCAAAAACCTCATACGAAGCCATCGCAAACAATGTGCAACAGGTTGAACAACAATTGGGAAAATCATCTATCAGAGCTCCTTTTTCCGGGATTATTGACGATGTGATCAAAGATCAGGGTACCGTGGTTTCGCCAGGACCGGGCTCTGAAATTTTCAGAATTGTGAACCTCAGCAACATGTATATCAACGTAGATGTACCCGAAACCTATGTCGGTAGTGTCGCTGAAGGCACTAAAGCCCAGGTTTACTTCCCCGTTTTGGGAGATTCTGTTCAGACCAAAATCAGGCAGGCGGGTAATTTTATAAATCCAAACAACCGCTCTTTTAGTGTGGAAATCCCTGTTCCGAATGCGCAAGACAGGATAAAACCCAATTTAACTGCCAGGGTGATGATCAACGACTACAGCAATCCGGATGCCCTGCTGGTGCCTCAAAGTGTCATCTCCGAAAATGCAGAAGGAGAACAATATGTTTTTGTAGTGGATAAACCCGATGAAGAAATGAAGGGTACTGCCAAAAAGCGAGTGGTCACTACAGGAAAGACCCAGGGCAGGTATGTAGAAATCCTGAGTGGACTTCAGCAGGGAGATCTGATTATTCAGGAGGGTGCCAGAAGCGTAAAAGATAACCAGGACGTTCAAATCATTAAGTAGGATTTACAATGAGCAGACAAAAAAAGAACGCCGATAAAGAATTCAGGTTCTCTTCCTGGGCAATAGACAACCCATCTGTGGTCTATGTGATGATCGCAATCTTCCTCTATTTAGGGTATACGTCCTATATGGAGCTTCCCAGGGAAGATTTTCCTGAAGTAGTAGAGACCAAGGTTTATATCAGTACTCCTTATCCAGGGAATACCGCTGAGGATGTAGAACGATTAATCACCGATCCCCTTGAAGACCGCATTAAAAATGTGAGTAATCTGGTTGAACTCACATCAACTTCCCAGGAGGATTACAGTATTATCACCGCCGAATTTGATGAGGATATTTCAGTTGAGGAAGCCAAACAAAAGGTAAAGGATGAGGTGGATGTTGAAAAAGCAAGCGAAGATTGGCCTTTATTCAACGGGGCTAAGGTAGAACCCAATATTTTCGACCTGAATCTCGCTGAACAAATCCCCATCATCAATATCAACTTCACCGGGGATTATCCGGTTGAAAAATTGAAGGAATATGCCGAATATCTGGAAGAGAAAATAGAAGACCTCCCTCAGGTTAAAGAAGTGGATATTCGTGGCGCACAGGAAAAAGAAGTGGAGGTAGCCGTGGATGTCTATAAGATGATGGCTGCCAAAGTGAGTTTCCAGGATGTGCTGCAAGCCATTTCCAATGGAAATATGACTATGTCTGCCGGCAACCTTAAAACCATCAATCAAAGAAGAACAATCCGAATTCTCGGGGAAATAGAAGAACCTTCAGATCTGAACGACTTTGTAGTTAAATCTGAAAATGGAGCTATTTATCTTAAAGACATCGCAAAGGTGACCTTTGATGAAAAGGACAAGACTACCTATGCCAGGGAATTCGGCGACAATGTGGTAATGTTGGATGTAAAAAAGAGATCAGGGCGAAATACTATCGAGGCCATCAACGATATTAAGCAACTGGTAAAAGAAGCTGAGGATAATTATTATCCCAAAGACCTCACCCTTACCCTGGCCAACGATTCCTCCAGCAGGACGCTGGGACAGGTAGATGACCTTGTCAATAACATCATCTTCGGGATCATTCTCGTAGTGACTGTACTGATGTTTTTCCTGGGATTCAGAAATGCTTTGTTTGTCGGTTTTGCGATTCCAATGTCGATGTTTATGTCTTTTGTTATTCTGTCATCCCTGGGCTATACACTAAATACCATGATACTGTTTGGTCTTATTATGGGTCTTGGAATGTTGGTGGATAACGGGGTTGTAGTTGTTGAGAATGTCTATCGCCTTATGGAACAGGAGGGGATGTCGAGGATCGAAGCTGCCAAAAAGGGAATCGGAGAGATTGCATTTCCGATTATTATATCTACCCTTACCACGGTAGCTGCATTCGTACCTCTTGGCTTGTGGCCCGGTATATTTGGACAGTTTATGATCTATTTCCCGATTACCCTTTCGGTTGTTCTGGGCTCTTCTCTTTTCGTAGCAATTTTTATGAATTCCATGCTGGTTTCGCGCTTTATGGAAGTTGGCGATAAAGAACTAACCCGTAAGCAACTGATCAGGACCAGTTCTATCCTCGCGGGAATAGGAGTTTTTATCCTCATATTCGGAGGAAGTATGCGAGGTCTGGGCAGTGTTATGATCGTAACAGCCATTCTATTCTGGGCATACAAATACGGCATAAAAAAATGGTCTAAAAAGTTCCAGAGTACAATCCTGGTTAAGTTTGAAAATTTCTACGAGCGACAACTCAAGTTTTCACTGAGGGGAAAAAATGTTTATTGGTTTTCAGGGATCACTGTATTGTTGCTCATCAGTACGATCATGCTTTTTGGCCTTTCTCTGGGGAGCGGCAGAACGAAAGTAGAGTTCTTTCCAGACAATACCCCAAACGAGGTTAACGTATACATAGAGTATCCTCAGGGCACAGCAATTGAAAAAACCAACGAGCTTACTAAAGCCATTGAGGACCGGGTTTATGCAATTGCCAATAAGCCCAAATACACCGATGGGGATTATAATTTTCTCTTATCCTCAGGGGTTTCACAGGTAGGTGAAGGAGCAGGAAACCCATATACAGATGGGGGCTCTTCGGCAGAAATGCCTCACAGGGGGAAAATTACTCTGTCTATGAGGGAATTTAAATATCGGAATGGGATCGATTCCGAAGGACTTAGAAAAGACATCCAGGACAACCTCATTGGGATTTATCCGGGCGTATCTATATCTGTTGAAAAAGATGCGGTAGGGCCCCCATCGGGCTATCCGATCAATATAGAATTGGAAGGAAAAGACTACGATGTGCTCATCAATACTGCTGAAAACATCCGGAATTTTATCAACCGGAAAAATATTGCAGGAATAGAAGAACTGAAGATCGATGTCAATAAAGGCAAGCCCTCTATGAACGTTGAGGTCGACAGGGAAAAAGCAGGGGAGCTGGGCGTCAGTGTTGGCCAGGTAGGACAACAATTGCGACGGTCTCTCTTCGGTGAAAAGGCCGGGGTATATAAACTGAATGGGGAAGATTACGATATCAATGTCCGCTTTAAAGAAGACCTGAGATACGATAAAAGTGCCCTCTTTAATCAGAATATCATCTTCAGGGACCAGGCAACAGGACAGATCAGGGAAATTCCTGTTTCTGCAGTGGCTAGTCAGAAAAATACTTCCTCCTTTAGTGCTATCAAACACAGGGATAATAAACGGGTTGTAACGGTCTATTCGGGACTAAAACCCGGTTTTTCAGATGCAGGAGCGATAGTTGCGGAAATTCAGAAGGAAATGGAGAATTTTGAGGAATTGCCTGCTGATGTCCAATTAGATTTTACCGGACAGATTGAAGAACAAAATAAGCAAATGCAGTTTCTGGTGGGTGCTTTCTTTTCGGGACTGGGTCTTATCATGCTGATCCTGATTTTCCAGTTTGGAGGAATTTCCAAACCGGCCATCATTATGACGGCTATTTTCCTGAGTTTTATCGGGGTTTTTGGAGGGTTGATGCTCACAGGATGGCCCTTTGTGATTATGATGACCATGATGGGAATTATAGCTCTGGCAGGAATTGTGGTGAATAATGGAGTGGTTCTGTTAGATTATACCCAGATCCTTATCGACCGTAAAAAAGTTGCCCTGGGGATAGATGATTACAACCTGCTTCCGCTCGAACATGTAACCGAGGCCATTGTAAAAGGAGGGAAAGCCAGGTTACGACCTGTAATCCTTACGGCAGTTACTACCGTTCTTGGTTTGATACCGCTTGCTGTGGGATTAAATATCGATTTCTTCTCCTTATTTTCCACCGGAGATCCCAGAATATATGTAGGAGGTGATAATGTGATTTTCTGGGGGCCATTGGCCTGGACCGTCATTTTCGGTCTGATTATCGCTACCTTCCTTACGCTGATCATTGTCCCGGTATTGTTTAATATCACCTATCGGATTAAATTATTTTTTCAGAAAGACAAGAAGGCCGATCTGAAAAAGATCGATGCTGATATCGCCGCCTGATCAAGTAAAAAAGGCCGCCCAGATGGGCGGCCTTTTCATTGATAATCAGATCAGTTTATTCATTTTCCGATAAAGGCACCGGTAACGTATTAAATACTTGATCTCCTGCTCTGTCGATAGGCAAGGTATTGGAAAGGTTATACCTTCTCAGATCAAACATCCTGTGATTTTCGCACCAGAGGGAATAGCGTCTCTGATTCAACATCTCTGTGGTTAATGCCTCTGCAGTCAATGCCCCGGTATAAACGGGTAAAGAAGCAGAGTTTCTGATGACATTAATCGCATCTTCTGCCTCAAACAGATCGTTGGCCAAAATATTAGCCTCGGCATATACCAGAATCAATTCCTCATTCCGCAACATATCTATAGGAGATATATTTGACGCGTACAAGGCCGTTTGATAATCCCCTGAAAGTCCGTCCTGAGTAGTAGGATTAGCTCGAATCAGCGTTTTGCTATCAACTCGGGTATCACCAGCTTCAGCATCGGCAATAAATGAAGGATGTACAATGATCTGGTCTCCGTTATTATCCGGAATCTTAAAGAGCCCATTGGTGAAGTCCCCACTATCCAGACTATAAACGTGCTTGGGTCCGATAGTCAGGTCGCCTGCGAGATCAAAATAGGAATTAGACAGGGCTGTTAAGGCTGCATTTCCATCACCGGCATACACAGCGGCAACAGCAGCTACTGCTCTGTTGAATTCTGCGAAACCACTTGGAGTATCAAAACCTGAGAAACCTGCAAGGGGAAAAGCAAATTCTGCCCCTGCTCCATTCAGGTCGGTCAATGCTTCATCCAGCAAGGCTCTTACAGCCGTCAGAGCCGCATCAAATTCCAGAATAGGTCCAAGATTGTCCGGATCGGCCACGTCTATCCGTGCGCGGTTATACGACTTTAATACTTCGATCAGCTCAAAAGCTATTATGGTCTTGGCATACCCTCTATATCCCGCTTTCTGAGTGTCGGTTACCTGCTCTGTATTCTCTACAGATTCCAAAAGAATATTTGCATTCTTTATAGAAACGTACCGACCACCCCAGGGAGCAGTGGAATAAAAGGAATTATTATCCAGGGAAATCCCATTTGCGCCAAGTAAATCCTGGGTGTTTCTGGGATCTGCATCAAAGAGATACAATTCTCTTGCCATAGTTCCCGAACCCGTTGTCTGGATAGCCAGCGAATTACGCATAGCCGATTCAACCCCTACAACCAGGTTATTGAGCTGGTTTTGAGAAGCGTCGGTCAGGACCCCGGCCAGACTAGGTCTGTTGGGATCTACTTGTTCATCAAAAGAACAAGCGGTGATTACAGCACCAAAGAGTATTAAAAGTGCTAAACCTCCTATTGCTTTATATTTCTGTATGATTTTCATTGCTATTTTTTTAGAAGTTAACATTTAAATGAAAGTAAAACTGCTTGGTACTTGGGAATGGTGTAACCTCTATCCCTGAAGACAAGCCGGCACCTCCATTGGTGGAAGTTTCCGGGTCGTAGCTACTGTAATCTGTAATGGTGAATATATTTCTACCCGATACTCCCAGCTTTATTCCAGTAACCGCATCTCCGAAGAAGGCAAGGGCGCTTGAAGGCAATCTGTAATAAACTGCTGCTTCCCTTAGTCTTAAGTATCCTGCCGGTTCTACAAACCTTACCGCAGCAATAGGAGAAGCATTTCGAGCTATACCCTCAGGAGTATCTAGATCCGGGGTGGTACCCCCAAGGTCTGTAAGTAGTCTGGACAGATTGAGGTTATCTCCACCTTTTTTCCATTGTAAAAGGAAGGATACATCAAACTGCTTGGCGATGGTAAAATTATTGAAAAATCCCATCTGAAAGTCGGGTTCAACATTTCCAATCTGGGTGGGTACTCCATCTACATTCCCTGCCAACTGAGTTACAGGCTGTCCTTCTTCAATATAGAAGGTTCCCAGACCGAGGCCGAAACCGGCACCGGGCTGTGGGAAGGCGGGTACATCCAACCTCGTAATCTCTGATCGGTTAAACCACCAGTTGATATTTGAACTCCAGAAGAAATTCTCATTCTGAACAGGATTAACGGTTATACCTACTTCTACCCCTTCATTCTTTAAGTCGGCTAGATTTGTCGTTTCCGAACCAAAGCCTGTTGAAGTGGGCAGTACCCTACTCAAAAGAAGATCACTTACAACCCTGTTGTAATAAGAAACTTCCAGATTTACCTTATTAAAAAGCCCGGCATCAAAACCTACCTCAAATTCTGAGGAAGTTTCTGGTTCTATATCCGGGTCCCCTTTTAATGCAGAGATTGAAGAACCTCCAATTCCACCTACAGAAACCTGATTTAGCCCTGTGAATGCAGAACCAAAAGCTCCTGAAGATCCTGTTTCCCCGTATGCTGCTCTAATTTTTAATCTTTGGAAAACTCCATCCGACCAAAAATCGAAATTATGCAGGTTCACCGCCAGCGATGCCTTTGGGAAACCGTAAAACTTATTGGGGTCTCCGTTGAGGGTCGACTTGTCAAATCTGTACCCTACCGTACCGATCAACTGATCCTGATAATTTCCTTCAACCTGAGCAAAATATCCAAATTCCTTAACCGTTGAAGTGGTCTGGGTGATGGCTTGAGCAGAACCCTGACTTAGGTTGGTCTGACCTGGAATTAATTGTGTCGACTGGTTAAAGATCAGATCTGCCTGTTGTTCCAGATAGGAAATACCTGCCTGGGAAGTAAGGGCCAGATCACCTCCCATCGCATTGCGATTCCAGACCGCAATCCCCTGATAGTTGAAATTGGTAAAGTTATTCTTCCCTACTCCAATAAAGCCATTCTGATTTCCTCTTTGTGCCTGATGGGTCTCAGGAACGTACACAAAGGTTTCGTTTGCCAGAAAATCGGCCCCTCCATTGAAGATCAGTTTAACAGCGTCATCTCCGGTATTTAAAAGATTGGTGGTTAACTTAATCCCCTGTATAAAACGGTTGTTTTTATCTTCATTCACGGCCTGATCCCTCACGAAAATGGGATTTCCTGAATAGTTAGGGTTATCCGGATAAGCTCCGGTATCATCCGGGAACAAATTGATCCATGGTCTGGTAAATGCCAGGGTATACCCATAACTCAGACCTCCCTCATTCTCATTTCCGGTAAAACTCCTGCTTGAGCTACTCCTCACATAATTGGAAGAGGCCGAAAAGCTAAACGTATTTGAAATTGTATGGTCAACATTAGCTCTGAGAGAAAAACGATTAAAGCCGGTGTTTTTAATAATACCTTCCTCATCCCTGTAAGAAGCACCCACATAGAACTTGGTTTTTTCATCACCTCCACTTGCGCTAATACGCGTATCGGTAATTAATCCTGTTTCTCCGTAAATGATATCTTCATAATCAAAAAGTCCGCCACTGGCAATAGCCTGGTTGTAAAGGTCAACCTCAGCTGCACCAAAAGTATCTTCTACACTTTGGGCAGTCCAGGGCCTTAGTCCCAGTTTATTTATAATGGTATTAAATCCGGTATCTTGGCTAAACTTAACTTCAGTTTTACCCTGGCTTCCCCTTTTGGTGGTGATGATCACAACCCCGGCATTCGCCCGTGTTCCGTAGATGGCAGCGGCAGAAGCACCTTTAAGTACTTCTATGTTCTGAATGTCATTAGGATCCAGGTCGGCTATACGGTTGGCCGAGTTTTCTTCATTTCCCCTGTTGGCACCAGATGCAAAACGCAGTCCGGAAGGAATCTCCGCATTATTAACATACACCCCGTCTACGATATATAGAGGTTGGTTATTTCCGTTGATGGATGAGATTCCCCTGAGTCTCAAGGCAAATCCCCCACCGGGAGCACCTGAAGAAGAGGTAATATTCACCCCGGTAAGTTTCCCGTAAAGTGCACCATCTAAGGTGGTCTGTGCGGTAGTCCCTACAAGTTCTTCGTTAGACACCGTAGCAACAGCATTCGCCAGGTTACTTCGTTTGATGGAAGTTCCCAGACCTGTTACGACCACTTCATCAAGTCCGGTAGCGGATTCTCCGAGCGATACATTTAAAGTAGTAGGTCCTTCTACTGTCACCTCCTTGGTCTCATACCCTAGAGATGAAAAAACCAGGGTAGCAGGAAAATTGGCTACGCTGATTGAGTAGTTCCCGTCGAAGTCGGAAATAGCCCCCTGAGAGGTTCCTTTGACTACGACATTTACCCCCGCCAGGGGGTCTCCGTAATTGGAATCTGTAATATTCCCGCTAACCGTTCCCTGCGAAAACCCTAATATGGGTAAGGCGAGAAACAACCATAGGAATGTCTTTCCAAGTGATTTTTGTTTCATGTTAATTAAGTTTTGAGTTAGATTATTGATATTCCAAGGTAAGGAAGATATTATAATTACAAAATCTATCAATAATTTCTTTTGAATTCAGGGAGTAAAATTATCCCTAAAATACAATCAGAAATTGGGGGTTCAACGCATTACTTCTTACATTTGCCGCAGCTAAAATTCAGATTTTCAATGTATAGAACTCATAGTTGCGGAGAGTTAAGAGGAAAGGATGTAAAGACTGATGTTGTCCTGAGCGGATGGGTACAAAAAGTACGGGATAAAGGATTTGTGGTCTGGGTTGATCTAAGAGACCGATACGGCATTACCCAATTGGTCTTTGATGAAGAAAGGACACCGTCAAAACTACTGACCGAAGCCAGGAAACTGGGGCGCGAATTTGTCATCCAGGTAAAGGGAGAGGTCATTGAGAGGACCTCTAAAAATCCGCAACTCGGAACAGGTGATATTGAAATTCTCGTTAAGGAATTATCGGTACTTAATCCGGCATTACTCCCTCCTTTTACGATTGAAGATGAGACTGATGGCGGCACAGATCTCAGAATGAAATACAGATATCTCGACATTCGAAGAAATCCTGTAAAAGACAAGCTGATTTTCCGCAGTAAGGTTACCATGGAAGTGAGGAAATACCTTTCTGAACATGGATTTATCGAGGTGGAGACGCCCTATCTGATCAAATCAACCCCGGAGGGAGCACGCGATTTTGTGGTCCCCAGCAGAATGAACCCGGGGGAATTCTATGCCTTGCCCCAATCCCCTCAAACCTTTAAGCAACTGCTGATGGTTGGAGGACTCGACAAATATTTCCAGATAGTGAAGTGTTTCCGAGATGAAGATCTGAGAGCCGACAGACAGCCAGAATTTACGCAGATCGATTGCGAAATGGCCTTTGTGGAACAGGAAGATATCCTTAATGCCTTTGAAGGCCTCACCCGCCATCTGCTGAAAGAGATAGCAGGGGTGGAAGTTGATGCCTTTCCCCGGATGACCTATGACGAGGCGATGAAAACATATGGTAATGACAAACCTGATATCAGGTTTGATATGCGATTTGCAGAACTGAATACCCTTGCACAGCACCGGGAATTCAACGTATTTAATTCGGCTGAATTAGTCGTGGGAATTGCCGTTCCAGGAGGGGCCTCGTTTACCAGAAAAGAAATAGATGGTATCATCGACTGGCTCAAACGTCCTCAGGTGGGAGCGAAAGGAATGGTTTACGTGAAATGCAATGAAGATGGAAGCTTTAAGTCGTCAGTAGACAAATTCTACGAACAATCAGATCTTCAAAAATGGGCGGAGGCCACGGGCGCCAAGCCGGGAGACCTAATTTGTGTACTCTCTGGCGATATCGATACTACACGAACCCAGCTCAGTGCCCTTCGAATGGAGATGGCAGAAAGGCTCGGTTTGAGAAATCCTGCCGAATTTGCCCCCTTATGGGTCATAGATTTCCCCCTCTTGGAAAAAGATGAGGAAACAGGGGATTATCACGCCATGCATCATCCCTTCACCTCTCCAAAACCAGGTCAGCTCGAATTGCTCGATACTGATCCTGATGCGGTGAGGGCCAACGCTTATGACCTCGTCCTTAATGGAAATGAAATTGGCGGTGGATCTATCAGGATCCATGACAAAAAGGTGCAGAGTATCATGTTCCGGCATCTCGGATTTTCAGAGGAGGAAGCGAAAGCCCAGTTTGGGTTTTTAATGGAAGCTTTTCAGTACGGTGCACCTCCCCATGGGGGTATTGCCTTTGGTCTTGACAGGCTGGTGGCTATACTCGGAGGGCAGGAAACGATCCGTGATTTTATCGCCTTCCCCAAGAACAACAGTGGCAGGGATGTCATGATTGACGCCCCCGCACCGATTGATAACGCACAGCTGATAGAATTGAACCTGCGTCTGAGAGAGGAGTAAAAATTGCTTTTTTTAGTTTAAAAAGACCTAATGGGCTGGGCTGGTGTAACGAGGCTGTGAATTGTCATAAATTTGATGTTTAATTTCCATAATGCAAAGACAGATCAAAATTCTGTTCGCCAGGTTTTATCGCTGGAGGTATAAAAATATCTCCAATAAGACCTTTATCCATATCATGAGTGTAGTGGTTGGTCTGTTAGCCGGATTGGCCGCGGTGACCCTTAAAAATACCACCTACTTTATTGAATCCCTGGTAGAAGAAGGCATCACCTTTACCAGTACTCAGCTCTATTTTATAAGCCCCATTATTGGCCTTACCCTGGTGTATCTCTATGTAAAATATGTGCACAGAGAGAAACTAGAACATGCCATTTCTTCTATCCTTCTGGCAATGTCAAAGAAGAAGGGCATTATCACCATAAAAAAAATCTACACTCCCCTGATAACGGCCCCTCTCACAGTTGGCTTCGGGGGTTCTGTCGGACTCTTAGGTCCTGCCGTGGCCTCGGGTTCTGCCCTGAGTTCAAATCTATCCAGATTCCTGCATATCAATGCCAAAACGCGCTCCTTGCTTATAGCTTGCGCTTCAGCCGGAGCCATAGCTTCTATTTTTCAGTCCCCTATAGCGGCAATCATCTTTGCAGTGGAGGTATTTAGCCTCGACCTTACCATGCTCTCTTTGCTGCCTTTGCTCTTTGCTTCCATTTCTGGCGTACTCACCTCCTATTTCTTCCTGGGCGACGAAACCCTTTTCAATTTTAATGTCACCGACAAATTTGAGATCCGGGATACGCTTTTTTATATTCTGCTGGGCGTGGGAACGGCCTTTGCCTCCATTTACTTTACGAGGATGTACTTCGGTATCCTCGAATTCTTTAAGCGATTTAAAAGCCCTAAATACAAACTGCTTGTCGGAGGTATCGCAATTGGGATCATGTTATATTTCATCCCTCCTCTTTACGGGGAAGGATTCGGGTTTATCAACCATTTATTGGATGGTAATTCACTGGAAGCACTTGGGAAAACCCCATTTGATAAATATACTTCCAACATATGGGTTGTCATTGCCCTGCTTTTTGGGATCACCATCTTTAAAGCAGTGGCCATGACCACTACTTTTGCCGCAGGAGGTGCAGGAGGGATATTTATCCCTACTATGGTGATGGGAAGCGCGCTGGGAAATGTAGTCGCAAAAGTGATCAACAATATTGGCATCGGATTTACGGTGAGTGAGAGTAATTTTACGCTGATAGGCATGGCCGGCCTGATCGCAGGGGTATTACACGCACCCCTGACAGCCATTTTTCTTATCGCTGAGATTACAGGTGGATATGAGCTTTTTGTTCCCCTGATGATCACCTCGGCCATCTCATATCTCATAACAAAGAACGCCATGGACCATACCATTTATACCCGGGAGCTGGCCAAAGCCGGGGCTCTGATCACTCATGATAAAGACCAGACCGTTCTTACCCTGATGCATTTGGACGATGTGATCGAAAAAGGTTTTAAAACCGTAAATCAGGATATGACCCTAGGAGAAATGTTGCACCAGTCCGTTGCTAAATCAACCCGGAATATTTTCCCCGTAGTCAACAAAGGAGGTATACTGGTAGGGATTGTTTTGCTGGATGATGTTCGTGATTTTATGTTTGACACCAGTCTTTACGACAAACTTTTTGTTGAAACACTAATGCACAAAGCCCCGGAACATATATTTTATGAAACCGACACTATGCAGGCCGTCATGAAGAAATTTCAGGACAGCAGCGCATGGAATTTACCCGTTATCAAAGATGGAAAATATTACGGTTTTGTCTCAAAATCTAAACTTTTGACGGCATACAGACGCAAACTGATTAATTTTACAAAATAGGATGCTTATAAAGACTAAATATATCATCACAGCCATTGTTCTTCTCTCCCTGGGAGCCATCATCTACGGTTTTATCATCGTGGGAGAACAACCTGCAACAGGCAACAAATACATAGGCTTTGGGACGGTTGGTTTGTTCCTTATCGCCATGCCACTCTTCCTTCTGAAAGAAAGTAAGGGGAAGAATGTAAAGGATTATATGCTGAACGAAGAGAACATCAGAAAAATGAGGGATGTTGAAGAAAAAAAGACCAAAAAACGCTAGTAATCAGGCAATTTCTCCTCATTCCATTACGGCTTCTGCCCAAAATTCCATATTTTAGTATTACACATATTATTTATTAATCTTAATTGGATGACTGGAACAGTAAAATTTTTCAATGAATCTAAAGGTTATGGATTCATTACGAACGACGAAACCGGAAAGGACATCTTTGTTCACGCCACCGCCCTTAACGGAGTGGAACTGAACGAAGGAGACAAAGTAGAATACGAGGAAGAAGAGGGGAGAAAAGGAATGGTTGCCGCCCAGGTACAGGTGGTCAACTGATATATTTTATTTTGAAAGAAACAGAACACCCGTTTAAAACGGGTGTTTTTTTTTATGTCTAATTGAGATTTCGCTTCTGGATAAAAAATCTTTTTAATAGAGCATTCGACTCTTTTTCCAGAATACCGCCGGTAAGGATCGTCTTTGGATGCAGTATACCGCCGGAAACGGAAAATCCCCTTTTGGGATCCGGAGCCCCGTATACAATTCTTGGTATCTGACTCCAGTACAAGGCACCGGCACACATCAGGCAGGGTTCCAGAGTGACGTACATGGTACAATCGTATAAATACTTCCCGCCCAGGAAATTGGCGGCTGCTGTTATGGCCAGCATCTCGGCATGGGCAGTTACATCATTGAGTTTTTCCGTCTGATTGTAGGCACGGGCGATGATCCTTCCCTGCACGGCAATAACCGCACCAACAGGGACTTCCCCTTGCTCAAAAGCCACCTCAGCCTCCTGCAGGGCTTTTTTCATAAAATACGTATCGTCGAGAATAAGATCCACAGCGTCAAAAATACAATTTTCATCCAAGCATCATCCCACTTCAAATGCGAATTAATGTACCTTTGTTCCTTCCATGAATCTCTTAGATACCATACAATATCCCAAAGACCTGAGGGAGCTCACTGAGGAACAGTTGCCACAACTAACCAGGGAACTCAGGGAATTTATCATCGATATTGTTGCCGCAAAAGAAGGACATCTGGGCGCCAGTCTGGGCGTTGTTGAACTCACCATCGCCCTTCACTATGTCTTTAACACACCTGAGGATAAGCTGATCTGGGATGTAGGGCATCAGGCCTATGGACACAAGATTTTGACAGGAAGAAGATCACAATTTAATACCAACCGCCAATTGGGGGGTCTGAGCGGCTTCCCTAAAAGAGACGAAAGTGAATTTGACGCTTTTGGCACCGGCCACAGCTCCACTTCCATTTCCGCTATTGTTGGGATGGCCCTGGCAGCTAAACTCAAAGGCGATAAGGAGAGACAACATATCGCCGTAATTGGCGATGCCTCCATCGCAAGCGGAATGGCTTTCGAAGGCCTGAACCATCTGGGAGTTCTCGACGCCAATGTACTCATAGTTCTAAATGACAATGCCATCGGTATCGATCCAAGCGTTGGGGCCTTAAAGAAATACCTTACCAACGTTAAAAAGGGTACGGCCAAAGAAGAGAATATTTTTGAATGCCTCAATTTCACTTATACCGGTCCTGTTGATGGTCATGACCTCAAAGCGGTAATCAATGCACTCCGGGAAATGAGGAAGGTAAAAGGTCCGAGACTCCTGCACCTGATCACAACCAAGGGGAAAGGACTGAAAAAAGCAGAGGAAAACCAAATCGTTTACCACGCCCCCGGCAAATTCGACAGGAATACGGGAGAACTGGCAAAGCAAACTACCTTAGAACAGCCTCCAAAATATCAGGACGTATTTGGGCATAGTCTGGTGGAACTTGCAGAGCAAAATAATAAGATAGTAGGGATCACTCCTGCCATGCCAACAGGCAGTTCCCTGAAATACATGATGGAAGCATTTCCCGACCGGGCCTTCGACGTAGGTATTGCCGAGCAACACGCCGTTACCATGGCTGCTGGGATGGCGGCTGAAGGACTGGTTCCCTTTTGCGCCATTTATTCCACCTTTCTGCAAAGAGCCTATGATCAGGTAATTCACGATGTGGCCCTGCAAAAGTTACCTGTTATTTTTTGTATCGACAGGGCCGGACTGGTAGGTCAGGACGGAGCCACGCACCACGGTGCCTACGATCTGGCTTACTTGCGTTGTATCCCGAATATGACCATTTTTGCCCCCATGAATGAAATGGAGTTGAGGAATATCATGTTTACCGCTCAGTTGGGCATTGACCAGCCCCTCGCCATAAGATACCCCCGTGGAAGAGGAAATACGGAATCCTGGCAATCCTCCTTTGAGAGGATACCTATTGGGTCTTCAAGAGAACTTGCCAAAGGGACGTCCATTGCCGTTTTATCCGTAGGCCACCTGGGAAATAAAGTCACAGAAGTATTAAAAAGACTGGGGCATCCCAAAGAAATTGGTCATTATGATATGCGTTTTGTAAAGCCCTTAGACGAGGAACAACTGCATGGTGTATTTAGCCGGTATAACGCAGTTGTGACCCTGGAAGACGGATGCCTGGCAGGGGGCTTTGGCAGTGCTGTTCTGGAATTTGCAAATGAGTATGGCTATTCCCAAAAGGTAGAACGACTTGGACTACCGGATACCTTTATTGAACAGGGAACAGTAGAAGAGTTGCTGGAGCTGAGCCATATCGATGAGGAAGCTATTACCCGATGCCTAATTAAATTACTGCATGAAGTTCGCTAAGCTGTTTTTCTTAACTCTCTTCGTCTTTGGTCTTCAATCCAAAGTAGCTGCCCAGGATACTATTCCGCCTACTCAGGAGCCCGATACCACGGTGATAGACACCATCGTGATTCGCGCTACACCAGAAAAAATAAGATATATTCCCAGGGGAGTAAATCTTACCAATCCGGTGATCTCCTTTAAAAGAACAAAACCCCGCACCAGGAAGTTTAACCGTTTTAAAATCCCATCTTTTTGGGAAGTGGAAAACAATCTGGGCCTG
Organism: Muriicola sp. SD30; assembly: GCF_041205185.1. NCBI lineage: Bacteria > Pseudomonadati > Bacteroidota > Flavobacteriia > Flavobacteriales > Flavobacteriaceae > Muriicola > Muriicola sp. SD30. The sequence continues at coordinate 46,374 of NZ_JBGEWB010000002.1, forward strand.
AACCTTTCTGAAGTTGCCTTCGTCAACTGGAACGCAGGGGGAGACAACGCTTTTTCTGCCCTTGCAAACGCCAAATTTGTACGAAATTACAAGTTCAGATATGTACAATGGAACAACGATTTGGTACTGCGGTACGGGGTGAATGTACAGGAAGGACAAAAATTGCGAAAAACCGAGGATGCGATTCGTTTTTCATCCAGTTTTGGCTATCGAAAAGATACCTTAACCAGCTGGTACTATTCTGCCAAGGTTAAGTTCAATACCCAGTTTTCTAACGGGTATAAATATCCGGACCGCTCTGCCCCTATATCCCGATTTATGTCTCCGGGATATCTTTTTGTAGGGGCGGGTATCTCCTATATCCCTGAAGGAAAAAATTTCAACCTCTACCTTTCTCCCTTAACACAAAAAGCAACCTTTGTTCTTGATCAGGAGCTGGCCAATGAAGGCGCCTTTGGGGTGCAAAAAGCTGTAAGGGATTCTACAGGAAATATCCTGACGGAGGGAGAAAACAAATTTATTGAAGTGGGGATATCGGTAACCAATGAATGGAGGACACCCGTATGGGAAAATGTCACCCTGGATCACCGCTTAAGCCTGTATACTGATTATCTGAGGTCGTTTGGAAATGTGGATATCGATTGGGAACTCAACTTTGAATTCACCGTAAATGAATTTCTCAAAGCGAATTTTGGCACCCAGATCATCTATGACGATGATATCCGATTTAATGCCAACATTGCAGACGACGGAACGGTCATTGATCCCGGCGTACCCCGAATACAATTCAGGCAGCTACTCGCCATTGGCCTCAGCTACAATTTTTAAAGTTGTTTCCCGGTAATCTTATTGTGGATATGTACTGCGCTACTATCTGACAGGCTGGCTACATAGCAGGAACATTGAAGTAAAAGGGTGTAAAGGGATCCTGAAGTATCCCTGAACCTTTCGGGGAGGGTGGTCAGGATCAGTTTGTCATAGTTGGTGGCATTCCCTTTTTTAGTCCGCACCAGGGCCCCTGAATAAGCCTCAAGGATATCTGAAATAATCCTGTACCCGGCTATTTCTTTTTCGATTACCTCCTGGGAACGGTAAACCCGTTCTGCACTGAGGGAAAGGATGTCTTCAACCTGGGCTTTGTACTTACTTTTCTCCAATAATGCCGTACTGAATGTCCCTTTAATAATTTCAGTTTCATGCTCCATAAAGACCCGGGTGGCATCCTGGATAAGCGTACTGATCGCCAGTGCCCTGAGATAACTCAGCCGATCTTCCATATGGGCCAGTCGGTGATACTTCTTGGTGTCTATCCTGTCCTTTACCAGTTTGATAAGGTATTCCAGGGCATAGTCTTCGGGAATTAATCCCAGGTTGATCCCATCCTCAAAGTCGATGATCGTATAGCAAATATCATCTGCCGCTTCCACCAGGAATGTCAGGGGATGTCTTGAAAAACTACCGGGATGCTCCCTGCTGAGCAGGCCTAGTTCATCTGCAACCTCCCGGAAAAATTCGGTGCTCGCCTGGAAACATGCGTACTTCTTATCCGCAATATGCGTTGTTGGTTTTTTAGGCAGGGATTCTTTGGGGTATTTTAAAAATGCTCCCAGGGTGGCATAACTAAGTCTGAGTCCTCCTTCCACCCCTTTTCGGGATTCTGTAAGTATCTTAAACCCATTGGCATTTCCCTCAAAGTCGACCAGGTCCTGGTATTCCTTTTCACTGAGGTCTTTTTTATAGGCCACTCCGGGGCCGGCCTGAAAGAATTCCCCGATCGCCTTTTCGCCGCTGTGTCCGAAGGGTGGGTTCCCTATATCGTGGGCCAGTGCTGCGGCCGCTACAATAGCTCCAAAATCATTGAATTGGTATCCGTGAACCTGATTCAAATGAGGATAGCGAGAAATTATTTCTTTCCCGGCACTCCTTCCAAGGCTACGTCCTACCACGGAAACCTCAAGACTATGGGTAAGGCGGGTATGAACAAAGTCTGTTTTTGATAAGGGGATGACCTGGGTTTTATCCTGCAAACTTCTGAAAGCAGAAGAAAATATTATCCTGTCATAGTCTACTTCGAAGCCCAGTCGGGTCTCATCCTGTTCCTTCCGAAGTCGTTTATGAGTATCGCCAAAGCGGCGTAAAGAGAGGAGTTGTTCCCAGTTCATCCTTCAAATTTCCCGCAAGATACTACTTTCATTTATCCCAAAGGGAGGGATTTATCATCAGTCATAACCTTTACTTAATGTGCTAACATTAAAGTAACCTTTAATAAATAAATCTTTAACTCTGGAATAACATGGCCTTTACCCACTCCCCCGTTCTTTGCACCGTGATTTGAAAAAAAGATTAATGAAACAATTATTTATAGCCTTCATTCTTTTATTTACAGCATCGGTATATGCTCAGAGAACAGGAAGCATTGCTGGGAAGCTTGGTGATAAGGAAATGAACAATGAACCCCTGGCTTTTGCTAATGTTTTAGTTAAGGGAACCACCAAGGGAACCACCTCCGATTTTGATGGCCTATACGAAATATCTAATCTGGAACCGGGGATATACACCCTGGTTTTTACATTCCTTGGTTACGAAACGGTAGAAGTGCCAGACGTATTGGTAGAAGCCGGGAAGGTAACTGAGGTTAATACTGAACTTGGTGCAGGCAGCGTTTCACTAAATGAAGTGGTCCTGATCACAACGGCTTCTAAGGATTCTGAGGTTGCTCTGCTATTAGACCAGAAAAAGGCAGTTGAAATAAGGGAAGCAATCGGCGCCGAAGCCCTTACTAAAAAAGGGATCGATGATGCGGCTGCCGCGGTGGCTCAGATTGCCGGGATTTCAAAACAACAGGGATCAAGCGATGTTTATGTAAGGGGCTTGGGGGACCGGTATCAGAATACTACTATGAATGGATTGGCCCTCCCGTCAAACAATGTAAATAAAAAGAATATAGACCTCGACATATTTTCCTCAAGTATTATTGAAAATATTTCTGTAAGTAAGGCATATACTCCTTCCTTCTACGGCGACTTTTCCGCAGGGAATGTAAACATCGATTCCAAAGAATATACCGGTGATGGATACCTGGAAGTCTCCCTGGGTTCGGGAATAAATTCGAATGCCCTGGGAACCGATTTTGTAACCAGTGAAGGAACTAGTTTCTTTGGCTTTTACAATCGGTATGACAACGATCCCTTTGCTGTTGTTCTTTCGCATGGCGTAGATCCAGAATCCGACTATAATCCCATTAATATTTCAGGCGCTGTCGAAGGAGGTTATTCCTTCAACCTCAACGAGGAATCAAGACTTAGCTTTTTTGGGATGGCAAGTTTTGGCAATGGATTTGAATTTCTGGAAGGTCCGGCTTTGGATTTTACAAACGATATTAAAGTCCGGTTTCCCTTGGTAAATGAATACACGTATAGTACCACCACAACGGCTATGGGAAATATTACTTACAGAATTGATAATGATCACAAATTAAAATTCAGCTCCCTATTTGTCAACAGTGCAAGAGATGCCGTAGGCTACTATGGAATCGGTGGGTACGGTTTTAACCGAGATGGCTTTAGTAATAATGGGGATGGCGGATACTTTCAGTTAAACGTGCAGTTTAATCAGGACATGATTTTTGTCAATCAATTAAACGGGAACCACACTTTCCAGGACGACTGGGAATTGGACTGGGGAATTGGATTTAATAAAGTCTTTTCAGATGAACCAGACAGGAAGCGGATCTCCCTTGAGGATTTCCAGTTTGCCCTGGATGATGATCCTAACACCAACCCAATATTTTATGACAACATCGCCTTTGACAACCAGCGGTTTTTCCAAAGCATTGAAGACGATGAAATTAGTAGCTACATTAACCTATCCAAAAAAGTATCTGAAAAGGTGTCCCTGAACTTCGGCTACAATGGGAGAAGAAAAGAAAGAAGGTTCAACAACTGGCGCTACGGATATCTCATTGCAGATAAAAATGCCAATCCGGTGACCGACGTGAATAACCTGAATGATTTCTTCGATGTATCAAACATCAACATTCCCCAGGGCAGTGGGTTATGGGATCTCTTTATAGTTAGGAATCCTCAGAATGTGGATATTGGCCGTTTAAACCGGCCACAGATTTATGAGAATACCTACAAAGGAAATTTAGATATTCATGCCGTTTATGCCACGGCCGAATTAAATCTCAGTGACAAATGGTTACTAATCCCCGGCTTCCGCGTGGAATCTTACAAGCAGGGGATCGTGTATGACGTGATTAACCCGGTTCCTACAGATCCCGGAGTTAGGGATGCCTATGAAAACATATATCTCCCGAGTTTAAACCTGCGTTACGCCCTTAGTGAAGACACCAATCTGCGTTTCTCCTTTAGCAAGACTGCATCCTTCCCTGAATTTAAGGAAGCTGCCAATTTTGTTTACGAAGGTGTGGTGCAAAGAGTAGGTGGAAACCCCGACCTGCTGGGAAAACCAGATGGAACCGGCCCTATTTTTTCTGAAATCTACAATTATGATCTCAAATACGAATGGTTCCCCAACAGAGGTGAACTTATTTCTGTCGCTGCCTTTGCAAAGACTATCAATGATCCTGTAAACCGGGTAGTTGCAACAGATGCTACGGGTAATCAGCGCTACTTCAGAACAGGAGATCAGGCTAAAGTGTTCGGGCTTGAATTGGAGGTGAGAAAGAACATCATTAACGATTCGAATGAAAATGCCATCTTATCCTTTGGTGCAAATGCTGCATATACCTTCACCGAACAGGATTTAAAAACCGTTTCAACAACAGAGGGATTTACATTTGGCACCTCATTCGCTGACAGAACCAGCGAAGAACTGGAAGGAGCCTCTCCTGTTATTGTGAATGCAGATATTAATTATAGTCCTGTGATTGGCAAGTACAAGCCTTCGGCTTCTCTGGCTTTCTCATATTTCGCAGACCGCATTTTTGCCATTGGGAGTGGAAACCTTGGGAATATGGTGGAAAAATCTGTTCCAACACTCAATTTTGTCTGGCAAAATGCGATAGGTGAACATTTTGAGGCAAACATCAGTGCCCTTAATCTACTCAATCCGGATATATCCCTAATAAGAGAAAACACGGGTGTTGAAGATAACAACCCTTTGATTCAGGGCTTTGTGAAAGATGGAAATGTCATTTTACGCGAGTTTAAACGAGGAGTAAATATTGGACTCACCCTTAAATATAAATTCTAATTATTTTTTAAACTATAAACAATGAAAAACAAATTATTATTCTTAGGAATCGTTGCTTCCCTTCTAATTGCATGCGAAAGTGATGATACTGCCGATATTATTATTACAGATAATAGTGTAACTAACAATATCACGAATTCAGGTGGTAATGAACCTGGTTCTACAACGGAAAATCTGAGTGGAGTCTACACCGAAGATCTTACATTGGATCCTGAGGTTGATTACGTAATTACCGGACCTGTATTAATGGCTTCAGGAACTACCTTGACAATTCCTGCTGGAATGACTATTAAAGCACAACCAGTTGGCGTTAATGCGTATATAGCTATACAACAAGGAGCGATGATCAGTGCAGTTGGTTCAGCATCAAGTCCTATTGTTTTGACTTCCAATGCAAGTAGTCCAGCCTCGGGTGACTGGGGAGGATTGGTCATTTGCGGTTCTGCACCAATCAATTCAACTGCGGATGGCTCATCAGACACGTCTACTTCTGAAATAGGCGGACTATCTTACGGAGGTAATATTCCTGCCGATGATTCTGGATCTATTCAATACATGCGTATCGAATATGCAGGTGGAGCCATTGATGGAAATGCTGAGTTGAACGGCCTCTCTTTGTATGCAGTTGGCAACGGAACAACTATAGATTATGTACAAGTCTTTGAAGGATCAGACGATGGTATTGAATTTTTTGGAGGTACCGTAAATGCCAGCCATATAGCAGTTGTCAATGCTGAAGATGACTCAATAGACTGGACAGAGGGTTTTATAGGAACGCTGACAGATGTTTATGTACAGCATGGAGTTTCACATGACAAAGCCTTTGAATGTGATGGATACAATACTGACTTCAGCAACGAAGGTGGTTATTTCTCAGCTCCTAATGTCGCCAATGTGACTATAGTAGGTGCCAATGACGGAAGTGAAGCAATTAGACTGAGAGCAGGAACCCAGGGCCTATTCACTAATTTGGTAATTACCGATTTTGATGAAGCCTTTGACCTCGATGGTGACTCAGGAGATAATCCAACCGGACAGGGGGTTATCGATGGCTTACTCAACGTCTCTGACGTAACTTTTAACAATGTCATCACAAAACTAAAAAACGATACCGGATTTACTTTTACGGAAGGTGATTTTATTAGTGGAGATGGCAATGGCACAGGAACCGACATTGCAAGCTGGGGTACCGGCTGGACGGTAGGCATCAATTAAAAGAGATTAACTATAAAAGTCATTGTATAAAAAAGCCCTTCTTGCGAGGGCTTTTTCCGTTTGTATAATTACCGAATTTTAATCTGAAGGTAACGTTAGTTTTACATTCCCTGCTTTCCTTTGCAACTGTAAAATGATATCTAATGAAAAATGCCTTTTTACTGAGTCTGTTTCTTTTTACTGTAGGCCTTTTTGCCCAAGAACACGGTAGTATTGCAGGCAACATAATAGATAATGAGATTTATAACGAACCTCTTGTGTTCGCAAATATTGAATTGAAAAACACTACATTTCAAACTCAAACCAACTTTAGGGGAAATTTCGAAATAGAAGGAATAACACCGGGTTCGTATACCTTAATAGTGCGCTATCCCGGTTACGAATCCCTTGAATTACCTCTTCTTGTTAGACCAAATCAGATAACCAGAATCCAACGAGAGCTCTCTGCGATGAAGATTAACCTAAGCGACTTAGTCTCGGAAGAGACATCAAAAGAAGAGCCTGGTATAAAGATAACTGCCAACTTAAGACAGGGCAGGGAGTAATTTGAAGTAACAGAAGTAAACAAAACATCCCGCAATTGGCGGGATGTTTTGTTTTAATAGAAATTGATATTGTTAGTGATTGTCGGCTAAGCGATTTTTGTTTTTTACTCCATCAATACTGGCAATTGCATTTTTACTATATTCCACTTCCTTTACGGAATCTCCCATCCAAAAATACCATTTACCTGTCCTTTGACCATTTAAATATGAACCTCTGGAAATTTTTTCTCCCTTATCATTGTAACTCACCCATTCCCCATGCAGCTCACCTTCTAAATTAAAAGTACCTTCCTGACTTACCAAGCCATTGTCGTGGTACTCCTTTACTTCTATCAGGTTAGTCTCCTTGTTCAATTTTAGTTCTCTCTCATTTTGACTGTACACAATAGAAGTTATTGTGAATACAACCAGTAGTAGATTTATTTTTCTCATGCTTTTAGACTATAACCGATTTTAAAGATAATTCGAAATTAACTTTAATTCAACTTTTAGCTAACATTTATTTTACATTAAAAACGTTGTGAGCTGAATATTAGTATGTTATAAAGCGTAATAATAAATACTTTTAATGATAATTTAATCTTTGAATTACAATTACATCATACTTAAGTATGTTCTTTGATTCGTAATTAATTACATCCTTAGTTAATTCATATATACGTATAGTTTTTGTCGACTGAGTATTATGAATGCTATGAACTGCCTTTGGCCAAGGCAGTTTTTTTATAAACTTAGATTAACATTCAGTTAACATGTAAGCCGTTTATTTGCCTTCGACAAAAACTATTACGTTCATGAAGGCTAAGCTACTTTTAACAGGCTCTCTCATTTTTTTTATTTTTTCTTTACATGCCCAGGATTCCAACGCCCCGGCCTTTGGTAAAGGTCTTTTTAATTTAGTTGGAAAAGACAGTTCATTTACGATGAAAATCGGTGCTCGAATGCAAATCCTTGCCATTTCACAAGGGCAGGATGGTTCAGATGGCTTCCTTTCAGACAATGAAACCAATTTTTTAGTTCGGCGGGCACGTTTAAAATTTGATGGCTACGCATATTCACCAAAACTTAGATATAAACTGGAGTTAGGACTATCTAACCGTGATATTTCAGGGGTATCAGAATTTACCCGCAACACTCCCCGATATATTCTGGATGCCGTTGTAATGTGGAATTTTTATGAAAATTTTGAACTTTGGTTTGGACAGACGAAATTACCTGGGAATATCGAAAGGGTAATTTCTTCTGGAAATCTGCAGCAGGTTGACAGGTCACTGGTAAACAGCAGGTTTAACATAGATCGGGATATGGGCTTTCAACTAAGGCATCATTTCGACTTAACAGATAGGTTTGTAATCAGGGAAAAAATAGCCTTTTCTCAGGGTGAAGGACGTAATATTACTGACGGTAATCTTGGGGGATACCAATATACAGGACGTTTGGAATTCCTTCCCTTTGGTGAATTCATAAGCAAGGGCGATTACAGCGGGAGTGACCTCAAACGGGAAGCTACACCAAAGCTGATGTTCGCGGTTAATTACGACATCAATCAGAATGCTGTAAAAAACAGGAGTAACCTGGGTTCTTATATGTTAAATGACACAGGTTTGTACGAGACTACCATCAATACTTTTTTCTTTGACGGGATGTTTAAATACAATGGCTTTTCCTTTATGTGGGAATATGCCAACAGAGACGCTGAAGATCCGATTGCCAAGAACTCAGACGGTACAGAAACCGGTGATGTAGTTTGGGTTGGAGACGGTATCAATCTACAGGGAGGATATTTACTTCCGAGTAACTGGGAAGTTTCAGGAAGGTATACTAATATAAAATTAGATGAAGGTATTACTGGTAGAAGTCCTGAATCTCAGTATACTTTGGGATTATCTAAGTATATTGTCGGACACAAACTGAAGGTACAGACAGATTTAAGTTATCTCTCAGTAGATAATGGAACAAATGAATTAATGTTCAGATTACAACTTGATGTTCATTTCTAAATTTAGAAATAACGATTACATAACACAGCTAAGAAGCTTACTTTAGATATTTGCATCCTTATTTTTAAGCCATAATGGAAAATATTTATTTTATAATGATCATCGCTCTGGCCGCTCTGGCTGTAGCAGATCTGGTTGTCGGAGTCAGTAATGATGCCGTGAATTTTCTCAATTCTGCCATTGGTTCTAAAGCTATTTCTTTCAGGACCATAATGATCGTAGCCAGTTTGGGAATTGCTTTTGGTGCCATCTTTTCAAGCGGGATGATGGAGGTTGCCAGGAAGGGAATTTTTAATCCCGGAGAGTTTTACTTCGATGAGATCATGTTCATTTTTATGGCTGTCATGATTACGGATATCCTTCTGCTTGACTTTTTTAACACTCTTGGGATGCCTACCTCAACTACAGTCTCCATCGTATTTGAGTTACTGGGAGCAGCGGTGGCTATGTCCATATTAAAAATTGGAGCTGACGGTGGTAGTTTTAGTGATATTATCACTTATATCAATACTTCAAAAGCACTTCAGATCATCTCCGGAATACTACTTTCCGTTGTAGTTGCGTTTTCAATCGGGGCTATTGTACAATGGATATCTCGTATCCTGCTTTCATATAATTTTGAAAGAAAAGCGAAATGGGTTGGGGCCGTATTTGGGGGAGTTGCCTTGTCTGCCATCACTTATTTTATATTTATGAAAGGGATAAAGGGTACACCTTTTGCCGGTGAAACCTATGAATTGATTGGTGGAATGACCATCAGTAATTTCCTGGAAAGCCAGGTATATGCCATTATAGCCATTAGTTTGGTCCTCTGGTCTTTGTTATCTTATTTCCTTATTATTTTATTTAATACCAATATCTATAAGTTGATCATCGGAGTTGGAACTTTTGCATTGGCTCTGGCATTCGCAGGTAACGATCTGGTTAATTTTATTGGTGTACCCATTGCAGCCTACCAGTCCTATGAAGCATGGAGTGTATCAGGAATTCCGGCAAGTGAATTCAGTATGAATATCCTGGCTACAAAAGTACCAACGCCAACAGTATTGCTGTTTTTATCCGGAATGGTCATGGTTGTTACACTTTGGTTTTCCAAAAAGGCAAGATATGTAGCTGATACCGAAATTAATCTGGCAAGACAAAGTGATACAAAAGAACGTTTTGAACCAAATTATATCTCGAGAATGCTGGTTCGATTCACCATAATGGTAACAGATTATACAGCTACCGTACTCCCGAAATCTTTTCTGGATAAAGTCGATTCCCGATTTAAAAAACCCGCAATTGCACTACCGTCAGGGAAGGTTCATGAACTTCCTGCCTTTGACATGGTAAGGGCTGCCGTCAATTTAATGGTAGCTGGAATCCTTATTTCCATTGCCACTTCTTATAAACTACCCCTTTCCACAACTTATGTTACCTTTATGGTGGCCATGGGAACATCGTTGGCAGACCGTGCCTGGGGAAGTGAGAGTGCTGTATACCGGGTTGCCGGAGTATTAAATGTAATAGGTGGCTGGTTCTTAACGGCTATAATCGCTTTTGTTGCCGCCGGGATTATATTGGCCCTGATTAGCTTTGGAAAAGGAGCGGCAATTGGTATTTTGTTATTTGTTGCCATCCTTTTACTGGCGAGAAACTACATTTCTTATAATAGGAAATCCAAGGAAATTCTTGCTGAAGACAGACTGATAAGAACTGAAAGTAAGTCTATTCAAGGAGTAATCGTGGAGAGTTCAAAGAACATTTCCAATGCGATGAAAAGGAGTAGCAAATTATACCGGATAAGTATTGAAGGACTTGCGAAACAGGACCTGGAAAGACTTAAAAAGAATAAAAGCAATGTTGTTAAACTTTCATCGGAGATTGACGATCTGCGCAACCACCTGTTCTACTTTATCAAGAATTTGGACGATTCAAGTGTTGAGGCCAGTAATTTCTATATCAACATATTGAGCTATTTAACCGATATCTCACAATCTCTTGAATTTATTACCAAGATCAGTCATAAGCATGTGAATAACAATCACAAGAAATTAAAGTTTAACCAGATAAAAGAGTTAACCGAAATTAATAACGAACTCGAAACTTTATTCAGTAGTACCAAGCAAGCCTTTGACAATGAGTCTTATGAAGAAATTGGACAGATACTCCAAAGCAAGCAACGATTGTATGATTTGGTCAAAGAAAAAATCGAAAAACAGATCACAAGAACAAGATCTGAAGAATCGAGTCCTAAGAATACCACTCTTTATTTCTCTTTATTATTAGAAACCAAGGATTTGATAGAGGCTACAATGAAACTATTGGAGCTGTATTATTCCAACTATGACGACTCGGTTGAACCAGCGAAAATAGAGCAATAGAGATCAATTGCTATCCGGACTTTTTCTTCTCGGTATATTTTCTGATGTTTATGCTGATAGATGTAGTCTTCTAGGAGAACTCTTTTAGAGTTTCCTGATGGTCGTTAACTGGCAAAAACAGGCTGTCCCTTCTGCAATACAACAATTCAGCAACGGTGATCAGGTTATTCAGAACATCCCGGACATTGTCATTGTCATTGACCAAAGAAGAAGCCATATCAGTAGTGATCAAGTTCTTGCGTATCAGTTGATCAATTTGAACATTGTGCTCTGAAAGTTTCTCGTTGGTATTTTTTCTGAGGACCATTAGTTTCTTCTGTAGATCCTCTCCATCATCGCCTGGGATATCATAAATCATCCTAAGGATCTGAACTGCCAGTTTTCTATAGAGATTATACTCCTTTTTCATATACTTGTTTTCGGAGACGAAGTAAGTACTCACATTTCTATTCAATTCCTTTACATCCCTTAAAATCTCTACCATCTTCCTGTTGGCTACCTTTATTTCCAGAATCCTGTTGTTTTGAACCTTAGTAAGCTGTAAAGTGCTTTGGGCATTGGTGGCATAACGGATGATTTCTCCATAGATATTCTTAACCCTACTTAGATATAATGCCCTAACATCTGTCTTAAAATCTTCAATAGATTTCTTAACCACTTTTTTTGCTTTTAAATCGGATTTGACGTCTTCTCTGTGGATGTTTAAAGCGTGGGTCACAATTTGAAATATGGCATTTTGAAACAAGTATTGAGACTCTTTGAGAAGAGAGGCTATGGCCGTTTCAGGGTATTTTAACATTTTCTCATCCAAAAACTTTGGTTCATCTATTTCCCTTTCAGGTTCTGCTTTCTCCGGGACGGACCACATTACAATTTTTGAAATCGGATTGATAAACCAAACCAAAAAAAAGGTATTCAGAACATTAAAAAACGTATGGAATAAGGAAATGGCCACAGGTATCGCAGCAGCACTAAGGTAGGGCGATTCACTGCCTAATCGCTGGGAAACCCAGCTGATAAGGTTTAAAAAGGGATAAAACAGAATCAGCATCCATAATACACCCAACAAATTAAAAATCAGGTGGGCCCTGGCTGTCCTTTTTGCATGGAAATTACCAACAATAGCTGCCAGGTTTGCGGTAATGGTTGTTCCTATATTTTCTCCTAAAACCATGGCAGCAGCCAAATCAAAAGGGATCCAGCCCTCAGCTGTCATCAATAAGGTCAGCGCCATGGTAGCACTTGAAGACTGAACTACAATAGTTAGTAAGGTGCCTATAAATAAGAACAGGAGCACAGAACCAAATCCCAGTTCTGTATAGTTGTTGAGAAACTCAAGTATCCCCGGATTCTGATTGATGTCGGGCATGTTCTCTTTTAAAAACTGCAGCCCGATAAAAAGAACGGCAAAACCTATTATAAATCCTCCCCAGTTTTTTAGTTTTTCTTTTTTCGAGAACATAAAGAGGAAGCCAAAGCCAACCAGGGGCAGGGCTATAGCGCTCATACTCACTTTAAAGCCCAGAAGGGTAATAAGCCAGGCTGTGATGGTCGTTCCTATATTAGCCCCCATAATCACACTTATAGACTCTGTGAGCGTTAAGAGCGAAGCATTGGAGAAGCTCACCACCATCAAAGTAGTTGCAGAGGAAGACTGTATGACGGATGTAATTAAAAACCCTGTTGTGATCCCCAGAAATCGATTAGAGGTCATGGTAGCCAGGATGTTGCGCATTCTATTTCCCGCAAGGAGCAGAAGCGCATCGCTCATCACCTTCATCCCAAAAAGGAAAAGGCCGAGTGAACCTAATAATTGCAATGTCTCAATAAGACCAAATTCCATATATCAAAGAAGCTTAAAACTAAATACCCATGTTTAATTTAAAATAATTTTAGAACTTAGTATTCTTAGAATCTTACTATAATGATACGAATACTTCTGTTCCCTTTATTTTTGTTCATCTTTTTTTCATCCCCCGGGCTATCGGCTCAAGATATTACAGGCAAAGAATTATTGTCTAGAGCTATTGCCTATCACGACCCTGATAATGCCTGGTCGACATTCTCCGGCACTTTGTTCATTACCATGGAAACACCTAATAATAGCGAGCGAAAAAGCGAGGTTACGCTTAATTTTCCTGCTGACTACTTTAAATTGGTGGTGAGAAAAGATGATACTACTACAGAAGAAGTTATTGATAAAGGAGTATGCAGCCTTGTTGTAAATGGAAAAAAAATAAAAAAGCAAGCTGAAGATTCCACCAATAAGGGAGAGCCTTGCGGGCAGACAGAGATGATGAAGAATTACTACACCTACCTCTACGGCCTCCCAATGAAATTAAGGGATAAGGGAGCCATAATAGACCCCGCTGTTGTTAAAAAAACTTTTAAAGGGAAAGAATATCTCACCCTTAAAGTTAACTACGAAGAGAAAGTAGGTAAGGATACCTGGTACTTTTATTTTAACCCTGACAATTACGCTTTGGAAGCGTATCAATTCTTCCACGACGAAGCGGCCAATGACGGGGAATATATCATGTTAGAAACAGATAATTTTGAAACTATAAACGGAATTAAAATTCCTAAAAAGAGAAGCTGGTACACCAATAAGGAAAACCGACTATTAGGTACAGATATCCTTACCCGGGCTAGTCAAAATTCCGAATAGCATCTCTTTTCCCTGTTGGCAGACTGACATAGATCATTTGATATTCTTTATTCCTCAGCTACCTTTATTTTCCTTGAGTACTAAATAGGGTATTTAAACATCTAAATCATTAATACCATGAAAAAAATATTCCTTGGTTTACTAGCTCTTGGATTAACCATCCCAGCCTATACCCAGGACGTAAAGGTTGAAGAGCTCTCTGAAGTGGTCGTTAGACCCATGAACTATAAATACCTGAATGCAGCCGATTCTAAGAGTGCTGCCGTACCAGTAAAAATGCTGGAGCGTGAGGTCGCCCGTTATGATGTAACGGAAGCCGATTTCTATCAGGACGATTTTGATTTTTATACGGTTTCTTTCTTTATCCCTGATGGGAAAATCGTAGCCGTATATGATGATGATGGTACTCTTACCAGAACTATTGAAAAATTTAAAGATATAGCCCTTTCTGACGGAATTAAAACTGCCCTCCTGGAGAGGTTCCCCAACTGGACTGTAACTGACAATGTGTACCGCGTTACTTATAGCGCAAATAAAGGTGCTAAAAAAGTTTATAAGCTTACGCTTAAGAACGGGGACAAAAAAATGAAGGTGAAAATGGACGACAAAGGAACATTCCTTTAGTACATCATAACCATCCTGACTTTATTTAGTAATTATAAAAACGAGGAAAAAAGGCCCTACCCTAAAAAGGCAGGGCCTTTTATTTGTGAAGACCAGTATCAACGGTAAAAGTTCATCTCATCCAGATACTTCCATACGGCCTCAGGTAACAGAGGTCTTATATTTTTTCCTGCATTATGGTTCTTCCTGATAAAGGTGGAGGATATCTCCATTACAGGTGCATCTATCTTATGGATTTTATCATGGCTTTCAAAACGACTTGGAATTGATCCGCCTGATATTCGTGGATATACATACAAATGATAATTTTCCAGAATGGCTTCGTAATTCTTCCACTTGTGGAAGTTTTTGAGATTGTCTTCGCCCATCAGCAGGGAAAAGGTGTATTGCTCCCCGTATTTTTCCTGAAGATACACCAGGGTGTCAATGGTGTAATTGGGTTGTGGCAAATCAAATTCAATAGTACTCGCCTTTAATTTCGGATACTCTGCCACCGCTTCCTGTACCATTTGATACCGGTGGTGATCAGCCAGCAGACTCTGCTTTACTTTAAACGGACTCTGAGGCGTGATGACAAACCAGACCTCTTCCAGATCTGAAAACTCCACCATATGATTGGCGATCACCAGATGACCAATATGGATGGGGTTAAAAGTGCCAAAATATAGTCCGACTTTCTTCATAGATCCGTCACTTATGATTTCTCCTTCCCTTCTTCAATTGACGGTTCAACGCCCAGGTATTCAGCTACCATTTTATGGGCTTCATCAAGGGCGATATCGAGGTCGTAATTTTTGATGACCCTGTCGAATTGAGGGGCCGTTGCCAATTCTACTGATGCCTTGGCTATCCTCATATTGATCTTTTCATCAGACTCTGTACTGCGTTTTTTCAGCCTTATTTTAAGCTCATCTACACTGGGAGGTTTCACAAAAACCGCAAGGGTCTCCTTTGGATATTTTTTCTTTATACGCAATCCCCCCGCTACATCGATATCAAAAATGACATTTTTGCCTTCGGCCCATAATCGTTCCACTTCACTTTTAAGTGTCCCGTAAAAATTATCCCGGTATACTTCTTCCCATTCTAGAAAATCATCGTTCTTAATGTGCTTTTTAAACTCTGAAAGGGTCATAAAATAGTAGTGTTCTCCGTTTTTTTCTTTTCCCCTTCGCGCTCGTGAGGTAGCCGAAACGGAAAATGCCAGGTTGAGTTCAGGCTGGGCCAGCAAGTGCCTGACAATAGTTGTTTTACCACTCCCGGAAGGGGCAGAAAAAATGATGAGCTTACCCCCGCTACTCATAAGACATTAAGCATTTGTTCCTTAATTTTTTCCAGCTCATCTTTCATCTGTACAACGAGCTGCTGCATGGGAGCATAATTGGCTTTAGAACCAATGGTGTTGATCTCCCGCCCAATCTCCTGACTGATAAATCCCAGCTTCTTCCCATTCGAGTCGGCAGACGCCATGGTCTCCTCAAAATAATTTAGGTGGTTTTCCAACCTTACTTTTTCTTCTGTGATATCCAGTTTTTCAAGGTAGTATATCAGTTCCTGCTCAAACCTGTTGGCATCAACCTCCGCTTTGATGTCGGTAACCGCTTTTTCCAACCTGCTGCGAATCGCATTTAGTCGCTCTTCATCAAGGCCATTTACTTCCTTTAACAGCTGGTGCAACTTCTTTAGTCGAGATGCAAAATCACCCTCCAGTATCTTGCCCTCCTCGCTGCGAAACTTCTCAATCTCATTAAGAGCCATTTTTAAAGACTCCACAATAGCCCGGTACTCCTCAGGGTCTATATCATCCCTCTCTGTTTTTAGTGTATCAGGTAATCTTAGCGCCATCTCCATCAGCCTTAGGTCATCCCCATCGGCTATCGCCCTTAGCTGTTTTATATATTGCTTTACCACAGCCTCATTGACCTCTGAAGAAGTCTCATCCCCGGTGATTTCCACATAAAGGTTAAAATCTATCTTTCCCCTTCCCAATGCTGAAGCAATCAACTTGCGTAATTCAAGTTCTTTTTCCCTGTAAGCCTGGGGCATTCTCGCATTCAAATCGAGGGATTTGCTATTAAGCGATTTTAGCTCAACGGTAATTTTCTTCGTGGGCAGCTGTAAAACATGCTTCCCGAATCCTGTCATGGATTGGATCATACTTTAAAATATTTCGGCTAAGGTAATTAATTTCCAACGTCCGAATAAGGGCTTATTCCCCTATTCCTCTAATTCCCGTACCCAGATATTGCGGTAACTCACCCGGCTATTGTCCCCGTGATCCTGCAATTTGATTGGTCCTTTCCCATGAGCTGGATTTTTTGGCCATCCAATATAGGGTGTGGTCCCCTTGATCTCCACATGATCCTGGACCAGTACTCCATTGTGTATTACTGTTATGGTGCCCGACTTGATCTTTAATCCCTTATCGTTGAATTCAGGGGCTCGGTAAATGATATCGTAAGTGTTCCATTCCCCACTTGGTACAGAAGCCATGGCCAAAGGAATATGCTGTTTGTATATGGAAGCTACCTGTCCGTTCACATAGGTGTCATTGTCATTATTATCGAGCACCTGAACTTCGTAAAGCCCCTGTAAGAAAACCCCGCTATTTGCCCTGTTCTGTCCGTCGCGCTGAACTTCGGCCGGGGAACGCCATTCGAGATGCAATTGGACGTCCCCGAAGTTCTTCCGGGTCATGATATCGCCGGTTTTATCCTTCACGGTCATACTCCCATCTTCGTTGAGGTGCCAAACCACTTCCGAGCTGTCCTTGACCATCATCCACTCTTCAAAAGAACTCCCATCGAATAAAACCACTGCATCACTTGGGACTCCATTTTCTGCAAAGGGAATCACTTTAGGTGGAACGGGCTGATATACCTCTGTTTCTTCAGGTGTTGTGGGTTCTTCTCCTGAATATTCTTCATATTCGATCCCCTCTCCTTCACTTAAGTCCCGGTTAATGGGAGTATTATCTTTACATGAAATTACTACTATCAAAATCAGCACTACCAGGCTATATTTCCTCATCTTACAGCTTTTTTATTTTGATGTTTCTGTAGGCCACTACATCGCCATGATCCTGGAGTCCGATCTTTCCGGTATGAAATTTTCCAAAGCCCGGCCAGCCTGCAAATTTTGAAGCTGATACCATCGTATCCCATTCCTGATTATCAAGCGGAAATGTCACCACATCAATCCCATTTAGTTTTACACTCCCTTTGTGCTCACTGTAATTCACTGTGATCACACAGCTATTCCATTCGCCTGCGGGTTTGGTCACATCCTCCGATGGGGCTACCATATCGTACAATGCCCCTGCCTGGTGGGTATCCCCATTTTTAGCATCCGGATGCCTTTGATTGTCCAATACCTGGATCTCGGGTCCTGTTTCATAAGGTTGTCCGTAGGCCGCATCTTCCTTAATGCCCCAGAAGATCCCACTATTGGCTCCTTCATTAACGCGCCATTCAAGGGATAAAACAAAATCGGTATAGCCTTCTTTGGTAACGATATTATAACTTTCCCCTTTTGGACGATCAGAGGGGGGATAAAAAACCATGGCGCCTTCTTCTATTTTCCAGTGCTCGGCCATACCATCTTTCAGGTATGCCTTCCATGCATCAAAGGAGGTTCCATCAAACAATACCTCCCATTCCTCTTCCCCTTTTGTTTCATTCGTGGCCAGTTCCATAATTTCTTCACTGTTTTGCTTATCCGATTTTGCTTTTTCCTTACACTGGACAAGGCTTAGACTGGCGATCACCAGCAATACGTATTGAATTTTCATCATTTTGAGTATTAAATTCCTAATATTTTCCGGAGCATGGCTTTGTCTGTCTCCCCTCCTGCAAAGTCATCAAAAGTCTTTTGCGTTGCCTCGATTATATGATCCTGGATAAAAATTGCACCTTCTCTTGCCCCTTGTTCCGGACTTTTGATACAACACTCCCATTCCATCACAGCCCAGACATCGCAGCCGTACTGTGTGAGTTTGGAAAAGATCGTCTTAAAATCAATCTGGCCATCTCCCAGAGAGCGATATCGCCCTGCACGATCACCCCAGTCGTTATAGCCTCCAAATGCACCTTTCTTTCCCGTAGGGTTGAATTCTGAATCCTTTACGTGAAACGACCTTATAAATTCGTGGTAATGGTCTATGTAGGTGAGATAGTCGAGCTGCTGTAATACAAAATGGCTGGGATCGTAAAGTATATTTACCCTTTTGTGGTTGCCCGTTGCTTTAAGAAATCGTTCAAAGGTATCTCCATCATGAAGGTCTTCCCCGGGATGGATCTCATAGCACACATCAACCCCTTCTTCTTCAAAATGATCAAGTATGGGGAGCCAGCGCTTGGCCAGTTCCTCAAAGCCGAGTTCCACCAATCCATTAGGACGCTGAGGCCAGGGATGCCAGGTATGCCATAACAAGGCCCCTGAAAATGTTGCATGGGCCTTGATGCCCAGTCTCCTGCTCGCCGTAGCCGCTTTTTTTACTACGTCTACAGCCCATTCTGTTCTGGCTTTCGGGTTATTCTTCACCTCATCCGGCGCAAAATTATCAAACATGAGGTCATAGGCAGGGTGAACGGCTACCAACTGACCCTGAAGGTGGGTTGAAAGCTCTGTAATCTCAAGACCGTATGAATTGATTTTCCCCTTGAGTTCGTCACAATAATCCTGACTTGAGGCTGCCTTGTCGAGATCAATTAAAAAATGTTCCCAGGTTGGAATTTGTATTCCCTTATAACCCAGGTCTGCTGCCCATTTACACATTCCGTCAAGGGAGTTAAATGGTGGCTTACTGTCTACAAACTGGGCGAGGAATACTGCCGGTCCTTTTATCGTTTTCATTGTTAGGTTTTTATTTGAATATTGAAAAATCGGGTTTAGTCCCTTTCGGATTTTAGCCCTATATTTATTTGATAAAACTTAGAATAATCTCCTTAGGGGCTTATGTTCTAAATATAGGAAATACCGCAGAAATAAATGGATAATACACCTCAGAATCCACAAAACCAATTTGACGCCATAGTGGTTGGAACCGGGATCACCGGAGGATGGGCTGCTAAAGAACTTTGTGAAGGTGGACTAAAAACCCTGGTGCTGGAAAGGGGCCGGATGGTAGAGCATATCAAGGACTATCCTACTATGAACATGGATCCCTGGGATTTGCCCAACAATAATGAACTTTCCCGGGAAGACAAAAAAAAATACAACAAGCAAAATCGTGTTGGCTGGGCACCGAAGGAAGACAACAAGCACTTCTTTGTCAATGATCTCGAACACCCCTATCAGGAAACCAAGAGATTCGACTGGATAAGGGGGTACCATGTTGGTGGTCGTTCCATTACATGGGGACGTCAGAGTTATCGATGGAGCAATCTTGATTTTGAAGCCAACCTAAAGGAAGGGATAGCGGTAGACTGGCCGGTGCGTTACGCCGATATCAGTCCATGGTACGACAAGGTGGAATCCTATATAGGAGTAAGCGGAGAAGCCCTGGGACTAAAGCATTTGCCGGATGGCCGGTTTCAACCTCCGATGGACCTCACTTGTCCAGAGGAAGATTTAAAAAAGGCCATGGCAGAAAAGTTTGAAGATGAGAGGGTACTCACCATAGGGCGGGTAGCTCATATCACTGATAAAGATTCGCAAAAGGAAGGCAGGAATCCCTGCCAGTATCGCAACCGATGCTCGAGAGGTTGTCCTTTCGGAGGCTATTTCAGCAGTAATTCCACTACGCTTCCAGCCGCTGAAAAGACCGGGAACATGACGCTCAGACCTAATTCAATCGTCTATGAAATCATCTATGACGATCAAAGTAAAAAGGCGACAGGCGTGCGAATCGTAGATGCAGAAACAAATGAAAAATTAGAATTTCACGCCAAAGTGATCTTTTTATGTGCCTCCGCCATGGCCAGTGTGGGCATTCTTCTACAGTCTAAATCTGATCGATTTCCCAACGGAATAGGAAATGATTACGACCAGGTAGGACGAAATATCATGGACCATCATTACCAGCTCGGGGCTACAGCTTCTGTTGAGGGTTACCTCGATAAATTTTACAAGGGAAGAAGACCTAATGGCTTTTATATTCCCCGCTTTGTAAATCTGAATAACAAGTCGAGAAAAAGGGATTACCTACGTGGTTTTGGATATCAGGGAGGAGCCAGCAGAACCGACTGGCAGGTTTCGGTTGCTGAGATGCAATACGGAAAGGAACTCAAGGAAAATATCCTTAAACCGGGACCCTGGCAAATTGGCGTTACCGGATTTGGGGAGATGCTGCCCTATCACGATAACCGGGTTACTCTAAGTGCAACGGAAAAAGATAAATGGGGTCTTCCGCAACTCGATTTTGATGTGGAATTTAAGGATAATGAATACAAGATGAGGGAGGATATCATCAGGCAAGTTGTGCTGATGTTTGAGGCAGCCGGATTTAAAAATATACAATCCTACGAAAATGAAACCGGTCCGGGTCTTGGGATTCATGAAATGGGTGGCGCCAGAATGGGATGGAATCCACGTACCTCAGTTGTGAACAAGCACAATCAGGTGCACGCCGTACCCAACGTCTATATAACCGATGGGGCTTTTATGACCTCCGCAAGTTGTGTAAATCCATCCCTAACCTATATGGCATTCACGGCAAGAGCAGCTAATCATGCCGTTGAGCAATTTAATAAAGGAATGTTCTCCTAACCTACGATAATATGAAGAATGCATCAGCGAGAAACCTTTGGGGCGACTTTTTAGACAAGCATCTGGAATACGCCTTTGCTAAGGACCCTGTAGTCACTCATTTTTGTGATAACGAAAAAGACGCCAATACGTGTTTAAAACTGGTGCTGAAGGGTGTAAAACGCGCAACTTCTCACTCCCTTTTAGGCTTGCAATACCGAAAAGAACCCCTGCCAAAAATTGGAGATTTTACCATTATTACTGACTGGGATGGAAATGCCCGCTGTATTGTAAGGACGGTAGCCGTAAAGCTAAAACCCTTTTTCAGTATAAGGGAATCTTACGCCAAACTGGAGGGCGAAGGTGACAAATCCCTGGATTACTGGAAGAAAACCCACTGGGACTACTACACCAGGGAACTGGAGCCCTTTGGTCGAGTTCCCCGTGAGAGTATGATTGTGGTCTGTGAGATCTTTGAAAAAGTCTTCGAACGCAAGTAACCGGAGTAATTAATCCAGGTCTACCCAGACGTTTCCTCCTTTGTGAGACTCTACTGTAGCCTCTATAAAATTCAGCCCGCGTACCCCGTCGGTCATCGTAGGGAATTCCCCGTCGTTGTATTTCTCTCCTCTAATTGCCCTGGCAACCCCAAGATAAATGTTAGCCATGGAGTCGAAGATTCCCTCAGGATGCCCCGGAGGTAGTTTGGTGCCATCGAGGGATAATTTGCTGTTGTACGCATGGCCGGGTTTATACACCTGCATGGGTTCGGTATCGCTTATTTTATATAAAACGTTAGGGTTTTCCTGTTCCCACAGTAGTCCGAACTTATCTCCGTAAATCCGAATAGCCAGGCCGTTCTCTTCTCCTGTTGCTACCTGACTCGCCCTTATCACCCCTTTAATATGCTCCCCGATCCGAATCAGGGCCGTGCCGTCAACATCCATTTGGTTATCGCTGTAGAGATAGTTAAAATCGCAGAGCAGCGACTTGATCTTTAGTCCGGTTGTATATTCAACAAGATTAAAAGCATGTACTCCTATATCTCCCATACAGGAGCTGATACCTGCTTTCTTTGGATCGAGTCGCCATACAGTAGAGCGTTTGGCCTTATCATGAATAATGGTATTGATCCATCCCTGGTAATATCGAGCGTCTACTTTGTGTATTTTTCCCAATTCCCCAGCTTTGATCATCTCCCTCATTTGTCTTACCATTGGGTAACCGGTATAAGTGTGGGTTACTGCGAACACTGTACCTGCTTTCTTGTGAGCTTCTCTGAGAATCTTGGCCTCTTCGTAAGTGGTCGTCATAGGTTTTTCACAAATGACATGAAATCCGTTGTCGAGCAGTTTTTTGGCCATCGGAAAATGCAAAAAATTCGGGGTAAGGATGGCACAGACCTGGATCCGTTCCTCTTGGGGAAGTTTCAACTCTTCTTCCACAAGGGTATCAAAGTCCTTATAGATACGGTTTGTGGGTACATCTATCTCTTTAGCAAAAGCCAGATTCTCTTCAAAATTGGCATTAAACACCGCTCCGGTGATTGCGTAATTGTCATTTATAAAAGAAGCAACCCTGTGTAAAACTCCAATCAGGGAATCGCCTCCTCCTCCTAATATTCCTAACCTTATTTTTTTTGGCATTTCAGTTTTTATTTTTTGTATTCGATGATTTCATTCTTAAAAAATATGGCAAAAAGGGCCATAACCACAAAGGCAAAGATCGCAGGGAAAGTCCAGATATTTGTCCAGTCGTGGACATTCTCTGAGACAAGATACATATCGGAAATCTTACCTGCCACCCAGAATCCAATGAGCATCCCAAAGCCGTATGTTGCCAGGGTAATCAACCCTTGTGCTGCACTTTTAAATTTCTCACCCGCCTTAGAATCCGTATAGATCTGACCGGACACAAAAAAGAAATCATAACATATTCCGTGCAAGGCTATTCCCAGGATGAGCATAAAGGCGAGGTCACCTGCGTTGCCGTAGGCAAAGAGAAAATAACGAATGGTCCATGCCAGCATTCCGGCGATAATGGTCATCTTAAATCCGAATCGTTTAAAAAAGAAAGGCAGGAGTAACATAAACAATACCTCCGAAGCCTGCCCCAGAGTCATTTTCCCCGTAGGATTTTCCATCCCGATCTCGGCCAGGAACGGATTCGCATTCTGGTAGTAAAAAGCTAGTGGGATGCAGATCAATACTGAAGAGATAAAAAAGATCAGGAAATTTCGATCTTTAAGTAATTTAAGGGCATCGAGACCAAGGATCGTTGAAATATTTACATTGCCTTCTTTAATAGAAGTTGGGGGTGTTTTTGGCAGGGTAAAACTAAATAATCCCAAGAGGGCAGAAGCAATGGCAACCATCAGGAAGGTATTTTTCAACATCCCATCGGCTCTTGCCTCGGCAGAATCCCAAAGGAAAACATAGCTTATAATAAGTCCGGCCACAATCCATCCTATAGTTCCAAAAACTCTTACAAAAGCAAACTCCTTGGCCGGATCCTTCATTTGATTGAACGAAATGGAATTCACCAGGGCCAGGGTAGGCATATAGATAATCATATATCCCAGGACATAGGGGTAAAAAACCGCAAAATCCCCGGCGGTGTACATCTGATACATCAACAAAGCCCCCAGGAGGTGTAAGACACCGAGGATTCGTTCTGCATTGAAATACCGATCGGCGATAAGGCCTATTATAAAGGGTGCAATGATAGCTCCCCAGGATTGCGTAGAGAATGCCATGGCTATCTCTCCCCCACTTGCTTTTAAGTTATCTCCCAGGAATGTACCCAGGGTAACAAACCATCCGCCCCAGATAAAGAATTCCAGGAACATCATAAAAGACAATTGTATTTTGATTTTGGTGTTCATTCGGTTTAGATTAGATAATTATCGTTTGTAAAATACGTAGTCCAGAGAAACCGGTTCAAGGCCATTCGCCCTGAAATCTGCCAGTATCTGAGCACGATGGTGTGTTGAGTGGTTTATTATATGGAAAAGCATATCCTGTATTGTGTTTGTAAACAGACGGCCTTCTATGTTCTGGTAATCAATCCTGGTTTCATAATCATCTGTGTTCGTGATGATTTCAAAAGTATTGCGTTGATTTTCGTAGTGAATTTCCTCCCAGGTTTTAAGCGGGTGTTCATCCCAGGCTCCAAATTCAGATTCCAATCCATTAATCCTGGCATTCCAAATTTGATGCGCATTGAGAATATGACTGAATAGCCTCATGCTTTCCTTTGGTACTTCCTTCAGATCACTGCAGGCCTCGATAAGTTGTTTATTACAGAAAAAATTGTAATCAAAAAGCTCATTAAAGAATTCCTCCATAGGTATTTCTCGATATTATGATAATTCGGATGCCGATTTCAGCATCAGAGCTTTGGTAGCCATTATTCCTTCCATTTCGCCCAGTTCGTTCCCTTCGTACTCCACGCCAATATAACCCGTATATCCGGCATCTTTGACAATCTGTAGCATTTTAGTATAATCAATCTCGGTTTCATTCCCCCCCTCGTCAAAATTGTGTGATTTTGCGCTCACGGCTTTGGCGAAAGGCATCAGTTCACTTACTCCCTTGTAGAGGTCGTACATTTCTGCACAGCCACTGCCATAATCTGCCGGATCATTCCTTCGGATACAGAAATTTCCAAAATCGGGGAGGGTACCGCAATTGTCCATATTTACTTTCGTCATAACTTCAGCAAGCATCGCAGCATTGGAAGATAATCCTCCGTGATTTTCCACAAGTATATTTATATTTTTATCCTTGGCATAGCTCGCTAATTGCGATAAGCCGTCAACAGAATTTGCCATCCAGGTTTCAGGTTCGGTGCTGCCTGCCAGATTTACCCGAATAGCATGGCATCCCATGGCATTTGCCGCATCTACCCATTTGTGGTGATTCTCAACGGCCTTTTTTCGTTCGGCTGCATCCGAAGTAGCGAGATCGCCCTGCCCGTCTATCATGATCAGCACATTTTCGAGACCGTGTTTTTCCGCTTCTGAATTAGAACGGTCAACAAAGGCAGCCATTGCTTCGGCACTGTAATTTGCTGCACTGAGTTCCTTATCGTATAATTGACTCACATATTCAAGCCCTGCAAAGCCCCATTCCTTTGCTTTGGCAGCAAAATCATAGGGGTCTAATTTCCCATCCCATATCATTCTGTGAACAGACCATTGGGCCAGGGACAGTTTAAAAAACGGGCCCTCTATTTCTTTGATCTCCTGCATGGCTTCAGAAGCCTCTTTTTTTGCTTCCTTGCAACTATAAACGCCAATAACTGACAAGCCCAGACCTGCAACGGCTGTTTTCGTTACGAATTTTCTTCTTTTCATGATTGTAGTACTAAAGGGTTAAAAGCAAATCAAGCCGGATAATAATTTCCAACCAATCATTTCGATTCTGCACAGGACGGATAAAACTCCTGTATCGAAATAATTGATAATTCTTATTTATGATAACTAATCCTGTTTTTTAACACGGATTCCTCAATAATAAGGCCGTTTAAATGTAGAAAATTAATTTAATATTTAATACATTTAGCCTTCAAACTATAGAATTAGATGAGTAAATTTTATTACAATGAGGAACAGGATTCCTATGATGCCATAGTAGTTGGAACTGGAATAAGCGGAGGCTGGGCCGCCAAGGAATTATGTGAGAATGGTTTAAAGACGCTTGTTTTGGAACGCGGACGGATGGTAAAGCACCGGGAAGATTACCCCACTGCCAACATGGATACCTGGGACTTTCCCAATAATGGTGAGTTACCCCCCGAAGAAGCAGCCAAACAGTTTAAACAGGCACGAACAGGGTACACTGTCAAAGCTCCTCATAATTTTTGGTTTGTCAATGATCTGGAACACCCTTATAACGAGACAAAGCGATTTGATTGGATGCGTGGTTATCACGTCGGAGGAAGATCGCTGCTCTGGGGGCGACACAGCTATCGGTGGAGTGATCTCGACTTTGAGGCCAACAAGAAAGATGGGATTGCCGTTGACTGGCCCGTTCGCTATAAAGACATTGCCCCATGGTACACCAAGGTAGAGACTTATGTGGGAATATCAGGTGAAGCCTTAGGACTTCCCCAGTTACCCGACAGTGTTTTTGAGCCCATGATGGAACTCAACTGTGTGGAACAACACGTTAGAGAAAAAGTAGCAGAGAATTTCGATGGCAGAGTTATCACCGCCGGACGAGTGGCACATATCAACAGTAGTAAGAAATTTGAAGGAGACGGAAGGAGCAAATGTCAATACAGAAATCGCTGTATCAGAGGCTGTCCTTTCGGGGCTTATTTTAGCAGTAATTCATCTACTCTTCCTGCAGCCGAGGCAACGGGAAATATGACTTTAAGACCTGATTCTATTGTTCATGAGGTGATGTATGACCCTGATACTAAAAAAGCAACAGGAGTAAAAGTCATCGATAGAGTAACCAAAGAAACATTTGAATTTAAGGCAAAGGTAATCTTCCTATGTGCCTCTTCAATTGCTTCTACAGCCATCCTCCTACAATCCAGGTCGGATCGTTTTCCCAATGGAATGGGGAATGACTCCGATCAGCTGGGGAGGAATATCATGGACCACCATCTTGGTGTAGGTGCTGCCGGAAAATATGACGGATTTGAGGATAAATTTTACAAAGGGAGGAAGCCAAATGGTATTTACGTTCCCCGATTCCGAAATCTCGGTGGCAGCTCTAACATGAAGTCCTTTAAAAGAGGATACGGCTACCAGGGCAGTGGAAGCAGGGGCAACTGGGATGAAGTAGTATCGGAGCTATCACACGGAAAAGACCTGAAAGAGGCCATCCTTAAACCAGGAGGGTGGACATTCGGAATGGGAGGCTTTGGAGAAGTCCTGCCTTATGAAGAGAACCGAATGACCATGGATTACGACAAGTTAGATCAATGGGGACTCCCTACGGTAACTTTCGATGCTGAATTTCAGGAAAATGAATGGAATATGCGGGAGGATATGAAAGAGCAGGCCTATGAAATGCTCACCAAGGCAGGGTTGAGGGATGTTCAGACTTTTGACAGACCAGGCGCTCTTGGTCTGGGAATCCATGAAATGGGAACTGCAAGAATGGGACGCGATCCCAAAACTTCTGTTCTAAACGGATACAACCAGGTACATGATGTAAAGAATGTTTATGTCACTGATGGGGCCTTTATGACCTCAGCTGCCTGTGTCAACCCTTCATTAACTTATATGGCCTTTACGGCCCGCGCTGCGAATCACGCTGCAGAACAACTTAAAAAAGGACTCTTATAATGGATAGAAGAATCGCATTAAAAAATATGGGGCTGGCCTTAGGGTACACCATTGCCACACCAACCTTATTATCCCTTGTTCAGGGGTGTAACGATGTTAAAACAGTAGATTGGACACCCGACTTTTTTACAAAGGAAGAAGGTGACGTTTTAATTAAGCTGGTTGATATTATCTTACCGAAAACCGATACACCTTCTGCTTCAGAAGTCAATGTACATGTCTTTATTGACAGGTTTACGAATGAGATCATGGAAGAATTGCAGCAAGATATGACGAAGTTATCCCTGAATAAATTTATACAGAAAGCGTTGACGGAGGCTGGGAAGGAAAAAGCGGAAGATCTAACTACAGAAGATCTGGAACCTGTCTTAGCAAAAACATTACAGATCTCAGAGGAAGAGATGATTGAAAACGAAGAACTGATGATCAAGAATACATCAGCCGCTGCAAAAGGAGAAAATGAGGCAGTGCCTGATGAGGTAATGAGATATTCCTTTTCTAAAAACCTTCGGGATATGACTATCTGGGGATATAAAACCTCGGAGTATGTAGGGGAAAATGTTCTGGCCTATCTTCCCGTTCCAGGAGAATATATTGGTTGTGGAGACCTTGACGAACTCACAGGAGGAAAGGACTGGTCACTTTAAATAAACCCGATTGAGAAGAAGGTATTTCATACAAAAAACGGCTTTAGCTAGCGGAACCCTGTCCATGACAGGGTTTTCTGTCTTTGGGCATACATCCAGGAAATCACCCGCTCATCATTTTCAGCTGAATTACGCTCCACATATTGGGATGTTCAGAGAAAGTGCAGGTGAAGACCCCATTGCCCAGCTTCATTTTATGGCTGATGAGGGATTTACCGCATTTGAGGATAATGAGATGGCTCAGCGTTCGGTGAGT
This sequence comes from Muriicola sp. SD30, assembly GCF_041205185.1. Lineage (NCBI taxonomy): Bacteria > Pseudomonadati > Bacteroidota > Flavobacteriia > Flavobacteriales > Flavobacteriaceae > Muriicola > Muriicola sp. SD30. The sequence continues at coordinate 74,903 of NZ_JBGEWB010000002.1, forward strand.
ATGCAAAAAGCCATGGCCGCGGTGATGAAAGAAAGAGGACTAAGTATGGGAGTGTTTGTGGCTCACAAAATCTATTGGGATTCGCCTAACCTTGCGTCAGGTGATAAAGATAAACGAGAGGAATTTCTGGAGCATATACGAAATGCCGTTGAAGTTGCAAAACGAGTTGGAGCCAAATGGATGACAGTAGTTCCCGGACACAGGGATCTCAACCTTCAAATGGGGTATCAGACATCCCATGTCATAACTACCTTAAAACAAGCATCTGCCATTCTGGAACCACACGGACTGATCATGGTTTTAGAACCACTGAATTTTCGAGATCATCCGGGCTTATTTTTAACAGATAGTCCTCAGGCTTATCAGATCTGTAAGGCCGTAGATTCGCCATCGTGTAAGATACTTTTCGATATCTATCACCAACAAATTCAGGAAGGAAATTTAATCCCAAATATCGAGGCCTGCTGGGATGAGATCGCATATTTCCAATTAGGCGATAATCCGGGGAGAAAAGAACCAACCAGTGGTGAAATCAATTACAAAAATGTTCTGAAATTTATTAACGATAAAGGTTATAAAGGAATACTGGGCATGGAACACGGAAATTCACTGGAAGGAAAGGCCGGCGAGAGAGCCGTAATAGATGCCTATAAAAAGGTAGATCCTGTTTCCTGATCTGAATCGAGTTTCCTCCTCTATATATTCGTCATTTTTTCAATTAATCCCGTTTTGATATATTGTAAACATCTGAAATACAACATTATCCCGTATATATAAAAGAAGGATGATGCGTTATGGAATACCATGTTTTACTTCTCTTTATTTATATTGCCCTGCTACTCCTGGGCAAAAGCATTATTTTACCCCGTAAAGAACATTAAATAAGTCGAGAACCCAATTCAAATATTATACCCCAGACGCCTTTATGGGGGTAAGGACATCCAGGGTATAATTCAATAAACACTATTCAAGTACCTGAAGCATGAGTGTTCTCTGTTCATGGTCTATCTTGAAAAAATTAAGCAATCAGGAACCGCACATCAGGCAATCATCATCTGCTTCACCTTCTTTGGCCTGCGCGATTAATGCTTTCATTTCTTCGGGGGTCATCGGTTCTACATCTACTTCTGCTCCCTGAACCGGAGAAGTCTTTACCTGAATAGCTACTGCAGCCTTGGGATCGGGAGTTGTAGCTGCCAATACTTCTGCTTCTGCAGCTATACTAACCGGCACTTCTTTCTTTTTCGTATTATCCAGGGTAAACTTAATGGCGTCTACTGCGGCCTTGGTTCTCAGATAATACATTCCTGTTTTCAGTCCACTCTTCCAGGCGTAAAAGTGCATGGAGGTCAGTTTTGAATAATTCGCATTTTCCATGAATAGGTTCAGAGACTGACTCTGGTCGATGAAATAGCCGCGATGTCTGGACATGTCAATAATGTCCTTCATACTCAATTCCCAAACCGTTTTATACAGCTCTTTTATGTCTTCTGGGATTCCTTTGATGTGCTGAATAGAACCATTGGCCCGCATCAGTTCCTGCTTGAGGTTTTCATTCCATAGGCCCAATTCAACGAGATCTTCCAAAAGGTGTTTATTCACTACGATAAATTCCCCGGAGAGAACCCTTCTGGTATAGATATTTGATGTATAAGGCTCAAAACATTCGTTGTTTCCAAGAATCTGAGAAGTTGAGGCTGTGGGCATAGGCGCTACAAGGAGTGAATTTCGAACTCCGTGTTTTTTTACATTCTTACGCAATTTATCCCAATCCCAGCGACCGGATAATTCCTCGTCCTTAATCCCCCAAAGGTTGTGTTGAAATTCTCCTTTGGAAATTGGAGAACCTTTATAGGTAGAATAAGGCCCTTCTTCCTTGGCTGCTTCCATAGATGCTGTAACGGCAGCGAAATAAAGCGTTTCGAAGATATCCTGATTTAATTTCTTCGCCTCATCACTGGTAAACGGAAGACGGAGTGTAATAAAGGTATCCGCAAGGCCCTGAACACCCAGACCAATAGGCCTGTGTCTCATATTGGAATTTTCAGCTTCTTTGATCGGATAATAGTTTCGGTCAATAACCCTGTTGAGGTTTTTTGTTACCCGTTTTGTTACCCTGAACAGCTCTTTGTGATCAAAACTTCCATTCTTGATGAACATCGGCAAGGCAATAGAAGCCAGATTACATACAGCCACCTCATCTGGGGAGGTGTACTCCATAATTTCTGTACACAGATTAGAAGATCTGATGGTACCCAGGTTTTTCTGGTTACTCTTGCGATTGGCAGCATCCTTATAGAGCATATAAGGAGTTCCTGTCTCTATTTGAGATTCAAGTATTTTTTCCCATAATTCTCTTGCGCGAATGGTTTTCCTTCCTTTCCCGTCGTTCTCATATTGAAGATATAATTCTTCAAATTCCTCGCTGTGATGAGTGAAAAGACCAGGACATTCATTAGGGCACATCAGCGTCCAGTTCCCATCCGTTTCCACACGTTTCATGAATAAATCCGGGATCCACATCGCATAGAACAGATCACGTGCCCGCATTTCTTCTTTTCCGTGGTTCTTTTTTAATTCCAGGAACTCGAAGATATCAGCATGCCATGGTTCCACGTAGATTGCGAAGCTGCCTTTTCTTTTACCACCTCCCTGATCTACATATCTCGCCGTATCGTTAAATACTCGTAGCATAGGGACAATACCGTTTGAAGTTCCATTAGTTCCTGCAATATATGAACCTGTTGCCCTGATGTTGTGAATAGACAGTCCTATTCCCCCTGCAGATTGCGATATCTTTGCCGTATTCTTAAGGGTGTCATAGATTCCGTCAATACTGTCATCCTTCATGGCCAGCAGAAAGCAGGAAGACATCTGAGGTTTAGGAGTTCCCGAATTAAAGAGCGTAGGGGTTGCATGGGTAAAGAACTTTTTTGACATGAGCTCGTAGGTCTCAATTGCCGAATCAAGGTCGTTAAGATGAATTCCCACTGCAACTCTCATCAGCATATGCTGGGGTCGTTCAGCTATCTTTCCATTTAGTTTTAAAAGGTATGATCGTTCCAATGTTTTAAAACCGAAATAATCGTAGCCAAAATCACGGTTGTAAATAATGGTGGAATCTAGTTTCTCTGCATTTTCTGAAATTACATTGAATACTTCCTCTGAAAGCAGTGGCGCTTTCTTTCCTGTTCTGGGATTTACGTATTCATAGAGATCCTTCATGGTCTCGGAGAATGACTTTTTGGTGTTTTTATGCAGGTTGGATACGGAAATACGCGCAGCAAGTTTTGCGTAATCGGGGTGAGCCGTTGTAAGTGTTGCGGCTATCTCTGCTGCCAGGTTATCGAGTTCTGAAGTGGTTACCCCGTCATAGAGTCCTTCTATCACTCTCATGGCAACTTTTACAGGATCTACAAGATCGTTAAGGCCATAACACAATTTTCGAACCCTGGCCGTGATCTTGTCGAACATCATTGGTTCTTTTCTACCGTCTCTTTTTACTACATACATTTTGCTACGCTTATTAGATTAAAATATTAGGGTTGGCTTGAGTTCTTTATTAAAAATTTAACACTTTAAAAATTGGGCATAAAAAACCCTGTATTATCAGGGTTTTTTAAACCACAATTTATTTAGAAGTCGGCATCAAAGCTGATTTTCTGTGCGTCTGTATCTTTTTCCTTGTTCAGGACTCCGGCTTTCTGATATTCGGATACCCTCTTTTCAAAGAAATTGGTTTTCCCCTGTAGGGAAATCATATCCATAAAATCAAATGGGTTGGTGGAGTTATAGACTTTCTCACATTCCAACTCGACGAGCAGACGATCCGTTACAAACTCAAGGTACTGTGTCATGAGTTTGGCATTCATCCCAATAAGACTAACAGGAAGTGATTCAGTAATAAACTCTCTTTCGATATTAAGTGCGTCTACAATGATCTCCTTAATTCTCTCTTTGGGAACCTTATTGACAAGATGTTTGTTGTGTAAGTGTACAGCATAATCGCAGTGCATTCCTTCGTCCCTGGAGATCAATTCATTAGAAAATGTAAGTCCGGGCATAAGACCTCTCTTCTTTAACCAGAAAATGGAGCAAAACGCACCTGAGAAGAAGATACCCTCAACAGCTGCAAAAGCGATCAAGCGTTCTGCGAAGCTGGGAGAATCGATCCATTTCAGGGCCCAATCTGCTTTTTTCTTGATTGCCGGAAAATTCTCAAGCGCTTTAAACAGGATGTTTTTTTCCTTCTCATCTTTTACATAGGTATCTATCAGTAATGAGTAGGTTTCAGAATGGATGTTCTCCATCATGATCTGGAAGCCGTAGAAGAACTTTGCTTCCGTATACTGCACTTCATTGACAAAATTTTCGGCAAGATTTTCGTTGACTATTCCATCAGAGGCTGCAAAAAAGGCAAGGATATGTTTTACGAAGTATTTTTCATCATCGCTGAGTTTATTATTCCAATCAGCCAAATCCTGGTGAAGGTCAATTTCCTCAGCAGTCCAGAAACACGCCTCACATTTCTTATACCACTCCCATAGATCCTGATGTTTTATTGGGAAGATTACAAATCGATCTTCATTTTCTTCTAAAATGGGCTCCAGGGCTTTTGACATTTTTCCGTTCTTTTAAAGTTATTATATGAGTGTATAAGTGCTTTGTGCTGAGACCAACAAAGATTGGAAAATGTTATTAAATTGTAAAGTCGGTTTGGGGAGAAGGCGGTCAAAGTTTTTAACACAACATGTTGAAATCTAGGCTCGATAGTGGTGTTTACTGCCCTTAGCCCAACAAGAAATTTTGTATAAATATTTTAGCTTTTTGTCTAAATGAAAATAGACCAAAAAGTATTTTATTATATACTGTTGAGTGCTACGTATTTATAATTTAATGAAGAAATTTCTGCAATAGTCTTCAGATCCGGGATATTTCTGCTTTGTTCACATTAAGTAAGCAGGCTTCTGAATTTTGCAAATTGCATTCATTGTGCATAAAACAAAGTGATGCATTTATTGCCTAAGAAAATTTTGAAATAAGGATATTGTACAGAAGATCCTGTGGTAGTACTTTGAAGTTATTAAAGTAACCGGACTCTGATTCGACTTACTTACGGTCTGTATTCAGTGCCGTAGTTTCATCCAGAAGAGGATCCTGGAGTTGTTCCTCCACAGCTACTTTTTTGCTGTCAACTTCCCGTTCATTATTTTCGGATAAAGCCGCAAGGAAGAGTACAAACACGAACAAAAGAAACAAGAGAACACACTTTCTCATGGTGGTAATTGGTTGATTTCTATTTCCTTTCAGGTAAATCGTATTAGACAGACTTTACCTTAGGGACCGGAAAGCTATACAAAGTTGAGCCTCAGGGAAAAAATATTCCTTTAACGGTGCTAAAAAATCTATGAAATACCTACTTGTTTCGTGAAGACTTGTGCTCACTAGCGATTTCCTCTAATTCGGCATACCAGTTTTCGCCAAATTTGCGGACTAGAGCATCCCGTACAAATTTATAAATCGGCACCTGCAAACTTTCTCCCAAGTCACAGGCCGGATCACAGAGTTGCCATTTGTGATAGTTTACTGCAGTAAGATTTGTGTATTCCGTGACCCTGACGGGGTAAAGGTGACATGAAACCGGTTTTTTCCAGGTAGTAACTCCCTTATTATACGCTTCTTCCAGGCCACATTTAGCGATACCTTTCTTATCAAAAACCGTGTAGGCACATTCCTGTTTCCCGATCAGGGGTGTTTCCCACTCCCCGTCCTCACCAATTACATAATGGCCTTGCTCCTCTATGGCTTCTATCCCTTCCTGCCGAAGAAATGGCTTTACTTTGGGATAGATGTCCCTTAGGATCTGCGTCTCTTTTTCCTCCAGTGGTGCCCCTGCATCACCATCAACACAACACGCTCCTTTGCAGGCGGTAAGATTACAGACAAAATCATTCTCTATGATCTCCTCTGACACCAGTGTTTTACCTAACTGAAACATATTCGTCTAATTAGCGCCAAAGATACCTCAATAAGCCCAAAACTCCTTAAGAATATTCAATCAAACCTTCTTATTGTCGCTAAAATATATAGTACTTTTGCACCACTTTTAAAGCAATTAAAATGCACTTGAATTTCAGAGAAATAGCAACAGCCAGCATCATACTTTTTGCTGTTATTGACATTGTTGGAAGTATCCCCATTATTATCAACCTACGGAAAAAAGTAGGACATATCCATTCTGAAAAAGCTTCCATCATTGCAGCATGCATTATGGTTGCTTTCCTATTTGTTGGTGAAGAAATTCTTAATCTTATTCGAATAGATGTATACTCCTTTGCCGTAGCGGGAGCTTTTATTATATTCTTCCTCGCTATAGAAATGATCCTTGGGATAACTCTATACAGAGACGATGAGCCCGAAACAGCATCCGTGGTACCCATAGCATTTCCACTGATAGCAGGAGCGGGAACCATGACAGCTCTTCTTGCATTGAGGGCCGAATTTTACGTAGAAAACATCATAGTGGCGATCATAATCAATATCATTTTTGTATACCTGGTCTTAAAGTCGTCCTCAAAAATTGAACGCATTCTGGGGAAAGGCGGACTCGGTGTTATTCGTAAGGTCTTTGGGGTGATCCTGCTTGCCATTGCTGTAAAATTGTTTGCCACAAACATCAATCAATTGTTTCAATAGACATACTAAATTTGAAAACATAAAGAATCTCGAGATATGAATAAAACGGTAACTGTTGTTCTGATCATACTGGCTCTGGCCCTTATTGTTTACAATGTCACCATTGTAGATTTTAATGACCCCCTTGGAGAACAGAGCATCATAGCGGTAATAGGCATTGTTGCTTCGCTTTGTGCTATTATTCTCCTTCTAATTTTACTGACGTCTAAAAAAATCCAGGAAAAGGTGGATGATTAATTGGAGCTCTTCCTTAACAGAAGTTGTTCTCTGATTTTCATACTTTACAGGGATGAAACGATTTCTGTTCTTGTACATCCTTTGCGCCTGCCTGTGGGGAAACGCTCAACCTCATCAGGAAGAAACCGGAGTACTGACTGATTCGATTCCGGTAACTGGTGCTGCAGGCGAGTCTTTTGCAGCATATCTTCCAACTGGTTATCAAAATAACCAACCCTCTCCAATCGTTTTTATTTTTGATCCTGCCGGGAGGGGAAAAACCGGGATTCAACCCTTTATTTCAATCGCGGAGAAATACGGATATATCCTTATCTGTTCCAACAATTCCAGAAACGGCCCATACGCCCCTAATCTGGAAATTGCAGACCGACTCTTTAAAACCGTTTTTGCAAAATATAATGTAAATAGCGATCGTATTTATACCGCCGGATTTTCGGGTGGGTCGCGTCTGGCGGGAACAATTGCCGTATTGAGCGGTGCCATTCAGGGCGTTATCGCATGTGGCGCAGGCTTTGCCCAGTACCCTCTTTATTTCCCAAGCAAAAACAGTCATTTTTCCTACCTCGGGATCGTTGGAAATAAGGACATGAACTACCGCGAAATGCACAAAACCAAAGAATGGTTAGAATCACTTCAGATCTCTAACGAACTGATTGTTTTTGAAGGGGAACACCAATGGCCGCCGCCTGAGGTTATCCTACGTGCATTTAATTGGCTCGAAGAAGAAGCTTTCCGAAAAGGAATCAAAAAAGAAAATAAGCTGCAGAGAAACGAAAATTTCAGCGAGGTCCTTAGCAGGGCGATTGATTTTGAAAAGGAAGATAAACGGGTAGACGCTGCCAGGGAATTAAACCGGTTGATAAAGTATTATCCCGATCTGATCGCTACAGACAGTCTTAAAAAGCGATTAAAAAAATTAAAGCGCGCTAAGAGTTATCGAAAGGAAAAGGCTCTCCTTAACAACGTAGCCACGTTGGAAGATACTTTAAACCACAAAATGAAGCAGAAATTTGCTCTTGAATTGTCTCTTGGGCATAGTCCGGATAAGTTTCAATGGTGGAAGGAAACCATACGGGAACTAAATGAAAAATACAGCTCACATAAAGAAACGGAATATCAACTGATGGCCTTTAGGTTGAAGCGTTCACTATTCGCTATGGCAGGAGAATCTATGGACTCCTTTTTACGCGAAAATAAAGTGAAGGAGCAGGAATATACAGAAGAACTGCTTTTGGTAATTGCGCCTGACAGTCCGTACACACACTACCAATTAGCCAGGAAATACGCTGCATGGAATAAAAATCCTTCAGCCCTGGATCATTTGGAAAGGGTTTTACAGCTGGGATGGACCGATAAAGATTTTATAAGAAATACTGTAGAATTCCAGCAAATTAAAAAACTTAAGGATTTTCAGGATCTCTTAAACCGTTATTAATCCAATCTTGTCCTGATTTACTCCTTTAGCAAACGCTTTTCGGCTTGCCAGGTAGGTGAGTCGAGATCAATCACTTTTTGTAGCATATAATCAATCTCGCCTTTGATCTTAGCGCTGATATTAGGAGAAAATAGCTGCTCTGCCAAAGCGGCTTTTAAATACAATTTAATGCGCTTATCGTATTGATAAAAATCCATACTGATGTTGTTAGACAAGGCAAAGTCTACAAACTTTTCAAACAGGATGTCATCAACTCTGAATTTATTTACGAAATCGAATTCGGTATAGTCCTTATACCGCTGCCTGTCCTCCTCAAGATGTTCGAAGATAAATCGGGAAATAAAGCCCAGACTCTCCATACTCTTGATTGTTTCTTCTTCTATATTTCCGATGGGAACAAACACATCGGGAATAATACCACCGCCCCCATAAACGGTTTTTCCTTTAGGGGTAGTATATTTTAGTGAATCGGCCACTTTTATGCTGTCTGCTGAAACCAGTTCCCCGCTTTCATACCGCTCCTCAAATCGCTCATAATAATCTTCACTTCCGTTTTGGTAATCGCGCTGAATCGACCTGCCGGTTGGGGTATAGTAGCGTGAAACCGTTAACCGAACAGCCGAGCCATCTCCCAGGGCCATTTCCCTTTGCACTAAGCCCTTTCCAAATGACCTGCGGCCCACGATGGTGCCTACATCATTATCCTGCAATGCTCCGGCAATGATCTCACTGGCAGATGCCGATCGCTCATTGATCAGAACATAAACGGGTTTGTCCTCAAAAGAGCCCTTCTCGGTGGCATACATCTTATCAATCTTCCCTTTTTTATTTTTGGTAAAAAGTATAAGTTTCCCATCTTTCAGGAATTCGTCTGCGAGCTGTTCTGCAATTCCCAGATAGCCGCCGGGATTATCTCTAAGGTCGAGGGTTAATTTCCTGGCACCTTTTTTTTGTAAAGACCTCAAGGCGTTTTTAAATTCTTTGTAAGTGCTTTCAGCGAATCTGTTGATCTTGATGTATCCCATATCGGGTGATAGCATATAGTAAGATTCAACACTTTTAATAGGAACCCGGTCTCTCCTTAGGGTAACATCAAAGAAACGATCCTCTTTTTTCCTGTAGACCTTTAAATTTACCGTTGTTCCACTTTCTCCTTTAAGTGTTCCCACTATCTTCCTGCTGGGGAGGTTTTTCCCGTAGAGCGTATCCCCATCGGCAACTAAAATACGATCTCCGGCTTCTATCCCCTTTAAAAAACTAGGCCCATTCTCAACAGTTCTGATCACGGTAATTGTATCCCGATACATATAGAAATTGATCCCAATCCCAACGAAATCTCCTTTCATATTTTCTGAAACCTGGGATAGTTCTTCCCTGGGGATATAGACTGAATGCGGATCTAATTTTTCCAGGATGTTATTTACGGTAACATCAACTATACTATCAGTATTGATCTCATCAACATACTCATAATCAATGTAGTCTATGAGTCGGTTGAGTTTATCTTTCTTTGAATTTGTAGTAAAGAGTTTTTCCGGGGAATCATTAAAATGAAGCTTTCCTCCAATTAAGATACCCAGTGCCAGTGCCAGTGCTATGACTGCAGGCCATATGTAATGATATTTCTTCATCTTCTCCTATACATTTTCTTCTAATATATGCGGCAGATGTTCCAGTGCCACTCCGGCCCGCTCCAAAAATTCTAAACCTGAACCATCCTTGTAAGCGATCTGATATACTACACGTTTTATGCCAGACTGGTGTATCAGTTTACTGCATTCCCTACACGGTGACAGCGTGATGTATAAAGTGGCTCCTTCGCACGACTGGGTAGAGGAAGCTACCTTCGAAATTGCATTGGCCTCAGCATGCAGGACATACCATTTTGTATATCCTTCATCATCTTCACAGAAATTTTCAAATCCCGTGGGAGTCCCGTTGTATCCATCTGAGATAATCATACGGTCTTTTACTATAATGGCTCCAACCTGTTTCCTCTCACAATAGGAAAGTTTCCCCCACTCGTGTGCCATTCTCAAATAGGCCTTGTCGTATTTTAGCTGCTTTTTTTTAGTCACGTCTTCACGGGTCTATTTCCAGTGTCTCGGGCTCACAGGCACTAAGATACCGGCTTTAAGAGAGTTCAACAACCAATTATGGTTAATATTTAATTAAAACCGATAAGGTGCGTCTTTACAGTTCATTAGCCCGGCCAGGTATCTAATATCATGGGGATTGTAATTAAAATGACAATTGCAGTCGTTCCGATAACAAAATACTTTCTGGGCAACTTCAATCCTATTTCCAATAAAGCCGCTACAATCAAAACCATCAATATTACAATCAACTGAGAAATTTCGATTCCTGTAGCAAATCCAAGTAACGGGCTAAACTTTTCCTCTTCCCCGGCCATGAGCATATTAAAATAATTAGAAAATCCAAAGCCGTGAATGAGCCCGAAAAATCCGGTTGCTATTATCTGAAGTTGAAAACTCAGTTTATTGCGTTTCTTTAAACTATCCCTCAGGTTAAATAGTGCTGTAGCGACAATTGTTACCGGTATCAGGAATTCGATCCAGGCTGCCTCAACCTCAACTATCTTATAGACCGATAAGGCCAGTGACAAACAATGCGCAATAGTAAATACGGTGACCAGGGTCAGGATTTGTTTCCACATTCTGAAGGTGAAGGGAATTACCAGGGCCATCAGAAATAAAATATGGTCGTAGGCAGACAAGTCCAGAACATGCCCCAGTCCCAATTTTATATAAAACCAAAAAATATCCATGCTTTCAGATGTTACATCCCCCTTTCGGACTGAATTTGCTCATAAGCCTTCTGTACCTCCTTAAACTTCTCCTCAGCACCTTTTTTGATGGCCTCATTTTCGGTATTTACCCTGTCTGGATGATACTTTTTTGCCATCGTCCTGTAGGCTTTTTTTACCTCATCATCAGAAGCCTTTTTATCGATCTCCAATATTTTATATGCGTTGTCTGCCATTTTAACAAACATGGCCTTAATACTTTCATAGTCGGTCCTGCCAATTCTTAGATAGCCTGCAATTTCTCTGATCTTGTCGATCTCGGGTTGCTTGATTGACCCATCAGACCCTGCGATACCAAATAAGAAATGCAGCAGCTGAAGACGGACTTCATATCGTGTCCTCTGGTTGAGAAATGTACAGATCCTCTGAGCCGAAATCTCACGCTTTTTGATTACTTCATTAAAGGTTCTGAAAATTGCATTAGCTTTCTCTTTTCCATAAGTGCTGAGAAAATACTGGCGAACGTAATCCAGTTCACGCTGACTAACCTGTCCGTCTGCCTTGATAACCAATGAACACAGAGAGAGGAGGTTTATTTCAAAATCGGCCGGACTAACTTTTTGGCGGGAAAAGTCTTCAAAAATCGACCTTGCCCTGGGGCCGGAACCCATATTATCCATAAAGCTTCCAACCAGAAATCCTATAATAGCTCCCGGAAGGCGAAATAAAAAATAGCCTAATATAGCTGCGATCCAACGAATCATGCCAGAAAAAATTTTGGCAAAGATAGGGTTTAACGACTAATAACTTCGGCAGTCTTAAGAAAGCTTTGGCTTATAATTTCCCCACATTCCCTATCTTTGTGGCCAATAAAAAATAAAGACTATGTATCCCGCAGAATTAGTAAAACCTATGAGAGAAGACCTGTCATCAGCAGGCTTTGAAGAATTATATACAGCAGAAGCCGTTAAAAAGGCAATTGAAAAAGATGGAACTACCCTGGTGGTCGTAAACTCCGTTTGCGGATGTGCGGCGGCCAACGCGAGACCTGCGGCGAAATTAAGCCTTAGGAATGATAAAAAACCAGACCATCTGATCACAGTATTCGCCGGAGTTGACACCGAAGCAGTAGATGCAGCGAGAAACCTGATGATTCCCTTCCCTCCTTCGTCACCTAGCATGGCACTGTTCAAGGATGGTGAACTGGTTCACATGATTGAAAGACATCATATTGAAGGCAGACCTGCAGAAATGATAGCAGAGAATCTTACAGAAGCATATAATGAATTTTGTTAGATCAATTCAGATTTAATATTTGAACCGCACTATACCAGGTGCGGTTTTTTTATTTTTGTGCTATGCGAAAACTACTGGCTTACCCCTTAACAACTCTGTACTTCCTTGTTTTTGGAATTAGCCTGCTTGTATTCCATCCCATCCAGTGGATATGCTTTAACTGGTTTGGCTATCATGCCCATCAAAAAAGTGTGAGCTATCTCAATCTGGTATTGATGTGGTGTACCTACCTGCTTGGAACTCGTTACACCTTTATAAATAATGAGGACATCCCTGATGGTATACCCCTGATCATTGTTTCCAATCACCAGAGTATGAACGATATTCCCCCTATAATCTGGTATATGAGGAAGCACCATCCTAAGTTTGTCAGCAAAATTGAATTAGGAAAAGGTATTCCCAGCGTTTCATATAACCTGAGGCATGGGGGTTCTGCTTTGATTGACCGGAAAGACAGTAAACAAGCTTTGATGGCTATTGCAAAACTGGGAAAATACATTGAAAAACATAAGAGGAGTGCTGTGATCTTTCCCGAAGGTACCCGTAGCCGAACAGGACATCCTAAAAAATTTCAACCCACTGGCCTTAAAGTGCTAATGAAACAAGCTCCTTCGGCCCTTATAGTGCCCATCAGTATTAATAACTCATGGAAAATGCTTCGATACGGAAAGTTCCCCTACGGAATTGGGTCGCATTTGATCTTCAAAGTCCATCCCCCAATACAAAATACCGGAGATCCCGATGTACTAATAGCCAAAGCCGAAGAAGTAATCACCAGTGATATCAGGATTAGCGAATGACCAATACAGAACTTGTTGAGGCAACCATTGATTTTGTAAAGGAAACACTACTTGATGCAGAAGCCGGACACGACTGGTTTCATACTCAGCGGGTCTTTAAGAATGCCCTTCTGATATCTAAAGATGAAAAAGTTGATGTTCTTGTAGTGAGTTTGGGGGCGCTGCTTCACGATATCGCCGATTCTAAATTCCACAAGGGAGACGAAACTGTAGGACCCCGGATGGCAAGGGAATTTCTCGGTTCCTTGGAAATCGAAAAGAAAACAATAGAACAGGTATGCTATATTATTGAACACATCTCTTTTAAAAATACCATTGGGAAGAAAAAAAATACCAGGCACCCTCTGGAACTTCAGGTAGTCCAGGATGCAGACCGCCTGGATGCTCTTGGGGCTATAGGGATCGCGAGAGCATTCCACTATGGAGGTTTTAAAAACAGAAAGCTTTATGATCCTGATATTCCCCCAGATCTGAACATGACTAAATCGACTTATAAAAAGTCGGAGAGTCCTACCATCAATCATTTTTACGAAAAGCTGTTGTTGCTCAAAGACAAAATGAATACTGTAACCGGAAAAAGAATTGCGTCACAACGACACGACTTCCTACTTAATTTTCTGGAGCAATTCTATGCAGAATGGAATGGTGACAGGTGAAACAGTTCGGAGTTCATCCCCATTGTCTTATCCTTCAGGGTAGGCTATCCAGATTATTTTATTGCCTCCGTTTTTTTGTATCTTCCGATGTATTTTAAAACGAAAAATTCATGCAAAGACGAAAATTTATAAAAAACGTAACGGCATCTTCAGCTGTATTTTCTATAGTCCCTAGTTATGTGCTCGGTAAAGAACATGTTCCTCCCAGCGACACCTTGTATGTGGGCGCCTTCGGCGTTGGAGGAAGAGGTTCCGGGGTTATAAGAGGATTACAGGAAACCGGGAAGGTAAAATTTGTATCATTTTGTGATGTAGATGACAGGAGGGCAGCTCAAACTTATGAATTCTTTCCGGATGTAAAACGTTACAAGGATTTTCGCAAGGTCTACGATAAGCAGCTCAAGGATATGGATGCTATAATGGTTGCCACACCCGACCATACACATGCTACCATTGCCTTACCATTTATGCGGGCTAAAAAACATGCGTATGTGGAAAAACCACTCACCCATAATATTGCTGAAGCACGTATGATGACACAGGTTGCACGTGAAAATGGCATTGTTACTCAGATGGGAAACCAGGGAGCATCGAGTGATGGCAGCAGACAAGCCAAAGAGTGGATAAATTCGGGAGTTATCGGTACCGTAGAGCGGGTAGATTGCTGGACAAACCGTCCTGTATGGCCTCAAGGCTTACCGCTGCCACAGGGGAAAGATGAAATTCCCGATGGCCTCGATTGGGACTTGTGGCTGGGACCAGCTGCAAAAAGAGATTATAACAACGCCTATTTACCTTTTAAATGGCGTGGCTGGTGGGACTTTGGTACCGGGGCATTAGGTGATATGGGATGCCATATCATGGAAACACCTTTCGGTGTACTCGATCTGGGTTATCCCACAGAGGCTGAAGCGAGTTGTACCACCAATTGGGTTGGGGATTTTGTGGAAGCCGACTATAGTGCTTCCTGTCCTGCCTCCTCTATTGTCCGACTTAAGTTTAATGCTCCTAATCATGGTAAAATAGACCTTAACTGGTACGATGGCGGCATTATGCCCGATCTTCCCGATGAACTAAAAGATGAAGAGTCGATTGGCGATACTGGCGGAGGAACTGTTTTTTACGGAACGAAGGGTATCCTAGTCTGTGACGTTTATTCTCGAAATGCCCGATTGTTACCTTCCGAAATGATGGGACTTTTTTCTCCACCTCCACCTAGCTTAGCAAGAGTTGAGGGCAGTACAGGAGGGCATCAGCGAAATTGGGTTGAAGGTTGTCTGCTTGGTACTGGAACTTCTTCCAGTTTCGATCGTTCAGGTCCCCTTACTGAAGCTGTACTCATGGGAAATCTGGCCATCAAAGCCTTTCAGTATAAAGAATTAAAAGAAGGTAAACAATTGGGCGACTGGGATCCGTACCAGTATCCGGGCAGAAGAAAGATCATGTGGGATGGTGATGCTATGAGGGTGACGAATTTTGAGAAGGCCAACGAGTGGGTCAGGGGAACTTATCGCAAAGGCTGGGAGTTAAAATAGCTTTAGCTGTCCTTCTTTGTATTGCTCGTGTAAGGTTGTATTTAATTCCGGGAAATTCTTTTCCTTAAAATACTTTTGTTTAGCAATTCGGGCCACATTCTTTAGGTTCTTTGCCAGAGGACCTTCACCTCTATTGCGGATACCGAATCTGCTATCGTTAAGGCTGCCCCCGTGGCAACTTCTGACCTGATTGAGTACTTTTTCGGCCTTATCAGGCATGGTTCTCCTGATCCAATCAGAAAAAAGAATTCCGATGGCCCCGTTTAAACGTACAACCGTATATGCAAAAGAACGGGCCCCGCATTCCGAGACTGTTTTCGCCAGAGACATTAATT
This sequence comes from Muriicola sp. SD30, assembly GCF_041205185.1. Lineage (NCBI taxonomy): Bacteria > Pseudomonadati > Bacteroidota > Flavobacteriia > Flavobacteriales > Flavobacteriaceae > Muriicola > Muriicola sp. SD30. Next base: position 90,660 of record NZ_JBGEWB010000002.1, read on the forward strand.
CATGACTGTTTATTCCCGGGATCAGAGGTGCCAGCATTGCATTGACGGGAATCTGATTTTCAGACAATACCCGGATGGTTTTAAGGCGTCTCGACAATGTTGCAGTCCTGGGCTCTAAAAGTCGCCTCGTATCCTCGGAAAGTGAAGTAACCGAAATATGCACACCTATAAGACCGTGTTTGTTTAGTTGAATGAGCAAATCGAGGTCTCGAAGCAGCAAGGCATTTTTTGTTATAATCCCCACCGGATGTCTGTACTTTAAGAAAATCTTCAAACATGCTCTTGTAATCTCAAATTTTTGTTCTGCCGGCTGATAACAATCTGTATTTCCGGATAGAACAATAGTTTTTGCCTTCCAGGCCTTGCTTTTTAATTTTGATTCAAGCAATGCAGGGGCATTTTCCTTGATCAATATTTTTCTTTCGAAATCGAGACCAGCACTGTAGCCCCAATATTCATGTGTATTTCGCGCATAGCAATAAATACAGCCATGTTCACATCCCTGATATGGGTTCATGGAGTAGGACATTCCGACATCCGGACTTGTCACTTTATTGACTATGGTTTTAGGAAATACAGGGAGGTATGTTGTTTTATTGCTATCTGCCAACTCCCCTTCTTTGAGACAGAATTCGAGGAAATCGTCTCGCCATTCTGAATGCAGTGCTTCAAACTTATTATGGGAATTCTGTTGTGCACCCCTGCCCTTAAGATGTTTGGAATTCATTTGTATTGGATAATATCCAAATATATGGATTATTTCCAATACACAATAAAGATGGTTTAGTCTATTGCAACATTGACCAACTGTTTCTTGGTGCCTCTTTTCGCATAGAAAAGAACCTTCCCTTTCAGTTCGTTTTTCAGGGGATTCGAAACCATCAGAGGAAGACGTGCGTCCTTCGAATCGATGATTTTTTCATAGCTCATCTTCCCTTGTTCATCGAGTTGGATGACAAAAACATTTCGGTTCCTGCTCAGACCCTGTTTAAAGATGATCCGTTCGTTATTCAATAACTGAGGGTTCTCTGCAGCCGTACTGATGAAGAAATATGTCCTTCCATTTTTAGTAAGAGAACTATAGGAAGCGTAGGATCCGTCACCCTGGGTTACTTCGGACTTATTGATATTCCTGGCCCAGACCATATTTCCCTGGTCATCTATCTTGGCACTTACTATATCGTTGTGATGAAAGCGTTCCACTCTCAGCCTGCCTCCACTTGAATTTGCCTGGACGCTTTGTGTTACAAAGTATTCCTCTGCATTAAAAAGAATTGAATTATCAGGGGTAACCACTACATTTTTAAAGACGAGGTTTTTTATTTCCTTATCGTATTCCTGTCCAAACTTATCAAACATAAATTGTTCTGAGAATGGATTGTATTTCGATGTTTTCACCTGTAAAGATATGGGGTCGACCTTGAAATAGGAAAGGCCATTATATCGATTATCCTTACGATTGGCATAGAAGCCAACGCAGATCAAATCTCCATTATGGAGGATGGGCGTCAGTGATTCTGAATATTTTCCGGGTGAATCAAAATTCTGAGTGGATATCCCTGTTTTGTTAAGCTTAATAAGTTCGTATTGAAATTTTCGTTCCAGAGCCGTAAAGCGGCGTTTTTTAAAATAGGCCTTCCCAATAATATAGACCTGATCGAGATCTCTGGAAACGGCAACACGCTCAAAGGCATAGTTTTTTTCTTCAACTTCAGATGAAAAGTCCTGATACAAAGCTTGTTTGAGACCTGAAGTAAAAAGGTAAATATCGTGGCGGTTGTCCTTACCTTTTTTATAATGTGTGCTGATCACAAAAGAGCTCTTATCTTCCGGAAATAGAACAGTTGTTGTAAAACCGGAATTAAATTTTCTGTTGTAATAATTTTTGTCGAGCGGATTCTTTACCGGGGCAGATCGGAATGTCAAAAGTTTTTCCTTCGTAAAGGAAAAGGGGTCAACCGGACTTCTGTGAACCCAGTATTCGTATTCTTCCGTCTCATAATTATAATCCAGAAAAAGCAAATACAATTGTCCGTTTCTGAAATAGCCGTTGACGAATTCGGATCCTTTTAACTTGTAATTGTATTCCGATTTTAACTGGAGGTTTTCATCGTAATGCTCTATTATAAAACCTTTCGGTTTTATAATCATACCTGAATAATAGGCTCTTACCAAAAGTGTTCCGCCCTGCCCATCATCTTCGATAGTCAGGAGGTTGGAATACTTGTACCGATCATTATATTTTTCTCCAAAAGTATAATCAACGGGAAATTCTTGTGCCCCTACAAGCCATCCCACGCAAAGCAGTACGATAAGCAGGATTCGTTTTTGCATATGGTTTTATTTGAATGAAATTACTCAGGATCCCGGAAAAGAAGCTTTTCTTTTTTCCAGAAAGGCTGAGGTACCTTCCTTAAAATCATCGGTACCAAAACATTTTCCAAAGGCTTCGATTTCTACATCAAAACCATGAGCATCATTCTTAAAACCCGCATTTATCGCTTTTATTGCCTGCCTGATCGCCATCGGGGAGTTTTTTGCGATCTTTTTTGCAATGTCTTTACAATGGTCAATCAATTCTTCTAAAGAGGCAATGTGGTTTACAAGTCCAAATTCTATAGCTCGTTCTACATCGATCATCCCTCCGGTCATAATCATTTCCATTGCCCTTCCTTTCCCAATTAGTTGCGGAAGTCGCTGCGTACCTCCATATCCGGGAATTACGCCTAATGATACTTCTGGCAGTCCCATTCTAGCATTGTGGCTGGCTATTCTGAAATGACAGGACATGGCCAATTCCAGTCCGCCTCCCAGAGCAAAACCGTTAATTGCGGCAATTACCGGCTTCGAAAGATTCTCAACAAAGTCGAATAACAATTCCTGTCCCTGAGCAGCCAGCTGACCTCCCTGTTTGGTGTTAAAATGGGAAAATTCCGAAATATCTGCCCCGGCGACAAATGCCTTTTCCCCGGCACCTGTAAGGATAATAACCCTTGCTTTTTTGTCCTTTTCCAGCGCCTTAAATGCAAGGTGGAGTTCTTTGATGGTTGCGGTGTTAAGTGCATTTAACTTTTTAGGCCGGTTGATTGTTACAACAGCAATGTTGTCTTCTATCTCAACGAGAATATTATTATAGCTCATATCTCTGTATTATGATTTGCTTTTGGAAACCTCACCGTAAAAACAGAGCCTTTGCCCGGTTGCGACGTGAGTGATATAGTTCCCTTATACGTTTCTACAATATTTTTTACCATTCCCAATCCAAGACCCATTCCACTGGATTTGGTTGTAAATTTAGGTTCAAAGACCTTTTCTTTAACTTCATCTGAGATCCCTACGCCATTGTCTGCCACAGCGATCTTAACATAATCTCCATCCGAAGTAACGGAAACGAGGATTCGGGGAGATTCAACATCCGGCACTGCCTGGATGGCATTCTTCACCAGGTTGGTAACCACCCTTATCAATTGAGTCCGGTCTAATTTCGCAATAATTTTCTCTTCTTCAGAGATAAAATGGATGTAATTCTCATTGAATATATCCAGAGCTAGTTTTACCGTTGACACTACATTCAGGGTCTCATTCTGCTGGGCAGGCATCTCTGCAAAATTGGAAAAAGCAGCTGCTATACTGCTCATGGTGTCAATTTGCTGTATAAGGGTCTTGGAAAACTCCTCAATTTTTGTTCTGGCGTCGGGTTTAGTAGGATCAAATTTTCGCTGAAAGCTCTGGACAGTTAGCCGCAGCGGTGTAAGTGGGTTTTTTATCTCATGAGCTACCTGCTTAGCCATTTCCCTCCATGCCTGTTCCCTTTCACTTCGCGCTAATTTGGCCGCACTTTGTTCTAACTGATCAATCATGCTATTGTAGGAATCAATGAGCTTATTGATTTCCTCACTGGGGTTTTTTACATAAATCTTTTCATTCCGCTTTGTAAGGTTGGTCTGGTGTAATTTCTCAGAAATAGTTTCAAGTGAACGAGTTATGTATTTCGAAATAAAGTAGGCTAGAATAATAGCAATAAAAAACATGACAAGGTATACCCCCCCAAGCCTGAATAGGAACTCACGCAATTCCATGCTATTAAAGGAATTGTCTTCATAATATGGCAAATTTAATATACCTATCGGTTTATATTTTGGGTCGGTAATGTAGGTGTACGATGCCTGGTACTTACTCCCGGCAGCTAAATTATCCTCAACCAGGCGCTTATTCGGGCTTGCTTTCAGCCCGTTTAGAACTTCTGCATCCAGACAAAGTGATATAGAATCGTTATAGAATTTGGGCCTGGAGCTTTTTATCAATTGCCCTTCAAGATCGTAGATATTAAAATTTACATTCTGCACATCAGCAATACGGTAAATTTCATCCTTGAAGATCAGGCCTAGATTTTCAGTGATAACGGGATAGGTTGTTTCCTGTAAAGTATAAGCAATACTCTGTTTTACCTGTTCTTCTTTCCGTTCCAGCCTTTCCTGATGGTAATCCCTGGACTGCTCCCTGTATTGATAGATTGTTACTCCGGCGATTAGCACCGACGCAATCAAGACTAAAAATATCATGGTGACAAAAATCCTGGACCGAAGGGAGAACTTTTTGAACAATGCGTTTTAATTTGCTACTAAAGATAGCAATAATCAGTCCATAAATTGAGCTGGACGAAAGCATACAACATGTATCTGATTGATTCCTCGATTATTTTACTTGTAGCCCGGGAAAAAAGATCATGCGTTGGGGTTTTTATCACGGATCCTTTTGTAAAGTCTTATCCCCAGCATAAGCAAAATGACCAGAACAAAAATTCCGACAACTCCGTAGATCCAGTTAAATGCACTTTTGAGAATTACAAGAAAGGTCACTGCGAACAGGACAAGAGTTGCTCCTTCATTCCAAATTCTCATGAAATTTGAAGTATACCTCACTTCATCCCGCTGCAACTGAAGAAACATATGATGCGTTTTAAAATGATAAGCGAATAGCAAAACAACAAAAAGCAATTTAACATGCATCCATGCCTGAATTATCCAACCCGGCATCAGGATAAGTAACCAGACGGCAAAAAGGGTACATAAAATGGCCGAAGGCCAGGTAATGATATACCATAATCTTTTGGTCATTAGCTTAAATTGCTCAGTTAAGATTTGACGATCGGGTTCCGGTTTTTCCTGGGCCTCAATATGGTAGACAAATAGCCTGGGAATATAGAATAAACCTGCAAACCAGGTGACTACAAAAATGAGATGCAGCGCTTTAATATAATTGTAATACTCCCCCATGTTCAATTCAATTGTATCGCGCCAATCCCGGCGCCCCATAAAACTTTATTGTACTCGGGAATAGCTTCTTCAGAGAGTTGTTCGCCTCTTTTCTTGAGTACATTCCATTGTAAATCAAGTTCTTTTTTACGATCTCTGGAACCCTGGTTGATCTTTGGAATTACACTATTGCTCTGGTCGATCAGGAAAATATATTCTGCGGTAAATTTATTGGGGAAATTTTCAACATCGTCATATGCCTGTGACTTTCGTTGTACCATGTCCTCATCCCAGGATTTAAGCTCATTCAGCAACTCCTGACCCGATTTTCTTATCGATACCTCCAGGGAGGGTAGCAAGTCCTTGAGTTGTTCTTGCACCTTATAAAGCTGATTCACCATAAGATGCATATCGTTGAGCTTGTCTTCCATTTCTGTCATAAAGGAATCGAATTCTTCATACTGCGCAGGAGTCACATCAAAGCCCGGGGTAGGTAGAATGTTCCCTGAGGTCACAACTGATTCACCCCCCATTGTAAGTTTGATCTCATAACTTCCTGGTGGAGCCTTATGTCCTCTAAAACCCGCTTCCATATATACTCCTGGTATCCCCTCTAAAATCGGATACTTCAAATCCCATACAAATCTGTTCAGGCCCTGATCATATGATAAAACCGGCTTAGGAGGTGGACCTCCTCCATTGTGTTCCTGGTAGGTAGAGTCTTTTACCGAACTAAACGAGCGTATGAGTTTCCCACTGGAATTCCTGATTTCCATTTTTAAAGGAATGTTCTTATCTACAATAGGTAAATCATAATAGATTACCATACCGTTGGCCGGATTCACTCCTTCAAAGGGTTGAGATCCCTTGAATGATTTTGAATTACCGTTCAGCGGACTCCCCCATGAGGCATTCAGCGCATCTTCCGGCTGATAAATTTTTATCAATGAAGTACTGGGTTTGTATTGCGCAAGAATGGCAAGATCATCCAGGATCCAGAAGGATCGACCAGATGTAGCCACTACCAGATCTCTTTGATGTACCTTCAGGTCTGTAATGGGCGTTTTGGGCAGATTGAGTTGAAACGGTTCCCAGGAGGAACCATCGTTCCAACTAATATATATCCCTTTTTCGGTGCCAGCGTATAAGAGTCCCTTCCTGTCTGCATCTTCTCTTACAACCCTGGTAAAGGAACCATAAGGAATTCCCGAACTGATATTGGTCCATGTTTTCCCATAATTCTCAGTTTTATACAAGCCCGGAGTATAGTCGTTGAATTTGTATCGGGTTGTCGCAATATATGCTGTCCCCGGACTATGGGGAGACACCTCAATTGCATTTATGAGACATTCCTTTAACCCCTTTGGAGTAACATTTTGCCAGGTATTTCCCCCATCCCTTGTGATATGAACAAGACCATCGTCACTGCCTGTCCAGTAAACGCCTTTTTCGTGAGGAGATTCGATCATATAGGAAATGGTGCCGTAATTCTCGGCACCAACGGCTTCAACCGTATAAGGTCCGCCTCCTTTTCCCTGTTTTTCATCCATATTCCTTGTAAGATCAGGCGAGACCTCTTCCCAGCTAAGACCCATATCCCTTGTTCTGAGCACCATTTGTGCACAATGGAAAAAAGTGTTGGGCTCGTGTTGTGAACGAATAATAGGTGCATTCCAGTTAAAAAGGTATTTCATATCCCTTGCTGCCATTCCAAGATATTGTATAGGAGCTGCCAGCACTTTAGTACGCGATTTGGTCTCGGTATCAAGAAGGTCTATATATCCTAAATAGCTGCCCCCCATGACATATCGTGGATTCTCCGGGTCAAATGCCAGAAATGCACTTTCGCCGCCCGCCGAGCTGGTCCAGTCTTCTTCACTAATACCTCCACTGGATAGTGAAAGATGTGGAATCCGAACCGAAGAGTTGTCTTGTTGCCCTCCGTAAATATTATATGGAAACAAGCGATCGGTATTGATCCGATAAAACTGGGCAGTTGGCATAATATCCTGGGTAGTCCAGGATTTTCCAGTGTCGAAAGAAATGGCAGCACCACCATCATTGGCAATAACCATATTCTTCGAATTCGCCGGGTTAATCCATAAGTCGTGATAATCTCCATGAGTGCCTGTGATCTCCTCCCAGGTTTTTCCGCCATCGATAGATCGCAACGCCTGAGCGCTCATCACGTAAACCACGTTTTCATTATTTGGGTCTGCAAATACTTCAATATAATACCAGGCGCGCTGTACCAGTCTGTTATCTCCACTAACCATATTCCAGGATGCCCCTGCGTTGGCAGAAACGAAAAGTCCGCCCAGATCCTTGTCCGAATCGCTTTCAATTAAAGCGTAGACTTTATCCGGATTGGCCTGACTAACAGCAATGGCCATCTTACCTTTTTCTTCAGGTAATCCATTATGAATTTTGTGCCAGGAGTCACCTCCGTCAGTGGATTTGTAGAGTCCACTCCCTTCCCCTCCGCTGATCACAATTTCAGGTTTTCTCTGATGATGCCACATACTGGCATAGAGCACTTCCGGAGTGGATGATACCATTGAAAGTTCGTTGCATCCGGTAAGTTCATTTACGAAAAGTATATTCTTCCATGATTTTCCGCCATCTGTACTTCTGTATATTCCCCTTTCCTTATTAGGGCCGTATAAAGCTCCCTGGGCAGCCACATACACGATATCGGGATTGGTAGGGTGAATAACAATACGTGCGATATGCTGTGTTTTCTCCAGGCCTGTTTTTGACCATGTTTTTCCTGCGTCCGTCGATTTGTATACTCCATCTCCATATGAGGTCATAACTCCCCTAACGGCGTGTTCTCCCATTCCACAATACAGAATATTGGGGTTTGAGGGAGACACAGCCACAGCCCCAACAGAACCCATCTCAAAATATCCGTCAGAAATATTTTCCCATCTGGCTCCGGCATCAGTGGTTTTCCATAAACCACCCCCCGTTGTTCCCATGTAATAGGTAAGCGGGTCACCAATGACCCCAGTTGCAGAAACTGATCGACCTCCCCTGAAAGGTCCAATATTCCGGTACTTCAGAGTCTGGAAATAGGACTCTGCTGTTTGTGCAGTAAGTCCTGCAGTAATCAATACTAAAAAGAAGCAAATGATACGTGATTTCATCTTGTTATGTGGGGTTTAAAAAATGTATTCGAGCACGAAAGAGAACATTAAAGGCCCTGAAGCATTGCTTAGGGCCTTTTTAATAGGATTCTATTCCTCAATAAACAGGTAGTTTAATTGCATGGCATTAAATGCTTCATTAAATGCCTTGATCTCATCGCTTACCAAAGTATTGAACTGACTCAGTTGCTTTTCAATTTCAGTTGTAAGTTGATTCTTAACAGCTATGTCCTGATCTGTAGGATGAAAATCATCAATAGAAACCAGGCTGTTTAAGTGAGCCAGTTTGTTGGTGAGTTTAATTGGAAAATTCAAGGGGTCCTGACCGCTTCTATTCTGAGTCTGATAGAGTGCTTTTTCCACCTCAGCAAAATCGGACTTCATCTTCGAAGCCTTCTCAACAAGTTCTTTAGTTGCTTCATTCCCCTTGTATTGTGCCATAAACGCATCCAGTTGTTCAGTGATCTTCCTGATTTTTTTGATGGAACCATGGGCCTTGTCTACAGTGCTATTGATATCCGAAATGAAATCGTATTGTTTCTGCATATCAGCCACTGTAGCTTCAGCTCTGGGATCGGGGAGAATTTTAAACGACTGTGTCTGAGTGTTGCCATTGACTGTCAGGTGTACCTGATAAGAACCAGGAACAGCTTTTGGGCCGTTAAGGCTGGCCCACCAAAAGATCATTCCTTTAAAATCCTGGGCTCCTTTTCCTCTGGTGTCCCAGACATGCGTGTTTCCTCCGGTTTTAGCTTTGAGTTTTTTGTCATTTTCCTTAGCAAAAGAACTAAAACCTGCCAGGGTATCTCCGGACATAGTGGTGTAGGTAATTGCTACGCTGTCCTTCTCTGACAGATCCTTTATATAAAAATGAGTGATCACCCCATTAGGATGATTTTGCCCGGCTGTTTTGGAAGGACTCCTGCTAGTACCTCCTTTGGTCCGGTACGAATCCTTTGGCTTATATAATATTGTATTATCAGAATTTTTGCCTTCATTCAACTGATGCAGCACAGTGAGGTCATCTATGATCCACAGACTTCGTCCCTGTGTGGCTACTATCAGGTTATTTTCTTTGACAGCGAGATCAGTTACAGGTACTATGGGCAAATTGAGCTGGAAGGGTTTCCAGCTACGGCCGTCATTAAAGGAAATATACATCCCCGTTTCGGTACCTGCATATAACAAGCCTTTCCTTTTAGGATCTTCTCTGACCACTCTGGTAAAATGCTCATTTGCAATTCCACTGGTAATCTTTTGCCAACTCTTCCCATAGTCAGTAGTTTTATATAAATAAGGCTGAAAATCGCCAAGTTTATAACGGGTCGCGGCGACATAACATGTCCCTTCATCAAAAGCCGAGGGTTCTATGCTGTTTACCATAGACCAATCCGGCATATTGGTTGGAGTTACATTCTCCCAGCTTCCTCCACCGTCTTTGGAAACGTGGATAAGGCCATCGTCACTTCCAACCCATAACAGTCCTTCTTTAAGTGGACTTTCATTGGCCGCAAAAATGGTACAATAGTATTCTACTCCTGTATTGTCCTGGGTGATAGGCCCCCCGCTGGAGACTAATTTATCAGGATCATTACGTGTAAGATCTCCGCTGAGGAGTTCCCATGATTGTCCTTCATTAGTACTTAAATGTACATGATTGGAAAAAGTGTAAAGTTTCTTAGGATCGTGTTTACTGAAAATGATGGGGAAATTCCATTGAAAGCGGTACTTCATGCCTTCTGCCCCATAACCCATTGGATTATCAGGCCAGACATTGATCCCCCTGACAGTGTTGGCATCGTGGTTGACCCTTGTGAGGAAACCTCCGTAACTGCCTCCGTATACGATATCATTATTTGTTGGATCAACCGCAATATGTGCTGATTCGCCACCTGCCGTTGATTCCCAATCATCTTCACCTATGGTTCGACCAGAACTCCTGTGGTTAATTCGAATAGTGGAATTGTCCTGTTGAGCCGCATAAATTCGATAAGGGAACGCATTATCCGTGGTAACCCTGTAGAATTGGGCGGTAGGCTGATTGTAGTATGTGCTCCAGGTAAGTCCGCCATCATAAGATATCTGTGCGCCGCCATCATCTCCTATGATCATTCGCTTTGGATTTTCCGGGGCGATCCAAAGATCGTGGTGATCCCCATGTGGGGCATTAAATGTATTAAAGCTTTTTCCCCCATCTGTAGATCTGTGATAACGTACATTGAGGACATAGACCATGTCTTCATTCTCGGTATCTGCATAAACCCGGGTGTAGTACCAGGCACGCTGACGCAGTTTTCGTTCAGAATTTACCTGACTCCATTTTTTTCCACCATCTTCAGACCTGTAAAGTCCACCCTTATCTTTGTTTTCCACAATTGCCCAGACCCTGTCAGGATTTACAGGAGAAACGGCGACCCCGATGATTCCCAGGGTATCTTTGGGAAACCCTTCATTCTTTGAAATTTCTGTCCAACTTTCCCCACTGTCTGTACTCTTCCATAAGGCAGAGCCATCACCACCGCTACTCAGGCTATAAGGTGTCCTTTGTGCACGCCATGTTGACGCATAGATAATCCTTGGGTTCTTGGGGTCGAGAATAAGATCAACTGCCCCGGCCTGATCATTGACAAATAGTGTCTTTTTCCAGGTGGTGCCGCCATCTTCACTTTTATAGATTCCCCTGTCCTGGGAAGGCTTATAGATATCTCCCAGAACTGCGACATAGACAATATCCGGATTGTCAGGGTGAATACGGATTCTGGGTACGTGCCTGCTATTCTTTAGCCCTATCGATTTCCATGTTTTACCGGCATCGACTGATTTCCAGACCCCATAACCAGAGGATACATTCCCTCTAAGGGTCTTTTCTCCCCCTCCTACATAAATTACATTGGGGTCACTTTTAGCAACTTCTACTGCACCGATACTCCCTCCAAAGAAACCGTCTGAAATATTCTCCCAGGTTCTTCCTCCATCTGTTGTCTTCCAAACTCCGCCTCCGGTGGCTCCGAAATAGAAAAGATTGGGTTGTCCGGGTACGCCGGTCACTGCGGCGGATCTTCCTCCCCTGAATGGCCCTACCAGACGGTATTCCAAACTCGAGTACAGCTCTTCTGGAAAGGGATCAGCAACTGTAGCTTTGGAACGTCTTTGAGCATTTAGGGTTACGAAGAATAGAAAAAAGGCCATTGCTAAGGCCTGAGCGAAAATCTTTGGTTTCATATTGATAAGTATTCTAGTTAGTGGAAGCTAAATGTACCAAAAAAGAAGGAAACCCTGAACCTCATTTTTATAAGGATTCTCCTTCGATATTTGAAGGTTTAAATGCGATTCATTGAGAATATTTATTATTTCACAGGCATTTAAAACTTTTGTTATTCTTTGTACCTTTTACCATATAGATCAGCTTAATGATGAAGCTACATACCTCAATTCCCTCTCGGATTCAGATGATTTTTTCGATTTTCATTTGTTTCCTTTCCTGTAATCGCAATGATATTCAGACCCTTAGAAATGAAATTGTCCAAACTGATCCGGATTTTAAAAACTGGTCTCATTACCTGGGCGATCCTGCTCGTACCCATTATTCTGTCCTGGATGAAATTGATACTGCCAATGTTCATTTACTAAAACCGGTCTGGCAGTATAAGAGTGGAACCATAGATTCTGAAAGCCGCAGCCAGATACAAACAAATCCCCTGATTATCAACGATATTCTCTATGGAATAACCCCAAAGAATTCCCTCTTTGCAATTGAAGCAGGTTCGGGAAAATTCCTTTGGCAATTTAATCCGGAACTTGAAGATGAAAGCGGACTGGGATTAAGTCGGGGAGTTTCTGTCTGGATTGATAATAAATCCCAGAAAGGAAGGCTCTTTTACGCTTCAGGATATACCCTTTTCGCAATCGATTTGGAAAATGGGAAGTTAATTCCTGAATTTGGGGAACAGGGGCGTATTGATCTTCGCAGGGGTTTAGACCGGGACCCTACTACCATTCCGATGGTCCTTACAACCCCGGGGGCTGTTTACAAAGATTTACTCATTCTGGGTGGACGCACTTCAGAATCCCCGGGTGCGGCACCAGGGCATATCAGGGCATATGATGTGAAGACCGGTAAAATGGAATGGATCTTCCATACCATTCCCTATCCGGGAGAATTTGGCTATGACACCTGGCCATCTGAAGCTTACAAATCATCAGGAGGAGCAAATAGCTGGGCCGGGATGGCACTGGATGAAAAAAGGGGGATTGTTTATGTCCCTACTGGTTCGGCTGCATTCGACTGGTATGGGGGAGATCGCATAGGAGATAATCTATTTGCGAATTGTCTTATAGCTCTTGATGCAGAAACCGGCGAGCGAATCTGGCATTTTCAAATGGTGAAACACGACCTTTGGGACAGGGATTTGCCTGCCCCACCGAATCTTTTTGAAATAGAAAGGAATGGTAAGCTTGTTCCTGCCGTTGCACAGATTACTAAAAGTGGACATGTGTTCGTTTTTAATCGCCTTACTGGAGAACCTCTGTTTCCGCTTGAAGAAAAATCCTATCCAAATACACCTCTGGAGGGGGATCAAGCTGCGGCAACTCAGATACTCCCTTTAAAACCCATGCCTTTTGCCAGGCAAATATTGAAGGAAGAAGATTTGTACGCCCCGGAACAACCGGCATTTGTTGACGATTTTATAGATAAGGCCCAGAACATAACTCCTCCAACGGTGAGAGAAAAACTCGCCCAGGTTACTTCGGCAGGACAATTTATTCCCATTGATACCCGGGGAGTCATCCTTTATCCCGGAGCAGATGGAGGGGGAGAATGGGGCGGAGCCGCTCTTGATCCCACTACCGGTATCATGTATGTCAACAGCAATGAAATGGCATGGATCGTAAGAATGGCCAAATTGGGTGAAAAAGATGGAAAGCCACTCAGTGCAGGGGAAACACTTACCCAGATCCATTGTGTTCGGTGTCATGGTGGCGCCTTACAGGGAATGGGAGAAATCCCAGCGCTTCAAAACATAAAAATAAAGCTGGATACGGCCGCCATCAAAGGGGTGATATCTAAAGGAAAAGGTGCAATGCCCGCTATGCCCAACCTTTCAGAAAGAGAAATATCACAGATTAGTGCTTTTCTTACAGGGATGGAAGAAAATACTAATTCAGAGGACCATAGAACAGAAAATAAAATTAAAAGCAGATATGCCATGGTTGGCTTCGGGCGATTTAAAGATAGCAGAGGTTATCCGGTGATGAAACCACCATGGGGAACTTTGAATGCGATAGACCTCAATTCAGGGGAATACCTCTGGTCAATACCCCTGGGCCATGAAGAGAGCCTGAATGACCCTGAATATCCTGTGTCAGGAGTGGAAAATTACGGTGGCCCTGTGATCACTGCAGGTGGTATATTATTTATTGCAGCCACAAAGGATGAAAAGTTCAGAGCTTTTCATATGCGGTCAGGAGAATTATTATGGGAAACCGATCTGCCTGCAGGGGGCTATGCTACGCCAGCTACTTATGAAGTTAACGGAAAGCAATATGTGGTGATTGCATGTGGCGGGGGGAAAATGGGAACTAAATCAGGAGCCACCTATGTCTCTTTCGCCCTCCCTTAGATTTGTTTAAATAAAAAACGGGGGAATAATCCCCCGTTTAAAAACTTATTCTGCTTTAGAATTAAAAACGATATCCTACTCCTATTTGAAATCCCTTCGTTTTAAGCGAGATGTCTTCAAAACCTGGCTCTTCCTCGGCGATATTCGAAAGTCCAAGATTGTAGCGAGCATCGGCAAAGAAGCCACCAACAACCTCAAAGGCTGCGCCAAAGTTAAGGCCAAAGTTTGTTCCTTTTAATCCATCGGTACCACCTTCAGCATCGACCAATATCCCCACTTGAGGTCCTGCCTGAATGTTAAATCCCTCAACGAGGTAATACTTCAACATCAGCGGGACATTCACATAACTAACATCAGCGTCTTTCGCACCTTCCATGGAATAAAGCAATTCAGGCTGAAAGTGCATTTTCTCCGAAAGACCTACATCTATAAGGCCTCCAAGGTAAATGCTCGTCGCTCCGTCGGGTGAAGCGCCTTCGGAATCGAAGGAAATTTTAAGATTGGAGAAATTTGCACCCGCCTTAACTCCAAAGGTAATGCCCTGGCCAAAAGCATTCATTCCGAACGCAACCAGGATTAACATAATGATCATGTTTTTTTTCATGTAACACAACAAATTTAGATTGTTTATACAGGAGTAAAATTATACTATTTTTCAATTGAAAATTAAAAATAATACAGGTTCAATATCGCCTTAAAATTACACCTTATCCCCTCTAATTCTAAGCTATCTAACGCACTAAAAAAATCGAGGAAAAAGCCTCAGGAGTTTCCCCCTGAAGCTTGTCTTAGTCCAAAATCAGAATTTGGGTCAGGGGCCTTTTTTTACAGAACCCGATAACTTTATTAATATCAGAGTTAATAAGGCCAGCATTAATACCGCGCTTAGAACAATTTCGTAGGTTTCCATCGAATCCACCCCATTTTTGGCAAAGTAAATTATCCCACCGGTGAATATGATCACAAACAAAATGGTCCTGGGTGTTGTTAGCTTGTAATTTTTCATAGTATTCTGTTTTAGTACCATCCCATACAACTTCCAAATTCATAGGCTGCTATTGCTGCACCGATCACTCCCAGAGCGCGGGAAGCAATCTTTTTAATGGCTTTTTTGGCGATTGCCTCAGTAACATTCCCCTTCATAAAGTCGACCACCACATCAATCCCTACAGCAACAATAAGGCAATCTACCCAGTCCTTTTTTGCTTCTTCAAGCGTCTCCCCCTGGAAGGCATATCCCACGGTTCCAAAAGCATTTACAAAGTTGCTGGCTACTGCCATTTTCTCATTGTTTTCTGCTGCCAGAATCATCAAGCCCACAAGTGCGATCCTCGGATCCTCTGTATCTTCAAATTCCTGTCTGAGGTATTCTTCATCTACATTGTAGGACTTTAAAAGTGCCTTTGTCCCATTGACTACGGGCCGTAAAACTGTACGGGCTTCCTTCTCCAGCGCTATTGATCTTTCCTCTTTTATAATTCCTTTCTCAGAAAGCACTTCGGGATATTTATCCATCAATCCATTAATTTCAGCTGTAGTCTTGATCACAATGTCTTCGAATTGTGATATTGCATCATTTTTTTCGAGTTCCTTGTAATCCCCTTCCTGGGACTGACAGCTTCCAAATACAATGGTACCTACTACCAAAATGGCCTTAAGGTTTAATACACTCCTGAGCGAATCAACCCGCTTTATCAATTTTAACTGCAACATTTTTAACTGTGTCATCTTTCATCATATTAATTCAACATTTCATTTACACATACGTTGCGCTTCGTATTTGACGCAAAGTAAGATTGGAACACGAAATCACCTTGCAGCAATATCTATTTCCAGAAAAGCTTCTGATAAATCAGATTATGTTGTTAAGTAGTATCTCCTGTTCTAAGTGAAGTTTTCACTTCCTGGCGAAGGAAATAGCCCGTGACTATCGTAGAAAGGGTGTCGGCTATTGGAAATGACAACCATACGCCCAGTTCCCCCAGGTAGTTTGGGAGAATAAGAATAAGTGGAATAAAAAAGAAGCCTTGCCTAGTCAGTGTCAGCAAGAGAGCGGGCACAGCTTTTCCCACCGCCTGAAAATAGGCTGCTCCTATAAGCTGAATTGCAATGATGGGCGTGGCCCCGAATACCCATCGCATGGCAGCCGGCGTATTTTCGAGGACAAAAATATTACTTGCAAGTTCATCAGGTGACATGTCTGTTCGACTGCTGAGAAATAAGCCGGTGATCTCTGCCGGAAATACCATCAGACCGATAAAAACTACCGTGGCAACAATGGCGGCATACATTATTGCCGTATTAATGGATTCTTTTACCCTTTTGAATTTCTGTGCGCCGTAATTATATCCGGCGATTGGCAGGAAGCCCTGGGTAACTCCAAAAACCGGGAAAAGTGCAAACATCAGCATACGCCCAATTATGGCGTAGACAGCTACCATAGATTCCCCTCCGAGATCAAAAAGGATATTGTTCATAAGAAGGTAAGTAACACTGGTCACGGCCTGTCTCGACAGGGTTACAAATCCAAGAGATCCTATTTCCTTTAAGATGGGAAGGTCGAGTCCGAAATCAACAGACTTTATTTTAAGTTCAGAATTTCTGGAAAGGAAAAAGTAGAAGATATAACCAAAACACAATAGGTAACCTCCTGTAGTTGCCCAGGCGGCACCTTCCATCCCCCAGTCGAAAATGTAAATAAAGACGTAATCCATCAGAAGATTTCCCACTGACGGGATAATCATGGCGATCATGGCGAATTTGGGCTTCCCCTCTGCTCTGATGACGGTATTACCCATCATACACAGCGCCAGAAATGGCACTCCGTAGAGAACAATGGTATAGTAGATCTTCGCCGGTTTAAATATGGCTCCTTTCCCTCCAAAGGCCGGGATAAGTCCGTCTGCAAAGTACAGGCCAAATCCCACCATGGTGATGGTAACCAGCAGAGTGAGGGTTATCTGATTTCCGAAAGTCTTTAAGGCTTTTGCCTTATTGTCAGCACCCAGGGCCCGGGAAATAATACTGCTTCCCCCTATCCCGATGGCCATCCCAAGGGCTGCGATAAAAAAAGATACCGGCAATACTACATTGATTGCTGCGATCGCAATTGAACCGATCCAGTTTCCCACAAAAATGGTATCCACCAGGATGTTCAGGGACATCACTAGAATACCTATGGAGGCAGGTACCGCTTGTTTGATCAGGAGTCTCCCGATTGATTCTGTGCCCAAATCATCCGAAGAGACTCTTGCCATCAGACGGGAAGCAAGTGTTTTGTTTGCCAGTCGTTGATCCAGGACGCCATCAGTGCAACCCAGTCGTCTCGTTCATTAAGACAGGGAATATGTTTGTAATGTTCTCCCCCGGCTTCTTCGAACTGTTCTTTGCCTTCCATAGCAATCTCCTCGAGGGTTTCAAGACAATCACTGACAAAGGCCGGTGTGATCACAGCCAGCTTCTTTTTTCCTTCTTTGGCCAATCGTTCGAATTCGAAATCAGTATAGGGTTTTAACCATGGGTCTCCTGCAAGGCGCGACTGGAAAGATGAGCTCACCTTTTCTTTCTCTAACCCAAGTGCCTCTATTACCAGATCTGTGGTTTTATAACATTGGTGTCGGTAACAAGTATGGTGAGCCACTGAATTTATATTACAGCAACTTCCGTCTATCTTGCAATGAAAACGAGTGGGATCCGACTTCCGGATGTGGCGTTCAGGGATACCGTGATAGGAAAAAAGCACGTGATCGTATTCAAAATCCTTCAAGCCTTCAGCGATGCTCGCAGAAAGCACTTTAATATATTCGGGATTGTGATAAAACGCCGGAAGCGTTGTGACCTTCATGGAAGGGAAATATTTCTGCTGATCTTCCAGAGTCTTCACCACCACGGTTTCGTAGGAAGACATAGCATAATGTGGATATAAAGGCACGAGCAAAACCTCATCCACTCCTTGCTCGTCGAGTTCCTGCAGGGCATTTTTTATACTCATCGATCCATATCGCATTCCAAGCGCTATGGGGAGGTCTGTATTCTTGCGTACTTTTTTTGTAAATCGTTCTGAAATTACAATTAGGGGAGAACCTTCCTCCCACCATATTTTCTGATAGGCTTTGGCCGACTTTCGGGGACGGGTTTGTAAAATAATCCCCCTAACCAGCAGATTCCGCAATAGAAGTGGCACGTCTATGACCCGTTCATCCATTAGGAATTCGTCCAGATAGGGTTTAACATCCTTTGCGGTTGGACTGTCGGGTGATCCTAAATTTACTAATAGTACTCCTTTCAAAACACAATTTTTTTTATCCCCCAAAAATACTACATGTACCTCAACTGACCAGCGCTGGGGGCAATACTTTGCCTATGTTGAAATAGAGATTGCTAATTTCGTATGGTATTACCCCGAATGTTCCTTATTTTACTCCTGTCACTCAAAATCCATTTAAAATCTGATGCAAGAAGAATTTCTGAAAATACCTTCCAACCAATCCCTGCTATACGTTTTTGGGGGCCTGTTATTGATGGTCCTCATCTACTTATTCACCATCATGGTGCTAAGGAAGATTGGCAAAGACCCCAATTACCTGCTTCCACCGGAAACAGTTAAAAAAATATCCCTGCCTCTGTTCTTAATCCTTCTATCCTTTCTGATTCGAATGGGTTCATTGAGAGAATTATTGGGCCTGGAGGATTTTGGCGCCTGGTTTAGAAAGGTAAGTACCCTCCTCTTTATTGTTTCATTTACCTGGCTTCTGATAAGGATTATCAAATTAATCAAGCAATTGGTAATCAGGAATTACGATGTGCATTCTCCCAATAACCTCAAGGCGAGAAAAGTATATACCCAGTTCACTATTCTGGAACGAATTTTAATTTTTCTAATCATCATTATGGCCACCGGGGTTGCTCTGATGAGTTTTGAAGAAATTCGGGAGATCGGGATCAGTATTTTTGCTTCCGCAGGTGTTGCCGGTATAATCATTGGTTTTTCAGCACAAAAAATGATTGGAGCCATCCTCGCCGGCATTCAGATCGCCATCGCCCAGCCCATCAAGATCGATGACGTTGTAGTTGTAGAAGGTGAGTGGGGGCGCATTGAACAGATCACCCTTACCTATGTTGTGGTAGCTATCTGGGATAAAAGGCGACTGGTGCTTCCGACCACCTATTTTATTGAAAAACCATTTCAAAACTGGACAAAAACAACGGCCGATATTCTGGGCACGGTTTTTCTTTACACAGATTACAAAGTCCCCTTTGAAAAATTAAGGGAAGAACTCAAGCGTATCCTTGAGAGTACAGATCTATGGGACGGTAAAGTTCAGAATATTCAAGTGACTAATGCCACTGGCTCCCATGTGGAAGTACGTGCCCTGATGAGCGCCAAAGATTCTCCTACTGCATGGGACCTCAGGGTACTTGTAAGAGAAAAATTGATCACTTATTTACAAGAAAATTATCCTGAAAGTCTCCCACACTCACGGGTATTTTTAAAAGATGAAAGAAAAAAAGAATTAGACAAGAATTGATCATCTTCCAATTTGACAATTTCTAAACCCTTTTCGACCATGTCTACCGAGACACTTTTAGAGCAAAAGTTACTTCGTTCTCATAAAAAAGAGATGATTGTCTTTTTGAATAAACATCCCGAATGTTTTGATGAGGCTGTAGAGCTTGCTATTCAGAATAAGCAACCCTATTCATGGAGGGCAGCCTGGGTACTTTGGAGTTATATCTCGAAAAATGATATCAGAATAAAGAATCACATTCCTAAACTGATAAAAGCTATTAAGAATAAAGAAGACGGACACCAGCGAGAATTGCTGAAGATCCTCCTTGAAATGAATTTGAATGAGGAAGAGGAAGGATATTTATTTGATCTCTGTGTTTCATTATGGGAGGATGTTGAAAAAAAACCATCGATCAGATATACTGCCTTTAAGTTTATCATTAAAATGGCAAAAAAACATCCTGAGCTTAGCAATGAAATTCTGTTGTTGGCTCAGGATAAGTATTTGAACTCTTTGTCTCCGGGAGTACACAGGTCTATTAAAAAAATGATAACAAATACTATTGCTTTAAACCACAATAAAGGTCAACAGTCTCTAACTTAGTCTAACACTATTACTTTTACAGAACTGGTATTCTTTTCATTTTTTAGCACGACCAGGTAAACGCCTTTACTTAATGAAGCCAGGGATATCCTTTCTTTACCTGCAAAAGCTCGAACCAGCTGCCCGGATTGCGTATAAACTTCAATAATACTTTTATCAGTACTTGACGGAATGTTCAGGGTGCTTGAAGTTGGATTCGGATAAGCCAGGATTTGATCATTAAAATTAATGTGTTGGTTGTATTCTCCTTCACAAGGCAGAGCAGAAGTCACATTGAGTAAATCTCCGTTCTCAACTGTTGTTATGATCACATTACTGTTATAGGTTCCTTTTACCTCATCATTAATTTTCAATACATAAGGTGGAGTTCCTTTATTTACCTCTATGGTTGCTTTATAGGAAAGTCCCACACTTTCTATTTTGGAAGAAGCATTCAATTGGGAGACCTCCTGAATGTTGACATCATAGCATTGCTCAAAATCTGCGTAATCTTTTACCCTAAGGCAGAGCGAATAGCTTCCCGGTTGCAGATCCCCTACGACTATTTCGCGGGTAAAATCATACTGCTGTCCATTGATCTCAAGGATATAGTTGTAATAATCCTGGGCATTAATTGTGATGCTTCCATCGTTCTGATCGTAACAGCTTTCCCCATTGGTTTTAACCAGAAAGTTATTGGGTGCAATTGAAACCCTTCCATTGAAATAGTCCTCCGCCAGGGTAAAAGCCTCATTCCCGATCTTATCTCCCAGTATCCTCCCCGGGATATCATCAATTGGCGGGTGGATTCCTCCCCATATTCTCGAGAGACTGGTTTGGTCTGATGCATCGCGGTAGGTGGCCCATTGCAAACTGAAGTTTTCACTAGGGCCCTGTTCGAAAACCAGAAAATCATTTTGTTCTATATCAAAAACCCCTATCCCACCGGGAAAAAACGGATCTCCTGTAAGTCTGGTCAATACCTCTGCCGCAGCTCTTGAAAATGTAGAATGTCCGGAGACATAGCCTGCAAAAGGAGGTGTCACAAAGGTTGGACGCTGGTAGGGCCACCAGTGGGTTCCAAGAATCCAGTCAACCCCGGCAATATCTGCAGTGGGGTCTGTGATAAAGTCGGGTCCCTTCCATGCATATATTTTGATCTTGCCCACATTTGCCCCTCCGGGTCCTGCCAGTGGGTCTCCGGTTTCTATCAATTCTATTCTTCCGGGAATAAGAGGTAATCCATGGGGATCGAAGCTGGGTAAAGAACTGTCTGTACTCTGGCCTTTAGATGCCATGTAACGAATGGCCGAAATAGGTCGGATATAGTCGTAATACCCTTTTATCCCCCAGGTATTCACAGCAGCATCGTGCATAGCACCTCCCAGGGCCATATAAGATTTTACATCCCATTCCAGGTCGTCTACCACATCGCCCCTGCCGGCAATTTGTTTAATTGTCTCAGGATGGTCATTTACATAATTCAAAATGGTAAACCAATGGCCCGGTGGCGTCTCGGACTCAGGGCCATCTGCCCAGAACTCGGCAAGGACTCTGGCGTAATCAGCCCGTTTTACCAATTGTTGCTCATAGGGCTGACCAGTAACCGGATTCACAGTATGTCCGGTGCCCATATCGCCCCCTTCCATAAAGTCATAGAAAGTCTGGTATTCCTCAAAGTTAGCAGGGAACAAAGAAAGGTCAACATTGCCTGTATTTCCAGGTGAAATATCAATCAAGGTGGGGTCTGATGGATCTAAATGCGACGACCAGGAAGCAACCAGAGCAAAATGCCATTTGTAGGGGTCCTGGATCCCATCCAGAGCTGAATTCTGAATATTCACCGGCGGACCGGGATCATTGTATATATAACTGTCAAACCCATTATTCAGAATTTGCAGATCGGAAGAATTCAGGGCAAAGGGTTTCACCTGTCCCCATTCGGGGCCGAGGAATTCAGGTACGCTCCCAGTAATAGGATTCCCGCTTTGATCAACAAAACTTTCAAATGCCAGGGGTTGCCAGCGATTGGGATCTGCCAGATCATAGGTTTCTTCATACCGGTCTAAAGCAAGAGGTTCATTTACGGGTTGATAATATTCATTTTCATAATCATCTTTTTCGTTGGAACCATCTTCATAGCCATATTCTATTAGCCTGGCCCCGAAATAATTCCCCAAAGCGGCGTACGACCCTGAACTGTAATCCGTACTTGTAAAAGAGCTGTCAAAGCCCAGATGGGTGAATAGTTCTTCAAACCGTTGAAGCGCAAAAGTGGCACCGGGTGAA
Source organism: Muriicola sp. SD30 (assembly GCF_041205185.1). NCBI lineage: Bacteria > Pseudomonadati > Bacteroidota > Flavobacteriia > Flavobacteriales > Flavobacteriaceae > Muriicola > Muriicola sp. SD30. The sequence goes on from NZ_JBGEWB010000002.1 coordinate 113,066, forward strand.
TTAGTAAATCTGTAAACCAGCAACCTGTAGAGAGCATAACTCATCATAACCTCGCGGGCCATTTCTACATCCTCAGGTGCTTCAATTCCATCAAAACTGCAGGAATATCCATTTTGCGTTTTACCCAGAAAAATGGTTTCAGCGGTGTTATCAAACAAGGCCCAGGAATCGTACATAGCCAGGGAGCTGTGGTATAAATTTCTCGCGTGTACAGGCGGTCTGGCAAAATCGTTTCGAATTGCCGCGAGCAGGGCTTCATTCCATTGCCTGGCCACGGAAAGATGTGCAAATTCATCAGCCCTGCTTCCCCCAATACCGTTCTGGTCATTATTCTCAACCGGATTGGTATTCTCAACCAGAGTTATCATCTGATTAGGAGATATATTTTCAAAGCGGTCCTTTATTCTACTGGGCCAGACCACTTCAATATAATCGATAACTTCCGCCTCCCCCACACCAACAAACTCATAAAGGCTATTCTGGCTGATAAAACCTTCTCCACAAAGGGTGTATCTGTATTGTACTTCGCCGGCCACTCCAATTTTTATATAAGAGCCAACTCCCATTCGATTACTTTCTGTCCCCTGCAGTTTAATTTTAATCCAGTTATTTGAAGTTGTGGATTGATTTTCCCAGATGTTAATAGCCTGATCCTCCACATTTACGACCACAATATCAGCTAAACCATCATTTTGAATATCTCCAATAGCATTGCCATAGCTGGCAGCTGTATCATCGGTAAAACCAGCAGACGGACTATCCAGAAAATTGCCGCTTCCATCGTTTTCAAAATAGGCTGATGAAGCCCTGCCGTCAGATCCGTCGAGGTCACTCACCACATGAATATCCAGATCCTGGTCATTCTCTCCATCCAAAAATACAGATCCCCATGCGAAGCTATTAAAACGGGTGCCGTTCGTTGAAGCAATATTTGTAAATGTCCCATCTCCGTTATTTCTCAGAAATGCATTGCCAAATACACTGGTTGAAAAGTTTCTCGGATACTTATTTGTAACATATATATCTAACCATCCGTCGTTATCTACATCGCCCACCGTGGCAGACATCCCGTCCATATCCAAATCCATACCAGAGGCGATGCTTACGTCATTGAATGTTCCGTCCCCATTGTTTCTGTATAAAACATTTGGTATTTCCTCTTTATCATTGGCCAGAAAAATATCCTGAAATCCGTCACGATCATAGTCGATAAATACGGCACTTTGGGTTAACAGAGGATCCATGGTTAATCCTGCAGCCATGGTAATATCTGTAAATGTTCCATCGCCTTCGTTTCGATAAAGGAGATTATGCTCTACGAAGTCATTATCCCGGACAATCAGTAAAAGATCTAAATCTCCATCATTATCAATATCACCCCAGAGATTACCCCAAAAAGGAAGGGGCAGGGGAGCAATCCCAGAAGAACTTTTAATATCTGTAAATGTATTATCCCCTTCGTTTCGATAAAACCAACAAGGGCCCTGGTCACTATTGGCAAAAAAGTCGAGATCGCCATCATTATCAAAATCTACCCAGGTAACCTGTCTGGCATCAATTCCACCGCTATTTATCGGCAGATTCTGGACTTCAAACTGGCCTCCGGTATTTCTAAGAAATTGGAAATCCCGTGTAGTAGAAGACGGAATGGAAATATCATCCCATCCATCATTGTCATAATCAGCAAAAGAGACCCCCGGGCCAAAAAAAGTAGATACATCGCCGTAAATCACTTCCTGATCTAGCAGTTGTGATTGGACATCCTGAAAGTAGGCCTGTCCCTGCGCATAATAACACCAGCAAGCCAGCATAAACGAAATTCCAATATTCCTCATCAAACTATTACCATTCCATTCCGAAGGCGCAATAATACTGATAACATATGAGTCTTACAATTCATGGCTCATACTTTAGATATAGGAGTAAATTATACGGACAATCGCAGGTTTAGTGTCAAATCAACATCACATTTCACTACAATCTATAATGTAGAATAAACTATTACTAACTTTACCTTATTATTAATTGATAATCTAATTGCTTCTTTCTAAGAATATTTAATTCACAAATAGTGAGATCAACAATAATTTTCTTTTTTGTTTTTCAATTTACTGCATCAGTTTGTGCGCAAACGATCAGTTGTTCTCCCCAAAACAGGAAATCGGTAGAGGAAAAAATTCAGGAAATCAAAGGTTTTTCATTTGATCAGTTGGGGGAAGAGCTCGTAGCTATCGGGAACACCTTTATCGGAACTCCTTATGTGGCTCAGACCCTGGAAACAGGATCTGACGAATCACTGGTTATCGACCTGGAAGGTCTGGATTGTACCACCTTTGTTGAGAACGTCCTGGCTTTCGGAATTATTGGAAAAAATCCACAGCCCAATTTTGATGAGTTTGTAAAAAAACTTGAAAAAATCAGATACAGAGAAGGTAAACTCAGAGGTTATGCATCACGTCTCCATTATTTTACCGAATGGGTGAGGGATAATGAAAAAAAGGGATTGGTAAAAGACATCACTGCAGCATTGGGCGGGACGGAAATACCAAAAGAATTGAACTTTATGACTGATCATCGTTCCCTCTATCCGGCCCTGAAAGACGAAAAGACGTATCAGGAAATGATCACTGTAGAAGAATCTACAAAGAACCAATCTTTATGTGTGCTCTCGGTTGAAATGTTAAAAGAAAATGAAGCCATGATAGAATCCGGGGATATCATTGCCCTAGCAACATCCATCGAAGGGCTTGACGTTACCCATACAGGCTTTGCCATTCGAATGCCTGATAACCGCATTCATCTGCTCCATGCCTCCTCAAAAGGAGCGGTTGAGATTTCAGAATCGCCGCTGGTAGAATACCTTGGAAATATCAAAAAAAATACCGGAGTGATCGTTGCCAGACCGGTATTTTAAAATCATTTATCCCGGCCGAGGCAATAAAAAATACCCCCCAACAAATGCTTTTGAAAATCAGGGTCGTCATAGGATTCTTCAGTATGACCGAGACCTGTATAAAATGAGCGTCCTCCTTCGTATTCATGATACCAGGCAATGGGATGGAAATCCCCGTTCTCACCCCCGGAATAAGAGCTTTCATCAAGTTGCATCAGCACTTTTACATCGGGGTTTAACTCTTTAAAATTATACCATTCATCAAAATGAACCCAGGTTTCGCCTAAATGTGCAGTGGAGGCATGTGCTCTATCGACTACATTTATCGTTGCCTCTTGTTGCTCAGGGTGGCTCTTAAAATAAGCCCCAGCCAATTTTCCGTACCAGGGCCAGTCGTACTCCGTGTCCGTTGCCGCGTGGACTCCCATATAATTCCCGCCCTGATTTATGTACTGGGTAAATGCCTGTTGTTGTTCCTCATTGAGAACGTCTAAAGTTGTACTGAGGAATATCACCAAGGAATATTGTGCCAGATTTTCTTTATTAAAGTCATTTGAATTTTCAGTCTGGGTAACAGAAAATGAGCTCTCCTTAGACAGTTCCTGAAGGGTACGCACCCCTTTTTCTATGGCTTTGTGACGATACCCCTCTGTTTTTGTAAATACCAGAATCTCTGGTGTTATTTCGATTACTTCTGCCAGGGTTTCACTATCCCCGGTATTTTTGGTTCCCTGTTGGCATCCAAAAAGTAATATTTGAGCCGTAAGACATAAAAACAATAGGTATCGCATATTCATTCATTTAAAATTTAGGATTAAACGATCCTCCAGGGAGGGTTTTTTCTGTTTTTCCCTGCGTAATAAAGTACTAACTGATTCTGGTCCGGGTCCTTTAAACGGGCCTCCCTCCAGATCCATCTTTTGTCATTTGGGAGTTCCTCAAATGAAATTCCCTTTTTCAATAATTCGCCTACATATTTATCGAGATCCCGGCATTCAAAATACACCATAATACCATTCCCCTCAGGTAAATTTTCTACCTGGTGCACAGAGAAGGTGGCGTCTCCTTCAGGACATTCAAACCTGGCGTAATTGGGCAAGGCCTTGATAATCAGCTTTAATCCGAGTTTCTCGTAAAACGCAATGGACTTCCCCAAGTCCACAGACGGTACAGTAACTTGATTGAGGTTCATCCTGTTTTGCTTATTAAAGGTGGTTCTTTAAAGATCAGGAATTTACTTCAATATAAAAAATTGAAGTTCATAGGGAAAGATGGTAGTTTTTATCTTCTATTGGCTCTGTGCCATCAGATATTTTTTGGGGGTAGTGCCGTACTTCTTCTTAAATGCAGCAATAAAGTGGCTTGAGGTACTATAGCCTACCTTTAATCCAACTTCATTGACGTTGTACTGATTGGTTTCGAGCATTTTTCTGGCCATCTCCATTTTATGATCGAATAGAAAACTATAAACTGTATCCCCGTAAATCTGTTTGAAACCCTGCTTGAGTTTCTTCAGGCTAAGGCCGATCTCATCAGAAAGAGCCTGGAGGGTAGGAGGCTCGGCCATCCGCTCAAGGATAATTTCCTTGGCTCGCCGTATCCGCTTTACATTTTCCTCATCTACCAAAAAAGGACATTGTTCTGCTGCAGTGTTATCTACCCTATTGAAATACAGGGCAATGAGTTCGTATACCTTGCCCTTAAGGTATAAGTCGGTAATATTTGGATGAAGGTTGTAATTCATGAGCTGACTCAGAACCACAGCTATTGGTGGCGTGATCAATTCCTGGGTGTAGTATTTTTTGTCCTTAAAATCTTCACTGAGGAAAGGAATATATTCGGCCTGAAGGGAGAACAATGAATGGAATTTCTGAATGCTCATTACAAGGGACAACATCCAGGAATTTGGCTGCAATTCACAATTTAACGGTAAGTCTATTTGAGTATTGTACAGTAACAAGGATTGCTCGGCAGGTAGATCCAGGGCATAATTACCCTGATTGAAAACAAATTTCGCCCCTCCCTTGGTACAAAAATGAAATTGCAGATAGGAACGATCTATTTTCTTGCTAAACCTTTGTATTTCAGAAGATTCATTCTGAACTTTTAATATTGAAAATCCGTGTTCAATGTAGATTTCCTTAAATGAACCTTCAGCGATATTTTTTTGTTCCATACAGTATTAAAATATAGTTTATTTATTTAGAATAAATCTAAATTAAATAATCTCCACCTTCCATCAACACGGCAAAATTACTAGTATTATGTTATTTTACCTAGATCAGGATATAAAAATACTTAAAACGATACTTTAAGTCCCTACAGCGTTATTTTTCTAGTTTTGAAGAGTATAAATTTGCATCGATCTTGCTATGATGAAGAATTACCATCTATCAAAACATAATTCCTTTTACACTGTGGGGTTGAGCTATCTTAAGGCCGATGCGGTTTTAAGAGGGAAATTCAGTCTGGCTGAATCAGCAGAGGAAGCCATTTTAAAGCAGGCAAAGGAACTGGGCATAGACGGACTACTGATTACTGCCACCTGTAACAGAACTGAACTTCACGGATTTGCTCAACATCCCTTCCAGTTGATTAAACTCTTATGCGACCATTCCCATGGAAGCGTAGAGGAATTCCAGGAAGTGGGATATGTTTACAAAAACTACGAAGCCATCTCTCACCTTTTTAGGGTAGGTACAGGACTCGACAGTCAGATCCTGGGCGACTTTGAAATTATCAGCCAGATTAAAAAAGGATTTACCCGTTCCAAGAAAAACGGACTTGGAAATCCCTTTATGGAACGACTCACGAATTCCATACTCCAGGCGAGTAAAAGAATCAAGAACGAAACTGAAATTTCAAGTGGTGCCACCTCAGTAGCTTTTGCATCCGTCCAGTATATCCTTGAGACGATTCCCGAAATTTCAGAAAAAAACATCCTGCTTTTCGGTACAGGTAAAATTGGAAGAAATACCTGTGAAAACCTGCTCAAACACACCGAAAATAAACATATTACCCTGATCAACCGAACCCGGAACAGAGCGGAAAAAATTGCCGGAAAGTTTAATTTGGTTGTGAAGGACTACGGCGAATTACAGGAGGAGATCAGACAAGCCGATATTCTTGTGGTTGCCACCGGTGCACATTCTCCTACCATATCGAAATCCCTGATTCATTTAAATAAGCCCCTCCTTATCCTGGATCTGTCTATCCCGAAGAATGTGGCTGAAGATGTCAGTGAGGTGCCTGAAGTTACACTGGTACATTTGGATCATCTTTCTCAGCGTACCGACAAGACCCTTGAAAGACGTAAAGAACATATTCCAAAAGCGGAACAAATTATCGATGAGGTAAAGACTGAGTTTATCAAATGGCTCGAAACCCGAAAATTTGCGCCTGTCATTAAGGCTTTGAAACAAAAGCTGAAAACTATGAAGGAGCAGGAGCTCGATTTTCAGTCGAAGAAGTTACCCGACTTCAACTCGGAACAGGCCGATATTATTTCCGAAAGAATTATCCAGAAAATCACCAAGCAGTTTGCCAATCATTTAAAAGATACCGAAGTAGACGCCGAAAACAGTCTGGAATTAATCCAGCGTGTTTTCCAACTTGAAGTTGAGAAATTATGAGTAAGGTGATCCGGATCGGAACCCGGGATAGTGAACTGGCACTATGGCAGGCTAACACTGTAAAAAGCAGCCTTGAGGAATTGGGTTTCAGATGCGAACTCGTCTCAGTAAAAGCAACGGGCGACTTATTATTAGACCAGCCTCTTTACGAATTAGGTATCACAGGAATCTTTACTAAAACACTTGATGTTGCACTTCTCAAAGGAGAGATAGATATCGCAGTCCACTCCATGAAAGATGTTCCTACGAGTCTTCCTAAAGGAATAATTCAGGCGGCAGTACTAAAGCGCGGTAACCCACATGATATTCTGGTCCACAAGGGTCTTGATTTTCTAAATGCCGACGGTATTGTTGCCACGGGAAGCCTGAGGCGTAAAGCCCAGTGGCTTCATCGTTACCCCCTGCATGAGATCACAGACCTGAGAGGAAATGTAAATACGCGTCTCGAAAAATTCAGAACGCATTCCTGGGACGCTGCGATTTTTGCTGCGGCCGGACTTGAACGAATATCACTACTACCAGAACAATACAGCACCCTGGAATGGATGATTCCTGCTCCTGCACAAGGCGCTATGATGGTAGTTACTACAGAAGATAATGACTATTGCAAAGAGGCAATTGTTCCTCTTAACCATAGCGAAACTGAAATCTGTACCACTGTAGAACGGGAATTCCTGAAGACTCTTGAAGGCGGCTGTACAGCTCCAATCGGTGCCCTGGCTGTGATAGAGGGAGAAAACCTTTATTTTAAAGGAATATTACTTTCCCTGGATGGCCAACAAAAATATGAAGTGAAGAAAGAAGCAGACATCCGGAATACAAAAAATACAGGCAAATATTTTGCAGAGGATATTCAGAAGATGGGGGGAATACAATTGATGTCTGAGATTAAAGCTCAACTTGGAAAATGATGTCGATCCTTTCTACAAGAAGCCTTGATAAAACGCAAATGTCGATGCTGAAAAATGCCGGTATTAGCATTGAGACCTATGACGCTATTTCAATCACGCATCTCAATACGGAAATTCCCACAGCTTTTTCTCATTATATTTTTACATCCAAAAACGGGGTACGGGCTTATCTGAAAAACAGAAAAGAATACCTTCCCCACCCGGATGAACTCCTCTGTTATTGTGTTGGGGAAAAAACAAAGTCCCTGTTGGAGGAAAAAGGGCTGAAAGTGGTAAAAATGACAAATAATGCATCAGAATTAGCCCATTTTATAGTAAATGAGTCGGAAAAAGGTCCTTTTTTAGTTTTTACTGGAAATAGGAACAGACCCGATCTCGGCAATATATTGAGGCAGAATGGTATTTCTTTCAGGGAAATAAAAGGGTATGAAACACATCTCAATCCGCATTCTTTTGAGTGTGAATTTTCCTGTATCCTTTTTTACAGCCCCAGTGGGATCAATAGCTTTTTAACCGCAAATAAGCCTGGTAATTCTATGGCTATCTGTATTGGGGAAACTACCGCAAAGGAAGCCAGGAAACATTTTATAAAAGTTAAGATTGCAGATAAGGCAACTACAGATGCCGTACTTGACAAATTAATTGAAATCTATCCTACATTAGCAATAACATAATCTATGGCACTAAAGAATGACCTCTTTTTAAAAGCCCTTCGGGGCGAATCGGTAAACCGGCCCCCAGTATGGATGATGAGGCAGGCCGGCAGGTATCTCCCTGAATTTATGGAGATCAAAAAAAAGTACGATTTCTTTACTCGTTGCCAGACTCCAGAACTGGCATCAGAAATTACCGTACAGCCCATCAGAAGGTACGGTATGGATGCCGCCATCCTGTTCAGTGATATCCTGGTCATCCCTCAGGCAATGGAGATTGAAGTGCAGATGAAACCGAATTTCGGACCCTATTTACCCAACCCGATTCGTTCACAAAAAGCACTGGACCAAGTGATAGTTCCTGATGTGGATGAGAGTCTCGGCTATGTTTTGGACGCTATTAAAATGACCAAGGAAAAGCTGCAGGATGAAGTGCCACTTATAGGCTTTGCAGGCTCTCCCTGGACCATCTTGTGTTACTGTGTTCAGGGACAAGGCAGCAAGACCTTTGACAAGGCCAAGGAGTTTTGTTTTACCCAACCCCTGGTTGCACATTCACTATTACAGAAAATTACAGATACAACTATTGCGTATTTAAAAGCCAAAGTAAAAGCAGGGGTAGATGCCGTTCAGGTTTTCGATTCATGGGGTGGAATGTTGTCGCCCGAAGATTACAATGAGTTTTCCTGGCCCTATATTCAACAGATCATCGACGCCCTCAAAGAGGATATTCCGGTAATTGTATTCGGAAAAGGATGCTGGTTTGCCCTGAAAACGATGTCTCAATCGGGAGCATCGGCCCTTGGAGTAGACTGGACCTGCTCCGCACAAAATGCGCGTTACCTCAGTGGAGGAAACATAACCCTACAGGGCAATTTTGATCCTTCACGCTTATTCTCTCCCCCATCTGAGATTAAAAAAATGGTGACTCAGATGATCAGAGAGTTTGGTAAAGACAAATATATTGTCAACCTGGGACATGGTATTTTGCCTACGGTACCTGTAGAAAATGCAGGGGCATTTATTGAAGCTGTAAAATCTTATTCTGAGTAGTGAAAGAATTATGGGGTGTAATAAAACGGGCAAAACCAGGACAATTAGCCGAGTTGATCGTCTTATGCCTGAAGAACATCTGCTTTGTATTCCCCACCTACAAGGCTACTAAAAGTACGATCGCTTTTGCTAATGCTCATTTTGGTTTGTCGCATCGCCGGAATACCCCAGCCAACGCATTCAGGCATGCCCTGTGGAACTGGCTAATTGCGAGAGCCTGCTACGGGATTACCATGGACAAAGAAAAAGTGCTCTTATGGACAAAAAAGATTACCGATATGCATGAGAAGATCCTCCCGGGCAATGCAGTGTCTAACGCCATGGACCTTCATAACAATGCGGTAGGCAGGCACTTCTTTAAAACTGAACCAGTCTCAGATGTCGACCTTGGAGTGACATTTTTTCTGGCACTTACCGAACGCTCTGAAAAAGTAAATACCCTGGAGGAGATTATGCAGACCCCTTTGTCTCAGCTCGTTCATCTATTAGATCCGAAATCATGAAAGATAAATTTTACGCATATATTCAAGCACTTCAAAATACCATATGCAGCAAGCTGGAAGCAATAGATGGTTCTGCCACTTTTCAGGAAGATCTCTGGGAGCGACCTGAAGGAGGTGGAGGAAGAACCCGGGTTATTCAAAATGGCAATGTCTTTGAAAAAGGAGGCGTTAATATTTCAGCTGTTTACGGGGAACTCCCTGATAGTATGAAAGCTTATTTTAAAGTTGAACAAGCCGATTTTTTCGCATGCGGCCTCAGTCTGGTGCTTCATCCTAAAAATCCCATGATCCCAACAGTTCATGCCAATTGGCGCTATTTTGAACTTTATGACCAGAACGGGAAGGTGGTTGATCAATGGTTTGGTGGAGGACAGGATCTAACCCCTTATTATCTCTTTGAAGAAGATGCCCGGCATTTTCATACTGTTTGCAAAGAGGCCTGTGACAAGCACCATCATGAATTCTATATTGAGTATAAAGAAAAATGTGATTCTTATTTTTGGAACACCCATCGCAATGAAGCCAGGGGTGTGGGCGGACTCTTCTTTGATTACTGTAAACCTACAGAGGAATTCTCCCTTGAACAATGGTATAATTTTGTCACCGAAGTAGGGAATTCCTTTTTGTCTTCCTATGTTCCTATTGTTGAACGAAGAAAAGAATTGCCCTATTCTGAGAAACAACGCGACTGGCAGGAAATCAGACGTGGACGATACGTGGAATTTAATCTGGTACATGATAAAGGCACTTTGTTTGGTTTGAAGACCAACGGCCGCATTGAAAGTATTTTAATGAGTCTCCCCCCTAAAGTACAGTGGAGGTATGACCATACCCCGGAGCAGGGAAGTGAGGAATCAAAGTTGTTAGAAGTCTTAATGTCGCCCCGGAACTGGATAGAAAACTAATAATAACATCGATATGAATAAGCTGAAAATCTACCAGATTGATGCCTTTGCAGAAGAATTATTCACCGGCAATCCTGCAGCCGTATGTATTCTGGATGCCTGGCTTGAAGAGGAGCTTATGCAGAATATAGCCATGGAAAATAATCTGGCAGAAACCGCATTTGTTGTTAAGAAGGAGAATTATTATCAGATTCGCTGGTTCACCCCCGAACTGGAAGTTGATTTATGTGGCCACGCCACCCTGGCTTCGGCTTATGTACTTTTTCACTATTACAATCACACCCCTGACCTTATTAATTTTCATTCTGATCGAAGCGGTCCCTTGTCTGTTTCAAAAGAAGCTTCGGGAGAACTTACTCTCGATTTTCCGGCAGATGTGCTGGAAGAAGTCTCTATGAGAAAGGAAATTACCGATGCTTTGGGAATGTCCCCTACTGCCATGTACAAAGGAAAAACCGATTATGTTTTAATCTATAACAACGAAGAGGAAATCAAGTCCATGGATCCTAATTTTTTCCTGCTTGACAAAGTGGATGCACGGGGTGTTATCGTCACTGCTTCGGGCATGGAAGTTGATTTCGTATCGAGGTTCTTCGCACCGCGTTGCGGTATTCCTGAAGATCCGGTGACAGGATCTGCCCACACCAGCCTTACCCCTTATTGGGCTGAGCAGTTAGGGAAGCAGGATATGATTGCCAGACAGCTGTCACAAAGAGGTGGTACCCTCAGTTGTTCGCTCCGGGGGGATCGGGTGCTGATTAAAGGGAAAGCTGTACCCTATCTTACAGGAGAAATTTTGCTTTAGATTACATTCAATTCCCTTACCTTTAAATAGAAATTCCCTTTTGATATGTACCCACTCCGAAGAAACAGAATTTTACGAAGCAACCCATCCATCAGGAAGATGGTAAGGGAAACCTCCCTGCACCCAGAAGATTTTTTGGTCCCCCTCTTTGTGGTTGAAGGTAATGGAGTAAAAGAGGAGATTCCTTCTATGCCTTCGTATTACAGACTAAGCCTGGACAATCTCGAAAAGGAAGTAAAGGAATTGTGGAAAATGGGACTTTGTTCTGTGTTACTTTTTGTTAAGATCCCGGAAAATCTCAAAGATAATACGGGGGCAGAAGCCCTAAATACCCATGGCCTCATGCAGCGTGCCATCAAAACTGTAAAAAGTGCCTGTCCTGATATGCTGGTAATGACCGATGTTGCTCTCGATCCTTATTCATCCTTTGGCCATGATGGAATTGTTGCCAAAGGACAGATACTCAATGATGCTACCAACGAAGTATTAGCTGAAATGAGCATCTCTCATGCTTTGGCTGGTGCCGATTTTGTGGCTCCCAGCGATATGATGGACGGCAGGATCAGGATCATCAGGGAGGCATTGGAGGATGAGGAACTCACCAATACTGGGATTATGAGCTATGCCGCGAAATACGCCAGTGGGTTTTATGGCCCCTTTCGCGATGCCCTGGAGTCGGCTCCTGTTTCCACTGAAGACGCTCCCCCGGACAAACAAACCTATCAGATGGATCCGGGAAACCGCCTGGAAGCCATTAAAGAGGCTGAAATGGACATTGATGAGGGTGCCGATATCATAATGGTAAAACCAGGGCTGTGTTATCTTGATATTGTTCGCGATCTGCGGGAGGCCGTTGAAGTACCCCTGGCTGTATATCAGGTTTCCGGAGAATATGCCATGTTGAAAGCAGCAGCTGAGAAAGGCTGGTTAGACCACGATTCGGTGATGCTCGAACAACTTATCTCAATTAAAAGAGCCGGAGCCAATATCATTGCTACTTATTTTGCAAAGGAGGCGGCATCACTTCTAGGTTAAGGATTCTGTGTTGCGTATGCACATGCAATAGCCCTCAAGATTAAAGGATATGATTCCCAGATACACTATCTATATATTTATTATACTATTTAGTATATTAATTATTGGCAGGGCTCAGCCTCCTGAAAATGTAGTCCTTACGGATATAACAGATAGGGCGGATTCAATTATAACAAATGGTATTAAAAATAAAGCTTTTCCGGGAGCTCAAATACTGGTTGCGGTAAAAGGCAAAGTACTCCTTCATAAAACCTACGGTTATCACACCTATGATAGCCTGCTTGCAGTACAGAAAACAGATTTTTATGACCTGGCATCAGTTACGAAAATACTCGGACCTTTACCTCTTTTGATGAAACTGGTGGACGAAGAGCGCCTCGATCTCGATGCTCCGTTTTCAAAGTACTGGCCATCCTGGCGTAATCAAAAAGACAAAAAAGAGATAACACTCAGAGAAATTCTAAGTCATCAGGCCGGACTCACCCCTTATATCGTCTTTTTAAATGAAGTTTTAGATAAAGAAGGGTTAAAACACAGATTTATTAGGGACAAGTCTGATCGGCGCTTTCAAAGGCAGGCCTATGAGGATATTTGGGTCAGAAATACTTTTGAAAACAGGATCTTCAGAAGAATAAAACGCTCCAGGGTGAGCGAGAAGAAGGAATATGCGTATTCCGGACTGGCTTTCCTCCTCTTTCCCAATCTTATTGAGGATCTAACGGGAAATTCTTATCCCTATATGCTAAAAAAGGAATTCCTGTTTCCCCTCAATATTCCTTCTCTGGGTTACATACCCGAAAATAAGGGATTTCCCAACCCGATTATACCTACGGAATTTGATTCCCTTTACCGCAAAACGCTCGTTCAGGGTTGGGTGCATGATGAAAATGCATCTTTGTTCGGCGGTATCTCGGGTAATGCCGGTTTGTTTGGAACCGCCAGAGACCTATATCGTTTTATGCAAATGTATCAGAACTATGGCGTGCTGGATGGCCGGCGGTATCTAAGCGAAGAGACGGTGAAAGAATTTACACGGGTGCAGTATCCGGAGAACAATAACCGCAGAGGGCTTGGATTTGATAAACCGCTGTTAGACAATGCACAAAAAGATATTACAGAAGCCTATCCCGCACCATCGGCAAGTGCAGAAAGCTTTGGACATAGCGGATTTACAGGCACTTTCGTATGGGCAGATCCAAAATACCAATTGGTATTTATATTTCTGTCAAATCGGGTCTATCCCAGTCGGGATCACAGACAATTGTACGAATTGAACATCCGTACCTCCCTTCACCAATTGTTTTACGATTACCTGGAGAAACATTAAGCCTTCTTTTTTGTACCTTAACAAACAATCTGTTAATCATCCAATAATACAACGAAATGGCCACTGCATATTTAAAGACTCCTCTCGGAGTAGCTCAGATTGAAGGTGATCAACACGGAATATCTTCAGTGAGTGTAAAAGATCATATGCAAATCCCGAATAAAGATATTCCTGAAGAACTGGAAGATGCCATTTATCAATTAGAGGAATATTTTAACGGCAGCAGAAAACAGTTCGATCTTCCGCTTAATCCCAAGGGAACCGACTTCCAGAAAAAGGTATGGGAAGAACTTTCTCAAATCCCGTATGGAAAATCAATATCTTACCTGGATCTGTCTAAAAAAATAGGCGACCCCAAAGCCATTCGAGCGGTAGCAGCAGCCAATGGGAAAAACCCGCTCTGGATCATTGTCCCATGCCACAGAGTGATCGGCAGTAACGGAGATCTCGTAGGTTATGCAGGTGGATTAGAACGGAAAAAATGGCTTTTAAACCACGAAAGTGCTTCGAAGCAACAATCTCTCTTCCCTATGGAACAGACTAATCGGTTTCTATGATGTCATCGAGCCTTTGAAAATTTCCATTTTTTGGCTTTTAATCGATGATTTTAATCCTTTGCTTCTGAAGTAGCAAATACTATTCCTCTCATAAAGAAATGTAAACCGACTACCCGGTCGGAAACAGGAATTTATGGCTTTATGAAGTAAGTTGGGACAAAAGGCAGCTCTATCCGACTCAATAATTGTCCTGATTTCGATATTATAAGCACCCCTCCCCTGAGGTCCGTTTGTGAACTTGCATCGGCATATCCCATTAGGAATACCTCGGCTTCATTATAGTAGCGCAAAGCTGTTAGCGCTACGGTAAACTGCGTTTCCAATTCTACCTGCTGAACGATTCCCAGAATATCCACTACGAAATTCTCATTGGTCACAAAGTCGAAATAAGCCGGGCCAAAAGGTATTTCAGAAGGCTGAGCCAGGTAATTCGTGTAAAACAAAGTGGTGTCAAAAACGTCTCCCTGTAATGGCCCCGGGGGAAGAAATTCATTCAAACTAAAAGTAAATTCGTTTATTTCATTTAGCGTCTCAATGTCCAGAACATAATACACAAAATCAGAATTTCCCAGCCCAACAAGAATACCAACGTTCCCCAATTCATCTATTAATAAATTGGGAATACCAGAGCCATAGTCGAACGTAAGCATAACATTCCTGGTTTCAGTATTGTATACAACGATCTTATAATTCCCGGCTTCATCCCTATAGGTAATAAAAAGTCGTTGCCGGAAGTACAGAGGATCATATGCCTGCTGAATATTAAAGTCGAGCGAAAGATCCATAAAACTCCCATCCGTAGGGTCGAGAGTCCGCAATCCAAAATTCCGGCTCCCTTTTGGGCTGTAATACCCCAGGAATAGAAGGTCCTCTGAATTCGTCCCCCAGGTAATGGAGCGTTCATCCGATACGGTATAAAAATTGGGATAGGCAGTAGACTGCCCTGTCAGCGTATTTTGTTGTATAAGGGAAAAGTTATCAGCAGAGAAACTGTAAAAGGAAACCACTTCAGCTACCTGTCTCAGTGTAAGATAAAAGGGATCTACACCCAAAGTCTGGGTAAGATTTATCTCCGTACCGCTTTCCGCGTTGGCATTGTAGGTATATTGGTAGATGTTATCGGCATCTTCGCCGATCAAACGAAAATTTGGCAGTATCACTTGTTCCTCCTCAGTTCCGGGAGAACTGTCCCTGGAACAGGAAACAGTCAGGAAAACAAGCAGGCAAAAGCCTGTTCTAAGGAAATATTTCATGCAATTTTTTCTTAAAAATACGCATTCTGAAGTAAGGGTATGGAAAATGAAGGCTCGTTTCGGGGAAATGCATTCTCTTTGTAATGAATATCATTACCTCTATACTATAAATATTGGAATCTTGGGTTGAAGGAGATATCTTTCTGATAATTCGAAATGTTTTATGAAAACACTGCAAAATATTGATCTGGAGAATATCCTGTTCCTCGATATAGAAACGGTTCCTGAGGTTTCCGAATTTGAGCAGCTCGACGAGAGTAAACAAAAACTTTGGGACCATAAATCTCAATACAAAAGAGCAGAAGGGGTTACGGCTGAAGAATTCTACGAAAATGCCGGAATATGGGCCGAGTTTGGAAAGATCATCTGTATTTCAGTAGGATATTTCCATTTCAAAGGCGACATAAGGAAGTTTCGTATCACTACCTATCACGGGGATGAAGAGAAGTTGCTCAAAGAATTTCGTGCCTTGTTGGAAGGCCACTTCAAACCAACAAAATACCTGTTATGTGCCCATAATGGGAAAGAGTTCGACTTTCCATATATCGCACGTAGGATGATCATCCACGGTATCTCCCTGCCCGAAAAGCTCAATCATTTTGGGAAAAAGCCATGGGAAGTACCACATCTCGATACAATGGAATTGTGGAAATTTGGCGATTTTAAACACTATACCTCTCTGAAATTAATGGCAAACGTATTGGGAATTCCTTCTCCCAAGGAAGACATTGACGGCAGTATGGTGCGGGAAGTGTATTATAAGGATAAAGACCTCGATCGGATTATTTTATATTGCGAAAGGGACGTGATCACGGTTGCCCAGGTTTTCCTCCGACTGCGAAATGAGACATTGCTGGCAGAGGAAGAGATCCTCCGGGTATAGGTACTGCACTCTTATCCTTTGGGTTTACGAAATCTCAATTGTATATAAACGGGGAAATGGTCGCTATGGCCTCCCAGGTATTTCCTACCTACATAAGTTCTGAAAGGGTTGCCCTTGTAGCGTCCGTGCCATTCCTTCAATAAATGATCATCAAAGATATTGGCGTGAGCAAAACTATGGTGCAGGGAGCCCTTATTGAAAAAGGTATTTGATAAGATGATCTGATCAAAAAGGGACCATCGCTGTTTGTAGTTTGCACTTCCCCTCTCCTCTCCAATCAGCTTTTCCATAGGGTTAAACAGATCAGCATTACTCAGCAAAGTCCTGATACTTTCATCAAAGGGCCCATCGTTAAAATCCCCCATAATAAAGTAATTGGGATCCTTGTCCCCCTCTTCTATCATACCCATTTTTTGGTGGATAGTCTTTACAGCTTTGATACGCTTATATGCGGTTTCTGTTGCCCCATCCCGCCTTGAAGGCCAGTGATTGACAAATATATGCTGCGGTTCTCCATGGAGCTTTCCATAGACGTAGAGAATGTCCCTTGTGGCATCAGGCCGTCCATCCGGATTATTTACATCCAGATGAATATTCTCAGAGGATATAACTTCAAAATGCCCTGGATGGTATAGTAGAGCGGTATCTATACCCCTTTCATCCGGGGAATCGTAGTGTACGTATTTATACCCAATTTCCCTGAGCGCTTTTGTCCCGAGCATTTCGCGGATAACCACTTTATTTTCCAATTCTGCAAGACCTACAAGAACCGGTGGGTGCTTACTTGTTCTCATTCCCAGACGCGCAATAGTTTTGGACAGTTTCTTAATTTTCCGCCGATATCGTTTTGGTGTCCATTTTTTAAATCCTTTTGGGGTAAAATCATCATCCAGTTTATGGGGGTCATTTCGGGTGTCGAACAGATTTTCCAGATTGTAGAACGCTATTGTATAAATATCCTGTTTCTTTTTTCCGCGAAATAAGGAATATGCCATAACTCTGTTATATGATCCCTAAAATACAAAATAGCTTCGCAGCGATTGTGTAGCTTTGCACTATATTAAAGAGTATGCTAGAAAAGAAATCCATAGAGTATGAAAAAGCTGTTCTTATCGGGGTCATCAACCGGGAACAGAATGAAGAAAAGGTAACGGAGTATTTGGACGAACTCGAATTCCTGACCTACACAGCCGGGGGACAGGTAGAAAAACGTTTTGTTCAGCGGGTAGACACGCCTAATCCCAAAACCTATATTGGGAGCGGGAAAATGCAGGAAGTAGAAGCTTATGTAAAGGAGAACGAGATAGGTTCTGTTATTTTTGATGATGAGCTATCCCCTGTTCAGCAACGAAATATTGAAAAACAACTGCGTTGTAAGATTCTTGACAGAACGGGCCTGATCCTCGACATATTTGCCCAGAGGGCAAAAACGAGTTATGCCAGAACTCAGGTTGAACTCGCTCAGTACGAATACCTCCTCCCAAGGCTTACGGGATTATGGACACACCTCGAGCGCCAGCGCGGAGGTATAGGGATGCGGGGTCCGGGGGAGACCGAGATCGAGACCGACAGGCGAATTGTACGAGACAGGATTGCCTTGTTGAAAAAGAAGCTTACCAAGATAGACCGGCAAATGGAAACCCAGCGTGGCAACCGTGGATCCCTGGTGCGAGTTGCCCTTGTAGGATATACCAATGTGGGTAAATCTACCTTAATGAATGTGATCAGCAAGAGCAATGTCTTTGCCGAAAACAAGCTTTTTGCTACCCTGGACACCACTGTCAGAAAGGTTGTTATCGGAAACTTGCCCTTTTTATTGAGTGATACCGTAGGATTCATAAGAAAGCTTCCCACACAGCTGGTGGAGAGTTTTAAAGGTACTCTGGACGAAGTCAGGGAGGCCGACCTGCTCCTTCACGTAGTGGATATATCCCATCCTAATTTTGAAGAACACATCGACTCGGTAAATCAGGTCTTGAGTGAAATCGGTTCGGCAGATAAGGAGACGATCATGGTCTTTAATAAAATTGACCTGTACCAACCAGAGGTAATCGCCGAAGATGATCTAACTACCGAGAAAACGTCCAGGCATATGAGCCTTGAAGAATGGGAGAAAACCTGGATGAAGCGAATGGGAGGTAATGCCTTGTTTATTTCTGCGCTGAATAAAGAAAATCTCGATGAATTCAAGAAAAGGGTATACCGGGCGGTGAGGGATATTCATGTCACCAGATTTCCGTATAACAACTTTTTATATCCCGAAAATCTGGATGCGTATTAGGAAAAGGGTGTATTTCAACGAGGATTTTTACCCTTGATATTTTTCACAACAAATTCGCCTAGGTTGACAACACCAATTTGGTTTTCGGGGGTACCCTCTATACATTTACAATGTAGTTAAGTGTAAGTGTTTATCCCCAAATCCTACCTTGAACTATCTACTTTAGTGTTCATTTCCCCAAATCGACACCAAGTATTATGTTTTGAACATTTAGTACAGAGTATTGAATGTAGAATCAGTAAAAATCCCGGCATAAAGCCGGGATTTTTTTATATGGTTGATAAGAGTCGGAATCCCTTCTGTTATCTTTTACTTTTCTTTTTATAAAGAGGTACTGAAGAACATGCCTCTCCGTACATAATACTTTTGGCGACCTGCTGAAGTTTATTCGCTGCCCAGATATAGGCGTTTGCGGGCACTGGCTTGTTAGCACATCCCTTTATAATTACAGGTTTATCGGTGAAGTCGGTAACATCAAGGTCATCGATTGCTGTTTTATAAAGAACCGTCTCAAGCAGCTGAAGGTCGCCCTGAACAATTTGAGCGGCAAAAGGCTGGAGTTTGGTGGTCACCAGCATAAATGCCCATCCGGGTACAATAGCGTCTGTAGAACAATACAAGGCCACATGAGCATCTTTGTATTTCTCCCAGGGATGTTCAGCTACATACGCCCTAAATTCCTTCTCCCTGAGGATGATTCCCTCAAAGAGCCAAGGGCTGATATCGAGTGTCATGCGCTTACCATCAGGATAGTACTTTTCCAGATCAAAAGTGACCAAGGAGCTCGAACTAACTCTGTTTACAATTTCTTCAGACATTGGGGTAAAATATCAGACTGTTTCTAAAGGAGACCCAATTCCAATTTCGCTTCTTCACTCATTAAATCCTGACTCCAGGGTGGGTCGAAGGTAATTTCAACCTCTGCATCTTTTACGACATCGAGCGACTTTACCTTTTCTTCAACTTCAACGGGAAGTGTCTCCGCCACCGGGCAGTTGGGGGAAGTAAGGGTCATAAGAATTTTTACCTCCTTGTCTTCATTGACAAAAACGTCGTAGATCAGACCCAGTTCATATATGTCCACCGGAATTTCCGGATCGTATATGGTTTTCAGAACCCTGACGATTTTTTCTCCCAATTCCTGGGTATCTATGACTGTTTCACTCATTTTGCTTTTAATTTAATTGTGTTTGATAAGCCACGGCATATAGTTTCAATTGCTTAATCATACTCACCAGGCCGTTGGCCCTGGTTGGTGATAAATGTTCTTTCAAACCTATCTCGTCGATGAACTCTGTATCTGCATCGATTATATCCTGGGGTTTCTGATGGCTGAAGGCCCTTATCAGAATTGCAATAATTCCCTTTGTGATAATAGCATCACTGTCAGCCGTAAAAACCAACTTATCATTTTCCAGTTCGGCATGAACCCATACCTTACTCTGACATCCTTTGATGATATGGTCTTCTGTTTTGTATTCTTCCTTGATAAGAGGGAGGGATTTTCCCAATTCGATCATGTATTCATAACGCTGCATCCAATCGTCGAACATCGAAAATTCATCCACAATCTCATTTTGTATTTCCTTTATGTTCATACTCTTTCTTTTGTCGCAAAAATACGATAAGTATTACTGTCATTCAATGCATTCCCATTCTTTGTAGTCGCGGTACTGGAAAAGCTATCGCCAGGTTTGCCTTGAGGAAAATTATAAAAGTTTACTGCAACATCCCTTTTGCCTTCAGAAGGCATTGAACAAACTGATCTATTTCTTCCTTTGTATTGTAGAAACTAAAGCTGGCCCTTATCGTCCCGGGAATCTGGAAGTAGTCCATTACAGGTTGCGCACAATGGTGGCCTGTACGCACGGCGACTCCCATCTTATCGAGTAAAGTGCCGATGTCGTAAGGATGTATCCCTTTTATATTAAAGGAAATTACGGCTGTTTTGTCAGTGGCGGTTCCGTAGATCTCCAAACCATCGATTTTTAAAAGACTATCGGTGGCATAAACAAGCAGTTCGTGCTCGTATTGCTCAATGACTTCCAATCCAATACCGGTAAGGTAATCGAGCGCAATTCCAAAAGCAATCCCTCCACAAATATTGGGAGTACCTGCCTCAAATTTATAGGGCAGATCAGCATAGGTAGTCTTTTCAAAAGTCACCTCTGCAATCATTTCCCCTCCCCCCTGATATGGTGGTAGTTTGGATAACCATTCCTCTTTACCATAAAGCATCCCAATCCCTGTGGGACCACATAATTTATGAGCAGATGCCGTATAAAAATCCACATCCAGTTTCTGTACGTCTACCTTTATATGAGGAGATGATTGTGCCCCGTCCACAAGAACCGCTGCACCCACGGCATGAGCCATTACTATAATTTCTTCAATAGGATTAATTGTTCCCAATGCATTAGAAACATGGTTGCATACTACCAGTTTGGTCTTGTTTGAGAGTAAATCCTGAAATTTGTCCATCAGGAGCTCTCCTTCTTCATTCATGGGAATCACCTTTAGCTTTGCTCCTGTTCGTTGGCAAAGCATCTGCCAGGGCACAATATTGGAGTGGTGTTCCATGGCCGAAACCAGTACTTCATCTCCCTCGTTTATAAATTGTGTAAATCCGTTGGCCACAAGATTTATTCCATGTGTAGTGCCTGAAGTGAATATGATTTCCCTACTCTTAGCCGCATTAAAGAATTGCTGCACCTTCTTCCTTGCTCCTTCATAGGCCTCGGTTGCTTCCTGGGCCAGTGCATGCACTCCCCTGTGGATATTGGCGTTGTAGTTACTGTAATAATCCACAATCGCATCCATGACCACCTTAGGGGTTTGAGAAGTTGCCGCATTATCAAAATAGATCAATGGATTTCCATTTACTTTCCTATTGAGAATAGGGAAATCCTTTCTTATTTGGGCTATATCCAACTTCGTTTCTGTCATGAATAAATAAAGTCTGAGATTTTCTACAGATCAAACCCCAGTCGCACCCCAAGTTTGGTAGCGATGAGTTTGTTGATCCGTTTTTTTAATTCGGGTAAACGAACACTTTCCAGTACATTATTCGCAAAGGCGTACATCAGGAGTCCGGTTGCCTCTTTCCTTGGAATACCTCTCGACTGCAGGTAAAAAAGGGCATCCTCGTCCAATTGTCCTATCGTACATCCGTGTGAACATTTCACGTCATCCGCAAAGATCTCAAGCTGAGGTTTGGTATTGATCGTTGCCTTGTCGCTGATCAGTACATTGTTGTTTTGCTGAAAGGCGTTTGTTTTCTGGGCGATCTTGTCAACGATGATTTTTCCATTAAAAACACCTGTGGATTTCTCCCCGTAAATTCCCTTGTAATCCTGATGGCTTTCGCAATTAGGCTGCTGGTGATGGACCAGGGTATGATGATCAACGTGCTGTTTTTCACCAAGGATGGTTACACCTTTGAGCGTAGAATCGATATGTTCCCCGTTCTGATAGAAATTGAGATTATTTCTGGTAAGCTTACCGCCGAAAGAGAAGGTATGAACTTTAACTACACTTTTGTCCTTCTGGGCGATATAGGTATTGTCTATCAGGGAGGCATCCTTACTGTCGTTCTGGACCTTGTAATAATCTACGATGGCATTCTCAGCCGCGAAGATCTCGGTAACACAATTGGTAAGGACCGCATTGCTTGTCAGGCTCTGATGTCTTTCAATTACCTGTAATTCTGCATTCTCCTCTGCAATGATAAGGTTTCTGGGTTGCAGCATTAGGGAAGCTTCATTTCCGGTTGCAAAATGCAGGATCTCAACTGGTTTTTTCGGCGCCTTGTTTTTTGGAATATAAATGTAGGCTCCTTCCCGGCTAAACGCGGTGTTCAAAGAGGTAAGGCTCTCGTCTTTTGAAGCTACTTTGTTGAAATACACATCTATCACAGGCTTGTACATGGGCTTGGTCAGTGCAGAGCTCATCAAGCAAATATCCACCCCGTCATGGGTCGTTTCAGAAAGATAGGAACTGTAAATTCCGTCAATAAAAACGATCTTGTATGTGTCTATTTCGTGTAGGAAGTATTTCTTAACCTGATTGTATTCCAAATTGTTCTCCTCCTTGGGAAAGATGCTGAAGTCTACCTTCTGCAAATTGTTCAGGGAGGTGTACTTCCATGCTTCTTCCTTCTTCGTCGGGAATCCTTTTTCTTCAAAATTCTTGATGGCCTCGGTTCTGATATCGTGAATGGGGTGATCCACATCCACATTGTTTTCGAATGCCATGAAGGACGATACTAATTTTTCCTTTAGATCCATTTTGAATTTCAATCATTTACGGTACCCCTCACGGGATACCAATCCTAATTATTTTTACGCTACCGTTTCTTGTTTCAGCCAGTCGTATCCTTTTTCCTCGAGTTCCAGAGCCAGTTCTTTGCTGCCAGATTTTACGATCTTTCCATCGTGTATTACGTGCACCTTATCCGGGATAATATATTCCAGCAGGCGCTGATAATGCGTAATTACGATCACAGCATTGTCCTTGCTCTTCAATTTATTGACCCCATTGGCTACGATGCGCAGAGCATCAATATCTAAACCGGAATCTGTCTCGTCGAGAATCGCCAGTTTTGGTTCTAGCATCGCCATCTGAAAGATTTCATTTCTTTTCTTCTCCCCACCTGAGAATCCCTCGTTGATAGATCTGGAAAGAAACTTCCTGTCTATATCCAGTAATTCAGATTTTTCCCTGATAAGCTTCAGCATCTGATTGGCGGGCATATCTTCCATGCCGCGAGCCTTTCGCGATTCGTTGATAGCCGTCTTCATAAAATTGGTGACAGAGACCCCCGGAATCTCAACTGGGTATTGAAAAGAGAGAAAGATGCCCTTATGTGCTCTTTCCTCAGGAGAATCGTCCTCGAGATCCTCTCCTTCAAAAATGACCGACCCTTTGGTGATCTCAAAATCTTCATTCCCTGCAATAACAGAAGCCAAAGTACTCTTCCCGGAACCATTTGGTCCCATAATGGCATGTATTTCCCCTGGATTAACCTCCAGGTTGACTCCCTTCAGAATTTTCTTGCCATCTACTGTGGCATGCAGATCCTTAATTTTCAACATATCGTATTCGTTTTACTTCTTAACTGAATTACTTTTTACCCAACAGAACCTTCAAGACTTATTTCCAGAAGTTTCTGTGCTTCCACGGCAAATTCCATTGGCAATTTGTTCAACACTTCCTTACTAAAGCCATTTACAATTAATGCGATTGCCTTTTCGGTATCAATTCCTCTCTGGTTACAGTAGAAGATCTGGTCTTCTCCAATTTTACTGGTGGTTGCCTCGTGTTCTATCTGGGCAGTTTTGTTTTTGACTTCTATGTACGGAAAAGTATGTGCTCCGCATTCATTCCCCATCAACAGTGAGTCGCATTGGGAAAAATTCCTCGCATTTTCAGCCCGGCTGTTCACCTGAACAAGCCCCCGGTAACTGTTTTGTGATTTTCCGGCCGAGATCCCTTTAGAAATGATAGTACTCTTCGTATTCTTTCCCAGGTGTATCATTTTCGTTCCTGTATCGGCTTGCTGATAATTATTGGTTACGGCAATAGAATAGAACTCTCCTATTGAATTATCCCCCTTTAAAACACATGAAGGATATTTCCAGGTGATGGCCGACCCTGTTTCTACCTGCGTCCAGGAAATTTTGGCATTACGCTCACAAATTCCTCTTTTGGTTACAAAATTGTACACTCCGCCTTTCCCTTCCTTGTCGCCGGGAAACCAGTTTTGAACGGTAGAATATTTGATTTCTGCATCGTCCAAGGCGATGAGTTCAACAACTGCTGCGTGAAGCTGGTTCTCATCTCTTGATGGAGCAGTACAGCCTTCAAGGTAACTCACATAACTACCTTTATCAGCCACTACAAGTGTTCTTTCAAATTGACCGGTTCCTGCCTGGTTAATCCTGAAATAGGTAGACAGTTCCATAGGACATCTAACCCCCTTGGGAATGTAGCAGAAGGATCCGTCGGAGAATACTGCCGAATTAAGGGCTGCATAAAAATTATCCTTTTGAGGGACAACGCTGCCAATATATTTTTTAACCAGTTCGGGGTGTTCTTTAATCGCTTCTGATATAGAGCAGAAGATGATGCCCTTTTCGGCCAGGGTCTTTTTAAAAGTTGTTGCTACAGAAACCGAATCCATAACAATATCCACGGCAACTCCAGCCAGTTTTTTCTGTTCATCGAGGGAGATCCCAAGTCTTTTAAATGTATCAAGCAACTCAGGATCAACCTCATCGAGGCTGTTGTATTTTGGCTTCTTGTTAGGAGCTGAATAATAACTGATATCCTGGAAATCGGGTTTTTTATACCTGATGTTCGCCCATTCGGGCTCTGTCATTTCCTTCCAGCCCCTAAAGGCTTCCAGACGCCATTGTGTCATCCAATCTGGCTCTTCTTTCTTTTTGGAAAGGGCAATCACTACCTCTTCACTCAGCCCTTTGGGAAAGGTGTCTGATTCGATATCGGTATAGAAACCGTATTCGTATTCCTTGGTTTCCAGCTCTTTCTTTAATTCTTCTTCTGTATATGCCATGTTGCGTAATGTAAAAATCTATAAAGAAAAACTTTCCCCGCAGCCACAGGTACGCTGGGCGTTGGGATTATTAAAAACAAATCCTTTACCGTTGAGGCCCCCGGAATATTCCAGGACCGTTCCTACCAGGTAGAGAAAGCTCTTTTTATCTACCAGAATTCGAACGTCGTTATCTTCGAAAATCTTATCCGATTCACTGATCTCGGAATCAAATTTCAATTCGTATGACAGTCCACTACATCCGCCGCTTTTTACGCCCACACGGACATAGTCTTTTGATAGGTCATAGCCTTCTTCAGACATAAGGACTGATACTTTCTTTTTGGCCGTTTCTGATACTTTGATCATCTTAATTGGACTTATTCTAAATAGTTTACAAATATACACTAAAACTGGGGTATTCAAATAGATCCTAACATTATAATAACATATATGAGAATCAGATATTTCTATGTCCCAGATCAGGAATAACGGTAGGAAAATCAGGATTTCTAAAAGAGGAAGAGGAGGATCATTCTATTTTGATCACAATGAGGTCTGTACCCCCTTTATTTTCTAGCGGAAATAAATCTGTGCTATTGCTTTCTCCAACGACGAGAAGACCGCCGTCTCCCGTTTCTATGGCATCAAATCCAAATTCCAGTTCAGTGCCCCCGTAGGCCTGCTGCCATTTCAGGCGGCCCTGAGTATCAACTTTCAGAACCCACAGATCGTTCTGCCCTGCGTTGGTTTTCAAATCCTGGTCGGTACTTTTCGCATTCCCTGCGATCACGAATCCCCCGTCGGCTGTAGGACGTATACTTTCGGCGGCTTCAAAATCAGATCCTCCAAAAGTACGTTCCCACAATAAATTCCCCTCAGCATCGATCTTAACGACCCATATCTCAGAACCTCCATGAGACGCTGCCACGTCTCCATCCATACTAATGGTACTGCCTGCTATGATATAACCCCCGTCTTCAGTCTTCGCAATATCCTGTGCTATGTCGATACCTGAACCTCCGAAAGAACGTTCCCAAACAAACTGCCCTCTTGAGTCAATTTTTACTACCCAGAAGTCGTATGATCCTCTGGGATCTGAGATGTCAAAATCATCGCTTTCTGAAAATCCGGCCATAACATAGCCCCCGTTATGAGCATTCACAACTGCATGGGCCCGGTCATTGTTGGTCCCTCCGAAATACTTACGCCATTGAAGTTCCCCATTGCTGTTGAGTTTGGTTCCCCAGAATTCACCTACCCCATGCCTTGTAAGGGTATACGACTTGTCTGTGTATCCATCGGCCCTGGCGGAAGTGATGTCGAGAAAACCGGTGAAAAAGAATCCGCCATCCTGGGTTTCCACGAGGTCATAAGAATGGTCATGTCCCGAAAAACCAAAACTTTGTTCCCATTCCACATTCCCCTGTGGATCCAATTTTAATATCCAGTTATCGTGAAAACCTTCATTGTTACTCGCATCTCCATCATCGCTCATCGCATATCCCGTAATTGCAAATCCGCCATCTGAAGTTTCCACTACAGCCTGTCCCCGATCATCCTTACTTCCGCCATAGGTTCGCGACCAGAGAAGGTTGCCTTCAGCATTTATTTTAATCAGCCAATAGTCATTTACAGCTGTTGTTTTACCGGTGAGATCACCATCGGTACTATTGGAAAAACCAAAAATGGCATAGCCTCCATCCGATGTACTGATCACGGAACGTGGAGTATCGTCTCCAGCTCCTCCAAATGAAGTTATCCAGGCTACTTCTCCTTTAAATTCAGACATAGTCTCCGGTATGCTCTCTGATTTGTCATAAGAACAACTCAGCAGAACCAGGAAAACAAGGAAAACGATACTCTGTTTAAGCATGTTTTTAGTTTGACGCCTCAATAACGAAGAATCCGGAATTGATGTCGTTAAGAATGATTTTACCACTTTCGAAATACGGATATACGCTCCACACCCCGTTAAATGCTGCACTATTCCCACAGGGGTAAGTATCAAAATATCCTTTTTCTGAAATCGTGCCAGAGCTCAAAAATGCGATGTCAAGAACACGCACTCCAGCAGTGTAATTTGCCAAATAGAAGTCATTACCTTTTACATATCCGTTATGGTCAATAGCAGACGTTGGGCCCAAATAAATGGTATGCAGTACAGGGTTGTCTAAATCCATTAGGTCAAAGACCAGGGTCCTGGAATTAAAGCCAAAATTGATCTCATCCAGTTCGTCCCCAAGGATAAAGTAACGCTGGTCTTCGGTGAACCACCCCTGGTGGGTATAGCCCAGATTGCCGTACTGCAGGGTCGAGATGAGTGAAGGGTTCTGTTTGTCAGACACATCCACAACCACCACGGCGTCCTCATTGGCCCCGATAAAGATCTCATTGCCGGAGTAATCCGGGTCCGGACCGCTGTAGAGCACGACCTGGGCGTCATGGGTATATCCACTAGCCCCATAACCTCCTGCAGCTGTGGGGATCAGCGGATTCTGAATGTCGATAAAATGTACTCCGCCATTATACTGATCACCTCTGTTCGTGCCCACGGCGTAGGCAAAGCCTGTGGCCTCATTGATCACGATGTTGTGAGAATTCCCGAACCCCGTATACCGGGAATCCGAGGAAAAAGTAACAGGGGGATTTGTGACAGACAGCAGTTTCTGAAGGTCGAAGACCTGCATTCCGTGACTTCCGGCTTCAGAGCCTATAAAGGCGTAATGGTCGTATACTTTGACATCCCTCCAGGCACTGGAGCCTGCAGCCGAAGGTAGTTTTCCCAGATAAACCAGGTTCTCCGTATCCGTGATCTCTACAAAGGCCGTTCCATTGTTAAGTCCGACCAGTGCAAATTCCCGGGAGGAGGCAGGGTCTGTCCAACCCCAAATGTCATTTCCAGAAGAGGCATTCATTACTCCTAATCGAAGATGACCCAACAAATCAAAATTATTACATGGATAAATCCCGGCATATCCATCTACACAAGGTATAAATGTAGATGTCAGATTCTCGCATGCATCACCAATACCGTTATTATTGCAGTCTTCCTGATCTGGATTGGCAGTAAATGGGCAGTTATCATCCGTGTCTAAAACTCCATCTCCATCATCATCTTCATCACACATATCGCCAAATCCGTCGTTATCGGTATCTAGTTGATCTGGATTACTTATCAGTGGACAATTATCATTACCATCGAGGACCATATCATTATCATCATCTTCATCACAAACGTCGCCAATGCCATCAAAATCCGCATCATTTTGATTATTGTTAGCTATATCTGCACAATTATCCTCAGAATCAATAATATTATCTCCATCGATATCCGGACCACTAATGGTATTATCATTATTGGAACAGGCTAGAATTAGTGTTAAAAGAAAAACAAAATAAATAGGCTTCTTCATAATAAAGTGATTTGGGACATCATGGTTTTATAAATAAAGATACGATTTCTGGGAGATCATCCTTAATTTTGCAGGATGTTAGAAGCAAAAGACTCTGAAAAAACACCGCTTGAAAAACTGGGAGAATTTGGCCTGATTGATCACCTGACTCAGGTTTTTACCCTGAAACAAGCTTCAACGGAATTTGGGATTGGAGATGACGCAGCGGTGCTAAAATTTAAAGATAAAAATGTTCTGGTTAGCACCGATCAGCTTATAGAGGGAATCCATTTCGACCTCAGCTATATGCCTCTTAAACATTTGGGATACAAAGCCGTTGTAGTTAACCTTAGTGATATTTATGCCATGAATGGAATCCCCACCCAGGTTACTGTATCCATGGCTGTCTCCAACAGATTTCCACTCGAAGCTCTGGAGGAACTCTATTCGGGAATTCAGTTGGCCTGTGAAATGTATCAGGTTGACCTTGTAGGCGGCGATACCACATCTTCAGACAAGGGGTTGTACCTATCAATAACTGCTATAGGGCAGGTTGAAGAAAATGAGGCCGTTTACAGAAATGGGGCCCAGCCTAATGATTTGCTGGTGGTTACAGGAGATTTGGGCGGTGCGTATATGGGTCTGCAGGTCCTGCAGCGCGAAAAGGAGGTTTTTAAGGTGAATCCTAACAATCAACCCGACCTTGAGCCTTATAGCTATATCGTAGAACGACAACTAAAACCCGAAGCCAGAAAGGACATTGTTTCACTTTTAAAAGAACTTGATGTGACACCCACTGCCATGATCGATATCAGCGATGGGTTGTCTTCAGAAATTCTGCATTTATGCTCAAAAAGCAAAGTGGGATGTATGTTGTACGAAGATAAAATTCCGTTAGACCCTACCGTGATATCAGCCTGTGAAGAATTTAAACTGGATAGCACTATGGTGGCCCTCAGCGGGGGCGAAGATTATGAATTGCTCTTTACAATAAAGCAGGAGGATTTTCCTAAAATAAAGGGCAACCCCAATCTTACTGTCGTGGGGCATATGACAGAAGCAGATCGGGGTGCACACTTAATTACCAGGAATGAACAAAGCATCCCATTAAAAGCCCAGGGTTGGAATTCCTTTGGCTAGGGTTGCTCAGGCTACTTGCTGTTCGCCTGCATGTCTTTTTTGATATATGATCTCCAGCGTATGGTTTATATCCTGTAACTCGGGAGTGAGAGCTGAAAGGTTTCCACTTACATCAGTGGTTACTTCTTTCCCGCAGTGTACGCATTTGTATTCCTTGATGTGCTGGGTGACTTTTTTCGACACAGAGTAGTGGTGTCCAAAAATTTGGCAGAATATTTTTTTCATGAAGTAGGTTATTAGGGCGCATGGTCTGGTTGGGGGAACCTCGGCAATGCAAAAATTAATTATATGGGTTGAGCATTCATTAAAATGTTATTACTAACACTTTTAAAGAGGAACGCTCACTTCCCGGGATTTATTGAGTGTAAGTCGATATTTTTCTCGTTTTTTCGATGAACGTCTTCTTTTCCTATTGAACTATACGTTTTTTTCTGTTTGCCTCCCACTCATTTTCTCCTATCTTTCCAACTTAAAATTTTTCCATGCGTCGCCTCAGAGTGCTTCTGGTAACCGCTTTTGCCCTCTTCTCATTATTTTTTGGAGCGGGAAATCTGATCTTACCCCCACAGCTTGGATTTAAAGCAGGAACCGAATGGTGGATAGTAGCCCTGGGATTTGCGCTTTCTGCAGTGTTTATTCCCATCCTTGGCATTCGCGCTCATGCAAGGTTGCAGGGAACCATGTTCGATTTTGCTACAAAAGTATCTCCCGGATTCAGTCTCGTCTACTGTTTTCTTGTATACGCCATTTCCATCAGCCTTCCATCTCCGAGAACAGCTTCTGTCACACATGAAATGGCCATCGCCCCGCTGTTCGATATCAGTCCGCTCTCAACCAGTTTTATCTATTTTACTCTTGTTCTGATATTTGCCCTCAATAGGAATAAAATACTGGATATCATTGGGAAATTAATGACCCCGGCAATCCTTATCATTCTTGTGGTTATCATCGCGATAGTCACTTTTACGGAGCCTTTCGATTTCGGGGCGTCCACAATTGAAAGTCCGCTGAGTTATGCCATCCTGGAAGGATATCAGACATTTGATGCGATCGGGGCCGTTGTGGTTGGCGGGGTGATTATCGTCTCCATTAACCTGAAGAACAACCAAACCTACGAACAGAAAAAAAGACTTATTGCGAATGCTGGCTGGCTGGCTGGAATTACTTTGTTTATGGTCTACACCGGATTGATGTTATCTGCCGGTTTACTGCATTCTTCCTTTTCTCCGGACATTAGCAGAACCGACCTGCTACAGCAAATCAGTCTTTTCGCTCTGGGAAATACGGGGAAGGGTATTTTCGCCATCCTGGTGGGACTGGCCTGTTTTACAACTGCGGTAGGAATCGTCACCGGCACAGCCGATTTTGTAAAGTCGAGATTCGCCGATTCCCGGAAAGCCTACGTGATCACAGTAATCATCGGTTCCCTATTGGGAGTTCTTATGGGTCAGCTTGAAGTAGGCTATATTATCGATGTGGCCCTTCCTGCCCTCATGTTCATATACCCTATCACTATAGTTCTGATCGTCCTCAATATACTACCTGAAAAATGGACATCAGAACTTGTTTTTAAAGCTGTTGTAGGGGTAACCATACTGTTTAGTATTCCTGATTTTTTGCAAAGTCTCAACCTCGGATACGATCTAAGTGCTGTTAACGATTTAATTCTATTCAGTTCCGCTCAATTGGGCTGGTTAGTTCCAGCTTTTATCACTTTCCTTGCAACTAATTTGTGGAAAGTTTACCAAGCCAAACGAAAGTAAGTTATTGACTAATATCTGGATTATGAGTTCGTTTGCATCAGGTTCTCAATCTCTTCTGCTTCAATAGGAATGTTCTTCATTAAATTGAGAGGCTCTCCTTTTTCCTGTATGACCACATCATCTTCGAGCCGGATTCCAAAACCTTCATCGGGGATGTAGATCCCCGGTTCTACGGTAAAGACATTATTGGCCTTCATAGGAGATTTCAGTGGTCCGTAATCATGAGTGTCCAGTCCGATGTGATGGCTGGTTCCATGCATAAAATATTTCTTATAGGCCGGCCAGTCTTTGTCTTCGTTCTTTACATCTGCCTTATCCAAGAGGCCCAGCCCGAGTAGTTCTGAGGTCATGATCTTACCTACTTCTTTGTGATATTCCTCCCACATGGTGCCAGGAACCAGCATTTTTGTTGCTTCATCCTTTACCCGAAGCACCGCATCGTAAACTTCCCTTTGCCGTTTACTGAATTTTCCGCTTACAGGGATGGTGCGTGTCATGTCGCTGGAGTAATTAGCGTATTCAGCACCAACATCGAGTAAGATAAGATCCCCGGCCTTACATTGCTGGTTATTGACCACATAGTGAAGTACATTGGCGTTATTCCCCGACGCGATAATTGGCGTATAGGCAAATCCTTTAGAGCGGTTTCTGATGAATTCGTGAAGGAACTCCGCTTCCAGTTCATACTCCCATACTCCGGGACGGGTAAATTGTAAAATTCTCCTGAACCCTTTTTCGGTAATATCACATGCCTTTTGCATCAGGGCTATTTCCTGAGGCTCTTTTACCGCTCTGATTTCCTGTAAAATAGGATTACTTTTGGCCACCGTATGGGCCGGGAACTTTTCCTTACAGCTGATAATAAATCGATCTTCACGGGTCTGGGTCTCAACAGCCTGCCTGTAGTGTTCATTGGTATTGAAATAGATGGTTTCAGCTTCTGTCATCAATTCAAAAAACAGTTTGTCAAAAGCACTTAGCCACTGCACATTCTTTATTCCCGACACCTTAGTGCCCTGCTCCTTGGTAAGTTTCTCTCCCTCCCAAACTGCAATGTGATCATTGGTTTCCCTTACGAATATAATTTCCCTGTTTTCCTTCTTTATTGCATCCGGGAAAAGCAAGAGAATAGACTCTTCCTGATCTACCCCACTGAGGTAGAAAATATCACGGTGCTGCTCAAAAGGCATGGTACTATCTGCACTAATAGGGTAAATATCATTGGAATTGAAAACCGCAATGCTTTTGGGTTTCATCCTCGACATAAATTTCTTTCGGTTTTCGACAAAAAGAGATGCGTCTATTGGGTCGTATTTCATGTGTAGAAGGTATTTTTCCAAAAGTAACTATTTAACAGCATATCTTTCAGAAGCTATTTGTCATAACTCATTCGAATTCTTACCTTCCAAGAAAATATTTTTAACCCTTATGAAACTAACTTCTTTATTATTCCTCGGTCTGATAGGTCTGTCCCTGACCGCCCAACCAGACGTCACCAAAGCATCTGAAGTAATGAAAGGCCTGTCAGAAAAAGAGCAAATGGCCTCTACTTCCCTGGTAAGGAACATTGTCTTTAAAAATATAGGACCCACAGTGATGAGTGGGCGTGTGGTAGACCTTGATGTAAATCCAAATGATCCTACCGAATTCTATGTGGCCTATGCCTCTGGTGGACTATGGCATACTTCCAATAATGGCACCTCTTTTAGCCCGATAATGGATCAGAGTGCAACCCAGAATATTGGAGATATTGCTGTGGACTGGAGAAGTGGCGCGATCTGGGTAGGAACAGGAGAAAACAATAGTTCGCGTTCTTCCTATGCAGGAATAGGCTTGCTGAAATCAACCGATAAAGGAATTACCTGGGAGCAAATGGGATTGCCAGACTCACACCATATCGGACGGATACATATTAATCCATCCAACCCTGATGAAGTGGTGGTAGGTGTCACAGGGCATCTGTATTCTCCTAACCAGGAGCGAGGGGTTTTCAAAACGAAGGACGGAGGTAAGAGCTGGAAAAAAACCCTTTATATTAATTCGGAAACAGGGATTATTGACCTGGCCGTTTCTCCAATCGACTTTAATGTTCAATTTGCTGCTGCCTGGGAGAAAGACCGCAAGGCCTGGAATTTTACGGGTAATGGCCCTGGTTCGGGAATCTACAAAAGCACAGATGCCGGAGAAAGCTGGACATTAGTCTCCACTTCCACCAGTGGTTTTCCCACAGGGGATGGAGTGGGGCGTATTGGCCTGGCCGTATTCGATAATAACATCGTATATGCCGTGCATGACAATCAATACAGACGTCCGAAGTCTGACAAGGAAGAAACATCCGATGAGGGCTTAACAA
The DNA here is from genome assembly GCF_041205185.1 of Muriicola sp. SD30. Lineage (NCBI taxonomy): Bacteria > Pseudomonadati > Bacteroidota > Flavobacteriia > Flavobacteriales > Flavobacteriaceae > Muriicola > Muriicola sp. SD30. The sequence continues at coordinate 146,961 of NZ_JBGEWB010000002.1, forward strand.
AAGATGATTTTAAAACGATGTCTGTTGAGGCCTTTCTCAAACTGAAAAATGCCCGACTTGATGATTTTTTAAAGGATAATAACTTCCATGAAAAATATAAGGCTGAGAACGTCAAAGCCATGGTTGAAGACGGTGCTGTACAGCCAAAAGATCTTGCAACCTATCTCGAAGATGCAAACTCACTTCTTTTTGATACTCCGGTAATTGGTGCCGAAGTATACCGCAGTGATGACGGCGGAAAAACCTGGAAGAAACAAAATGAGGATTTTATAGACGATCTTTTCTACAGTTACGGATATTATTTTGCCCAGATCAGGGTTGATAGGAACAATCCGGATAAGATTTACCTGGCGGGGGTGCCGCTTATTGCCTCTTCAAACGCCGGAAAAACATATAAGGCCATCGATGGAGATAATGTCCATGCCGACCATCACGCCCTCTGGATCAATCCGGTTAGGCCCGGCCACCTGATCAACGGGAATGATGGAGGAGTTAACATTTCATACGATGACGGGGCTCACTGGATAAAAAATAACAGTCCGGAAGTAGGTCAGTTTTACGCTATCAACATCGATCATGAAAAGCCCTACAATGTCTATGGCGGACTTCAGGATAACGGTGTTTGGAAAGGACCACACAATGCTTCAGAAAGTAGCCGATGGCATCAGAGCGGGCACTATCCCTGGACTTCTATTATGGGGGGCGACGGGATGCAGATTCAGATAGACAAACGCAATTCCAATATTGTATACACAGGTTTTCAGTTTGGAAACTACTACCGGCTCGATCTCGACAGCGGTAAAAGGAATAAAGTTCAGCCTAAACACGAACTGGGTGAAAAACCCTATAGGTTTAACTGGCAAACTCCTATCCTCTTATCTCCTCACAATCAGGATATCCTATATCTGGGGGGGAATAAACTTCACCGCTCTTTAAATAAGGGTGACGACTGGGAGGCGATCTCTGGTGATTTAACACAAGGTGGGAAGAAAGGGAATGTGGCCTATGGAACCCTGACGACAATTTCCGAATCCCCTTTTAAATTTGGTTTGTTGTATACAGGAAGTGATGATGGTTTGATCTATATGAGCGATAATGCCGGCGGGAGCTGGAATCTGATTTCGAACACACTTCCGAAAGATCTCTGGGTAAGCAGAGTAGCTGCATCCAAACACAAAAAAGAAAGAGTTTACGCCAGTTTGAACGGTTACCGCTGGGATAATTTTGAACCCTTTATTTACATAAGCGAAGACTATGGGAAGACATGGAAAAGTATCGCTTCCAATCTGCCGGCTTCCCCGGTAAATGTAATCCTGGAAGATCCTGCAAATGATCAATTGTTATATGTGGGTACCGACAACGGTCTTTACGTGTCCCTGGATCAGGGCGAAAATTGGGAAGTATTCCAAAATGGGATCCCGAACGTTGCCGTACACGATCTGGTTATCCAGCCTGAAGCTAAACACCTCATTGTCGGAACTCATGGGAGAAGTATTTATAAAGCCGATATTGCCTTGTTACAAGAGATGAGTCCGGATAAAATGTCTGAAGACTTAGTGGTCTTTGATATTCCGGAGATTAAACATTCTACCCGATGGGGAAATAGCTGGAGTTCCTGGTCTGAACCAAATACACCGGGTATTGATATCGCTTTTTACACCAGAAAAAAAGGACCTTTTTCCGCTAAGGTCATGACACAAGACGGAATTGAGGTGAGTGCTTTTACCCTGGATGCAGACAAGGGTTTTAATATCCTCTCCTATGATGTCGCATTTTCGAAACAAGGGAAGTCTGAATATCTGAAGAAATACAAGGTGGAGTTAAAGACCGCAGATGACGGCAAAACATATTTACCCAAAGGAACCTATGATTTACTCATTGAGGGCAATGGTAAAGAAGAAAAAAGATCAATTGTTCTGGAGTAATTCTGAATAAGTTTTCAGGATTTTGTTGAATGAAAATGGCTGAATATCTCTTCATTTGACATTCATCCTTCAACAACTTCTTTTATTGAGAAAAAATTGTTGCCAGTATCGGAAGTATTGTCTGTGAAGTTTGCTATTCAGGGGCCCCTGCCGTAAATTTGTGAATCAAAATCACTAACATAATGAGTAAACTCATCAAGTCTTCCATAGCCAGAAAAGTTGTTATGGCTCTTTCTGGTATTTTTTTGGTTTTATTCCTTGCCTTGCATTTTACGATCAATTTTACATCCGTGATTTCCCCGGAGACCTTTAATGAGTTTTCTCATTTTATGGGATATAATCCTATAGTACAGTTTCTGATGCAGCCTATTTTAATTGCAGGAGTAGTTATACACTTCGTGATGGGCTTTGTATTGGAGATTCAGAATAACAGAGCACGAGGAGTTAAATACGTTCAATACAAGGGGAGTGCCAACGCACCCTGGGTATCGAGAAATATGATTATCTCCGGAGCGGTTGTTCTCGCATTCCTGGGATTGCATTTCTACGATTTCTGGATACACGAAATGGCCTACAAATATGTTGAGGTCAATCCTGAAGATCCTACGAGATATTACGCAGAGACTGTTGAAAAGTTTGCTCCTTTCTGGAGAACCGCATTATATGTGCTTTCCTTCGTCCTTCTCTCTCTCCACCTCTGGCATGGTTTTGCTTCATCATTCCAGACTATGGGAGTCAACAATAAATACACCCCATCGATCACAGCCTTTACCAAAATTTATGCAATAGCTATTCCTCTGGGATTTGCTTTTATTGCATTGTACCATCATTTAAACCCAATAACGCATTAAAATATGGGCATATTAGATTCTAAAGTTCCAAAGGGGCCACTGGCCGAAAAATGGACTAATCATAAAAACACGATTGATCTTGTCAACCCTGCTAACAAACGAAACATTGATGTCATCGTTGTTGGAACAGGTCTTGCAGGGGGATCAGCGGCAGCAACCCTGGCCGAACTTGGGTACAACGTAAAAACATTCTGCTATCAGGATTCACCCCGGCGGGCTCATTCAATCGCAGCCCAGGGAGGTATAAATGCCTCTAAAAATTACCAGGGTGACGGAGATAGTGATTATCGACTTTTCTACGATACTATAAAAGGGGGAGACTACAGATCAAGGGAAGCTAATGTTTACCGCCTTGCTGAAGTTTCGAGCAATATCATAGACCAATGTGTCGCCCAGGGGGTTCCCTTTGCCCGTGAATATGGTGGTCTACTAGACAACCGTTCATTTGGGGGGGTGCTGGTTTCCAGGACTTTTTACGCCAAAGGTCAGACCGGACAGCAATTGTTATTAGGAGCTTATGCTGCCATGAACAGACAAATACAACGCGGCAAGATCCGTTCGTTTACACGACATGAAATGCTCGATCTGGTACTTATTGATGGAAAGGCTAGGGGTATTATTGCAAGGAACCTTGTTACCGGTGAAATAGAAAGACACTCCGCGCATGCAGTAGTCATCGCCTCAGGAGGATATGGAAATCTATTCTTTCTCTCCACCTATTGTATGGGCGCCAACGTAATGGCCGCATGGAGAACACACCGTCGTGGGGCATTTTTTGCCAATCCCTGTTTTACACAAATCCATCCTACCTGTATCCCCGTATCGGGAGAACATCAGTCTAAGCTTACCCTGATGTCCGAATCATTGAGAAATGACGGTCGAATCTGGGTGCCTAAGAAAATGGAAGACGCTAAAGCCATAAGGGAAGGGAAATTAAAGCCCACCGAATTAAAAGAAGAAGACAGAGATTACTATCTGGAACGAAGATACCCTGCCTTTGGAAACCTCGTTCCCAGAGATGTAGCCTCCCGGGCTGCAAAAGAACGTTGTGATGCTGGTTTTGGAGTTAACAAGACAGGAGAAGCTGTGTATCTCGACTTTTCGGCGGCCATTACAAGGTACGGTACGGAAAAAGCGTATACCTCAGGGATGAAAGATCCGGATGCAGACACTGTCCGCCGTTTGGGGGAAGAAGTAATCGAATCTAAATACGGAAACTTGTTCCAGATGTACGAAAAGATCGTAGATCAAAACCCGTATAAAACTCCAATGATGATCTACCCCGCAGTGCATTACACTATGGGCGGACTATGGGTAGATTACAACCTTCAGACCACCATCCCTGGATGTTATTCAATCGGGGAAAGTAATTTTAGTGACCACGGAGCCAACAGGCTGGGAGCATCAGCATTAATGCAGGGTCTGGCTGATGGATACTTTGTCCTTCCTTATACTATAGGAGATTATTTATCACAGGACATCAGAACAGGGAAAATATCTACTGACCTGCCTGAATTTGATGAAGCAGAGAAAGCAGTAAAAGAGAGACTGGAAAAACTGATGTCAGGAAAAGGGCTTCATACGGTAGATTATTATCACAAGAAGCTCGGAAAGATCATGTGGGATAAATGTGGAATGAGTAGAAATGAAAAAGACCTGAAAGATGCCATCAAGGAGATTGCCACCCTTCGGAAAGATTTTTGGGAAAATGTAAAAATAACCGGCGATGTGAATTCCAAAAATCAGGAATTGGAAAAAGCCGGACGGGTAGCAGATTTCCTGGAGATAGGAGAATTATTTGCTAAAGATGCCCTGGAACGTAATGAATCATGCGGTGGGCATTTCAGGGAAGAATATCAGACTCCGGAAGGTGAAGCTCTGCGTGATGATGAAAATTACAAATACGTCGCTGCATGGGAATACAAAGGCGAGCCGAAAGATGCCAAGCTTCATAAAGAGGAGCTGGTTTACGAAAATATTGAATTAAAGACACGTTCTTACAAATAAAAAGCTATGAAAATATATTTGAAGATATGGCGTCAGAAAGACGCGTCCTCCAAAGGAAAAATGGTCAACTATACTATGGACGATATAGAAGGCGATATGTCCTTCCTGGAGATGCTCGATATCCTCAATGAGGAGTTGATCACCAAAGGAGAAGAACCTGTAGAGTTTGATCACGATTGCCGCGAAGGAATATGCGGAACTTGTTCACTGCAAATAAACGGACGTCCTCATGGGCCGGATACCCTTATTACGGTTTGTCAATTGCATATGAGGAGTTTTAAGGATGGAGATACCATAACGATCGAACCTTTCCGGGCAAAGGCATTTCCGGTGATAAAAGACCTGATTGTAGACCGGACTGCCTTCGACAGAATTCAACAAGCGGGAGGATATATTTCCGTTAACACCTCGGGAAATACCGTAGATGCAAATGCCATCCCTATCGAAAAAGAAAATGCGGATGATTCATTTTACGCCGCTACATGTATCGGATGCGGCGCATGTGTTGCTGCATGTAAAAACGCCAGCGCCATGTTGTTTACCTCAGCCAAGGTTTCTCAGTTTGCTCTACTCCCGCAGGGAAGAGTTGAAGCCACAGACAGGGTAATGAATATGGTTAGACAGATGGACCTCGAAGGATTTGGGAATTGCACGAATACAGGTGCTTGTGAAGTTGAATGTCCTAAAGGAATCTCCCTGGAAAATATCGCAAGGATGAATCGTGAATACCTCAGCGCATCCGTTAAAGGATAGAGGAGAAGCATAAAAATAGAGCCCCGACCTTATTAGTCGGGGTTTTTTTATTTAATACCCTACACATTTACTACATTTAGTAGACCATTAATCGCTCCGCATTGGCACAAACTATTCGCTCCAAATTACCCCAGGCTACTTCCTCTATTTTTACCGTTATCGGGAAATTGGCACGTGAGCACAAAGCCCTTAACCTATCGCAGGGCTTTCCGAATTTTCCCGTTGATCCAAAGCTTATCGATCTGGTTGAAGAGGCCATGAGGCAAGGATATAACCAATACGCCCCAATGGAAGGGATCTATTCCCTCAGGGAAGTGATAAGTGAGAAAATATCCCGGCTTTATGGGATGCATTATCATCCCGATAAGGAACTTACCATGGTTGCCGGTGCAACACAGGGAATTTTTACGGCTATCACTGCGGTGGTTCACAAAGGAGATGAAGTGATTGTCTTTAAGCCGGCATACGATTGTTATGAGCCTGCAATAGCCATAAATGGTGGCGTTCCGGTATTTGTTCAGATGAAAGGCAAGGAATTTAAAATCGACTGGGATGAGTTCAGGGCTTGTATAACTTCAAAAACCCGACTTGTAATTATCAATACCCCTCATAATCCGACGGGATCTATTCTCTCGGCCAGCGATATGAAGGAACTCGAGGCCAGTCTTAAAGGTACTGATATCCTGGTGCTGAGTGATGAGGTTTACGAACATATGGTTTTTGATGAGGAACAACACCAAAGCGCATCAAAATATCCCAATCTTTCGGAAAGAACCTTTGTCATGGCTTCTTTTGGAAAAACCTTTCATGTAACCGGTTGGAAAATGGGGTATTGCGCCGCTCCTGAGCGCTTGATGAAGGAATTTCGAAAGGTACATGAATACAATGTCTATGCGATTAATCATCCGATTCAGAAAGCGCTGGCAACCTATCTTGCCGATGCTTCAAATTATTTGCAACTCGATTCGTTTCTTCAGCAAAAAAGAGATCTTTTTATTAAAGCAATTGCTCCTTCCAGATTTTCTTTTTCCCCTGCCAGGGGAACCTACTTTCAGTTGGTAGATTACTCCGCAATTTCTGATGAGAATGATGTGGAATTTGCGAAAAGATTGATCAGTGAAAAAGGGATTGCCAGTATTCCTATCTCCGTATTTAATGTAGATCAACTCGATCAGAAACAATTGCGATTCTGTTTCGCTAAGACAGATGATACACTGATGAAGGCAGCAGAGATCATTAACCAGATATAATTACATCGCCTTTTTCAATAAAGACATAAACTCTTCAATTTTACTCGGTTCAAGCCATCTGGTAACCACAACCAGGTCGTGTTCTTTGTCTACGACAATAAAATTTCCTCCAAATCCGGCAGCATAGTACAAATTTTCAGACCAACCTTCCCATTGTCGATCACCAGCTGTATTTAACCACCAAAGAAATCCGTAATTTGGGTTGGGTACAGAAGGGGATGTGGCTTTCCCTATCCAGGATTCACTGATGAGTTGTTCTCCTTCCCATTGGCCCTTATTGAGAAATAGCAGCCCAAAACGAGCCATATCTTCCGTATTGATAAAGATCCCTCCCCCGGAATGTCCTCCTCCGGTAACTGACTTTACCTGTACTCCATCGACCTCTGTCCAGGCGTTTTCGTATCCAAACCATCTCCAGGTGGTACTGGCTCCTATCTTATCCATTAAATTTTCTTTAAGCACAGCAGGTAGTGATTTTCGCCAAACGTGGGTAAGGCTGTATGCCAAAAGGTTAACGCGAACATCATTGTATTCCATTACCGTTCCTGGTTCGTTCAGTTTTCTGAATTTCCAGTCGTCCAGTCCACCTTCCCTCGGAGGTCGATCTGCCCAATCCTTTCCACCCCATAAACTTCCTGTCCAATCTGAATTCTGTTGTAACAAATGCTCCCAGGTAATTTTAGAATTGTGGTTTCCGTCAAAAGATCCGTCCCAGACGTATTGAGAAACCTTATCTGAGACATCCCTGATAAGACCATGATCTTCGGCTATTCCTGCTACCGTTGACAGGAAACTTTTGGTCACACTAAAGGTCATATCCACTCTTTTTACATCCCCCCAGCTTGCTATCAGATAACCGTTTTTAAGGATCATTCCTGCAGGTCCGCCACGTTTTTTTGTCGGACCCATAATTTCGTGAAATGGTTCCCTTTCAAAACCCTTAAGAATCGCGATTCGAAGGTCTCTTGATCCCGAATACTCATTGTCTTTTGCGAACTGCATAGCTCGACTAAGAGAAGGTTCATCGATCTTGAAGTCTTTAGAGGATCTCGATTCCCATGCTGCATTCCGCTCAGGAAAATACATGGTTTGCTGGGCAGATAAGGAGGTGATAAAACTGAGAACTAAGCAGGTGTAGAAATAGTTTTTCATATGAGTATCGGTCTTATTTACAAGGTAGCTAATTCTAACTTCATGAGCCAATCCATCTGTTTGTCTTTGCCAATGTAATAGGGATGCCTTCCAAATTTCACAAACCCCATGTTTTCATAGAATTTAATGGCCCTTGTATTCTCTTCCCAAACCCCTAACCATATATATTCTTTTCCCGAATCCCGGACTATCTTTACTACTTCTTCGATTATAATTTTTCCAATTCCAAGGTTTTGGAATTCGGCCAAGACATAGATGCGTTCCAGTTCAATGGCCCTGGCATCGAACAAATCTGTTTGTGCTTTTTCACTATTGAGCTTAAAATAACCCGCCAGGGAATTATTTACAAAAACAAAATAAAAGTTACAATGGGGATCCGCTAATTCACTTGCCAACTGCTCTCTCGAAAATGCAGTTGAGAGATAATGTTCAAAATCTTCAGGATTGTTTTGGGCTTCAAAGGCCGTTTTAAAAGTTTTTCTCGAGATCCAAAACAGTTTCTCCAAATCCGTATCAGAACAAGGCCTAATGAGAATATCCATATCCGATTGTAAAGAGGTGAAAGCTAATAAAAAAAGGAGTAAAACCGTTGATTTTACTCCTTTCTTATTCTACGATAGAAGGTATTATAACATAAATAGCTTTTTGGCTAACTGCAAAATACCATGGTAGAAATCATTTCTGTAGACTTGAGTCCTCTCTTCAGAGGGAGCCTGATTTGTCTGAGTGTCCATAGATTTTAGGTTTACGATTAGGTTTGGGGGCTTTCATTTCCAAAAGGCTTCTAAAATAATAATAGAACGAATAAAACCGGCAATAATTGTTGTTAAACTTCGTATAAAAGTTGTGAAAACCTAAAAATAAGAAAGCTACACATCCATTTCGGGTATATCTCCCTTAACAAGAAGATTACCCTCAGTGGCATTTTTAATATCCTCAACCGACACCCCGGGAGCCCTTTCTATCAATTTAAAACCATCGGAAACTACTTCCAGGACCGCAAGATTGGTCACAATCTTTTTAACGCATCCTACGCCGGTAAGAGGGAGGGTACATCGTTTAAGCAATTTTGATTTTCCGGCCTTGTTTGTATGCATCATGGCCACGATAATATTTTCAGCGGAAGCCACGAGATCCATCGCGCCTCCCATTCCCTTCACCATTTTACCAGGTATTTTCCAGTTTGCGATGTCTCCGTTTTCAGCGACTTCCATTGCACCGAGGATTGTAAGGTCAACATGTTTACCTCTGATCATACCAAAACTTAGTGCTGAATCAAAAAAAGAGGCGCCGGGCAGAGTGGTAATAGTCTGTTTCCCTGCATTGATGATGTCTGCGTCTTCTTCTCCCTCAAAAGGGAACGGGCCCATTCCTAACACTCCATTTTCGCTCTGGAATTCTACATTGATGTCGCTTCTCACAAAATTTGCCACCAGGGTAGGGATTCCTATCCCTAGATTAACATAGTAACCATCCTTTACCTCTCTGGCGATTCTTTTGGCTATTCCATTTTTGTCCAGCATCAGCTTCTCGGTCTAACAGTTCTTTGTTCTATTCGCTTCTCGTATTGTTCTCCCTGGAAGATCCTTTGTACAAAAATCCCCGGGATATGAATCTCATTCGGATTAAGTTCTCCTGCAGGAAGCAGCTCTTCAACCTCCGCTACGGTAATTTTTGCCGCGCCACACATATTGGGATTAAAATTTCTAGCGGTTCCTTTAAAAATCAGGTTCCCTGCTTCATCTCCCTTCCATGCTTTTACAAAAGCAAAATCGGCCTGGTAAGCATATTCCAGAACATACATTTTGCCGTTGAACTCTCTTGTTTCCTTCCCTTCTGCCACTTCAGTTCCAAAGCCTGCAGGAGTATATATCGCCGGAAAACCTGCCTGTGCTGCTCTGCATTTTTCTGCCAGTGTCCCCTGTGGGGTTAACTCAACCTCCAGTTCCCCGCTGAGCATTTGCCTTTCAAATTCATCGTTTTCCCCGACGTAGGACGAGATCATTTTTTTAATCTGGTGGTTTTGAAGTAACAACCCCAGCCCGAAATCATCAACTCCGGCGTTATTACTTATACACGTCAGATCCTTTACCCCCTTACGTACCAACTCAGCGATGGCGTTTTCGGGTATGCCGCACAGGCCAAATCCACCGAGCATTAAAGTCATACCGTCCTTTACCCCTTCGAGGGCTTCTTCCGGACTGTTAACTATTTTCGGAATCATATAAAATGCTTTACGATAGTAGGTTAAAAATCGAGATCACCCAGATCATCTTCCAGGTCATCTGTTTCCTCTTTTGTTTCGACAGTTTTGGTACAATCCAAATTGATTGACATGTTTTCAGGGGCTGCAAACTCTTCCTTCGACACACCTAAATCGGGATTTGCGTAGTTCTTTTTCATATACAAGCCCCATATTGGGAGGGCCATGGAAGCCCCTTGTCCGTAGTAAATCGTTTTAAAATGTGTAGCTCGTTCTTCTCCTCCAACCCAAACACCGGTAACCAGGTTAGGGACCATCCCCATAAACCAGCCATCACTATGATTCTGAGTAGTACCTGTTTTCCCAGCAATGGGATTTGTAAACTCATAAGGATAGCCCGTTATGATCTCCTTATAGACGTCCTGGTTCCTGGCAAAACTATGTCTTAATCGTGTTCCCGAACCACCTTCGGTGACCCCTTCAAGCAGGTTGATCATGGCATAGGAAACTTCCTTGCTTAATACATCTTTGGTTTCAGGGACGTATTCATAAAGTACTGTCCCATTTTTATCTTCTATTCGTGTAACCATTACCGGCTTAACATAAACTCCCTGATTGGCAAAAGTTCCATAAGCTCCTACCATTTCATACACATTAAAATCAGGAGTCCCGAGGGCAATAGAAGGAACTTCCGGGATCTCGCGGGTAAGTCCAAGATTACGCACAATAGAGACTACCGGTTTTGGACCCACCTGATCGATTAATTGTGCAGTAACTGAATTTACAGAATTAGCGAGGGAGTGTTTTAGGGTATACATGTTTCCGGAGTATCTCCCATCAGAATTATTCGGGCACCAGGGCTCCGGGTTACCGTGTTTTCCTGCCTCAATACAGTACTGACTATCCGGTAATTCATCACAGGGTGACATCCTCAATTGATCAATAGCAGCTGCGTATACAAAAGGCTTGAAAGTTGAACCTGCCTGCCTTGCTCCCTGTATTACGTTGTCATACTGGAAGTGCTTGTAATTAATTCCTCCCACCCAGGCCTTTACATGTCCCGTTTGTGGTTCCATGGACATCATGGCAGTTCTTAAGATGGTCTTGTAGTACCGGATGGAATCCAAAGGCGTCATTACTGTATCCTTTTCCTGAGTCTCACTATTCCAGTCGAAAACAGTCATTTCCGTTTTCTCATTAAAGGATTGCCTTATTTCTTCTTCCGTCTTTCCTGCGGCTTTCATTTTTCTCCACCGTTCCGAGGTCTTGATCGCCCGCTCCATTATGCGGTTGATCTCCTGCCTTTCTAAATCGAGAAAAGGAGTTGTGGGGTTGCGTTCCGGAGTATTCTGGTTAAAAAACTCTGCCTGAAGGTTTTTCATGTGCTCAGATACGGCCTCTTCGGCATTCTTTTGCATCCTGGAATCTATCGTTGTGTAGACCTTCAATCCATCGAGGTAAATATTCCAGGTATCCCGCTCCCCTTCCTGGGTAACAGGTTTCGGGTTCTTCTTGATCCAGTCGTTAAGATATCCCTGCAGATACATCCTGAAGTATGTAGCCAGGCCTTCGCGGTGTGACTCCGGACTGAAGTTGATGTCCATTTTTAATTGCTGCAAAGAATCTTTTTCTCCTTCGGTGATATAACCGTATTTCTCCATTTGGGAAAGTACCGTATTTCTACGGCCCAGAACTAGTTCTTCCCTTCTGATAGGGTTGTAAAGCGAAGAATTTTTCAACATCCCGACAAGCACAGCAGATTCTTCAGTTTTTAAATCCACGGGTTCCTTCCCGAAATATATGCGGGATGCTGAGCGAATTCCGTCTGCATTGTAACCAAAATCATAGATGTTCATATACATCGCTATGATCTCCTGCTTGGTGTAGTTCCGCTCCAGTCGGGTTGCAATAACCCATTCCTTGATTTTTTGTGTCACCGCCTGAAACAGGTTTTTTGACCGAACACCTACAAAAAGTTGTCGCGCCAATTGCTGGGAAATGGTGCTGGCCCCTCCACGCTGTCCAAGAAAGGCCACTGCCCTTAGGAATCCTATTCCATCAATTCCTGAATGTTCATAATATCTTGCGTCCTCTGTTGCTACCAGCGCATTGACCAGGTTGCGCGGCAAGTCTTCATAAGCCACTGGGGTCCTGTTGTCATCGAGGTAGAATTTTCCAAGGGTAGCCCCATCGGATGAAATGATTTCTGTCGCCAGATTGGTTTGGGGATTTTCGAGTCTTTCAAATGTTGGCATTTCACCAAAAGCACCCCATGCAGCGAGTAAGAAAACAAGAAATACAGCCAGGACACCGCTGAAAAACAGAATCCAGAACCATTTTATAAAAGGAACAAATGAGGTTTTATCAGATTTCTTTCGGGTCTTTGCCATCAGATTAATTGCTTTCTATTTCCAGGCCCACGTCTGTAATTCCTATCAGTTCACCAATTCCTTCCACACTGCCATTTTTTCTCATTGCCTGTTCAATTCGTATAGTATATACGCCTGTAACGGGAAAATTGATGTTTTCCTTATACCAAAGTTTGTTTTCTTTGATACTTCCATATCCTTTTCCCAGCCAGCTACCGTCGGCTTCTGCCATAGCGTACTCCAAAGTATCGATATAAGTTTCCCCCCCTGGATATTCCAGTTCAGTAATCAGATACAGATTACTGTAAGGATAGGTATTGTCATTTCTGATATTGATATACATCTGGTATACCTCATCGGGTTGCAACTCAGGAGTTTCGAACTCTATGATACTGTCCTTGTTCCAAACTCCGTTTTCGAGCGACTGAAAATCTGAATATAGCGGGCCATTCCCACAGCCAAAAAGCAGCAATCCAGTCAGCAGAAGAATCCAGTATGATCTACCCATTTTTTTGTGAAGATTTTGCAGGTTTTCTCCTCTTTTTGTTCTTCTTCCTTCTATTCTTATTCCTGGGACGGTCAAAACGGGTAAGACTGTCCTGACCTACCGTATTTTCAAAAAGTGTGGTTTCCTTTTCCAGATTATCTGAAGCGTACAGCTCAAGACTGGCTACTTTTTCTTTCTTCTTGTTCTTTTCAATGATCTCCAGTACCTGTTCTTTTGTAAGGGTATGCCAGTGAGAAGGGTCATCCTTATACGAAAACCACAGCAGTCCTTTAAAGATATCCGTTTTCTGGCAAAATGCTAATCCTTTTTCAGTGTGCAGCTTGCTGTCCTGTGAAGGAAAATCCTTCAAAGCCTCCAGATACATATCCAGTTCGTAATTCAGACAACACTTTAATTTACCACATTGGCCGGCAAGTTTCTGAGGATTCAGAGAGAGTTGCTGATAACGAGCTGAAGATGTGCTTACCGATCTGAAATCCGTCAACCAGGTGGAACAGCACAATTCTCTGCCGCAGGATCCTATGCCCCCAAGACGTTGTGCCTCTTGCCTGTATCCAATCTGCCTCATTTCAATTCTGATCCCGAACGCTTTGGCCATATCCTTGATCAACTGCCTGAAATCTATGCGCTCATCTGCTGTATAATAGAAAGTAGCCTTAGATCCGTCTCCCTGAAATTCCACATCTGAAATCTTCATTTGCAGACGAAGTAAAATGGCCATCTCACGAGATCTCTTTTTGATCTCATCTTCTTTATCCCGGCATTTCTGCCATTTGTCTATGTCTTTCTGTGTGGCTTTTCGGTAGACTTTTGGAAGTTGATCGTCATTCGCTACCTTCTTCTTTTTCATTTGAATCCGAACCAGTTCCCCAGTTAGAGTTACCATCCCGACATCATGTCCGGATTTTGCCTGAGTTGCTACTATATCTCCTATAGAAAGGGATATATCTTCAGGTACTCTGTAGAATTCCTTTCTGCTATTTTTAAACCTGACCTCAACACAATCAAATGGCTTCTCGCCATTGGGAAGTGACATGTTGGAAAGCCAGTCAAAAACCGTTAATTTATTACAACCATCTGTACCGCAAGTCCCATTGTTCTTGCATCCCCTAGGTTGTCCATCCTTTCCGGTTGAACAACTGCTACAACCCATAATTTTTTATCTTGATTTGGAGAAAAGCCGTAAAGCCCCTGTCCAAAAAGCGTTCGTAATTAATTCTTACAGGTAAAGATACTACTTTTTTAACGTGAAGTAAAAATGGGTTTGACGGTTGCTTCAGGGCTTTTTTTATACAATAAGGCTTCCGATCGTCCCTTTTTAAAAATCTTATTGCTAACAGTCTTTCCTTTCCTGAGTTTTTTCTGTTCTTCCTCCGGTAAGGCATGAATTTCCTTGCATTCTGACGAACAACACTCATCCATTTTCTCAGCACAGGAATCACATTGTATAAACAATAAGTGGCAGGCTTCATTGGCACAATTAACATGTGTGTCACAAGGTTCACCGCATTGATGGCACTGAGCGATTATATCCTCCGTAATGCGCTCTCCCCTGCGATGGTCAAATACAAAATTTTTTCCCAGAAATTTATTTTCCAGCCCCCTGGCTTCTACCTGTCGGGCATAATCAATAATCCCACCCTCTAATTGATAGACATTCTTAAATCCCTTGTGTTTGTAATATGCACTGGCTTTCTCACAACGTATGCCACCGGTACAATACATCACCAGTTTTTTCTCTTCTTTAAACTCGGATAACTCCTGTTCGATGATATCGAGGGAGTCCCTGAATGTGTCTACATCCGGAGTTATGGCATTCTTAAAATGACCGATCTCACTCTCGTAATGATTTCTCATATCCACCAATAGCGTGTCCGGATCTTCAATGAGTTCATTAAAAAGTTCGGCTCCTACGTGTATGCCTTTGTCAGTTACATCAAAAGTGGCGTCATTGAGTCCGTCTGCAACAATCTTTTTTCGCACCTTCACTTTCAATTTAAGGAAGGATTTATTGTCCTGCTCTATTGCGATATTTAATCGAACGTTTTGAAAAAAAATGATACTGTCCAAATGAGCTTTAAAAGCTTGAAAATTTTCTGCCGGAACGGAGAGTTGGGCGTTGATGCCCTCATGGGCTACATAAATCCGGCCCAGCACTTCAAGTGCATCCCAGGCGAGGAACATATGATTTCTAAAAATATGGGGATTCCCTATGTGTGCGTATCGGTAAAAGGAGATGGTAAGCCGCTCTTTCCCGGCCTTTTCAATGAGTACTTCCCTTTCTTTCGCACTTAATGTATTGTACAGTTGCATGCTATACCGCGATTAAGTTGAATGAAAATTAAAAGGCAAAAATACAATTTTTCATCACCCATCAAACAAAAAGGGCCCTGAAAATCAAGGCCCTTAGGGATCACTTTAAGGAAATTTTCTTTTCCATAGAGGATAATACCAGTAAAGTGAACAACAATTAGAAATGTTTTTAAACAAGATGACGAAATAATAAAAAGGTTGCTTTAGTGATTGTGATATGCAAAAAGAAGTGGTATTTTAGTCATCCTTAAAATTTAAAGAAAGAGAAGACATGAGTAGTGAGAAAGAAGCGAAGTTGAAAGCCCTGAAATTAACCCTGGATAAGTTAGATAAAACCTATGGAAAAGGGGCGGTAATGAAGATGGGAGATACTGTGGTTGCCGATGTTGAAGTTATACCTTCGGGTTCACTCGGTCTCGACATTGCTCTAGGGGTGGGAGGATATCCCCGGGGAAGAGTAATAGAAATCTATGGTCCTGAATCTTCTGGAAAAACCACCCTTACTCTTCACGCCATTGCTGAAGCTCAGAAAAACGGAGGTATCGCTGCCTTTATTGACGCAGAACATGCGTTTGACAGGTTTTACGCGCAGAAGTTAGGAGTTGATATAGATAATCTGATTATTTCACAACCCGATCACGGGGAGCAAGCCCTTGAAATAGCCGACAATCTTATCCGTTCGGGAGCTATTGATATAGTGATTATAGATTCTGTCGCTGCCCTGACACCAAAAAGTGAAATTGAAGGGGAAATGGGCGATTCAAAAATGGGATTACATGCCCGACTAATGTCACAGGCGCTGAGGAAGCTTACGGCCTCCATCAGTAAAACTCATTGTACCGTGGTATTTATCAACCAGTTGCGCGAAAAGATAGGTGTGATGTTTGGAAACCCGGAAACGACCACCGGTGGTAACGCCCTTAAATTTTATGCTTCTGTGCGTCTTGATATCAGGAGATCCACTCAGATAAAGGATACTGATGGCAACGTACAGGGAAATAAGACCAGAGTAAAAGTGGTTAAAAATAAAGTAGCCCCACCTTTTAAAACTGCCGAATTCGATATTATGTACGGAGAAGGGATTTCAAAAGTGGGAGAAATCCTCGATCTTGGAGTTGAATTTGAAATCATCAAGAAAAGTGGTTCCTGGTTCAGTTACGGTGATACAAAGCTCGGACAGGGTAGAGATGCCGTTAAAACTCTTCTGCTTGACAATCCTGAATTGCTGGAGGAGTTAGAAGTTAAGATCAAAGATGCTATAACCGCGATTAAGGCATAAAAACCTTCATTTGCTGCATAAAGCAACCCTTCTTACTTATTTTCATCTTAAGAAAAAACTTGTGTTGAGATGAGCTATAAGAAATTCACATTTCTGATTCTTTTTTCCCTTGCCTTTGTCTTCCAGTCTTGTAAACTTGAAGACGACAGTGTCAATTTTAATTTTATCCCTCTCCAAATAGTAAGTGCTGATCTTCCTCAATCTTTTGAACTGAATGAAACTTACGAGATCACGGTGAGGTATCTGCGGCCAAGTGGATGCGTGTTTTTTGAAGGATTTGACATCACAAAAGAAGCGACCACCACCCGTAATGTAGTGGCCATTGGCACAGAATTCTATGAGGATCCCTGTACTCAGGCAATTGAAGAGCTTGAAGCTTCCTTCAATTTCATTTGTCTGTACGATGAAACCTATTTATTCAGGTTCTGGAGTGGGGAGAATGAGAATGGTGAACAACAGTACCTTGAGATAGAAGTGCCCGTGAATTAACGATTTTCAGGGAATTGAAGATCTAAATCTAACCAGCATTTTGAGTTTAAAGAAGCTCATAAATCAATGTAAAAAAGGAGACAGGAAGGCACAAGAACAGCTTTACCGGAAGTATTCCAGTGTCTTATACGGACTTTGTTTGAAGTATTCAAGGAATAAAACTGAAGCAGAAGACAACCTCCACGATAGTTTTATAACGATCTATGATAAAATAGACCAATTTAAGTTCAAGGGATCTTTTGAAGGTTGGTTAAAAAGGATTACCGTGAATACGGTACTCCAGAAGTATCGCAAGGGTCAACATATGAACGTTGTCTCAGACAATCTGAGCGAAGAAGAGGATCTCGATTATGACTATCCGGATGTCCAACTCTCAACACTTCTCCAATACGTACAGGAATTGCCCAACAAATACAGGCTAACATTCAACCTCTATGTTTTAGATGGATATACACACAAAGAAATCAGTGAACTTTTGGGGACTTCTACAGGCACTTCCAAATCAAATTTATCGAGGGCCAAAATGATACTGAAAGAGAAATTAAAGAAAGAAAATATCAATATTGCTTAATACCCGGGCACATGAAAAAGAAAAATATAGAAAAGGTATTCAGGGAAAAACTTCAGGACTTCAGTCAGATACCTGATGAAGTGGTATGGGAAAATATTTCCGCTTCCCTGGATAGTAAACAAAAGAAGCGAAGGGTTCTTCCTATTTGGTGGCAATTAGGTGGTGCCGCGGCATTATTGATCATTGCCTTGTTTGTGTTCCTACCGGGTACTGATTCAGAGCCAGATGTCGAGGAGGTGATTACGAATACTGAATCGAAGAGCAGGACACAGGAAGCGGGACGCGAATTAAATAGCTCATCTGACAATGAATTAAAAGGATCGGACAACTTTGAAGATCCTGACAAAGCTATTGTCGTGTCAACTGAAAAAAGTACTGATGAAACTTCTAAACAGCGAGCTGATTCTCCAGGCGAAGAGGTAAAGCGAGGGATCGACATCATCAATACTTCCAGGGCAAATGAAAAACCCGAAGAATTTCCTATCAGTAAGAACAATTCCGCCCTAATCGCAGAAGCGGATAAGGAAAAAGAGTTGATCAGCCGTGAAAATGCTATGGTTTCTGATGATCCTGACACCTATAGATCCATCGCAGATCAGGCCAAGGGGATATCAGGTGTTGAAAAAGGGGAGTTGCAAGGTGAGGAAAGAGATTCATTTGTCAGCAATACTGTGGGCAAGAAGGAAAAAGAGGAAGTAAAGCCTGAGGAGTTAAATGAGCACAAAAAACAGTCGATTTTAGAGGCCATTGCACAGCAAGAGGAAGAGATTACAGAGGAAATATCAGAAAACAAATGGGAATTGGGCCCGAGGATTGCCCCTGTTTTCTTTAGTTCTCTGGCTCAGGGATCCCCTATTCATTCAAGTTTTAGGGATAATGCAAAATCGGGTAATGTAAACATGAGTTATGGCCTGAATGTTTCTTATGAATTGGGTAAGAAAATCAAAATCAGATCGGGCATACACAAGGTCGATTTTGGTTATGATACCAAAGATGTAACGTTTTCATCCTCCCTTAATGCGAATACAAATGGAATAATCAACAATATAGATTATTCACTGAGTAGTAGAAATCTAGTGGTTCGAAGCAATACCAGAAGTGGTAAACTCCCGACGGAAAATGCGCAGGATGTCGCTGGTCCTGATCCTGCCCTGAACGGGAAAATGGTTCAGGAATTTGGTTATTTAGAAGTGCCACTCGAGTTGTCCTATGAAATTCTCGATAACAAATTCGGACTCAATCTCATTGGCGGCCTAAGTTCTCTTTTTCTGGTCAATAACAGCGTTACACTGGAGGCTGATGGTATCTTAACCGAAATGGGGGAGGCAAATAACCTCAACGATCTTAATCTCAGTACGAATTTTGGGGTTGGTGTATCTTATCGCTTTAATGATAAATTACAATTAAACCTCGAACCCATGTTTAAATATCAGCTCAATACATTTTCCGAAACATCAGGAAATTTTCAGCCATTTAGTATGGGGGTTTATTCAGGCCTGAATTTCAGGTTTTAAGAAGTTGGTTAGGTTGGTTACTGTATCCGCAGTGGCCGCTTCTGCACCCTGCACAAAACAGGGTGCTTTTTTTATACTATTTGGTATTTTATTATTCAGCTGCCGCCATGAGCTGGTCTAACATAAGTTTTCTTACGTTATCTCTTAGCTCTCCTTTTTGCTTTTCAACCATCGCATCAGTTTTAATAAAAGGAAATACTTTTACTCTAAGCCATCCTGGACCCCCCCTGTAAATAGTGAAAGGAAAACGCCTTTTTGCATCAAAAAATATGATTGGAACGATCGGTATACTGTGGGCAATTCCCATTTTAAAGGCCCCGTCCTTAAATTCATCCAGAACGATCTCTTCAGGCGGTACGCCTCCTTCCGGGAAAATACAGATACTCAGGCCCTGATTGAGTCTGCGTTGTGCCCTGCGATATACCCCCATTCTACTCTTGCTATCCTCACGATCGACCATGATACAGACACGTTTGTAAAAAAACCCGAAAATCGGAATCTTTACCAGTTCCTTCTTTCCCACAAAGACAAATGGATTCCTGCTCACCCTAAGCATTAGCATAATATCGAGCATACTGGTGTGGTTGGCCACCAACATATAACTCTTCCCTTTTACAAGCTTTTCCTCATATTTAATTTTGGGGATGCACCCCATGCCGTACAATATTATAGTTGCCCAGATATTTCGGGCTAACCAGAAAAACTGGGGATAGGTCTTTTCAGAGATAGACAATATTATCAGGAGGGGGGAGAATACAATGATTGGGATGGCCACCAAAATGTAAAACCAAATGCGATACAAAAGCTGGCCTGCTTTTTTTAAAAGCCTCAACATAAAATCAAAAATAACAATTTTAGCAGGGTTTTAGTATTTCTTTTACTTTTGTCATTCTTTAAAGTTCAGCGGATGGCAAGAATCTTGACAGGTATACAAAGTACAGGTACTCCGCATCTCGGGAATATCCTTGGGGCGATCATTCCTGCCATAAATATGGCGGAAAATCCGAAGAATGAATCCTTTCTCTTCATTGCTGACATGCATTCGCTGACCCAGATCAAAAATGGAGAAGAGCTCCGGAATAATACCTATGCGACTGCTGCTGCCTGGCTTGCCTTTGGCCTGGATGTCAATAAAACTGTTTTTTATCGTCAGAGTGATGTGCCCCAAGTCACAGAATTGGCCTGGTATCTCAGTTGTTTCTTTCCATATCAGCGGCTAACGCTGGCCCATTCTTTTAAAGATAAGGCTGACAGACTGGAAGATGTGAATGCGGGACTGTTTACTTACCCCATGCTTATGGCTGCAGATATTCTGCTATATGATGCCCATATAGTGCCCGTGGGAAAAGATCAGCTGCAGCATTTGGAAATGACCCGTGATGTCGCTTCGCGATTCCACGCTCAACTAGGGGATACTTTTGTACTTCCCGAAGCTCAGGTGCAGGAAGAAACCATGTATATCCCGGGGACAGATGGAGAAAAAATGAGTAAAAGTAAAGGAAACCTCATCAACATTTTCCTGCCGGACAAACAGCTTCGAAAGCAGATCATGGGGATAAAGACAGATAGTACTCCTCTGGAAGATCCTAAGGATCCCGAAAGTGATAATGTTTTTGCTCTCTATGCTCTTCTGGCCCCAAAAGCCGATGTCACAAGAATGCGGGAAAATTATACGAAAGGGAATTATGGTTATGGTCATGCAAAACAGGAGCTATATGAATGTATAGTCTCCAAATTTGAAGAGCCCAGGAAAAAATTCAATTATTACATGGAAAACCAATCGGAAATTGACCAGTTGTTGAGTTTGGGAGCAAAAAAAGCGGGGCATGTTGCTGAAGAAGTCTTAAGCCGCGTCCGTAATAAACTTGGGTATTGATTAAATGACTTTCCGGCACATGAGTCGGTGACTTTTAAATAGCTTCAAAACAATTTCCCGGAAGCGGACGTACAACTCCTTTTAATTCCATTGCCAATAAAGCTGAGGCAGTATTATAAACAGGTATTTTACTTTTCATGGCAATATCATCTAACAATTGCCTTCCCCCCAATTGTAATTGATTGTAAATAGACTGTTCCACGGGGTTTAAATCGACAAAAAGTTTTGTTTGAATAGCCGAATTATCTCTCTCCTCTATGTCCCAATTGAGGTGGTAGACCAAATCAGCTGCCGACGTAAGCAGATGAGCATTTTGTCTTTTAATCAGATTATTTGTGCCTTCACTGTAAATATCTCCAGGTCTCCCCGGAACGGCAAATACATCGCGGTTATAACTATTCGCTATATCAGCCGTTACCAGGCTGCCTCCTTTATGTGCTGATTCTATAACGATGGTTGCCTGACTAATCCCTGCAATAATTCGATTTCTCTTTAGAAAATTAACTCTTTCCGGTTTGCTGGTACTCCAGAACTCGGTAAAAAAGCCGCCATTTTTTTCTACTTCAGCGCAATACCTGCTATGTGCCCTGGGGTACATCTGATTAAGTCCGTGCGCTAGGCACCCAATGGTCTGCAATCCTAATTCTACGGCAGCCTTTTGAATGCAGATATCTACCCCATAAGCAAAGCCACTTACAATTACTGGATTAAATGGCCTTAGTTCTTCCATAAAATGTTCGCAGAACGCCCTGCCGGCCGTGGTCATATTACGAGTGCCGACTATACTAATAATCTTCTGATTCTCTAAATGAATAGACCCTCTTGAAAAAAGTAGAAGAGGAGCATCCGGGCAGTGCCTGAGATATTTAGGGAAGGTGGTTTCTTCGAAGTAATGGGTTTGTATATTTTGGTCCTCTATAAAACGATATTCCCTCTCTGCCGCTAAAAGATATTTATGATCGAATAGCTCATGGGTGACTTTGGTGCCAATACCATCAATATGGTGTAAAACACTTTTCTTTTCCCTGAAAACCTCTTCGGCGCTACCGCAATGACTAATGAGTTTCCTGGCGGAAATTTCCCCTATGTTGGGAATAGATTGCAGTCTTAGAACAGAAATTATATCCTCCTTCATCATCTTACGGCACAAATTTCTTCATGTACAAAATAGTGAAAAAGTAATGTTAATAAAAAGTTATCCGCCATTTTGTAGCCGCCCTATTTTTTTTCATCTTTGTGTTGATGAGTACAACAGCTTACATAGAAGAGCTTCTTTACCGTTATAATTGCGTGGTAGTACCAGAATTTGGTGCCTTTTTAACCCATGTTAAATCGGCTTTTATTGACAAGTCGGCCCACACATTTTACCCCCCTTCCAAGGTATTGTCTTTTAACCGTCAACTCCAATCCAATGACGGCCTGCTCATCTCTTATATGGCTGAAGCTGAAAAATCCTCATATGAAGAAGTTCAGGAGAAATTAGCCAAGAATGTTGAACAATGGAAAGAGCAATTGGAAAATGGTGAATCTCTCGTTTTTGACAATATAGGCACCTTTAAACCTACCAGGGAAGGTAAATTGATTTTCCAACCTACAAAACAAACCAATTTTCTTACATCATCTTTTGGGTTGAGTTCTTTTGTATCTAAGCCTGTTCTCAGAGAGCAATTAAAAGAGGAGGTAGAAGAAATTGAGGAGAAAGTACCTTTTATCATCACTCCTGAAACAAGAGAAAAAAGTAATTTCAGGCCACTACTTAAATATGCGGCCATCGTTCTTCTGGCTATTTCTGCCGGATTTACGGGGTACAGAACTTACAACCAGGCACTTTCCAATGAACTCGTTTCACAGCAGAAAGCGCAGGAAATTATTGCCAATAGTATTCAGGAAGCTACTTTCTTTGATACCAAACCACTGGAATTACCTGTTTTTAAGATTGAAGTAAAAAAGAATACCAGAAAAAGCCACCATATAATTGCAGGCGCCTTCAGAGAAAGAAGCAACGCCGATAAAAAGATAAAGCAACTCCAAAACAAGGGGTATAATTCTTTTTATGTGGGACAGAATAAATTTGGTTTGTATCAGGTTGCATTTGCGAGTTATGCCGATCCTAAAGAAGCCCTGGAGGCTTTAAAACAGATTAGACTAACAGAATCCAAGGATGCCTGGCTTCTTTCTGTTAAATAATCAGCTTTCCTATTTTCAAGCCCTTCAATAGCTTGTATCTTTGCCAAAATTTGATGTATGAAGCCTAAAACTCCCAGTGATTCAAGAACTGTAATGACCGATCTGGTTCTTCCCAGTGAAACAAATCCACTTAACAATCTATTTGGTGGCGAGTTATTGGCCAGAATGGATCGTGCTGCAAGTATTTCCGCAAGGCGCCATAGCAGGAGAATAACGGTGACAGCTTCTGTGAATCACGTAGCCTTTAACCGATCTGTACCCCTGGGCAGTGTTGTTACTCTTGAAGCTGCCATTTCAAGGACTTTCCGCACATCCATGGAAGTGTATATTGATGTATGGATTGAAGATCGTTTTAGCGGGGAACGAACAAAGGCCAATGAGGCCATTTATACTTTTGTGGCTGTGGATGAAACCGGAAAGCCAACGGCTATCCCGCCCATTGAGCCTGAGACGGAGCTGGAAAAAATCAGATATGAAGGAGCCCTCAGACGGAAGCAACTCAGTCTGGTCCTGGCCGGCAAAATGAAACCACACGATGCTACAGAACTCAAGGCTCTGTTTGTTTCATGATCTTCTCCTCTGGTAGTAATTCCAGATTTTAGTGATAAATGGAGGAAAGTCAAAGGCCCTGGGATGAGGTCCAAACCTCTTCTTTTTATCCAGATTATTGAGTATATCCATGTCTTTATCAGACAGTTCAAAATCGAATACGTTGGCATTGCTCACTATACGTTCCTTTTTCACTGATTTAGGAATCGTTACCACTCCTTTTTGAAGATCCCATCTCAGGACGATATTCGCAATACTCTTATTATACCTTTGTGCCATATTGTTGATTATTTCTAAATCAAAGATCCGCCCCTGCATAAGGGGGGACCAGGCCTCGTACTGAATTCCTTTTGCATTACAATAATCGAGCAGTTCTTGTTGTACCAGATAAGGATGAAATTCCATTTGGTTTACCATTGGTATGATGGAAGCATCTTCCAGTAAATCTTCCAGATGATGTCTGAGAAAATTACTCACTCCTATGGCTCGTACCCGATTCTCTTTATAAAGTGTCTCTAACGCTTTCCAGGTTTCTTTATATTTCCCTCTTACCGGCCAGTGAACTAGGTAGAGATCTAAATAATCGGTATTTAATCTCTTTAAACTATTTTCAAAGGCTTTCATGGTTTCATCATACCCTTGCTCCGTATTCCAAACCTTGCTTACCAGAAATATTTCTTCTCTGGGAACCCTACTTTCCCTAATACCGGTACCTACTCCTTCTTCGTTTCCATAAACAGAAGCCGTATCAATATGTCTGTATCCGGCTTCCAGAGCCCATTTTACAGAATTTATCACCTCTTCACCGTCCTTTGATTGAAATACCCCAAGTCCGAAATACGGCATTTTTACGCCGTTGTGAAGGGTGAACCCTCCCTTGAGATCTGTTATTTTATTCATGCTATAGTTTTTAAAGTTGGTAGATCCATTCTTCCGGATTCAACCGAGTGGCATCTCTGTAGAGATAAAATTTTAACTGGGTGAGACCATTCAATCGATTCGTATATATCTCCCCTAATTCTTCCTTGGCATTTACCCGATCCCCCTTTTTAACATAGAGATTGGCCAGATTGTAATAGGTACTGATATAATTTCCATGTTTAACCTGCACCCCTTTTCCTCCCCCGGGGACAGCCATAATGGCTATGACCTCTCCCTCAAACACAGCCCTTGCCTTAGCTCCTTTGTCAGTAGCGATGATTACCCCATTATTCTGATGTTTAATTCCAGGATATACAGCATCGCTGTAAATGCCAAAGCCCTGCCTTTTAATCCCCTTCTCCACAGGCCAAATGAGTCGGCCTTTATTCGCGGAAAAATTATTTGCAATAATGGTTGCTTCCGGTGTTAAAACAAACCGACTACTCGAAGCTGAATTCCCTGCTTTTTTATTCGAAGCTGCAATTGCACTGCGAATAAGTCGTTCAATCTGTTCATCTATTTTCCTCGCCTCAGCTTTTTTCTTATTGATAGCAACAGCGTAATTGCTTTCATTTTGTCTGATGGTTTTAAGCAGGCCTTTTTGTTCATTGATCTCTTCAAAAAGCTCCTTGCGTGCCGCTTTGTTTTCTGCAATAAGAGATTCCTTCTGCCTTCGCTGTCTCGTTAGATCATTATTAAGGGTAATAAGGTCATCTGTTTTTTCCGCAATCTGTACCCCCTGTTCTTTCCTATATCGGGTGTATTGTTTCAGATACTGAAGGCGTTTAAATGCCTGATAGAAGTTTGAAGAAGAAAGCAGGAACATCAATCGACTTTGCTGGGATCGATTTCGATAAGATTTTCTGATCATATTGGCGTACTCCTCTTTCAGAATGTCGAGATCTTCTCTCAGTTTTGCAATATTCCTGATATTGGCATTTACCTGCCTGCTCAGCAGGTTCGATTGCTGATTAGTCACCCTGATAAGTTGTTGTCTTACGTTGATCTTTTGATCAAGAAGTTCTAATTGATCAAGAACCGTTCCCCGTTGCTTTCGCTCTGCAAAGAGCAAACGATTCATTTCGGTGATTTCTTTCTGAAGTTGCTCCCGTTTTGCCTCAAGAGCCTTTTGCTCATTAGTCTGAGCTATTCCCGCTACCCCTGATAGAAACCATATTGCAAGAAGTAATATTAGCCGTTGTCCAAAGAATGTGTTCATATCAATTCAAAACAATCTTTTCATAGCCATTGGGAATCTTGTAGGGAAAACTGACTTTGGTGTTGAACTCAATATTCCGGTATTCGATATCAATCACATTGCGCTGATTGTTATCAATTGCCAGAATCCCCACTGAATTTGGGACTATTTTGTTGTTCTTTTCCTGATAATCCTTATACCTGATTTCGAGCAGCCTTTTTTGAAGCGGTTGTGAAATTTGTTGTGAAGCAAGTTTGTAACTCCCCGGATAAATCATAAATAAGGTTTTAAACAGCTCTATTGACTTCACAGGCTTTAATTCATAAGAGCTTGTGTTCAGGCTTACCTCGTAGCGATCATCCCTCAGATCGAACAGGGCTTCCCCCAGCAAGAGATTTTGTACTTTCTTATAGTCGAGTTCTGTACCCAGTAATCTACTCAGGTATTCAAAACTACCATCAAAGTAACTGTTTTCCAATTTATTATAGAAGGTGACCCTGTCTGGTGTGATCATCGCCTTTACCACTCCAAGCGGTGCACTTAACCAGATTGCCTTGTCTTTCTCCATTCTGAGACTAACCCCAAGGCTCTGACTGGATGATCCATCCGAAAAATCAATTTTGAGTCGACCTGTAAGCGTTTTAAAATCGACCGTATTTTTATAGTGGTTTCTTATGATAGTTCTAGCAGGTAATTTAGCATCAAGAGTTTGATCTGACAGTATTTTTGCTGATTTACATGAAGAGATTAATGCAAATAATAATATCCCGAAGCCGATCTTAAGTCCCGCACGTTTCATTTTCTTCATCATCTTACGACCCATTTTTTATTTTGCTAAGATACATATTTGCCATAGTTGCATCACCCAAACCCTTGTAAGCTGTAGCTAACTCTCTATAAAACATAAACGTAAGATTCTCATCTTCGTATATAAAGTCGAGCCCCATTGTTAAATAATCTGAGGCCTGCCTGAAATCTGAAGTTCTGTTCAAGGCCATTCCTTTGGCGTAATAAAAATAGGGCTGCAACGGATATTCCTCCAGTGCACTCGTGGCAAGCGTATTTAATTTTTCGTAATCTTCCTTTTCCATATGGGCTTTCAGAGTCTCCATCAGGGCAATTAAAGGGTTCTCAATTTCCTCCTGTCCATCGGCCTCCGTTGCTTCATGAATCTCCTCCTGAGCTGATGAATAGTTTATTCGCGCGGTCATGTTTTCGGTAAACGGACTTTCCCTCAGTTCTTTCAACACTTTTTCAGCCAGCTTGTATTTTTTCTGTTTCACCAATATCTCTGTGAGATTTTCTTTGAGCTTATTATTATCGAATGGAATCTGATCTATAACGAAATTAAAGTTTGAATCTCCCAAATCCACAATAGTGATGTACGTATTGAGATACCATAAATTCTCTGCCTGGTCCTTAAGTGCCGAGAGTGCGTATTCCTGGGCTATAGCGAGCTGATTATCGAGTTGGTAGGTCTTGGCCAGTTCATGATCAATGACAGAACTATCAGGATGAATTTCCTTGCACTTTAATAGGGCATTGATTGCCTTGTCGAAATTTTCAATTCCTTTCTGCTTTAAGGCTTCAAAAAAAAGTTCCTGAAACGTATCCGTATTAGAGTCCATCGATATCTCTGCACTCTCTTCCTCCTGGGCAATACTACTGAAAGGCACCATTAAGGCCATCAGAAAAACCATTTTCAATAGATATACCCATTTCATTGTGATCGAGATTATGTCTTTTTGATAAAGACTAGCGAGTTCCTGTACTTCCAAATCCTCCCTCGCCCCTGCTGGTTTCGGATAATTCCTGAACCTCAGCCCATGCGGCTCTTTCGTGCCTTGCGATAACCATCTGAGCAATTCGCTCACCGTCTTCAATTACAAAAGCTTCATTGGAAAGATTAACAAGAATCACGCCAATCTCACCCCTATAATCTGCATCTATAGTTCCCGGAGTATTGAGAACTGTAATCCCCTTCTTGGCAGCCAGGCCACTTCTTGGTCTGATCTGAGCCTCAAATCCCGCAGGTATTTCGAGGAACAAACCAGTTTTAATTATTTTCCTCTCCAAAGGTTCTAGCCGGACGGGCTCCGTCAGGTTGGCACGAAGGTCCATTCCTGCTGATGAAGCTGTTTCATATTCGGGAAGTGGATGATGTGATTTATTTATGATCTTAACTTTCATTTCGTATAAATATTCGTTTTAGCAGGTCGTACTCCATCTTGTAAACCAGGAGTAAAAATACTAAAAGCAGCAGTGATCCAATTAGGATGTTTCCATTAAATACATAGAAAGAGAGGGCTGAAAATAAAATTGAAATTCCCATATAAAAACCGATCTTCCTGAAATTATACGGAATAGGGTAGTATTTACGCCCGAAATAATATGAAATAAGCATCATACTTGCATAAGCGGCTAATGTGGCATAAGCTGAAGCGTAATAGCCTATTGAAGGGATAAATAGATAATTGATAGCGATAGTGATTATTGCACCAGCTATTGATATATACGCCCCAAATCTGGTACGGTCAGTTACTTTGTACCAAACCGATAAATTGTGATAAATCCCCAGACAAAAACTCGCCAGGACTATAATTGGAACCACAGGCATTGCTTCCCAATAATCGGAATTTCTGACTATTAAAACCTTCAGCAGATCAGAATAAACCACAACAGCCAACAAGATTACACTCCCCAGAACAACGAAGTAATTCGTTATCTGGGCATATGCACGTTGTGGGTTCTCGGAACGGGAATGACTAAAAAAAAAGGGTTCTATTCCCAGTCTGAAAGCCGTGGCAAACAAAGTCATGAAGAGCGCTATCTTATAACAAGCCGAATATTTCCCTATCTCACTCTTGGCTATGGCTGCAGGAAGAAGTTCGGAGAGCATGATTCTGTCGAATACCTCATTAATCGTAAATGCAATACCCGCAATCATAACCGGCAAACCATATCTGACCATTTTAGACCATAATACACTGTCAAATTTATAGGAAGGTAATTTGTACGATGGCGAGATCAATAAGAGCGTAAAACCACTTGCAATGAGATTGGAAATAAATATATATGAGATTTCAAAATCGGGAATATAGAGCATTCCTGTCAGGCCCTCTGTACTGTCCTTTGCAAGGCCTGGGAGAATGAGGAGGAAAAAGACGTTAAGGCTGAGGTTGATGGCTACATTCAGAATTTTTATGACTGCGTATCGCTGTGGATTTTGTTTTGCGCGTAATAAAGCAAATGGAATGATGGCAAGGGCATCAAGGGCGAGGATAAAAATAACGTACTTGATAAACTGCCCGTCAATATTGAGAAGCAAGGCTAAACTATCCTGAAAAATGAGGGCGAACACCGTAAACAAAGCTGTAGTTCCCATCAGGGATACCAGGGAAGTGGAAATTACTCCTGTACTGTTCTTCTCACTGTTGTAAAAGCGGAAAAAAGCCGTTTCCATTCCGTAGGCAAGCACAACATTAAATATGGCGAACCAGGCAAAGATTAAGGTCACTTCGCCATAGGATCCCGTAGGCATTACCTGGGTATAAAGAGGAACCAGTATAAATGACAACATCCTGGGTAAGACTGTTGCCAATCCATAAATAAATGTTTGCTTAAATAACTTCTGAAACAGACTCAAGCGCGGCTGTGTTAGGTATGGCTTAAAATTAGGTATTTAAAGCCTGCCAGCAAAGTTAGTTTTTGGGCCGCGATGGATATTGAACAGGCATTTTCTCCTTGACCCCTGAAAGCTTGAAGTAGTTCACCTTTTTTTTGCCTGTTAAAGAATACTGTATAACTGCCTCGCCTGCTTCTAATTTAAAAGGAAAATCTTCCTGATTATCCTTTAACATGGCAGGCGGCTGATTCCCTATTTCTTCCCTGGGGTCTGCGTGCAACACCATGCCTTTACCCTCATCAGCCTTGTTCTTTTCGTATCGACATACCAGGACCCTCTCACCTTCCAGGGTTTTTAATTCAGGATTTAATATATGCCCTCTGAAATAAACTTTTTGAAAATCAATTGAACTTACTTCTCCTTCAAAAGGAAATTCAAGGGTAAACCCTGTTCCTCCTTCTTCCCTGCCAGAAGCAAAATCCTGACAACTTGCAGCTGTTATGGTAAATGGGGCATCAGAACTCAGTTTTTTCTGAGAAGAGCATCCAAACAATCCAAATAAAACAATAAATGTATAGAAGGGAATTTTTTTCATGATATAGCCTTTTGCCTATTAGCATTCAATAGTGATGCCAAAAGTACTTATTCTGGTGTATTGTAAAAAGTAAACCCCAACTTTTGGTCGGGGTTTAATCTTGGAATAATTAAAATATTTTAATTGTTCAGTGCTTCTGCACCTCCAACAATTTCAAGGATTTCATTGGTAATCGCTGCTTGTCTTGCTTTGTTGTAAGTTAACTTTAACTGGTCCCTTAGCTCCGAAGCATTATCTGTTGCCTTGTGCATTGCTGTCATTCGGGCACCGTGCTCACTTGCAAAGGAATCACGTACAGCTTTATACAACTGTGTTTTTAGTGATTTCGGAATGAGTTCCATTACAATTTTCTCTTTCTCAGGTTCAAAAATGTAATCAACTGCGTTTCCGGATTCAGAATTTTCTGCCACAATGGGAAGAAATTGCTCTGTCATTAGTATCTGAGTTGCTGCATTTTTAAACTTATTGTAGACCAGAATAATCTTGTCGTAAGATCCTTCTAAATAGAAAGACATTAACTCCTCCGCGATCTGAGCGATATTGTCAAAAGTGAGATCATCATAGACCTTGCTGTGATCAGCTACTACCTTATTTTTCTTCTTGAGAATATCGGCTCCCTTTTTCCCAATGGTCATAAAATGAACCTCCTGAGCATTAAAAGAATTCGCTTTAAGGGAAATACATTCCTTTATTATATTAGAATTAAAGGCGCCACATAAGCCACGATTAGAGGTTATGGAAACAATCAGCACTTTATTTACCGGGCGTTCTTCCGCATAAGAACTACCGGAATCCGCATCCAGGCTCCCGCTTAAATTCTGCAAAAGCTCAGTTAATTTATTGGCATACGGGCGCATGGCAGTAATCGCATCCTGTGCTTTCTTTAACTTGGCAGCCGAAACCATTTTCATGGCACTCGTAATCTGCATAGTTGAAGAAACCGACGCTATTCTATTCCGTATTTCCTTAAGGTTTGCCATTTTTTATCTTCTGCTGAGTTTTAACTCTTATATTTCTTCACCAGGTCTTTACAAACTGCAGTTAAAGTTTCAGTAACTTCATCAGTTAACTTACCTGCTTTTAAAGAATCGAGCGTATCTCGGTGTTTCGCATTTAAGAATTCCAGAAAATCCTGCTCAAAATCTTTTACCTTATCAACAGGTACGTCTCTTAGCAGGTTCTTTGAGCCCGCAAAGATAATTGCTACCTGATCTTCTACCGTGAAAGGGTCATTTTGTGCCTGTTTCAGGATCTCAACGTTCCTTCGCCCTTTCTCAATTACATTCAAAGTTGCCGCATCAAGATCGGAACCGAACTTGGCAAAAGCTTCCAATTCACGGAATTGTGCCTGGTCTAGTTTTAGTGTTCCTGCTACCTTTTTCATGGACTTTATCTGAGCCGCTCCACCAACCCTTGATACGGATATCCCCACGTTAATCGCCGGTCTTACACCCTGGTTAAATAAATCCTGCTCGAGGAATATCTGACCATCGGTAATGGAGATCACGTTTGTTGGAATATAAGCAGATACGTCACCTGCCTGTGTTTCAATCACCGGCAGTGCTGTAAGCGATCCGCCCCCTTTGACCATAGGCCTGATGGGCTCCGGTAAGTCATTCATGTTTTTTGCAATGGCATCATCATCAATAACCTTTGCTGCCCTTTCAAGCAATCTCGAATGGAGATAGAAAACGTCTCCTGGATATGCTTCCCTTCCCGGTGGACGTCGAAGTAATAATGAAACTTCCCTGTAAGCCACCGCCTGTTTTGACAAATCGTCATATATAATCAAAGCCGGACGGCCACTATCCCTGAAATATTCTCCGATAGCTGCACCGGCGAATGGAGCATATACCTGCATGGGGGCAGGATCAGAGGCATTGGCAGCTACAATAGTTGTGTAGGCCAGAGCTCCTTTGTCTTCAAGTGTCTTTGCAATGTTGGCAACGGTTGAAGCCTTCTGTCCGATAGCAACGTAGATACAATAAACAGGGTTTCCTGCATCATAAAATTCCTTCTGATTGATAATAGTATCAATACATACGGTGGTTTTACCGGTTTGACGGTCTCCAATTACTAATTCACGTTGTCCCCGGCCGATCGGAATCATAGCATCAATTGCCTTGATACCTGTCTGAAGCGGCTCATTTACCGGCTGACGGAAAATAACTCCGGGAGCTTTCCTTTCAAGGGGCATCTCATAGGTTTTCCCTGCAATAGGCCCTTTACCATCGATTGGATTTCCAAGTGTATCCACTACTCTGCCTGTAATTCCTTCTCCAACATTTATAGAGGCAATTCTCTGAGTTCTCTTAACTGTAGTCCCCTCCTTAATCTCTTTTGTAGGTCCCAGTAATACAACCCCAACGTTATCCTCTTCCAGGTTTAGAACAATCCCTTCCAATCCGCCGTCAAACTCGACCAACTCGCCGTATTGTGCATTGGAGAGGCCGTAAACACGTGCTATACCGTCTCCCACCTGAAGGACAGTTCCTATTTCATCCAAAGATGCTTTGGCCTCAAAGCCAGATAATTGTTTCTTTAAGATTGCCGATACTTCCGCGGCTTTAACTCCTGCCATATGATTTAAAATATAAAACGAAGCAGGGGCTAACCTGTCTCCGCAATTAAAATTTATATGCTTTTAGTAAATTCTCTTTTTATGGTGTTCAATTTGTTTGAGATACTCGCATCGTACTGAAGATCCCCTACTCTGAGGATGAATCCGCCAACGATACTTTTATCTACTTTGTTTTTTACCACAATTTTATTTCCGGTAAGTTTAGAAACTTCTTTCAGAACTTTCTTCTCTAACTCCCCGGATAAAGGCACTGCTGTGGTAACAAAAGCCACACCTTCACCTTTAAGGTCCTCATTAAGGATGATATATTTTAGAGCCACCTCGTTCAGAAGGTTGATCCTTTTGTTTTGAAGCAGCAAATCGATCAGCCCTTCTGTTATGGCGTCTGAGCCTTTAAAAATGGAGAGGAGGGCTTTTTTCTTCATCTCCCCTTTCAGCACCGGACTGGCGAGCATTTCCTTTAACTCTTTACTTGTCCCGATAGTCTCGACAATAGATCTCATATCCTTTTCCAGGATATCGGTCTTTTTCTTCTCTACCGCAAAGTCCAGAATTGCCTTGGCGTAACGTGCTGCCGCTCTTGCTTCGTTCATGAGGGTTAATTAAGTTTAATGTCGCCTAACATATTATCAACCAATTTTAGCTGCTTGTCTTTATTGGTCAATTCTTCTTTAAGAACCTTCTCGGCGATTTGAACTGAAAGATCAGCTACCTGATTCTTTATTTCAGCAACAGCTGCCTTTTTTTCGCTTTCAATGGTCGCCTTGGCCTGTGCAATCATCTTGTCTCCTTCCACTTTCGCCTGCTCTTTAGCATCAGAAACCATTTTTTCTTTGATCTCCCTGGCCTCTTTCAACATTGCCTCACGTTCACCACGAGCTTCCTGCAATAACTTTTCGCTATCTGCTGTGACATTCTGCATTTCTTTTTTAGCATCCTCAGCAGCAGCAAGGGCGTTCTTAATCCCATCTTCTCTGTCATTAATTGCATTCAGAATTGGCTTCCATGCAAATCTATACATAAGCCAAAGCAGCAATACGAAAAGCAACGTTTGCCATACAAACAAGCCGAACGAAAAGTCATTTAACAATTTTTCCATACTAAAATCTACTTTATACCTGAAATTTTAAACAAAGGGCAGCCGCAACCAACCGTTGCGGCTTTCTCCCTTAGTGCATTAGGATACCGCAAACAATGCTGCGAAACCAATACCTTCAATAAGCGCCGCTACGATAAGCATCGCTGTTTGAATCTTTCCGTAGGCCTCTGGCTGACGGGCAATGGCTTCCATAGCAGAACCACCGATTCTACCAATACCAATACCAACACCAATTACTACCAAACCTGCACCTACCATTACTGGAATTTCCATACTCTATCTAGTTTAAAATTAAAATTCAATTTTTTATACCTCCTTAGAAGGTCTTTTATAAATGTGCCAGTTCTGCTTCTTCCTCATGGTGATCGTGCTCCTCTGAAGCAAAACCAAAATAAAGAGATGATAACATCGTAAAAATATACGCCTGCAGCAGAGCCACCAGCACTTCAATCAGGGTAATCGCAAATGCCAGGAAAAATGACAACGAACTACCAATCCAACTTTTAAAAATGAACATCAACCCGATAAGACTCATTAGTACAATGTGTCCGGCTTGCATATTTGCATACAATCGGATAAGGAGTGCAAAGGGTTTGATGATAAGGCCCAGCAATTCGATGGGCACTAATATGATATAAATAGGGATTTTCCCATACCAGGGCATCGCATCACCTAAGGGATCTACGAGGTGTTTCCAATAATCCTTGGTTCCGGTGAAATTGGTAATCAGGAATGTCAGCAAAGCAAGGCCAAAAGTAATGGCGATATTCCCCGTAACGTTTATTCCTAATGGCGTAAGCCCGAACATGTTAAGAAACCAGATAAAAAAGAATATAGTCAACAGGAAAGGCATATACTTTTTATACCTTTTTTCTCCAATAGTAGGTCTGGCAATATCATCTCTGATGTATATCACTATCGGCTCAAAAAACCTGCCAGCGCCGGTAGGCACTCCATTGTTTTTGGCGTAGGATCGCGCCAGACTGGAAAACAACCAAAGCATCAATAAGCCCGTTATAACCATCATTACCACGTTCTTGGTAATAGAAAAATCGATGGGTTTCGAATTTGTTATATGACCTTCCTCGTCATGGGAAAGATTCCCTTCTGCATCTGTTTTGTATATTTTTCCGTGCTCTAGGGCGTAATATTCTCCCCCGGCCTCGGCAATAGTCTCCCCGTGATGAAATTTAGAGGATGAAAAAACCTTTATTCCATCATCCCAGATTATGACGGGTAATGGGATCCCTACGTAAACATGTTCCCCATTGTCTTTGGTATAAGAAAAAATGGAAAAATCGTGTGAATCTTTAAGGTGGTGATCAATATATTCCTTGATCTCTGTTTTAATGTCCTTTTTTGATCCGTCTGATGCATCTTCCTTAGCGGAAGCGATTAGACTATGACCGAGGAAAAAGGCACTAAACAATAAAATTTTTACAGTAAGAAGTCTTCTCATATCGCCTTAAAATGCGGGTCGCTAAAAATCGGTGCAAATGTAAGCTATTCTCCCAAAAAGAAAAAAGCATTTGGGCGTTTATTTTACAGCCTATTGATAAGGGCTAAGGAAGCTTTCCTTTATGTTTCTTTGAGAAGGATTTTGGCCGTGAAAACGGTTTCAAGTATCAGACACAATAAGTAGGGAACAAAGAAGGCGGCAAATTCAGATTTTGTCACCAGCCCGTCAGCATGATAGGCAGGATAAAAGAAGATAAAAAAGATCAGGAACTTCAAAAGGCTACCACCCATATACAAGAATCCGATCTGATTTTTAAATTTTTTCCTTAAACTATAGAGGATCAGAAAGATAGCTGCTGCCAGAATAAAATTCAAGATATAGGACATTAGCAACATATCGGACCATTTCTCTATCGATAAGTATTGTTGCACCTGTAAATGCAGCCACAGAGAAATCAGGAGTGATGAAAGCAAAAGAATAAAAAAAGCAAACAGTAATCGGGTGGCTTTCATCAATATTTAATTCTTTTTAACTGAAGAAGGACAACATAAATGGCAATAGCCACTCCAATAATAGTGGCCACTGCTGTAAATACCCTTTTTTCGGTCTGATAGTGCTCATCAAGCCATATTCCACCCTGAGCCGCCAGATAGATAATTACCCCCATTTCAATCCCTATTCCGGATAAAATGGCAATATTCTTAAGCGGACTTTTTCCTTTAGGAGGCTTTTGCTGGTTCATTTTTACTCTGTGCCGCTGACGATTTGTAGGCGGAAGAAGAAGATGTAGATGTAGAACCGGCAGGCTGACTTGGAGTAGTCGTATTCGATGCGCCTTTACCCTTCATATTACAGGAGGCGTTGAAAGTTGCTCCTGGTTCTACCGCAAGTTTTGCCACCGCCACTGTGCCTTCAATGAAGGCAGAGGATTTTAAAGTGAGAAGTTCTGAGACCAGTAATTCGCCATTGAAATTACCTTCAATATCAGCATTGAGACATTCCACTTTACCATGGATATATCCGTCTTTCCCAATAACGACTTTTCCGGAAGTCTTTAGATTTCCGTTTAACTTACCGTCAATTCTGAAATCGGCTTCTGAAACAATATCGCCTTTAATTTTAGTGTGTTTTTCAATTCTGTTGGGTTGTCCTCCTAATTCAGTCATAGCTTTGGGTTTTTTGTTATCTGAAAACATGGATCTAGGGTTTTGGGGTTAATTTGAGTCTCTTGTAATCTTTTAAATTTTTATGAATCTGTATTGTTTTATAGTTGTCAGATAAAATTACAAAATTCTCATTACGGATTCGGTAATCTTTGTTGTTTTTTAGCAGTTCGGTAAAACCCAAAGCAAAATCTCGTGATTTGAATCCGTGTACCACAACGAATTCATCTTCAAGATTATAGATGTCTTTAGAAACGATATTAGAGTACCTGAGATCCTCTATGGTTTGCCTGAGGCGCTTCAGGAGCCGCAATGCCTCTTCATCATTGCTTCTCTTAAATGGGAAGACCACTTTCCAATTTCCCTGAGGCTCAACACTTTCTGATGAGAATCCATTCGGTTCGAGCTTGGGCAATTGTTCGGCCACTATCTGCTGTGCTTTCTTTCCTTCAGCTTGATTGGGATAATTCAGGGCTACGTAGTTCAGGGCCTCCTTAAACTCCTTGAATCCCTGTAATCGGCCAATGGCAGTTGCCTTCAGCATTTCCAGTTTCGGGACAATGGGGTCGCCGGTAAAGCGGTTAATGGTTTCTTCGGCCCCGGTAATTACACGGAGGAACTCCTGTTTTTCAAAAAGCTTATAGAGCCTGGCGTATTGTGCTTCAGGACCATCTTCGGAAGCTTCCAGCACTGCTCTGGGATTTAGCAGAATCTCAGCATATCGCGAACTAGGATGGTTGTTAATAATGTTCTCTTTCATAGTTGAAGCAAGTGGACTGCCAACTTCTTCGTAGATCTTATACAAATTGTATTTAGAAGGCAGTATCAGTCGCTCCTCAGGTTGTGATTTCAGGACTTCTTCCAGTTTCCCCGCTGCCAGAAGATTTTCTTTAAATTTTTCCTTATAAATAAGCCCCAATTGATAATTTGCAAAATTGCGTTCTCTCGATAGGCTATCAATTACCTCCTTGCTTGTAGGAACTTTAGCGAGGTAGTATTCCAGGGAATACTTTTGCTCTTCTGTTAGTATCTCTGGTCCGTCCTCTACAGCTAATGCATCAATGTTATTGGTGTCCAGGGTCTGTGCACTTGCCTTATTGCTCCAGCGCCAATTGTCTTCCAACGCCCTGTTGCCCCATCTTCGTTTAAATTCGGTTTTCCCGTATCCAAGACTGGTAATATTGTAGAAGTAAAATTTTCCCTTATTTTCCTTTCCTCCCTTCGATGTTTCAAAAGCCGCAAATCCCGCACTGAGTTTTTCTTCCTCCCTGGCGATTTCCTCTTCAGCCTGTGCTTTTAGCTTATCGATATAAGCCTGAAAAAATGCCTCTCTTTCAGTTTGTGGCATCCTGTATAAGGAGATCACACTATCGGTATACTGAACCGTATTCTCGTAGGTGATGACGTCCTCCAGATTATCGAGCTTTTTACGTATCGCCCTGTATTTCTTGGTATTTTCAGGCAAATTTGGCAAGACACTGTCAAAGTAAGCGCCTGCTACCTTGTAATTGTTCTCATCGAAATGATATTCGGCCAGATCTTCGTAATTAAGGGCCAGAATTTGGGGCGAATTATCTGTAGCGGCAAGGGATTTGTTATAATAAGCCAGGGAAAGACTATCCTTCCCGAGGGTATTGTGATATACAGCTATTTCTCTGAAGATTTTGTCAAGGAAAGGGCGGTTTTCCCTATTTAGTTCCAGCCAAGTGAGGTATTCGGATAGTTCTTCTTTGTTTTCTTCTGTCACCTCGGTATTCCTGATTTTATGCAAATGGGCATTTACCCAGTACACCCTTGGTGTACTTCGTCCCAGATCGATAATTTCATTAAAGGCCAAATTGGCACTATCCCTGAATCCTAATTCATTATACAACTGACCTATTATAAAGTAATACCGGCCTTTTTCCGAGTTTTTTCTGGTGTAAGCCGAGGCGATTTTTAACTGCTGAATGGCGGTATCGGGTGCGTTCAGGTTGATATAGGCCTGAGCCAACATCGCTCTGGCATCAGCGTATTCCTGATCCTTCAGTTTTTCATATTTCAATAACCTCTTAAGATTCTTGATGGCCAGCTCATCATTTTCGAGGCGAATATTTGTCTTTTCGCGCCATATGGTGGCTTCGTTTAGCTTATCACTCTCAGCATATTTTTGCAGTACGTAATTAAAAGCTTCGATGGCCGGAACATAACGCTGATCAAAATAACGGGCCTTCCCCAGTAGCAGAAATGCCTCATCGGTTTGAGGATTGCGTTCCTGATTCCCGATTTCCATACTGTGTTTCTGGATCGCCTTGGTGGCTTTGTCTTCTGCCCGTTCAAAATTGGGATTGTTATCTTCGGAATCGAGTTTTATCTCATCTTTCACTTCAAGTCGCTCTACCGGCAACACTTCCCAGTAATTATCCCGATAAGATTCATTTAATTGATCCCTTCCTTCTTCAAAGGCGAGGTTTCCGTTGTAGAGTACATTGTACTTGGTATTCAACGCGTGCCAGTTGCGGTTGACAAAGGCGTCCTTTTTAGTTGAGCAGGAACTCAACAAAAGGATTCCGGAAAGCCAGAGGATGTGAATTGTATTTCGAAGCTTCAAAATTCGCGATGTTCGTACCCTATGTAAACTGTAAAAGCCCCCGTTTATTATACAGCTACTCGATAAAATGCATAGAATTCCCCTAATGATGTATAAGGGGATAGTTTAAAAGGAGATTTCCTGAAAATTAACCTGCAAAAAACGTCTCTAATTCTTTCAGCGTCTGAGGTGATGTTTGAATATCCCTGACGATATCACCCTTGTTCAAAACAACGATCCGTTCACATACCTCTGTGACGTGTATCAGATCGTGGCTGGAAACCAAAACTGTAACATCCTTGTTGTTTGCAAGATCTTTGATAATCTGTTTTAACCGTATCTGGGTTGTGGGGTCAAGATTTGCGAAGGGTTCATCGAGGATGACAACTTCGGGATCCCCTATAAATGAGGCGACAATACCTACTTTTTTCTGGTTTCCTTTAGAAAGGTCTCTGAGGTATTTCTTCTGTCCGAGGATTTCCCCGTGGAAAAAGTTTTCAAAATTACTGACCAGGGCATCTACATCAGCTTTGTTACGGCCCCTTAATTCCCCGATAAAATAAAAATACTCTTCAGGCGTGAGGTATCCGATCAGAAAAGTCTCATCAATAAAAGCAGATGTAAAGGGCTTCCATCCCTCGCTTACATCAACTTGCACCTCATTGTTGATGATCTTGCCGGTCGTTGGCTGAATCAGGTCGAGAAGTAAGCTGAAAAAGGTAGTCTTACCCGCCCCATTATTCCCTACAAGTCCGAAGCTTTGCCCTTTTGGTATCTCCAGTGAAGGTATGTTCAGAACAGTCTGGGTTCCATATGTTTTTGTGAGATCGTGAACTGTAATCATATTGTTGTGATGTATTTAATCTGTTTGTTTATACGCCAGTAGCGTCTTGTACTTCTCTTTTTTATATATTTTTTCGATCATCCTGAACACCTGATCTTTAAAAACAAAACCAAGCACTCCGGACAGGGCTACAGCGACATAGCCCGC
This sequence comes from Muriicola sp. SD30, assembly GCF_041205185.1. NCBI lineage: Bacteria > Pseudomonadati > Bacteroidota > Flavobacteriia > Flavobacteriales > Flavobacteriaceae > Muriicola > Muriicola sp. SD30. The sequence goes on from NZ_JBGEWB010000002.1 coordinate 186,958, forward strand.
TATCGGATTAATCAGATAATACCCCCCTGCAAACACTACTATGGGCAATAGCAATTTTGGGATGGTTAGCAGCATTGTTTTAACATTAAAAGCCTGCTTATCTCCAAATGCTTTCTTATTGGACGTTAAATCGATAGGAGTTTTGATATAAGCACCGCCCCATAAAACTAAATAAGAATTCACCCCGATGTTATAAATAGCGCCAACGATGATGGCCAGATAAAATTCCCATCCAAAATACAGATAAAAGGAAGATAACAAAGTGCTGATCACCGTCGCAATAACTATCAAATACCATTTTGAGTCGAGGTACTCACGATATTGTATATTCTGACTCATCATCAACGGGTAGTAAGAACTGTCCCAGCTCGGTACAAACTGACCAAAACTGAATAAAAATCCCCCTGAGACAAAAATTCCGGCAAAAATCGACCAAACCGGTCCTTCATAAACTTCAAGCATTCCCGAACCAAATAGTAAGCCATAGAAAATGAATAAAACACTCAGTATTACAGTGGTCTTGGATCTTTTGTTTCTTCTTATAAGTTTGATATCATTCTTTAAAAAGGTGCCCAGGTTCCCAAAGCGGTTAAGCCATGTATAATCCTCAGATTTAGCCTCGGTATGCTTAGTGGCCAGGCCTCCGTCGAGGTACATATGCTTTCTGAAATAACTGTATGAGGCGATCACCAGACCGAGAAGGAGTAAACAAGGGATCAGGGAGTAAACGGGGCCGTAAGGCAGGTCGAAAAAGGAATTGAATATAGGTGCTGTAAAAACGGTAATGTCAAACCAACCGTTGTACTGGCAAATTCCAAGAACTGCTAATACACCTACCATAGGATAGAATATCGCATCCTTGTTATTCATCATTATATTCAGAAAATTGTTGCAAAAGAAAAGCGCCATGAGGCCAACGTGCCAGCTGATAACTGCTAAGGGGTCATAGTCCTGAGTAATCAAAACAATAGAAAAAGGAATAAAGAAAAAGGCATGCATCCAGTTAAAAAAAGAAAAAACTGTCTTCCCGAGGGAGTATTTTACCACCTGACTCTTTTTAAAGGGCATGTAAAGAAGTGGTTTTATGTTCAGGATGGGCATTTTCTGGAACATATACCGTATGTATAAATCCCCCACCAGGTAATAAATCATAAATTGATTCACTACACGCAAAGGGTCGCCCAGGCCTTGCTTCTTTATAATGAAATAGGACCCGAAGCCCATTGCGAGAAAAGCAAGGATAAAATAAAGGGCTCCAAAAATCATAAAAATCTTAAAGGCAAGATTCGTTTTAAAGGAGGCAGCTCGGAAAAATGACTTCCACTGGAGGGTAAAAAAATGCTTTAACATAGAAGGTTGGTCAATTCAATTTTCAGGATTAGTACGCCAAATATAGTATTTGTTACAAAAGTGAGATATTTATTGAAATGTATATGAATTACTTCCCCATTCCTTAGTTTTGCAAAAAAATTTGCAGAATGAGCACATTTTATAAGCTGAAAGTTTCCGGAGTAAGGTCGTTAACCCCCAGCTCAGTTGCTATTTCACTAAGCGTTCCTGGTGATCTCAAGGAAACATTTCAATTTGATGCAGGGCAACATCTCACATTAAAACAAGAAATCGACGGAAAAGAAGTCCGAAGAGCTTATTCTATATCCAGTGCCCCTTCTGAGCCAGAATTAACTGTGGGTATAAAAAAAGTGGACGGCGGAATTTTCTCTCCCTGGGCCAACGATCATCTGAAAGAGAATGATTCTATTGAGGTGATGCCTCCAAAAGGTCATTTTTTATTTACTCCTGCAAATACAGCTCAGCATATTTGTGCTTTTGCTGCGGGAAGCGGAATCACACCGATTATGAGTATCATTGAGAGTGTCCTCAACAGTCATCCTGAAAACACTTTTGTTCTGGTTTATGGGAATCAATCCCCGGAGGAAACCATGTATCAGGAGGAAATTGAGGCCTTTGCTAAAAAACATACCGATAGGTTTTTTATTGAATTCATTTATAGCAGATCCAGGGAAGAAGATGCACTGCAAGGGCGTATAGACAGTTCTACTGTTAACCTGATCGTTAAGAATAAGTTTAAGGATCGCTCTTTCGATCACTTTTATATCTGTGGACCGGAAGGAATGATCAACAGTGTAAAGGAAACCCTGGGGAAAAATGAAATTCCAGAGGACAAGGTTCATTATGAACTCTTTACCACATCACATGAAGAGGATGTATCCGACTTAAAAGGGGAGACTCAGGTAGAAGTCACTTTAGATGATGAGGTATTTACTTTTGTCATGGACAAAAAGAAACTGGTGTTAGATGCCGTATTAAATGAAAATATCGATGCTCCTTACTCATGTCAGGGAGGAGTTTGCAGCACCTGTATTGCCAGGGTAACTGAGGGAAAAGCCGAAATGGTAAAAAATCAGATTCTTACAGACAGTGAAATAGAGGAAGGTTTTATCCTGACCTGTCAGGCCCACCCGCTGACGCCAGCTCTGAAAATAGATTATGACGACGTATAGGGCTTAGCCTGGAATCAGGAGGTTACAAATAGCTTCTCCAGTACACGGGAAGCATTGTCGTAGCCCGCATTGTATGCTTTTTCTATCCCTTTCTTATCCAATGCCCCTATATCCTCTAAATCGCGGGGTTCAAGAATTAGATCACAGCTTTTGATTTTTTCTCTGTTGACAGCATAGACCATCAGGCTCGTTGTACGGGAAGCCAGTTGATAAGACGACTTAATCTCATTCTTTCTTAATTCCCTTATCATAGTAACGTTACTCCCGATAACGAAATCGACCTTCCCCTTTAATGGATCTGTGGGAAAGTTGTTCATTATTCCCCCATCAGCGTATAAGGTATTATTCATTTCAACCGGACTAAAAACCGGTGGAAGTGCTGCGGAGGCGAGTAAGGGCATTATCAGTTCCCCCTCGGAAAAGACTTCTTCCGTACCTTTTTGAAGATTAGTTGCCACAACAAATAACTTCTTGCTTAAGGCTTCAAAGTTCTCAAACGGGATGTATTCCCGGAAAATATCATAATAGCGCTCGGTATCTACAAGACCAGGTTTGTTGATTGTAAGAAAACTGTACTTAAACAAGGGGGTTTCTTTAAAAAATGCCAGCATATCCTCTGTTGTTCGGCCACTGGCATAAAGTGCACCTACCAATGCTCCGGCACTGCTCCCTGAAACAACTGAAGGTTCAATACCGTGTTCTTTCAGTGCTTTTAGCATACCAATATGACCCATTCCTCTAACTCCCCCTCCGGAAAGAACCAGTCCAATTGTCTTCTTTTGTAACTCTGTAGTGTCCATATCAAAAAAGCTAACCAAAACTAAGGATAAAGCATCGATTCGAATCGAATCTAATTCCAAATTTACCAACTAATCGGTTTGTAATTAATAGGCAGGGCAGAACCAGGTATCAAAATCTTTACGTTTACCTTTAATGCCATACCGTTAATCCATAAATTGGAATGACTAAGAGGATTAAATAGCAGAAAGAAGAAACCATGTGGTCGGTTTTGTAAAAACTGATATATGAAATTTCTGAATTGCATTTATAGTCTGAATATGGTCTAAAATTGAGGCAAATCTCCATAGAATTCATTGTAAGTTTGGCAAATTATGGCGACCAAGGGAAGGCGGACATATTTCGCAGCGATAAAGCAAAAGTCAATTTGAATTAATTTTGAGTAGGACTCACTGAATATATTCCCCCCTATTATTAATACTTTTGAAGTCAAACTAAACGATTAAACCATGGCAAATTCATATTACGACCCGGCGGATTTAAGGAAATTTGGAAATATCACTGAGTGGAGTGAGGAATTGGGGACCAAATTTTTTGATTATTACAACAAGGTTTTTGAGGAAGGTGCACTATCGGCCAGAGAAAAATCCCTTATCGCCCTGGCGGTATCGCACGTAGTGAAATGTCCTTATTGCATAGATGCCTATACAAAAGACGGTCTCCAAAGGGGCATTACTAAAGAAGAAATGATGGAAGCAGTTCATGCAGGTGCTGCCATTGAAAGTGGAGCTACCCTTGTACATGGAGTTCAAATGATGAATAAATACAACAAATTAAGCATGTAGGATGTAATTCACTGCATCCTACATTTACAATTTCGATTAGACCAGAATGGCTACAAAATCTCTTAAAGCAAGGCATTTAGAATTAGCGGATAATCACAGGCAACTTGAAATTCTCAACGGAGGTCTGTTTAAGGAAGGGGAATTACCCTACTTCAAAGATAAGATTGCCGAAATCGGTGAGTTCCCATTAAAACCCAGAAGTTTAGAGATCCTTCAGATAAATGTGGGATATATGTGCAATCAGGTTTGTGAACATTGCCATGTAGATGCAGGTCCAGACAGGAAAGAGATTATGACCAGGGAAACTATGGAGTTGTGCCTGGAAGTCATAAGAAATACAGGGGCGCATACCCTCGACCTTACGGGCGGTGCTCCTGAAATGAATCCTAACTTCCGCTGGTTTGTAGAAGAGGCATCAAAGGCCGGTATTCAGGATTTTATAGTGCGGTCTAACCTGACGATCATTCGGGCCAATAAAAAGTATCACGATCTCCCTCAGTTTTTTAAAGATTACAATATTCATGTAGTCTCATCAATGCCTCATTATACAAAGGGTAAAACCGACAAGCAGAGGGGTGACGGCGTTTTTGATAAGTCGATTAAGGCGCTGCAGGAACTAAATGCCGTGGGATATGGAATGCCCGATAGTTCTCTCCGGCTCGATCTGGTATACAATCCTTCCGGGGCATACCTCCCTGCGGACCAGGCGGCATTAGAACGCGATTTTAAAAAGGCCCTGAAGGAAGACTTCAATATTGATTTTCACAATCTGTTTGCAATCACAAATTTGCCGATATCCCGCTTTCTGGATTATTTAATTGCTTCGGAAAATTATGAAGATTATATGTACTCCCTTGTCGATGCCTATAATCCTTCGGCCGTGCAGAACGTAATGTGCACCAATACCATATCGGTAAGTTGGGATGGATGGTTATACGATTGTGATTTTAATCAGATGCTCGATTTGAAAGTAGCCAGTAAGGTTCAGCATATTAGGGAATACAATGAGGATATCCTTCAGAATCGCAACATTATCATTTCGCAACACTGTTATGGGTGTACTGCCGGGGCAGGTAGCAGTTGCCAGGGAGTTGTAACCTGATATTTCATTATTTACTGCCCTGTTTATCCCCAATTCAACTCCCTATTCATCCCATATTTACCTTTTGTCGGGAAAAAAAACCGACCAAGTGGTCGGTTGACTAAGGCCTAAAGTGGGTATTTCATCCGAATTTTAACTTCTCATCGATTTTTTAAGAGGCTTCACCCTACAGTCTTTAGTAAAATTACAGTTCGAGGGTTCTTTGTTATAGACCACATGGTCTTATTAACCCAAAACCCAAATCTGATGGATAAGAACTTAAAACGCATGGCAACCATGCATAGGATGCAGACCAAAGGCCTCGAATTATTCTATAAAAAAGGCTATTATAACACCAGTATTGATGATATCCTGAAGGAACTCGACCTATCAAAAGGGGCTTTCTACTATCATTTTCAATCTAAAGAGGATTTCTTTGTCAGTATTGTTCAGAATATGGTCGTCAGAAAAGTTTATAATCTGATGATAGAACCTATAGAAGGAAAGGCTGATCCTGTTACGGCCATAGAACGTTGTTTTGAAAACGCCCTGGCTACGGCTGAGCACAATGAGCTCGATTACGGCTTTGTTCTTGGTAATTTTATTACTGAATTTAATGGGCGAAATGAGGAAATCTCAAAATATCTGAAGGATATATACAAAGTTTGGGAGGTGAATCTTGTAACAACGCTTCAAAAAGGTAAAACGGACGGATTTATCGCACGACATGTTGATAGTGAAGGAGTAGCCTCTTTTCTTATTGCTTCCTATATGGGGATTAGAGTACTTATGGTTGAAGGTAACAGCAGGATGCTGGGATATAATTATATGCAGCAGATCAAACAGTACCTTAAGTCGATTGCTGAAACACAGCTGGTTTAGTCCTGATTCATTAAAAGGGTCTCTATCTTGTGAAAGACTATTTGCGGATCTATAGATTCTATAGCTTTTTCATAGCCCCTGGGGAACTTATTCCCGTAAACGGAGGTAGGGATCATTGGAAACTTTTCCCTGTCTGATAATATACTATTCTCATCAGCTTGTCCATAGGGAGCAAAACCAACGCAAGGATGCGTTATACCCCATAAGGTTATTGTTGGGATACCAAACATGGCCGCTAGGTGCCCATTCCCACTATCCATCGAAACCATAAGATCGAGCTGTGATATAAGGCAGAGTTCATCTGCAAAGGAAAGTCGACCTACCTCACAAAAACTATTGGTATATTTATTTGTAAGGGCCTTCATAGCCTTTTTTTCTTCATCTCCCCCACCAAATAAAAATATTTTATACTTATTGGTATTATTTAATCGCTCAAGTACCTGCTGCATTAGTGTCAGGGGGTACATTTTTCCTGAAAATGCCGCAAAAGGTGCCACCCCGATGAGTTTTTTATCTTCCTGAGCATTAAACGCCTGTACTTCTTCCGAAGGGATACATGGTTTCAGCACGTCTTTAGAATCAAGTTTTACTGAATATCCCAAGTTTCTGAATACCTCAACATATCTCTCATGGGTGGTCTTCAGATATTTTATTTCCTTGTTGCGCCATGCTGTGATAGCCCGTTTTTCCTTCCTCCCCTTGTCTATTTGTTTAAAAGGAATCTGCTTATCCAGGAAGAACAATTTTAAGAGATTGGTACGTAAAACGTTGTGCAGGTCGGCAACACCACTTAGCCGATGTTTCTTTAATTCCTGCGCAAGACGGAATATTCCGGATACTCCTTTGTGTTTATTCCTCAGATCGACAGGGAATACTAAAGTATTTGGAATATTCTTGAATACTGGAGCAAAAAATGGTCTTGTAAGGACTAGTAGTTTTAATTCGGGGTTTGCCCTGGTTAGGGCAAGGAGCACGGGGACTGTCATAGCCACATCCCCCATGGCGGAGAGTCGGATCACCAGAAGATAATCATCCCTGCTTTTGTCCACGTAAAACCGGATTTAACTCATCATCATTGTACATCTTCATTTGTTTGTACACCTTCATATACTTTCTGCCAGCTTCAATATCAGCCAGTAATTGATCTATCGCCGTCGAAAGGTCTTTTTTCTGTTCCAGGAGTACCGCCAACTTACTTTTACAGGCTTTTATATGTTCTGCTGAGGCATCGGCCCTTTCAGTTTCTTCTTTCATATGATAAATCTTCAGCGCAAGAATAGAGAGGCGGTCAATTGCCCAGGCTGGGGATTCAGTATTAATTGTGGCATTTTCCAGAATCTCTACGTCGGCGTATTTCTGTAGAAAATAACTGTCAATATATTCTACGAGATCAGTCCTTTCCTGATTACTGGCGTCGATCTTACGTTTAAGTTCTAAAGCCGCGACCGGCTCAATATCCGGATCGCGAATTATGTCTTCGTAATGCCATTGAACAGTATCAATCCAATTTTTTCTATAAAGAAGGTGTTCAATTTTACCTTGGGCGTAAGGATTTACGAATTTTTGATCTACGCTGTCGAGAACGTGATATTGTACAATGCTTTGTTCAAAAATTTTAAAGGCTTCCTGGCTGAACATACGGGATAAAGTTTATGCAAAGGTATCTTTTATTTGATAAGTATGCCCAGCACAAAAATCAAAACTGAAAGCAGAATCACTCCGGCTAAGCTGAGATCCCTTATATTTTGTCGTTTAATCATTTCTGTGTATTTCCCAAGAAACACCGCAGCGGGAAAAAAAGTGATCAGTATTGGAAAATCTCCACGGGTCAGGCATAAGATGACAACCACAAAACTGAGGGCGAGATAGAGAGAGATCACCCTGAGATTTATAATTCTTCCAAGTCCCAATTTACCCGATTTAAGAAATACCGCCAGTGTAGTGACTGTGATAAGAAAAATAAAAATACCAAGCTTAGAACTCTGAGTCCAGTCATATACAAACTCTTTCCAATCACCGATCTGCATATTGTAGTGTTCCACAAAAAAACCCTCCTTATTTGCCAGGATTAAAACGGCATTCCAGATTAACAAAAATGCTATGATCCCCACCAAAGGTACCAGCCAGTTCTTTAAATTTTTAGGCTCATAAATATAGATGGCAATAAAAACCAGGAACAGGAAAAGAATAGACCAATTGTAGAATATACTGGCCGCCATCACCCAAAGGGTAGCATCAAGGATCTTTAATTTCATGTATTTTAAACTGCGTAGGCTAATGAGTCGTCTCGAAGCCAGGATGAGAAAAAAGTTACATCCAACCGCATCAGCATCCACAACGGAAGAAGGAAATACCACTGTCAGTAATACAAAATAGAGGGCCGTATACGCGTTTGTGTTGGTAATTTGATTCCTGTTTACAACGAAATCAAGGGCCAGTACAGAAAATAAAAGGATTATTAAAACGAAAGATGGAGAGATGATATCTGATGGTTCAGTCAGCGTATCCGTGTAATAAAATATCGCAAACCAATAAACCAGGAAGAGTAATCCAAGGAGTAAAACGTAATTTATTGGTTTTGTTTTGCCAAAAATGCCTGAAATCATCCCCGGATTTTATATTTTTGTCCTCGTAAATATAACCAAGATGAGCTCATTTTTTTACGGCATAGAAGATTTATTCGTCAACTATTTGTTTTGGCCCTATGATGTTTTCCGCTTTATGGAAAACTGGTGGACGTCTAATACCATCAACTGGCTGTTTATGATCATAGGTACAATAGCTATGGTTTACTGGCTGATGCAGTTAAAGAAATTCAATGATAATCAGGAGGAGGATAAAACTATCACCTCACATTCTTACCTATAGATCAAATCCCAGATCTTTGCGGTAATACATCCCTTCAAAATCTATTTTTTGTACGTTTTGGTACGACTTATCAAGGGCTTTTCTGAAGTCATTTCCGAAGGAAGTCAGTGCTAACACACGCCCTCCGTTTGTTACGGTCTTGCCGTTGGATATGGTAGAGCCCGCATGAAAGACAAGGGAGTCCTCAATTTTCTCCAGGCCACTGATTTCTTTTCCTTTGGTATAAGCTCCCGGATAACCGCCGGAAACGGTCATTACAGTAACGGCACTACGCCTATCGACTTCCAGGTCAATCTTGTTTAATTCCCCATGAGCAACAGCATCGAATACCTCAACCAGGTCATTTTTAATCCTTGGAAGGATTACTTCCGTTTCGGGATCGCCCAGACGTACGTTGTATTCTATCACATAAGGATCTTCCCCTACTTTGATAAGTCCGATAAAAATAAATCCCTTATAGGGGATCTTGTCTTTTTGCAGTCCTTTTATAGTTGGTAAAATTATTCGCTCCTTTACTTTTTCCATAAAGGCGCCTTCAGCGAAGGGCACCGGTGATATGGCTCCCATGCCCCCGGTGTTGAGTCCGGTATCTCCTTCTCCAATTCTTTTGTAGTCCTTGGCCGTGGGCAGGATTTTGAAATTAACGCCATCAGTAAGGACAAAACAACTCAGTTCAATACCCGAAAGAAATTCTTCGATCACTACCGTTGTGCTTGCTTCACCAAATTTTGAATCAAGTAGCATACGGGAAAGTTCTGCTCTTGCTTCATCCAGATCATCGAGGATCACAACACCTTTCCCCCCAGCAAGGCCGTCAGCTTTAAGGACATACGGAGGTTTTAGGGTGCCTAGAAAATTAAATCCTTCCTGCAGCATTTCTGCTGTAAAACTCTGATACGAGGCTGTTGGGATTTTGTGTCGCATCATAAACTGCTTGGCAAATTCCTTACTGCCTTCAAGGGTGGCTGCTTTTTTTTCAGGTCCGATAACCGGTATATTCTTCAAGTCGTTATCCGACAGGAAAAAATCGTGAATGCCCTTCACCAGGGGATCTTCGGGTCCTACTACAATCATATTAATATTGTGGGATATTACAGCATCCTTTACCGCCTGAAAATCGTTGATATTTAAAGGTAGGTTAGTGGCAATTTTTGCCGTACCCGCGTTACCCGGGGCTACAAAAAGCCGAGATAGTTTTGGACTTTGATTTAGTTTCCAGGCCAGTGTGTGTTCACGGCCTCCGGATCCCAAAAGCAGAATATTCATGGTTTTGAATTTTGACAAAAATAGGATTTGAAAAGAACCTGTCTATGAATTAGCTGAGAAATTGCGATGTTCCTTTCTTTTGAGTTCCTCCGGAGAGAGGGAGTTAAAGTATTCATAGACCTTTTTCAGCCCTTCTGCCCGTTCTACTTTGGGCTCCCAGCCCAGGATCTGTTTTGCCCTGCTAATGTCTGGTTGCCGCTGTAAAGGATCATCCTGGGGCAGGGGCTTATGGATGATCTTCAGGTCTTTTCCTGTGAGTTTCAGTATTTCCTGGGCGAACTCATTGATTGTTGTTTCATGGGGATTTCCGATGTTGATCGGATCACTATAATCACTCATTAAAAGTCGATAAATCCCTTCCACCTGATCATCGATATAACAGAAGGAACGGGTTTGGTTCCCGTCACCAAAAACCGTTAGGTCATCTCCTCTGAGAGCCTGCCCCATAAAGGCAGGTACTACCCGTCCATCATTGAGGCGCATCCGGGAACCATATGTATTAAAGATCCGCACAATCCGGGTATTTACTCCGTGAAAACGATGGTATGCCATGGTAATGGATTCCATAAATCGCTTGGCTTCATCGTATACCCCGCGAGGGCCCACCGGACTCACGTTTCCAAAGTAATCCTCATTTTGGGGATGAACCAGGGGGTCTCCGTACACTTCTGAGGTGGAGGCAACAAGGATGGTAGCATTTTTTTCCTTAGCCAGGCCAAGGCAGTTTAATGTCCCCAGAGAGCCCACTTTTAGTGTTTCGATAGGGATTTTAAGATAATCGATAGGGCTCGCGGGCGAAGCAAAATGAAGTATGTAATCTAATTTCCCGGGGATATGAACAAACGTAGTCACATCGTGGTGATAGAATTCGAATTGCTCCAGGGGAAACAGGTGTTCGATGTTTTTAAGGTCTCCTGTGATGAGATTATCCATCGCAATAACATGGTAGCCCTCTTTTATAAATCGATCGCATAAATGTGATCCTAGGAATCCTGCTGCGCCTGTTATGAGTATTTTTTTCAATCTGTTGAGTTTAATATTGCTAATAGGCCTTTTCATCCCCTTGAAATACTGTAAGAACTGTTTGCACGATAATTTTCATATCTAATAAAAATGACCAGTTTTCTATATAAAAGATATCGAATTTAATACGGTTCTGAATATCACTGTCTTTCTCTATTTCTCCTCTGTAACCTCTTACCTGGGCAAGGCCAGTAATGCCCGGTTTTACAAAATGCCTCACCATATATTTATCCACCTTGCTGGCATACTCATCTGTATGCTTTAGCATATGAGGCCTGGGGCCTACTACCGACATATTTCCGAAAAGTACATTGTAAAACTGCGGCAATTCATCAATACTTGTCTTTCTAAGGAATTTTCCGATACTGGTTACCCGCATGTCGTTCTTTCCGGCCTGCATTTTATCGGCATTGGGGTTCATTGCCATAGACCTGAATTTAAAACACTGGAACTCTCTGTTGTCTAAACCAGATCTCTTTTGTACAAAGAAAATCGGACCACGAGACTCCAGAGATATGAGAATTGCCAGGATAGGTCCGAGCCAAATAAGGATTCCAAAAATGATAAAGATTGAAAACAATACATCAAAAGACCTTTTTATAAAGGCATTTATGGGGTTGTGGAGGGGAATATCCCTTAATGAGAGAATAGGTAAATAATCGTAATACTCGAACTTAAGTTTCTTGGCGAAGATGTTTTTATTATCGGGTAAGAACTTAAGGGTTTTGAGGTTGTTGTCTGCAAAATTGATGAATTGGGATATCTCATTGTTATTTAATTCAGAGACTGAACAGTATACTTCATCAATATTCCGTTGGACAATGTATGAAAAGCAGTCTCGTATATCGAAATTCTTTTCTTTTGGACAGAATTGTTTAACAAAGTGATACCCGAATTCAGATCGCGCATTAAATACATTTATGAGTTGTTGTGTCTTTTTGTTTTTCCCGATAACCACTACATTTCGAATATTGCCCTTTACCCGCTCCCGATATTTCATCAGTAGGTAGTAACTCAAGAATTTCAAAGTAGAAATTGCAATAAAAATATAAATAACATATTGTGCTAACGCCAGCCTACTCATATTAGGTTGCTTAAAGAACCCAATAAAAGCATACACAACAAGAAAGTAGAAGAAAAACTGCCTGAATAGTAGTTTAAGTATGTGGGTGACTTTTGTATATCTATAAATCACGTAGAATTTTGTCGCAATCGCAATACTTATCCACGCTAGGGAGATATATCCATGGAATAGTAGGACTTCAAGTAGATTTATTGGCAGAAGATAAGCACAGATGTTTATGATCAACAAGTCGACCATATACGATAAGGGAGAAATTAAACCGGAATATCGATGTGAATGACTTATTAACATACAGTCCTAGGAGTGAAATCCTAAACCAAATTGGTTTATCGATCAAATTTACTTAAAGTATTTGTGAAATCCTTGTTCACTTAATCTAGTACTTTAAAGATTTGCTCTTCAAGATTTGCCAGAATCTGATCCTTACCAAATATTTTTTCAACATAAATTCTTGCCTCAGATCCCATTAATTTAGCTTTTTCCTGGTTTTCCATCAAATTAGTCAAGGCCTCTATCAACTCATCGAGATTATTTGTATCAAGGTAAATACCCCCTTTACTCTTGTTAAGGACCTGTTTTACTTCTGAAGCCGGATTGCCGGTAACAATTGAAGGTTTTCCACTGGCCATCATGCCCAATAACTTCGATGGCATAACAGTATCTACAACATCTGTCTTTTGAAACAGAATATGCAAATCTGTACTGCATAACAAGTCAGAAAGTTCTTCATATGGCACGGGCTTATGAAAGGATACTATCTGATTACTTCCTATGGTTTCAGTTAGCCATTGAAATTTTGCGCCATCACCCACAACAACGAATTCAATGTCATTGCAAGATTCCAATTTATTCACAAGATTAACGAACAATTCCCAGTCCTGTTTGTCTCCAACATTTCCGGAGTAAAGAACCTTAAACTTTGAAGAGCCTAGAAAAGGATGCTCTTTTGCCTTATTCGGATTAATTTTATCGGCATCAATCCAATTTGGAAAGTAAACTATTGGCAAATTGGATTTGTCCTGAAATTTATTCACCATAGTGAAACTAATAGTACTCCCAATATCAGCTGAATTCAGCAGCATTTTTTCAATCCAAAATAATAACTTAAAAATCAAATTTTTGATTCTATTTTTATTTCTTGAGACGCCCGCTTGAACCGCCGCATCAAACTCAAAGTCCTGGATATGTATCCATAATTTGGCTTTTGTTTTCCTTTTAAGCCACCAGCCCAATAAAATTGAGCTAGTAAAAGGTACTACACAAATAACAAGGTCCGCATTTGAGATCTTCCGTAGATTGAAGAAAGAACCTATTGTGAAATCGAGAAGATGAATTATCCTTTTGAAGAATGTAGGGTTTTGAGGAACGTACTGTTTATATCTAAGTACACGGATCTGGTCTAGGCTTTCTTCAAAAAATTTGGATTTACTTTTATAATCTTTGTGTATCTCCCATTGAGGATAATAAGGAAAGCCGGTAATAATATTTATTTGATGACCTCTGGATTCCAAGTATTGGGCCATTTGAGTGGAGTACAGACCAATGGCCGTATCTTCCGGTAAAAAATTGACCCCAATTAAGGTGATGTTTAATTTCATAATTAGATTCAATGACTCTGAGAATCGAGAAACAAAAATCGAATCAAACCAATTCAGTTTAAGAACTTATAACTACTAAAGTTGATCAGTGCTTTAGGTGATAGTTGTGATTACTTATTTGTTCCGTGGAATAATAAAAGAAAGCGAATATGAAAATGAAAAGAATCAATCCAGATTGTCTTACCAATATATTCTCCGTTGCCAAAATTATCGTATAAAAAAGGATTAAAGAAAACATTATTAGATCATTCCTAATAAAGGCTGATCTTAAAAAAAAGAAAATAAAAAATACAAGAGTAAATAATGCTGGTAAACCCCCATCCAGTAAATATCCTAAGTACTGGTTATGGGCATTTGGTTCTCTTGTGAAAAGTTCCTCAGATTTGCTTTTATAACACTCTTTAAGGGCTTTGTTTCCTTCACCCCACCCATAGCCTAAAATAGGATTTTCCATTGCCATTTGTATTCCGCATTTATAGACTGCCAATCGGATACTTGACGAGTTTTGGAGTCGGAGTTCCGTATATGTAGTTTTTCTGCCAATTTCTCTAAATCTCCTTTCGAGATTTGGAAATAGATACAGGGCGGTTAAAAAGAGTATTACTATAACCGCCGTTAGGGAAAGTCGTAGCGATCTTTTTTCAATGGCCTTAAATATATAAAAGATAGTAGTGATTAATACCGCTAGTACAATTCCTTTGCTGGAAAGTAGTAACAAATGAAAAACGATCAGCGTGCTGCTCATGCCCAAAAATAGTTTTCCGGTATTATTGAAATGCTTGAAAAATTCGATTCCAAGCAAAAAGGCTATTCCCAGGTAAATGCTGATATATATTGGATGATCTCCAATTAAAGGTAATTCTGTTATGGCTTGTCTAAAAGAATTGACTTTAAGTTCGGAGTCGGAAAACAGTCCCTGTTTTAGATAATAAAAAATACTAATCAGTGATAATATGAAGGTGCTTGCAATAAATGTAACGCAAAAGGTTCTCCGTTCAAATTTTGCCAGCTTATCAATCCTCTTTATCAACAAGAAGGCAAGGGGTATAAGATAAAGGGATATTGAGGTTTCAATTTTTCCCCAGGGTATGTTGAAGCTTCCGGTATACACTATACTTAATAAGCTTATGGTAAAGAGCGAAATAAGCACATAGAACCCGCTGTCTATCTTGTGTTTTCCTGAACCTTTAATTAAAGCATAGACTCCAACAAATAGTATAAAAGCAACCGGCAGCCCTTTAATTTGGTATGGTAACAAGGGAAAAATACCAAATGTTGCAAGAGCAACATTTAAAATCTTCCTATTTGTTATTTCTAAGCTTAAAAAATTCAAGTTCTACATCTGGCTTTTAAAAGAAAATGATTGTATTGATTTTTTATATAGTGTTTTCTCCTTCTTTAAAACAACGAAAGCTAGGAGCCAAAAAAGAAAATTAGACATCATATGGGGAAAAGAAATCAAGGAGTCAAATAGAAGAATTAAAACATACAGGGCGCTTAATGCCAGTGCCTTACTATTGGTTCTATTTAGGACTCGAAAACATGCACGGGCCATTCTAAAAATGAAGAATATATAAATACCAACACCTACAATACCGTATCTATAAAGTACAGCAAAAATACCTATGTGAATATGCCTAACTTCTGCAATGTTTTCATTGGCTTTGGCAATGGTGGCGTCAGGTGTTTCAGAAAGATCAATGGTTGCACCAAAACCATGTCCAAATAGCCGTTTCCAAAAATCCGCATCACCGTATTCCTCCAATACCCTTTGTGCTTCAAACAAACGGTGTCCTGTAGATTGGTCCTTAAAACTTAAGGAGCTAAAGTCTGTGTTACTTAAAAAGTATACAAAGTTTCTGTAAGAACCTGTGGTCTGTATTTGTTCCCAAAAGATAATTAGCAGTAAGAAGAAAGCTAAACTAGGGATTAATAAAAGATATACTTTTTTTTGAAAGCTCACCAAATTTCTATCTAAAATGAAAAAATAGGCAACGAGGAAAAAGAGCATTATTAGAGCGCTCTTACCTATAAGTGATTCTACCAATATTAGTGGTAAGGCCAGCAATAAAAGAATTTCTATCTTATTCCAGCGCAGGAGAAATATTAAATAGACAACACTTATTAGGCTGAAATAAGAAAACTGAAGTTTCACACCCATTATTACCAAAATTGCGGCGGCAATTAGCAAGTAGTTAAAGCCTTCGAGAAAACCATCAATTTTGAAGCCGGTTTTATTAACGCACAAATAGAATACTATTGGAAGTGTCGCAATAAATGCATCCGTTCCTATTAAGGAGGTGCGATTTCCTAAAAATAATGAGTGAATAAGAATGACAGAATAAACAAAAATATAGAATAAGATTTTTCTATTTATTCTCAGGTTCCCATTTCTGAGAACAACAAAGACTATCAATGCGAAGAAAGGCAGCCCAAAAAGGGACATAATTCTTTTTGCATAAAAGTCTTTTATAAAAACATTTTCACCTCCCAAACCCAAGATGTAAGGTAAAGCCATTGATATTAAACAAATGACTATAAAGGAAAGTGCTATCTTATCAATTCTTAGTAACATGGAACCAAAAAAGCTGCTGTTTTAATATCCTCGCCAACAGGAATAAAATAACAATTATAAATGTGACTTTTTCTATGCCAAATTGGGGAGCTACAATTAATAAGAACAAAAACAGTTCGGGAAGGGAGATTGGTTCTTTTTCCACGCCTTTTTGCATACACCATTTGTCGTAGGAAGACGGCTGAACTTGTTTCTTTTCCTGGTAATTTATTTTTCTTTTGTAGACATCAATTTGATGCCTGCTTTCTGAGCCAATAAAAGTAAGTGCCAAAAAAATAAGATTAAGAACCAAAATCGAAACATCCTCCTTTGTGGTATAATGTGTCCAGGAAATCGCTAGCGAAATCAATGTCAGGTTCACTCGATCGATAGCAATATCAAACCAAGCTCCATATGGGGTTCCCGTTTTGGTTATCCTCGCCACCTTGCCATCTATTGCATCAAATACATAGGAAACAAAATACAGTACTCCCGCCATTAAAGGCATTCCTGCAAAGTAACAATACGCCGATGCGAGCCCTAATATTAGAGAGATAATACTAATAATATTAGGTGTAATACGGGTATAGTTTGTTATTACATAGGTCAGGGGTACAGTAAAATATTTAAAGAAAAACACATTTATCCAAGCCTCTCGCGCATGAAAGCTATTCTTTATTTCTGAATAGGGGTATTTCATATCTTCAGTATCACAACAAAATTTTAACTTTTGACTTTTGGTTCAAAAAAAAGAATCCAATAAGCAAGGTATTCATAAATATTGTGGCAATTAAATAAACTAGGCTATCCTTGAAAAAAAAGATTTGAGCCAGAAAGCATATAGTGGAAGCTCCAATAATTAATTTATAGGAGAATTTCGAATAGAATGAGACTGTTCGCGAACTAAATACCAGGTAAAGAAGATTTAGTATAATATGAGCAAATAAGCTAGCTGTAAATGCTCCTATTATCCCGTAGCGAGGGATGAGAATCAGATTGAGAATTATACTCACAAGGATAGAAGCCACTACTGCTATTGCTCTTATTCTTTGTTGCCCAAACGAAGTTAAAATGATTCCGGGGACGATACCAAAATAGCGCAATGCGATGATCGCCAAAATGATAAAAATCGAATTCTCTAAAACAAGGTATTCTTCAGAAAACAATAAAGTTATTAGTGTTGTCTTGTAGAAATATAAGGTTATAACGGTCAGCAGAGCGAATAAAGAGATAAAATTAAAGAGTTTAATGAGCCTTTTATGGGCTTCGCCTTTTTGATTGATTAGCTTGGAAATCTCAGGAATAAAGGCGTCGCTTATTATTACTGCAATGAGCATCGATGCCATTACAATTCTCATCCCTGCTTGATAAATGCCTACTTGTTCGAGGTCGGAAAGCACTGAGAGAATAAAGGTGTCAATGTGAATTATCAAAGCGCTTAAAATCATATGGACGGCGAACGAAGTAGCAGTTCTTACGGAGCTTATAGATCGATTGAAATTCCATCCTATGGCCCTTGGAAACATTTTGGTAAAAACTCCAATGCCGTACAAAAAATAACAAACTCTTGCAATCAGTAGTCCTATTGCATAGTGGAAAACAGTTGTTTCCATTGAATATTCAAATGCAATAAGCACAATAATAAGAGTGAAAAACTGAATAGCATACCCCCTTGCTTCCAAGGCATAATTATTGTTGATCTTAAAAGCATTTAAGAAATAATTCCCAAATGAATTCGGTATTGCGGAAATGACCAGGACATAAATAAGCTCATCCGTTAAGGCATCATACGGACTAATAAAATAGAATAACATACCCATTGGAAGTAGAAGCAGGACCAGGAGGACTTTAGAATAAAGCATGCTCCAAAGTTCCGCAGCTATATTTCCTTCTTTGGAACCAGATAAAATCAGACTCCTAAGATTGAATCCGTAGTCTAAAAACAATATAGTAATAGCGGAAAAAATAAAGGCGATGGTAAAGCTGCCAAATTCACTGACACTAACTTTCTTGGCGATATAAAAAACAATAAAGATGTTTAGAAATACCTTGAAAATCAGGGAGCTTGTAAGATTTAGATATTTCTTTTCTATTTTCACCGATGTATTTAGCAGCTAATTGAATTTCCGATAGTATTGTACTAAATTTCAGGGATGCCTCAGTTTTTTTAGAGTCTCATTGATTAGAGTTGAGGAAGTTCCTTTGGTGTAAGGAAAATAGACGATTTTCACGCCAACCTCTTTGAATTTCTGGTCTAATTCTTCCCATTTATCGGTTTTAAACCAATCGTCTCCTACAAACATTATATCGAACTTTAGTCTTTCCCACATGGTAAATTTATCCATGTCATTTTGTGGAACTACCGCATCTACGTATTTGATATTTCTAACAATCTCCATGCGCTCAAGATGGGGTATTACTGCCTTTTTCTTTTTGTAAGAGACCAGTTCATCACTAGTTACTCCCACGATTAATTTGTCGCATAAACCCTTGGCATTTTTCAATAAATTTAAGTGACCTATATGGAATAAGTCATAAACGCCTGAGGTATATCCTATCATTATTTTTTCATCGCCTCTCTTATACATACACTACAATTAAAATTACCATCTCCAGTTCTTAGTAAAATACTTCTCCCTGAAAATTTCTATGTTAATAAACATCCAAAGAATCTGACCGGCTCTGCTTTCTGTTTTACTCTGGTCAATAAGATCATCAATAACTCCGGGTTTCAACCAGGAGGAGTCTTTAAGCTTTTCTCTTGCTATCTCCTCGAGGTTTTCAAACCAATGGGTTAAAGGTACAGGAAAGCCCACTTTTTTTCTTTCAATAACTTCTTTAGGTAAATACTTATATGAAAGCTTCCTAAGTAAATATTTCGGGATATCTAGCACTTCACTATACTGATTTGCTTTTTGATTTATAGCCAATTGTCTCGCGCTATCATTTTTCCATCTCAATTTTAAATCATAAGGAACATGTTTATAGGAGAATTCGATCAAGTTATGATCCAAAAATGGCACCCTTCCTTCCACAGCAGTTTGCATAGTTGTCATATCAACCCTTCGAAGAAGTCCTTTTACGTGATAATTGTGAAAAAACCTAAATACATTTTCTTCATTGGATCTGCCTTGAAACTGATCTTGCAGCAGACGATCAAACTCCGTTCTATAGTCTGTTGGAGTGTTGATTAAGTCGTCTCTCATTTTTCTAGGCACGTATTCGTAGTAGGAAATGAATCGTTCATAAAACGATTTTGAATCAATATCTCCGCAATCAAAAGGCAGCCTGAAGATCCTGCCGTATCCCCCAAGTAGCTCATCTGCACCTTCCCCTGATAGCACTACCGTAATCTTTTCCTTCAATTTTGAGGACATTATAGCCAATGGTATTTCATTGGGTACTCCTAATGGTGAATCCTTAAATGAAATTAAACGGTCCCATTGCTTCATATAATCTTCCTTCTCCATCAGTATTTCATGGTGGCATGTCTTATACTGATCAGCAATCATTCGGGCATACTCAAACTCGTTGAGCTCTTTAAATCCAATGGTGTAAGTGTTTACAGTCTCTTTTTTATTAAGGGCAGTAATTGCTGTAATCAAACTAGAATCGACCCCTCCGCTTAGATATGTACCCAAAGGAACATCGGCAATTAATCGATATTTAATTGCTTTGATCAATTCCTCTTCAAACCTGTTTGCAATCTCTTCTTCATTATATTCAGAAGCTACATTAAATTCCTCCGGCAATTCCCAGAAGCAAATTGATTCTGGTCGTAAATTGGGCTTAATTACGACGTAAGAGCCAGGTTTAACCTGAAAAATATCTTTAAAAAAAGTATATGGATGCCTTACATAACGATTAGCAAGGTATTCGTCAACTGCAGCTTCATTAAAGCTGGCATCAACCAAACCACTGGATAATATCGCTTTTATCTCTGATGCAAATACAATTTTATCTTTACTACTATAATAATACAGTGGTTTAATACCCATACGGTCCCTCACTAGGTATAGATTGCCAGTGGCTTTATTATACAAAGCAATTGAGAACATTCCATTAGCCCGATTTAAGAACCAGTCGATCCCTTTCTCGCTAACCGCAGCTAATATTACCTCAGTATCTGAGGTTGTCTTAAAAGAGTATGATAGGTCTTTTTGGATCTCTTGAAAATTGTATATCTCTCCGTTAAAAATCAAAACCCACTCTTCATTTGCTGAAGTCATTGGTTGATTCGCAATATCCCTGGTGTCAATAATACTCAAACGACGATGACCTAAGGCGATTTTTCCATCCACGTATATACCGTCAGCATCTGGACCTCTATGCTCTATCGAGTCCGTCATCTTCTGGATACGATTCGATATCAATGGATCATTGTTTTTTAAATAAATCCCTGTAATTCCGCACATATAATAATACGTTGGTAATGCTTTATACTAGATTTTGTTTCAAATAATAAAGATATTTATCACCCGTTTTCCATCCCTACCTTTAACTCCTGTAAAGCTGTGGTGAAACAAGAGCTGTTTTTCTTTTCGAAGAGTCAAATTTTAACGCTTTTGTAGGATTTTTGATTTTTCAAAAACCATTCATAAGTTGATTCTATTCCCTTCTCAAGAGTAATACTTGCACTCCATCCTTCTTCCTTCATTTTGCTTACATCCATCAATTTGCGAGGCGTTCCATCGGGTTTTTCAGAATCCCACTCTATAGTGCCTTGATGACCTGTAATTTTTTGTATCAATTCTGCCAAATCGCGAATAGCCAAATCCGTTCCGGTTCCTACATTATATAGCGTTTCGGATAATTCATTCTCGACAGAGAAAACGACTGCACGAGCCAAGTCATCAACATGCAAGAATTCTCTCAAAGGTTTGCCGGAGCCCCATAATTTCACCGGAGTGTTTCCATTTAGCTTTGCTTCGTGAAACTTGCGCAACATGGCGGGTAATACATGGGATGTTTTTAAATCAAAATTGTCATATGGCCCATACAAATTTGTAGGCATCAGGCTAACAAAGCTCTTTTTGTGCTGCTTTCTTATAGCTTCACATGCTTTGACTCCTGTAATTTTAGCAATGGCATACCATTGGTTAGTCGGTTCAAGAGATCCTGTTAATAGATACTCTTCTTTTAATGGTTGTTCCGCTAACCTGGGGTAAATGCAAGAGCTGCCCAGAAAAACAAATTTTTCAACTTCCTCCTGGAGGGAGGTGTCAATCAAATTATTCTGGATTTGAAGATTCTCCATCAGAAATGGGTAAGGATATTGATCATTTGCAAGAATCCCCCCAACTCTGGCGGCCGCATCTATTACCACAGCGGGTTTTTCCGACTTGAAAAAATCCTGAACATCCTGTTGATTCCTTAAATCCAGCTCTTTGCTCGATCTTCCTATCAGGTTTGTATATCCATTGCCTTCAAGTGCTCTCCAAACGGCCGATCCAACCATGCCATTATGGCCTGCCACATAGATTTTTGATTTTTTGTTCACGTATTTATTCAAAATAGTTCATGATTTTGTATCCTCCTTCTTTCAGAAATTGTTCCTTTTTCATCAACTTCAGATCATTTATAATCATATCTGAGACCAGATCCTGCAAATCATATTTAGGAACCCATCCCAACTTGTTATTAGCCTTGGAAGCATCTCCAATAAGCAAGTCAACCTCTGTGGGCCTAAAATATTTTGGATCTACATTGAGAATTTCTTTGCCGATAGGAAGTTTATATTGGGGATTATTAGAGGCTTTTACAAATCCCTTTTCATTGACCCCCTCACCTTTAAATTCCAATTCAATTCCCACTTCTGAAAAACTCATTTTTACGAAATCACGAACGGTGGTGGTCTTACCTGTTGCGATGACCCAGTCTTCTGGCTCTTCTGCCTGAAGAATCATCCACATCATACGCACATAATCTTTAGCATGTCCCCAGTCCCTTTGTGCATTAAGATTCCCCAAATAAAACTTGTCTTGAAGCCCCAAGGCTATCCTTGCAGTTGCTCTAGTAATCTTTCTCGTTACAAACGTTTCTCCCCTAATAGGAGATTCATGATTAAAAAGAATTCCATTGCAAGCAAACATATTGTATGCTTCTCTGTAATTTACTGTTATCCAATAAGCATACATTTTGGCAACTGCATAGGGGCTTCTGGGATAAAAGGGAGTAGTTTCCGTTTGAGGTACTTCCTGTACTTTACCATATAATTCGGAGGTTGAGGCCTGATATATCCTTGTTTTCTTTTCCAAACCAAGTAAACGCACGGCATCTAATATTCTGAGTGTTCCTAAACCATCTGCATTTCCAGTGTACTCTGGCACTTCAAATGATACAGCCACATGGCTCATAGCTGCCAAATTATATATTTCATCTGGCTGAATTTCTTGAACCAATCGAATTAAATTAGTACTATCTGTCATATCTCCATAATGAAGGAAATAATTACGATTTTGCACGTGAGGATCTTGATATAAATGATCAATCCTATCAGTATTAAATAGGGAAGCCCTCCTTTTAAGTCCGTGGACCTGATAACCTTTTTTAAGGAGAAATTCACTTAGATAGGCGCCATCCTGCCCTGTAACACCTGTTATAAATGCAGTTTTCATACTATGATACTAAAATTGAGTAGTTAATCAAGATATTAAGATACTATACTTTGGTCTACGCGCAAAAGTACTATAATTCTTATCTCTGACAACCTTTACTTTCGAATCCAGTTCATTCTCTTTTAAAATCATTTTGGCAAATTCATACCAGGTCATCGCTTTTTTGTCTGTAAAGTGAATAACTCCATACCTGATTTCCGAGCTGTTAATTAAATCCAAGATGAAGACTGCAAGATTGTTGGCATTGGTTGGGCAACCTATTTGTGCATCTGTGACCCTGAGGTCATGCCCTTGCCTGGCTTTCTCCAAAATAGTTCTGTAAAAATTTGTGCCATATTCAGAATATAACCATGAAGTCCGGATAATCAGATAATCCTTTAATATCACCTGAATATACTGTTCCCCTTTTAATTTTGATCTTCCATATTCATTGATTGGATTAGGTGTATCGGAAGGCAAATAGCCCTCCTTTTTTTTGCCATCGAAGACGTAATCCGTTGAAATATGAATAAGGATAACTCCTTTTAATTTACAGGCCTGAGCCAGGTTTTTTACCCCTTCGGCGTTTACAGAAAAAGCTTTCTCCGGATCCTTTTCTGCATCATCAACTCTGGTGTAAGCTGCGCAGTTTATGCAGTAATCAAAAGAATGTCTTGAGAAATAGGTTGACAAAGACTCAGAATTTGAAATATCCAGTTCTGTCCTGTTTGTGTAATACATTTTCACGTCTGGGTAAGCAGATGCCTGATGTTGAATGCATGTTCCCAATTGCCCGTCCGCTCCGGTAACTAAAACCCGAATCATAGTTTTACGTCCTTTAGTCGGGCTAGTTTTCTGTCTTTCTCTGATAAAACAATCTTATCTGAAGGAAATCCCCAATTTATATTAAGATCTGGGTCATTGAAGATGATGCCGGATTCTGACTGATTATCATAGTATTCATCGCATTTATACACGAATACAGTGTCGTCTTCTAACGACAGAAACCCATGAGCCATGCCCTTCGGAATGAACAACATCTGCTTATTTTTTTCGGATAGAATGGTTTTAAAAACATTTTTGTAAGAAGGACTTTCTTTACGGAGGTCTACGACCACATCGAGTACCTCGCCTTTAAGAACGCGGACTAATTTAGCCTGTGCTCTATGCCCTGTCTGAAAATGCAATCCACGAAGTACTCCTTTCTTGGAGACAGAGTGATTATCCTGGACAAAAGAAAGAGGCTGCCCAAGAGCTTTCTCCAGGTCTCTTTTATTAAATGACTCAAAAAATTCGCCCCTATTATCCCTGAATATAATGGGTTCAATTATAAAGCAATCTTCAAGTGTGGTAGATATCAGTTTCAAGGAGTGTGTTAATTTAATTGCATCAAGTATTCCCCATAACCACTTTTTAATAAGGGTTTGGCTAATTTTCTCAATTGCTCTTTAGTAATGTATCCCATTTTGTATGCAATCTCCTCGATTGAACCAATTTTTAACCCTTGTCGCTCCTCTATCACCTCAACAAACTGAGCGGCCTGCATAAGAGAGCTAAAAGTACCCGTATCAAGCCAGGCTGTTCCCCTGTCTAGTATACTGACCTTTAGTTTTCCCTTCCGAAGATATGTTTTATTAATATCCGTTATTTCAAGTTCTCCCCTCCCGCTTGGTTTTATGGCCTTTACAATATTAATAACCTCATTATCATAAAAATAGATCCCGGGAATTGCGTAATTCGATTTGGGTTGATTTGGTTTTTCCTCTATTGAAATGGCATTCCCTTTCTCGTTAAACTCTACTACACCATACCGCTGAGGATCCTGAACATGATATCCGAAGATTATTCCTCCCTGGGGATCGTTGTTTTGCTGAAGCAAGGCAGCCAATCCAGCTCCGTAAAATATATTGTCTCCGAGAATCAATGCTACCTTGTCTGATCCTATAAAATCGGCCCCGATAATAAATGCCTCTGCGATCCCCCTGGGTTCATTCTGTACTGCATAGGAAAAATTACATCCTAGCTGTGTTCCATCTCCCAGTAGTCTTTTAAACAGATGGGCATCTTCCGGACCGGTAATGATCAGTATTTCCTTAATGCCAGCTTCCATCAAGGTAGCCAGAGGATAGTAAATCATGGGTTTATCATAAACCGGCATAAGCTGTTTACTCGTAACCAAGGTAATTGGATATAAGCGCGTTCCCGATCCTCCTGCTAAAATTATTCCTTTCATTTTATGCATTTCGGTATTTGTTCAAATACCATTTTACGGTTGCGGCAAGTCCGCTTTTAAAATTTTCTTCCGGTTTCCAACCGAGTGAATTTTTAATTTTAGAACTATCTAATGCATACCTGAAGTCGTGGCCCGGACGATCCTTTACGAAAGAAATCTGATCCAAATAACTTCCCTTTTCTTTAGGATTGAGTTCATCTAAAAGCTCACAAACTGTGTTAGCAAGATACAAATTCGTACACTCATTGTCTCCGCCTATTACGTATGTTTCCCCGGATTTCCCTTTGTGAAATGCCAAATCCAAAGCTTTACAATGATCGAGGACATAAATCCAGTCACGAATATTGCTCCCGTCCCCATAAATGGGAATGGGTTCATTTGATATGGCCTTTCTGATAATTGTTGGGATGAGTTTTTCATCGTGTTGTTTTGGACCGTAATTATTAGAGCAATTTGTAATTATGGTATCCATCCCATAGGTTTCATGGTAGCTCCTGACTAAAAGATCTGATGCAGCTTTTGAGGCGCTGTACGGACTGTTGGGGGCATAGGGACTTCTTTCAGAGAAGTATCCTTCTTCACCTAAACTGCCGTATACCTCATCTGTAGAAATATGGTGAAATCTATTGATCTGATTCGAACTTCTGGAATTAGTCCAGTAATTTCTGGCAGCTTCCAGGAGTACAAAAGTGCCTTCTATATTAGTCTTTATAAAATTATTGGGGGATTCTATGGAATTGTCTACGTGCGACTCTGCAGCGAAATGAATTACGGAAGATACATTGTGGTTTTTAAAGATTTCCTCAATCAGCTGTTCGTCACAAATATCGCCATGTACAAATTCATATTGCTCGTGATCCCGAATCTCCTTTAAGTTAGAAGGATCGCCTGCATAGGTGAGCTTGTCCAGGTTGATAATGTTGCAATAAGGATTTTTATTTAAAAAGTAATGAATAAAGTTGCTGCCGATAAACCCCGCTCCTCCTGTTACTAAAACTGTCCTATGGAGATGCTCATCCATCATCCAATTTGCATTTCATTCGCTTTTCGATTCAAATACCTTAAAAAAGAAAATAGAAAAAATACTCCTATCAAAACTAGTGGGATCAAGGTGATATTTTTTTGAAAAAAAGGTTTCTGAACCTTATGAGGTTTTCCAAAATTAACCACCGTAATTGCATCCTGTCGTTGTTCCAATTCCAATCTTTTAGATTCTATATCCTGAATCAGGTTGTTTTTGAGGGAAAAAAGAGAAGGGATATTAAGTGGCTCCTGGTTTTCCAGGACAAATCTACCCTCTGTGGTAGCCTGCTCCTTGAGCATTTTATTTGTATAATTATTGATCAGCACATCCACCTGCCTGATCAACGAATCATTTAAGCCGATCCTGTTTTGTGCATTTTCGTTATACACCTTTAGAAGTTCATTGTAATAAGGATTGGAATTGATATAATCTATAATCTTCCTGGCGTATTCTTCTCCTATTTCATCCTCTTTAAAAAAGAAAGTAATGCGCTCATCCCTTGTAGTTTTGTCTTGTAGTTCTGCTCTTAGAATGCCTGTTATTGCACCTGTGTTTTCAAAATCCTTAAGAAGTTCCAGAAATTGCATTTCTTCTTCATTAGAAGAAGTCTTTTTGTTTTTTAAAGGACTAATTTCAATTTCAAAGTCCTTCATTTTTTCAATGTCCATTCCAAGGGAATTGAAAAAGGCCGTGTCCTTTGCTTTGACATCTGCCTGCAATTCCTCTATAACGTTATAGAGGTAATTCTTGGTGTCGAGGTTAGGTGTTACGATAACATCGAGTTTTTTTTCTTCCCCTACGATCATTCTCAAACCAAGCCCCAGAAGCAGACCAACTATGGCCAAAACGATGAGTATTACCAGGTTTTTCTTAAAATAAAGGAATACACTCAGTAAGCCCCTGAAAATTCGGTTAACCCCCTTGCCGATTAAGGCAAAAAGCTGACCCAAATCAATTTCGTCATTGGATTGATTATTTTTTGGAATTATTTCTTTGGCCATAGTTGTTATTTAAAAATTTGTTGCAATATTTTATCTGTGATCAAATACGTAGGCTTAACCCCGGTAGTTCCCAGACCCCCTGAAGCCAGGGTACTTCCGGTTTCCAAAGGATTATCAGAAGCATAGTAGGCATATCTCACCTTTACATCATCCCGTATGCTTTTCCTGATCTTGGAAGCCGACTGAATTGCTTTCTGGTAGTGTACCCCTTCCATTTCCAGACCGATAACCCCCCAGGTTGACTCATGAAAGAACTTCAATATGTCTTTGTTCTGAAGCGAAGTTCCCAAAACCGTCACCATGGTGCCTTCCATAACTTTTAGTCCGTTCCCCTGAAAATCAGAAGCTTTGAATTCATTGTTAAAGGGATAATTGTCTGCCGTTCCTTCAAATATATGCGCTTTGGGGATCATTAAATCTCCTTTTCCCCCTTCAAGAATACCTGCTTTTCCCATGATTGAAATTGAAGCCACGTCTAAAAATGCCGGCTTTTGCTTTTTTCGTTTGTAGGGTTTAAGTAATTCATCAATCGTCTCATAGGCCTGTTCCCCGAAGGCATAGTCCATTACGAAGATAACAGGTTTTTCTGCTTCCGGAATATTTTCATCCAATTCATAACAACAGGCATCTTTTCCAAGACGAGCCATATCAAAGATCTGTACATCAATATTGGTCCCCGATTTGTCCTTTATCTCAATCATTCCATTTTTACGGGCAGCAGCTAGTACTTTCTCCCTCAAGGCGGTATTTTTATCCAGGCTGAGCTGTTGAAACATCTCTAGTTTGCCTTCCCCCGGAAATTCTTTCCGCAAAGCTTTTTTGGCATACAAAGAGTTCGCAACGGAGTGCATATTGGCACTTATAATGTGAACAGGCCTCTGGAGCAATCCGTGTTTATGCAAGGTATCCTTGATTTGATTGGCCCATTGCTCTCCATGGATATGGTGCCCTAACCGCTCCCTCAATAAAGTACTAAAGGTGATGATCCTTTTCTCACCGCCGGTCTCCTCGTCAATGGCGAGCTTGCCCAGCCAGTATATGATTTTTAAAAATCGTTCTGGGTCTTTTTTTGTCGCTAGCTTCTGGTACACTTCCATGGTCTCAACAAATGACCTCCCCAGAATGTTAGCCGTATGAATGAGGGCTACTTCCCTGTCGGCCTGACTTAATTTTGACTTATTAACTGCTTCGGAGAGTTTTTGCCAGTCGCGTATCGTTTTATGGGTCTCTTCAATCAGGACCTTATTGCAAATCTTGCCCGATTCTATAAAAAGAAAGGTGAGGTGGGTAAGGATATCGTAAATGTCAGAGCGGCCGCGGGTAATCTCAATGTTCATTTGCTCCTCGTCAATCCTGTAGCAGTTCCGTCTCCTTTTTGGAGGAATTATAGCATTAAAATGAGATTTTGAATAGCCTTCATCCGAAGTAAGATTGATAAATCGACATTGTTCAATTCCTTCCGGTAATCGCTCTAATACATAAATAAGTCCGCTGAGTTCAGTTTTTTCCTCTGCAACAGTACCATATATTTCAGGTCTTAGCAGAAGCAATGCATTGCGAAGGGTTTCTCCTGAAATGCCCATGGGTTTATAAAATCCACGGTTAAAAAGGTGCCGCATGGTGATATACAATCGCTCTATGGCATTTGTAGATTCCTGGGCGCGTGTAGTGTCTTTAATCTTATTCATTCTGAGGCAAAAATACATTTTATATTGATGATTTAAGCCTATTTTTAGGGTAGGAGGTTCTAGTTTTCCTTTTGTTTCTCCAATCCCTCTGCTACTTTCCTGTCGTTGGATAGCCGTTGAACTTTATTCTGACCTCCCAGTTTGCCTACAGATTTCATATACGCCTTAAATCCTTCCTTTCTTACGGACGTTATTTTTAATGGCTGAAGAATTTTACCCTGTATAAGATCCAGGTAATAACTGTTTTGCTCCTGAAGGGAACGGTCGAGGCAGATTGCAAACTTTTTCATGTCTGATGGCTTTTTTACAAACTCAATAAACCATTCATGATACGGCAGTTCATTTCCTTCAGGGATTATTTGCGGGGCAACAGAAAATTCTTGTACCTGGGCATCTGTTTCTTTAATGGCCTCTTCCATGGCGTATTCTACTTCCTTGGCTATTACGTGTTCTCCAAAAGCCGAGATAAAGTGTTTAATCCTTCCCGATACAATGATTCTGTAAGGCTTTAGCGAAATAAACTGAACGGTATCTCCAAGGTCATAGGCCCACAGACCGGCGTTTGTGGAGATAACCATGGCGTAGTTCACGCCCAGTTGTACATCTTCTATTGTAATTCTTTTGGGATTGGCCTCAAAAAATTCATCAGTCTTTACAAACTCGTAAAATATCCCGGAATTCAGGAGTAGAAGCATCCCTTTTTCATTCTGCCTGTCCTGGTAGGCAAAAAAGCCTTCGCTTGCAGGAAATAACTCAATGCTTGCTACCTTCCTGCCGATAAGTTCTTCAAAGGCAGCCCGGTAGGGTTCATAGTTAACCCCTCCGTAGATAAATAGTTCGAACTTCTCAAAGAGATCCCCAACCTTCTTTCCTGATACTGCTTTTAACCTTTCAAAATACATTTGTACCCAGGAAGGAATCCCGGCAATCACCCTCATATCTTCCTCCATGGTCTCCTCCACAATTTTATCCACCTTGGTTTCCCAATCTTCTATGCAGTTGGTCTCCCAGCTTGGAAGTCGGTTTTTCTGGAGATAAGCAGGCACATAATGGGCAGAGATCCCTGATAAACGTCCGAATTTAATGCCGTTCTTTTCAGACAGTTCCGGACTTCCCTGCAGAAAGATCATTTTGCCGTCTACTATAGATGTGCGACCTGTTTCGTGAATATAATTCAGAATGGCATTTCTGGAGGCTTCCACCTGGTGCTCAATGGAGGCTTTGGTGATAGGAATAAATTTGGCACCAGAGGTAGTTCCGCTTGTTTTGGCAAAGTAGGCTGGTTTTCCGGGCCATAGAATATCTTTTTCCCCGTCCACAACTTGTTGTACATATCCTTTCAGCGCTTCATAATCCCTGATTGGGACTTTCTGTACAAAGTCGGAATGATTTCGGATTGTTTTAAATTCGTGATCTAATCCGAACTTCGTATTCTTTGCTTCTTTTAGAAGGTCATTAAATACCTTTTTCTGGGTCTCTATCGGGTTTTCAACCCATTTTTGGGTTCTTTTAAAAATAATTCCGGCGAAAATCCTGGCGGCAACTGATTTTAAAGACATGCTCCTTAATTGAAATCTATGTAATCTGAAGGATTTACGGGATTGCCATTATTCCAAAGCTCGAAATGCAAATGGGGTCCGGTTGTCAATTCCCCCGTATTTCCTACGGAGGCAATCACCTCTCCTGCCCGGACAATTTCACCCTGCTCCTTGCTTAGAGATCCATTATGTTTATAAACTGAAAGTAACCCTTCTTCATGCTCCATAATAATTACATATCCGGTCCCGATCGTCCATTCTGAAAATATAACTGTGCCATTAGCAACAGCCTTGACCGGGGCGTCCTTCTCTGCTACTATATCCACTGCAAAGTGTTTCTTTTCGGCATTGTAGCCCTCAGAAACAACACCGGAAACAGGTGAGAACAGGACGAGGTTTCCGCTGCTGATATTTCTTTGAAACAAATTGTATTTATCTTCGAGAGCCACTTGCGCCCTTAGGATAGAATCTTCCTTTATGGGAGAAAGATCAATCGTTGAAGGATCAATTTTAAACTGTTCAAACAAAGAATCCCTGTTCATTTCATTGTTTTCAACATCCCCTCTTAACACCATTCTGATATTTTCCAAATACCGATTAGTATAATTAAGGACATTGACCAGGGAATCCGTTTTATAGGTAAGCTCAGTCGCTTGTTTTTTTAGTCGGGTTGAAGAATAGCCCGGAATATATTCCCGAAGTGGAGTAAAGGCAATGAGAAGTGTTGTAAGGCCGATAAGGACAATGATAAATAAGGTACCCGTAATAAAAACGTTAAGCCGACTCAGTTTGAAGGATATTTTTTCTTCAAATGTGCTTTCATTAAGGATTACGAGGCGGTACTTATGAAGTAACTTCCGCTTTATTTCTTTGCGTTTTTTACCTTTTTTCTCCATTGCACACAAAGATACATTTCGAATTGAATATCAGCACAGAAGAATCATAAATTTGCCTTAAGGTGAAATCGTTTATATAATTTACATACCAAATTCGTTCCGACAGCTAAGGCTAAGCAATTAAACCAAAATCTTAACGTTTGATATCCAATAAGTCTATTAAGATTTTTACTACCTTTGTTTACCTTATAAAATAATGCAATGATCTTATCAATACCTTTTCTGGCCATTGGCCCCTGGCAAATAGCCGTTATTGTAGTCCTGGTACTATTATTATTCGGCGGAAAAAAGATTCCTGAATTAATGCGGGGATTGGGAAGCGGAATTAAAGAATTCAAAGACGCCTCTAAAGAAGATGACAAATTAGAGGAGAAAAAAGACTAGTTTTAAAATACAAACAATAGAAGAAGCATCCTTACAGATGCTTTTTTTATTTAATACTCCATATTCCAGAAGTAATTCCTTTAAAATCAACCAATTTCATTATTTTAATTATATACTGTAAGGTATATTTTTAATTTTCTTCCAGCCTCATTTACGTTTTGCCTTTCTATTCTTTTTTATTGTCTGATCGCTCCAAAATTATCGGATCTACTTCTCTTAAAGCCACATATAATGGAGATACACGACAAAAAACATCTGTTTCACAACAAAAAGTAATCCTCTAGCATTAGAACCCATAAATTCGGCGTTATGAAATGGGGTATTACCAAATCCCGTAAAGAATTTCACAAAAACCAGAATAAATTGTCTTTGAATAAGGCATGTAAAGGGGATAATACACAAATGCAATTCAAATATTTTTGCTTATTAATCATCTTGCTTTTAGCTGGCATAGGCAGTTCCCATGGACTAACTCCTAATCCGGAGATAAATTCAGACCGGGTTTCTGCCTTTGAAGCATTCGCCGATAAAGCAAAGTACCATAAAATCGCCACGAAATCCATTCCTGCCAACTCGGTCATAGCTTCAGGGTATTACATGGTTGCAGGAGTCTTTGGGGTTTCCAGCAACGCTCAATCTTTTGCGAACTCGCTCAGAAAAACAAATTTCGCCGCCGAGGTATACAAAGATTCTCAAAGTGGGATGCATTATGTGTATCTCAACCGCTTTAATTCGGGAGAGCAGGCCATCGAATTCTACCTGGATAAAACCTACGAAAAAAAGATGTGGATCCTGCACGTGGAGGGAAATAACAATACTCCACCCGCTTTAAAAAATGAATTCCCGTCAACACACAAGGTTGCCGAAATAAATACACACAACCTATTTCTCAAGGCAGCTAAAAAATCTTCAATCGCTTCCAGAACCATTAAAGAATTAAATACTCTTCAGGGAGGCTACTATGCAATTGCCGGAGTATTTGGGGATCAAAACAACGTATC
The DNA here is from genome assembly GCF_041205185.1 of Muriicola sp. SD30. Taxonomy (NCBI): domain Bacteria; kingdom Pseudomonadati; phylum Bacteroidota; class Flavobacteriia; order Flavobacteriales; family Flavobacteriaceae; genus Muriicola; species Muriicola sp. SD30. Next base: position 219,780 of record NZ_JBGEWB010000002.1, read on the forward strand.
GAAATTCGTTGGCACATTGCGGGCAAAGGGAATTAATGCCCAGACAGTACTTCATCCGGAAACAAAGTTATCCTACGTTTATTTGGCCAGTAATGCTGATTGGAAACCTGTATTAAACGCCGCCCAGAACCGGCTTGATGGGAAATACAAGGGCAAGATGTGGATAATGCATATTCCGGCGCCAATTTCCTCCAACATGGAAGTAACTATGCAGCGGGTTATCAACAACAATGGTCCGGAAAAGACGGTCAGTAAGAATTTAAAATCAAAGAAACAATTCGTTTCCAAGGACCCACCTGCAAAATTGTTGCAAAAAGCAGATTCTTATTTTGATAAGATGTGGTATGCTGAAGCCGCTGAACTCTACGAACAGTACCTTTCCAACAACGAAGAAAATTATACCTATGAAATCATCCAGAAAGCGGGTGATTCCCATTATTTCAACACCAATATGGAAAGGGCTTATTATTGGTATGATATACTGTACACTAAATATCAGAATGAGATAAGCAATGAAAATATCTTTAAATACGCCCACAGCCTTAAGGGTACTGGAAAATATTCCAGGGCAAAACGCCTGATGCGTATATATGACCGCCGGGTGAAGAAGGAAGGGATGCGATATACAGTAGATGATCCACGAACCACCCCTAAGGAAAAAGTGCTGGATAATATCTTAGATACGGAACAGGAATATACACTACGCAATGTGGCGACCAATTCTGAATATTCCGATTTTTCCCCTATGTTTTACAATGAGGACCAGCTTGTTTTTGCTTCGGCAATGGACTCATCATTTTTTAGTACCAGACGGTATAAATGGAATGATCAGCCTTATCTCGATCTTTATGTGGCCAAAGTAAATAAGGAATCACAGGAAGTGAAAGACGCTATAAAGTTCTCTAAAAAAATCAACACCAAATACCATGAGGCATCTGTTGCCTTTTCCCCCGATAATGCCACCATGTACTTTACCCGAAATAATTACGGTAAGAAATTAAAAAGAGATAAAAACGGGGTAAACAATCTAAAAATTTACAGATCAAGGAAGGTAGATGGCAACTGGACAGAGGCCACCGAACTTCCCTTTAACAGTGACGAATTTTCAACGGGCCATCCGGCCCTGAGCCCGGATGGGAAAAAACTGTACTTTGTTTCTGATCGTCCCGGCAGTCTTGGTGAAACAGATCTTTTTGTAGTAGATGTGTATGAGGACGGAAACTTTTCAGAACCCCGTAATCTGGGGCCGGAGATCAACACAGAGCGCAAGGAAATGTTCCCTTTTATTACCGATAGGAAATTGTACTTTTCTTCTAACGGACACATAGGACTGGGCGGATTAGACGTCTACGAAGTGGCTTTTTCAGAAGAGGAAGGGTTTGAACAAGTAAAGAATATGGGCAAGCCCATCAATGGAAAGAAAGACGACTTTTCATATATCGTGGATGAGGCTACCCAGAGAGGTTTCTTTGCTTCCAACAGGCGGGGAGGAAAAGGAGATGATGATATTTACTCTTTTTCAAAACTCATGCCGGAGGAACTCAACCTCAACGCTATAGAGGGGGTGATTACAGACCTGGTTACAGGAGAAGTTATGCCAGAAGCCCTTGTGACACTGTTGGATGAGAATAATATTAAACTGAAAGAAGTCGTGTCAGATAAGGATGGTAGTTTCGTTTTTGAAGATCTTGACAGCCATACGAAATATACAGTTAAAACCAATAAAGAAGGCTATTCCGAAGTGGTTATGAATGTCCCTACAAAAGAGAACGAGGTCATCAATGTTGAAGTTACCCTCGATAGACTTGAGGAGCTTGTCGTGATGGAAGAAGGGATCAAAAAGATCAAATTGGATATGATCTATTTCGATTTTGACAAATACAATATAAGAAAAGATGCAGGCGAGGAATTAGACAGATTAGTAGCCGTAATGAAGGAAAACCCAACGATGGTGATCAAAATCGAGTCTCATACAGACAGCAGGGGTAAAGCCGCCTACAACAAATACCTCTCAGACAGGAGGGCTAAATCAACCAGAGATTATATCATTTCCCAGGGAATTGATCCAAAACGAATTGAAAGTGCTATTGGGTATGGGGAAGAACGACTCCTTAATGGGTGTGATGGCAGTATTCGATGTACTAGTGCCCAACACCAGCTCAACAGACGATCTGAATTTATTATAGTAAATATGTAATTAATACCTGTAGAACTAACCTACCAACTAGCCACTTGCAGCAATGCAGGTGGTTTTTTTATAATCTAACCTGATTTTAATAAAATTTTTATAAGCTCTCCCCATTCCATTTGTTAGTTCTCAACATCTTTTGACGGGTATACAACAAATTAGATCTGCCTGAATACGTTCTTTTAGTATTCACAGTTATTACCATAAAATAGTTCACCTAAACCTCACCATATGAAACACCTTTTACTCATTAAGGAAATTTACCTGGAAGCCTTTAAAAATCTGGGGTCATTTTTTATAAGAAACCTCTTTAAGATTTTTACCTGGTTTTGCCTTGCCTGTTTAGTGATTGTCCTTTATGCTTTCATTTTCAGAGTAGCTACAGGTTTCGCCTTCGATTAACCAACCCAATTCTTTTGTAAAAACACGGTCCATGGATCGTGTTTTTTTATTTTATTACCATATAACGGACAAAGCATACTGTTAAAAGAGCCCGGGCTGTGGGATTTTTTAAGTAATCCGATTTATGTGTCCTTGGTCTATTTATTACAATAGAATCCGTTCATAACTTGATCTTTGCCTTAGGATAAACACTAAATGGCAGGGATATGCAGAAAATTTTACTCGTAAAAGAAATTTATATTGACGCATTCAGGAATTGGAGAAATATGTTCCTTAAGAAGTATTTTAAGGCTTTTTCCTGGTTCTGTTTTGCACTATGGCTTATAACCATGTACGCCTTTATTTTCAGGCTGTCAACCGGTTTTGCCTTCGATTAAATGAAATAAAAAAAGCGCTTTCAAAATTGAAAGCGCTTTTTTTTTGTCTTCAAGGAACTATTTGAACTTGATAGTCCTCAGGATCGCCTCCAGTTCAAACATATAGTCTCTTTTGTTGGTGGCCGGGGCAAACGTAAAGCCCTCCACAACAAGTTTCCTGTTGTTTTGTTCATCATCGATGACAAAGGTTAAGAACGGCCCTGCCATGGGATAGTTCTCAATATCCCATATACTTCTGGCTTCCAGCGTTTTATGTCCGTCAATTTCTGTTTCAAAAAAATGTGGGGCAAAGGCATCTTCCGTGGTCATGTAGGTTTTCTTATTCCTCACGTCAGGCCCGGGGATGTATTTCTCCCCTATTGAATCCCGCATCCGAATAAAGTCGGTTACCAAAGTTGAATCATTATTCAGTCTGTTCCAGGGGATTTCATACGCGATGATATTCATACTTCCTTTTTGAATTTCTCTGTCAATCCAAACAAAATTATCCTCCTGTTTTCCCATTTTATATATGGATGGGAGTCGGAGTGTCACTCCAAACTTTTCCTCTAAGATCTTATCTTTATTCAACGAGCGTAGGAAACGTTTCTGGGTTTCTTCCAGCTCCATACCTTTTATAGCTGCAATAATCTCATCTGCATGAGACTCTATATTGTTGATGAGTTCCTCCTGTGTCCTGCCTTTTATGACCCCAATTTCCTGTGGCGCAGCGTAGAGATCCGTTTTAATATGTGCAACGTTTACCGTGTCCAGATCAACAAACAATACGGCTCTTCGGTACCTGGTTGTACCCGTAAAAACCTTTTGTGGCATTTGTTCCAGGCTAAATAAAGGCTCTTTCCAGGTAAGACCTACAACAGGGGCTGCGAAGTGCTCTCTTAGTTTGTCCCCTACAGCGCCTTCCCACAATTCGTTACTGATCACGACACCCAGGCTATTTATTGCGCCAATTGATCCGGGTTTGTACTTCTTTTTGGGCCCGTCATTACAAGAAATCAGTAAAAGGGTCAGCAATAGCAGAGATAAGTGTTTCATTGAATTTTGACTCTAGATTTAATTCGATTTAAAAAAATGCCTAGGATGAGCACGCACATAATTTAAGTTTAGTGCCCGGCAACAACTTATTACCACTAATACCATTCCATTCTCGTAAATTTTCTATGGAAATTCCCGGATACTTTTGTGAAATGGTCCATAATGAATCGCCTTCCCTAACTGTGTGGAACTTTAATTCGCTGTTATTCAGTGATTTATTGGAATTACTAGACGAAGTAGATGCTATATATGGCTTTCTTGGATAAATAGTAAGGCGTTGGCCAATCCTTAGCGTATTGCTTCGCAATCCGTTCCAATTCTTGATTTGGCTAACACCGACTCCATATCGCTCTGCGATTTTACCCAGGTAATCTCCACTTTTTACTCTGTATCTGATGCGTGAATCAGCTTTAACGAACTGTGGAAGGACCGATTCTTTAGATTTTAGTTCCTGCTCCACAAAGGCATAGATAGAATCTTCATTGGTGACAAATTTCCCTATCTCCTTTTTTGGCAATCGAAGCGTATATTCTTTTTTAGCGATATATGGGATAATATTTAGTTTGTAGGAAGGATTGAGGACCGTAAGTTCTTCTTTACTCACGTCAACCATCCTTGAAATCTGGTCGAAAGTGATCAGTCTCTTTACATGGACTGTATCCGTTTCAAAATACGGACGAGCTGCTTCTACAGGTTTTAATCCATGCTCCTCAGCATACTCAAACAAGTACATGGTTGCCAGGAAAGCTGGCAGATAGCCGGCGGTTTCCCGGGGCAGATTATTTCTGATATTCCAGTAATTGGTATAGCCCCCTGACCTTCTTATTGCCTTGTTAACATTTCCGGGGCCAGAATTATATGCGGCCAATGCAAGGTCCCAGTCGCCAAAAATATCGTACAGCTTGGAAAGATATTGGCAGGCGGCCCTGGTGGACTTAATTGGATCACTTCGTTCGTCTACGTAGCTACTTACTTCCAGGTCATACATTTTTCCTGTACTGTACATAAATTGCCATAGGCCTGTTGCCCCAACTCTCGACTTTGCTCTGGGGTTAAGGGCAGATTCGACAATCGCCAGGTATTTTATTTCAAGTGGGATATTATGATTATCCAATTCCTGTTCAAAGAGGGGAAAGTAAAACTGACTCGCTGTAAGCATTCTCTCCATCAGATCTTTTTTGCGGATCAGGAAAGATTTGATTACCGATTCCAGAGATGGGTTATAAGCGATATTAAAAGGCGTTTTCTCATCTAAAGCTTTTAGTCTTTCCTTAAGCAATTCGGTGCTGAGCTCAGGTAACTCCTGCTCCAGGGTATCTGATAAAAGTTCGCCCATGCTTCCCACGACTTCATACATTTGTCCTGAAAGTTGGGCGGTATTATACAATTCCCTCATCCATAAGCTATCGTATCTGGAGGCTTCCAAATGGTCTTTAAGGCTGATGGTTTTGTCGGGATTTACAGAAAAAGTAACGGCTGATTCAGGTGGAGGAATTAAAGTGTCAATTACGGTAGACTTAATTATCGCTTCCTTTAATTTCAGAGAATCTGAATCCTGAGCGTTTACCAGTATAGTTATCCCAATTAGGACAAAGGAAAACAACCATTTTCTAATCACACACATAGTTCTGCTTTTGGTTGTGGGGATCAACTAAATTGCAATTTTTTTCTGAAAGAATAAAATAATATTTTCTTCCTATTCAATTGCCAATTGAGGTATACTAAATTAACGTGTTTAGCCCTTTGATATTGCAGCTATTCCGGGCAATACCTTGCCTTCAAGGCTTTCGAGCATGGCACCTCCTCCCGTGGAGACATAGCTCACTTTATCTTCAAAGCCGAATTGTTTAACGGCGGCTACCGAATCACCTCCCCCAACCAGGGAAAATGCTCCGTTTTTAGTTGCTTCTTCAATAAAATTCCCCACGGCAATAGTGCCTTTAGCAAAATTTTCCATCTCAAAAACACCGACAGGACCGTTCCATAGTATCGTTTTGGAGGCCGATATTACTTTTTCGAAATTTTTCAAAGTTTCAGGCCCGGCATCCAGGCCCTGCCAATTATCGGGAATACTGTTCACGGAAACAATCTGAGTCTTTGCGTCATTGCTAAAGCTATCAGCTGCCAGCACATCAACAGGAAGGTGCACTTGCACGCCCATTTTCCCGGCTTTCTCTAAAATCTCCAGAGCCAGCTGCATTTTATCATCCTCGCAAATAGAAGCTCCAACTTCTCCCCCCTTTGCTTTTACGAAGGTGTAGGTCATTCCACCTCCAATGATAAGGTGATCTACCTTACTTAATATATTTTCAATGATGGTGATCTTAGAAGAAACCTTTGCCCCGCCCAGGATCGCCGTAATTGGCTTCTCCCCTGTACGCATCACTTTTTCTATGGCCTCAATTTCTTTGGCCAGCAGGTAACCAAAGCACTTATTTTCAGGAAAAAATTTGGCAACAATTGTGGTTGACGCATGCGCTCTATGGGCGGTTCCGAAGGCATCGTTGACATAAATATCTCCCAGCCCGGACAGGGCTTTGGCAAAATTTTCGTCCCCTTGTTCTTCTTCGGCGTGAAAACGAAGATTTTCAAGTAAGAGAACTTCCCCGTTCTCAAGTTGTTTTACAGCTTCTTCCGCTTTTTGCCCAACACAATCTTCAACAAATCTGACCTCTACACCAATGATTTCACTAACTGCTTCACAGATATGTTTTAAAGACATATCCTCATTGACCTTCCCTTTGGGTCTACCCAAATGGCTCATTAATATGGCACTACCCCCGTCCTCCAGAACCTTCAGGATTGTAGGCTTGGCTGCTTCAATCCTATTGGTGTCTGTTACCTCGAATTCACTGTTCAGTGGCACATTGAAATCGACGCGTATGAGGGCTTTTTTATTTGAAAAATTGAGATCATCAATTGTTTTCATCCTGTCTTGGTTTTAAAGAAGCACAAATGTAAAGAATAAAAGAACTCAGGAAAAGCTGATAGAATGATAATGCCCTTATAACAGTGTATTAATCTGTATCTTTGATATTATGTTGTTTACTGAAATTTTAGGGCTTCCTCATATCAAAAAACACCTGACCCACAGTGCGGATTCGGGGCGCATTCCACATGCCCAACTCTTTGTAGGACCGGAAGGGTCTGGAACCTTGCCTGTAGCCCTTGCCTATGCCCAGTATATTTTATGTGGTAACTCCTCGGGAGAAAACATCAACGGGGATGAAGCCTGTAATTTAAAATGCAAATCATTTACTCATCCCGACCTTCATTTTGCTTTTCCGGTCTCCAATACCGAAAATATTAAAAGTCGTGCCGTAAGCGATAATTTCCTGAAGGAATGGAGGTCTTTTTTAAAGGAGGATCCCTATGGGAGTTTGTTTGATTGGTACCGCTATATTGGAATAGAAAAAAAACAAGGACAGATAGGTGTTGACGAGGCGATGGATATTGTAAAAAAGCTCTCCCTGAAATCATACGAAGGGGGATACAAAGTGATGATCATCTGGATGGCCGAACGGATGAATTCCTCCGCTGCCAACAAACTGCTTAAATTGTTGGAAGAGCCGCCCCATAAAACGATTTTTTTACTGGTTGCGGAAGATGAAGAAAATATTCTTCAGACCATACGTTCCCGCTGCCAGTTACTGCACTTCCCTCCTTTGCCTGAAGAGGCTATTGCCCAGGCATTGGTAGAAAATGGCGTGCCACGGCAGGAGGCAGTACATTTAGCGCATGAATCGAACGGAAACTACAACAAAGCCCTGGAGCTGATGAATAAGGATTCTGAGGAACTGATCTTTGAGAAGTGGTTCGTACAATGGGTTCGGAGTGCTTTTCAGGCCAAGGGTAAAAAGGGTGCAATCCACGAGCTGATCCTTTGGAGCGAAGAAGTTGCGAAAACGGGACGTGAGACTCAGAAAAACTTTCTGAAGTATTGTATGTCTGTTTTCAGGCAGGCGATGCTGGTTAATTATCAGGCCGACTCACTCGCTTATATGAAAATACATGTAGACGGATTTCAGTTTGATAAATTTGCCCGTTTTGTTCATGAAAACAATGTGTTGAAAATTATGGAGGAGTTGGAGGAGGCGATTTACCACGTGGAACGAAATGGCAACTCAAAAATTATTCTGACTGATCTTTCAATAAAACTTACAAGGTTATTACACAAATCAGCTGCCTGACGGGTAACTGAGTTATTTAAATTATCTGATTATGGAAATTGTATTACAGAATCTAGCTGTACTGCTACTTTTGCTTTTTATTATAATTACTTTTCTTCAGAGCGGGATGGATAAGGTGGTTGATTGGAAAGGGAATCTTAGCTGGTTAAAAGGTCATTTTTCAAAGTCTCCCTTTCGGAATGTTGTTCCTTTGCTTCTCCTTATAATCACTTGCATGGAACTAATCGCAGGAGTTTTGTGTCTGATAGGATTTATCCAGATTATATCTTCTGAAGACTTTTTCCTGGCTCAAATCGGGGCGATTATTGCCGGCTTGTCATTGCTGATGCTCCTTCTGGGGCAGCGCATAGCCAAAGACTACGAAGGTGCTAAAACGATCGTTATCTATTTTATCCCGGTGATAATCCTCCTTGTGTTACTACAAATGAATTGACTTACTCCTCCTCTTCCTTGTTCAGGACTTTTAGGATCTCATCGGTAAGGTCTTTGGATTCGGCGCCGTAAAGAACGCTACCTCCTTCGCCTCCGCCCAGAATATAGGTGTATCCGTTTGCCTTTCCAAAGGCAGTAATTTCACGCTTCACTTTTTCTACAACACTATCCATATCAGCCTGACCCATAAGTTGCATTTGCTGCTCCTGTTGTTGTAGCTGCTGACCAATCTGTTGTCCTTTTTGTTGAAGTGCCGCATAGGTTTCCTGCGCTTTATTCTGACTCATAGACTGAATCTGAGCCTCTACTGCCTGAGCTTCCATTTGAAATACTCGGGAAATACTATCCCTTTTCTGATCAAATGCTTTTTTCTTTTCTGCAAACCGTGCCTCCACGGCAACTTTTTCCTTGTAGCCATCCATAAGTCGGACATTGTTTACATATCCTATCTTATCCTGCTGACAGGACCAGCTTAAAATAATAACCAGTCCAAGAAGTAATTTTTTCATGATTTTAATTTTAGTTCGACAAAAATAGGAAAGCAGTTAGTACCCTGATCGATTAATTTAATTTTTATCATCTTTCACTCTCTATCCTATTTAAAATATATATAGATATTATTTATTTAATTATTTAATGTTATTGTATTTAACTATAGTATGATGCGACTTAACATGCGTTTTCTGCGTTTATTTTCTTTTGTTTGGATCAATAATGCATCAGGGGTCTGATGAGCTCGCTAAACGCCTTTAAAAGGCTCTGAATCCTTTTTAAGGATATAAACAAGGGATGAGTATTCTCCTGTTTTCCAGCCGTAGAGATTTGATCGCAGTCCGTGCCAGATTGCTGCCGGCCAATTTTCTTTTCCACTCTTGTACCGTTCAGACAAGAGGGAGATATAAAACGAGTCGAATAACATAGGTCTAGTATCCAAAACACTAAAGCCCTTCTTTGCAAAAATCTTATGAATTGATTCTTTAGAAAAGTGCCAGAGATGTCTGGGAACATCATAGGCCGCCCAGTAACCTCCATAGTGTTTTGCATCATAAGAACGGAAGTTGGGAACGGCTATATAAAGGAAGCCATCTTTTCTAATTCGTGATGTTATCTCATCTATGCTCTTGTCCAGATCCTTAAAATGCTCAAGGACATGCCATAGCGTTATAGCATCATAACTTCCCACTCCCAGATCACTTATGTCCTCCTTTAGATCAATACCCTTCGCCTTCGCGACCTTCCTGGCTATTGAGCTTGGTTCAACGCCATCGATGATAAATCCCTTCTTCTTTAGATAGGCAACAAAAGATCCGGTTCCGGCCCCAACATCTAAAATCCTGGCTTTCGGCTGCAGGTATTTTTTAAGCCATCGTCTTTTGTTATTTAAACCAATTGTTTTAACCAAATGGTATATTTTTTCAAGGAAAGAATTGTTCTTGTCGCTATGAGAAATATATGCTTCATCCTGGTAATAAGTCGCTATATTTTCAGGTTGTGGTTCGGTACGTAATAATTGCAGCTGTTCATCATACAGCAGAACAAACTCCTCCTGAGTAACCATAAAATCCTTGGTCCTTAAATATTCCATCATAGGGTGGCTAACTTGAAAATATATGCGGTTTGAAGTGTCATTCTTATAGAATGTTCCACGTGGAACAAATTGAATCAGCGTCCAAGGAAAACCAGCAAAACACTAATATCGCTAGGTGAAACCCCACTAATTCTGGATGCTTGAGAGATGGTGACTGGTCGTATCTCCTGGAGTTTTTCTCTGGCTTCCCAGGAAAGAGACTTTAATCTGGTATAATCAAAACTATCCGGTATTTTTATATTTTCCAGGCGCTGCAATTTATCCGCATTATTCTTTTCTTTTTCTATATATCCCGAATATTTTACCTGTATTTCGGCCTGTTCCATTACTTCTCTGTTAAGCTCATTGTCTTTTACATAATTGGCCACTTCTTTTAGCTGAAGCATATGATCCATTCGTACTCTGGGCCTGGAAAATACCTTGTACATTTTGTCTGCTTGTTTTACCGGAGAAGAATCAACCTCTTGAAGAATTGAATTCATATCATCCGGGTTAAAGCTTGTCGACCTGAAAAAATCTATAAACTCATTTGATTTGCGCTCCTTCTCCTCCATTTTTCTCAGTCTTTCTTCTGACGCCAGGCCGAGTGCATAGCCTTTTGGTGTCAATCTCAAATCAGCATTATCCTGCCTTAGCAGGGTACGATATTCAGCCCTTGAAGTAAACATCCTGTAGGGCTCTTCCGTTCCTTTTGTGATCAGATCATCAATAAGCACTCCTATATAGGCTTCGTCCCTCTTCAAAGTAAAAGGTGGAAGATCATTGATCTTCAGATGGGCGTTTATTCCTGCCATCAAGCCTTGGGATGCAGCCTCTTCATACCCTGTGGTTCCATTAATTTGCCCTGCGAAATAGAGATTCTCTATGATCTTTGTTTCCAGGGAATGCTTTAATTGCGTTGGTGGAAAGTAATCGTACTCTATTGCATATCCCGGACGAAAAAACTTTACTTTTTCAAAACCTTTTACCGATTTCAATGCCTTGTATTGAATATCTTCTGGCAGAGATGTTGAAAAGCCATTTACATACACTTCCACTGTATCCCAGCCCTCTGGTTCTACAAATATCTGATGGCTCTCCTTGTCTGCAAAACGATGAATTTTATCCTCTATTGACGGGCAATATCTAGGGCCGATACTTTTTATTCTGCCATTAAACATTGGAGATCTGTCGAAACCCTCTTTAAGCAATTCATGTACATCTTTAGATGTATGAGTCATGTGACAATCCCGCTGAGTTTTTAAAACTGCCGTATCTAAATAAGAAAATTTTTCAGGGAATTCATCTCCGGGCTGTGGAATCATCTGAGAATAATCTAAAGACCTGCCATCCACTCTTGGGGGAGTTCCGGTCTTCATCCTACCAGAATCAAATCCTATTTCTGTCAATTGCTCGGTTATTCCTGTAGCAGAACGCTCGCCTGCCCTTCCACCTCCAAATTGTTTATCCCCAATATGAATTAAACCATTTAAAAATGTACCATTTGTTAGCACTACAGATTTCCCCTTTATATCTAATCCTAGGGAAGTTCGTACTCCAACAACGCGCTGGCCTTTCATCAATAAACCGCTAACCATTTCCTGGTAGAAATCGACATTAGGCGTTCTTTCCAATATAAGTCGCCATTCTTCTGCAAACCTCATTCTGTCATTTTGGGTACGAGGACTCCACATCGCAGGGCCCTTACTCTTATTGAGCATCTTAAATTGAATAGCAGATTTATCAGAGACTATACCACTATAACCACCCAGGGCATCAATTTCCCTAACAATCTGTCCCTTGGCAATTCCACCCATAGCAGGATTGCAGGACATCTGTCCTATAGTCTGCAAATTCATAGTAACCAATAAGGTTTTAGACCCCATATTAGCTGCAGCAGCTGCCGCTTCTGCGCCCGCATGGCCCCCACCTACCACGATTACATCATATTCCTTTTCAAACATAGTCGTCTATTGTTCCACGTGGAACATTTTCATTTTTTGATTTTCTAATTCCCGCATCTTCTCCCGATCCTTGTCAGTCTTATCATCATAACCAAGAAGATGTAATATCCCGTGCACCATCACTCTTCTTAATTCCTCCTCAAATGTTACGCTATAATTCTCAGCATTCTCTTTTATCTGGTCGAGCGAGATAAATATATCTCCTGAAACTTCATTATCCTTATTGTATTCAAAAGTGATTATGTCCGTGAAGTAATCATGCCCCAGATAATCCTGGTTTACCTTTAAAATCTCACTATCATCTGTCAGTATATAGACTAAGTCACCTGCATATTTCGATTCAGAAGCAATTACTTTTTTAAACCATTCAGTATATTTATCTTCGTCCTTAATTGAATACTTAGTATTATATACATATTCAACCATCCTTTCTAAAATACATTTTAGCTCTTTCTTTATAAAATTCCTGCAAAGGTAATACTTGTCGCCTTAATATCTCATCAACACCCTCCTCCTGGATAAAATCTGATCGTTTCTTTATTAAGGGCTTATCATATTCCCTTTTTCCTTCTTCACTCTCTCTTTCTTCCTTTTCGCCCTGTTCCAATGCCGCATTCTCAAGTTTCAACAACTGTTGCTGAATACGGTTGGCCTTATCTATGGTTCTCTGTGTAATACCATTCTCGATAAGGTCTCTTTCAAAGTCTTCCATTTGTTTCGCCAATCTTCTGGCCAATTCCTTATCCTCTTCTAATATTAAAGTCTCCAATTGCTGCTCTAACTTCCCTCTGATGAGTTGTTGTTGTTTATATATCTCGTACAATTCTCCCAAATCCTGATCTCCAGATCCTTCTTCCCCAGATTCGCCCTGATCTCCCCCTTCACTTCCTTTACCTTCCTTGCCTTCTGCACCATCCTCTCCTTTCTCACCCTTTTCCCCTTCTTCACCTTCTTTCTTTGAATTCATACTGTCCTGAATCCCTTGCTGTCCTTTAATGATATCCGGCAACTGAAATCCGTCTTGTTGTTGTCCGCTACCCTGACCCTGACTTAGAGATTGTTGCATATTACTTAAAACATTCGCAAGGAAATCGGCGAGATTATTAGCGGCTGTAAGTACATACTGTTGATAAGAGGCTCCCTGATAAGACTGTCCCTCCGCCAAACTCTCCAATGATTGATCAATATTATAGTATACCTCAGTAATCTGTTCATTTACAAATTCTGCTATCTCTGCCTGTCGCAGGGACAAGGCAAATAGGCTATCGTCTACATGTTCAAACAACTTTTTTAACTGTTGCTCCTCCTTTACAACGTTGGAAAAATAAGCTCTTCTTTGATCTGACCCCTGTAACCGATCTAACAAGGCCTCCTGTTTAAATGAAAAAATGACGAGATTGTCAAGAATCTGCCTTAACATCTCGGCATCCTCAGCAATGGAAGATCCGCCTCCACTGACTGCAGATTGCTGCAATTCCTGACTCAACTGTTTCATTTTAGCTGCAGCCTGGCGTTGTTTCGACTTTGCATTTTCATTATTCTGATCAGAATTCTTTTCTTTCTTATCTGCAATTTCCTTTTCCTGACCCTGGCCTATTTCTTCCAATGCCTCTTCGAGATCCTTCCTGATGCCGGCTTCCATATTTTTCCTATCCTCAATGGGCAACGGTTTTGTTAATTCCTCATTTGCCTTCCTTAATTCCTTTAAATCCTCTGATATTTCTTCAAAATTGTCATTAATCTTCTTCTGCTCCCTTAAATTAAATTCCCTTTCCTGATTTAATTTACTTAAGGTTTCTTCCTTTTCTGACAGCTCCATTAACCGCTTTGCCAATTCATTTGCCTTTTCAGTTACGTAGTACTTCTTAGTTAGTTCGAGTAACTGACTTAGGTTTCTCTTACTGTTTTTCTGGCGTTTGCCGAGTTCCTCCAGTTTTTTTGCAAGTTCTTCCTTGTCTATCTTTTCTGCCAATTCCCTTAGTTGTTCTAATAAACGCTCATTCTTCCTGGCTTCTATTTCCTGTCTTTCTAATCGTTCTTTTAGGAGTTGATCTATTTCATTTTTCTCCTGCTCATCCCCCATGGTTTCCTGAAGTTGCTTACTGAACTTCTCCATAAGTGCTTCCTGTTGTTGTTGCGCCTTTAGAAAATCCTTTATTGCCTTTTTATCATTGTAGTTTAGGGTATTCTTTTCCCTTTGATTCTTTTCAATTTCCCTGAGCATTTCTTCCTGTTTATCCATCTCCTCAATGCCCTTGTCAAAATTGTCTATTACCTCCTTCCGCTCATTTAACTGTCTTCTGTTCTCCTGGTCCTCATTGAGGATGTTGGTACTAAATACCCTGCTTTGGGCCGTCTTCCCCGAGTGGATAGCATCATTGTCCCTTACCCTGAAATAATAGTTATATGTGATTCCACGCTCAAGATTAAGGCCTGTGGGGAAATCGTAAAAGAACTCATAATCCCTTGTTTCCGGCCGATCGAGCTCTAATAAATTAGGTTCTTCTCCCTCTCCTTCCTTGAAATAAACTAATTCAAGTCGGGTTAGACCATAATCATCGTTAGCTATTCCCTGGTAACTCACAGTATTATTAATGGTGTCCCTGATCTCCGCAATATTGATTGTCGGATTTTCGTCTTTAATAACCCGTATTGCATAGGTGAGGTTTTCGTACTCTTTTAGTCTCGTATTGGAGGTGGTCACCTTATAATTAAGGTCGTTATCTAGTCTCCTGTTAAATTCAAAGTTATCCTGGTTTCTTGAAAAACTATAGGAGCTATCAGCTGTGATGAAATTGACGTCGGTTGTGTTCTGGCCTTTTATCTGCCATTGTATTGTTGTGCCTTCAGGAACTACTGCATTTCCCGTGCCTAGAAGCGTGTCCTTCCTTGTGCTTATATAATCAGGGTAGTCAAGGACACTAAAGAATTCAAGTATAGAAGGCGCAGCCAAAGTTTCAAGAGTATACGATTTTGATCGCACTCCATTTGCCGTAAAATAGAATTCTTTAGACTGTTCAGGGGCTTTAAATGTATAAGTGTACTGCCCGTTAACTTCCTGCATAAGGCGTCCCTTTCCATCTACATTTATATACGCTAGTTCTGGCTTTACCTCTCCCTCGGTCATCAAATGAAGAGTAATATCCTGCTTTTCTATTGTTTGCAGTTGATTGTTGAGTACTATAAATTGAAATGGAGCAGGCCTTTCATACGCCAGATCATAATGTACAACCCGGTCAAAAGAACCTATGAAATCTTCCATTTTACCGGACGCCCACACCAAAACCAGCAATAGCAAAGGAAAGGATAGATATTTGGCGTATTTAAACGCTTTTTTGAAATCAATTGCCTGTTGAAAAGGGATTGGAGATAATTCATTTGATCGTTGTTCTATACTTGCCAGTAATAGCTCTGTCTTCTCTTCATCTTCCGCTAAATCCAATAAGTTTAGGAGCCTGTCGCCTACCTTGGGAAAGTGATTGCCGATTATTCCTGCTGCGCTTTTCAGATCGAGGCCTTTCTGCAGTCTGAAAAGAGACATTAAAGGCATCCCTATATATCTAACAAAGAGAATGGCCGTTCCTATTAATACAGATATTAGAAGTATAGCTCTTAAATCACTGCCCAACCACAGAAAGTATTCCAGGGCCAATGAAGCCATCCAGAACAACAATGCCATGGCCATAAATAAAAAGCCTCCCTTTAGTATCTGCGTTTTATAATACTTGGAAATAAAGCCCGAGAGTTTATTCAGGATGTTATCGTAACTCTTCAAATTCTGTTATATTTAATACCAAGATACCCGATATGCCGGTATAGAGGCGTAAAAAATTGTTAAAAAGCTAAAGGTGAAGGATTTAAAGTATTTAGCAGCTCTTACTATTCCACTTTCCGCTATAGTAGGAATTACCTTTGGTGGGTCCTGGAGTTATTTTACACCATTTTACGCTTTTGTCCTCATTCCTGTTTTGGAAATTCTACTGCCACAGGATCCTGAAAATTACAATAAAGAAACGCAGGAAAAAAGATCACTAAATGTATTATTTGATTGGTTGTTATACATTAATGTTCCTATAGTTTATGGCTTGCTTTTCTATTTCCTTCAGGCATTGTCGAACCAGCAGTATGCAACATTTGAGGTAATCGGCCTTATGTTCTCCATCGGTATTGTCCTGGGAACAAACGGCATAAATGTAGGCCACGAGCTGGGCCATAGACAGGGATCATATGAGCGTTATCTCGGTAAACTCTTGTTACTTCCTTCGCTTTACATTCACTTTTATATCGAACATAATTTCGGGCATCATGTTCATGCTGCTACCAGGGAGGATCCCGCTACGGCCAGGTATAATCAGACGGTATACTCCTTCTGGATTAGCTCTGTTTACAGGCAATATGTAAAAGCCTGGAAAATTCAGCAAAGGTTGCTTCGCTCCCAGAGCCTTAGCTTCTTTTCTTTTAAAAATGATATGCTCTGGTATCTGATCTTTCAGCTAGTTTATCTTTCTGTTGTTTATTTTTTCTTTGGGCATGCCGTGCTTTGGTTTGCCCTGGGGGCCGCTATTGTTGGATTCTTGCTTTTAGAAACGGTCAACTATATTGAACATTATGGTCTACTTCGAAAAAAATTGCCGTCGGGAAGATATGAGCGCGTGAGGGAGGTCCATTCCTGGAATAGCAATCACGTCATGGGAAGAATAATATTATATGAACTTACCAGGCATAGCGACCATCACTATATTTCATCAAAAAAATATCAGCTGCTCGACTGCCATGAAGATTCCCCACAAATGCCATTTGGTTATCCCACTTCAATGGTGCTTGCCCTGATTCCGCCACTCTGGTTTTCGATTATGAACCCGAGGATTCCCGAACCCATGAAAACCGATATTCCATCCGGTAAAGAGCTCCGGTCAATTGCCTGAGCGAGGCCATTACTTATTTTTGGCATTCGGCCGCTACCTCCTATCTTTGCCAACTGAAATCAGCTTCCATGAACGATAAAATTCGCGTACGCTTTGCTCCAAGTCCAACCGGTCCATTACATATCGGAGGGGTTCGTACGGCATTATTCAATTATCTTTTTGCAAAAAAGCAAGGGGGCAAATTTGTCCTCAGAATAGAGGATACAGATCAGAACCGGTATGTGGAAGGGGCGGAAGAGTACATCATAGAAGCACTTAACTGGTGTGGAATCCCTTTTGATGAGGGGCCGGGGAAAGAGGACCAATATGGTCCTTATCGCCAGAGTGAGCGAAAGGACATCTACAAAAAATATGCTGAACAACTCGTTGAAAAGGGGAAAGCGTATTATGCCTTTGATACTGCAGAGACACTCGACTTCCACAGAAAGGATCACGAGGAAAAAGGGAAAACATTTATATACAACTGGCATAATCGCAAAAAACTTTCGAACTCATTAGCCCTAAGCCCTGAAGAAACCAAGGCTAAAATAGAGGCAGGGGAGGAGTATGTAATTCGTTTTAAGACTCCGCATGAAGAAACTATGCATTTAAAGGATCAGATACGTGGTAATATTGAGATTGATGCTTCTTTATTAGATGATAAAGTATTGTTTAAAAGTGATGGAATGCCTACGTATCATCTGGCCAATGTGGTTGATGACCATCTTATGGATATCACACATGTTATCAGGGGAGAAGAATGGCTGCCGTCTCTGGCCCTGCATTGCCAGCTATACGACGCCTTTGAATGGACACCGCCTGTCTTTGCACACCTTCCTCTAATTATGAAGCCCACGGGCAAAGGGAAATTGAGTAAAAGGGATGGGGATAAAATGGGATTTCCTGTATTTCCCCTTTCTTGGGAATCTTCAATAGGTTACAGGGAGGCGGGATATTTTCCTGAAGCCGTTGTGAATTTTCTTGCCATGCTTGGATGGAATCCTGGAGATGATCGGGAAATGTTCTCTTTAACAGAATTAATTGAGGCCTTTAGCCTGGAGCGTGTCCACAATTCGGGTGCCCGCTTCGATCCTGAAAAAACCAGATGGTACAATCATCAGTATCTTCAACAAAAACCCGATGATGTGCTCGCCGCTTTATTTATACCTCTGCTGCAAGAACAAATGGGGTCCCTGCCTGAGCATGTCGACCATCAATACGTTACTTCTGTAGTCTCACTTGTAAAGGAAAGAGCTGATTTTGTCAATGACTTTTGGGAACTGAGTTCCTATTTCTTTTCCCGACCACAAGGCTATGAGGAAAAAGCTGTGAAAAAGCAATGGAAAGAACATACGCCCGGAATTCTCAAAGAAGTGTCGGGCATCTTGAATAACATTAAAAATTATGATTCGGCTTCTATTGAGGAAGAGGTAAAGCAATGGATAGCAGATTCGGGGAAGAGTTTTGGTATGGTGATGGCCCCGTTGCGATTGGTTATTGTGGGCGGACTAAAAGGTCCACATCTTTTTGATATTCTTGCCCTGATTGGCCGAGAGGAAAGCCTTGCAAGAATTGAGTTTGCCGTAGAGCAATTGCCGTAAAAACAATACTATCAACTCCTTTTTATTTCCTTTGAATAAGGTGTATATTGTAACAATTATGTTCAATTAGCGACATATTAGTTACACTATTTTCAATTCACTTTCTAAATCAATATTATTTTATGGGCAATTTTATTCTTATTCCGATTCTGTTTATCGGATTCGTTATTCTTCTCTTGTCGTTTTTTGTCGTAAAACAACAAACGGCTTTAATTGTGGAACGTTTTGGAAGGTTTCACAGTGTTAGAAATTCAGGTCTGCAAATGAAGATTCCTTTGGTAGACCGAATTGCAGGTCGGGTTAGTTTGAAAATCACTCAGCTCGACGTCATCGTTGAAACCAAAACCCTGGATGATGTATTTGTTAAACTAAAGATCTCCGTACAATACGTTGTTATAAAGAGCAAGGTATACGAAGCCTTTTATAAATTGGAATATCCCCACGAACAAATTACGTCTTATGTATTTGATGTAGTACGTGCCGAAGTACCCAAAATGAAACTCGATGATGTCTTTGTGAAAAAAGACGATATCGCCATCGCTGTAAAGGCAGAGCTGCAGGATGCTATGCTGGATTATGGGTATGATATTATCAAAACCCTGGTGACCGATATAGATCCGGATTCTCAGGTAAAAGCAGCTATGAACCGAATTAACGCATCTGAAAGAGAAAAAATCGCGGCTCAATTTGAAGGAGATGCCGCACGTATTCTTATCGTTGAGAAGGCTAAGGCCGAAGCGGAAAGTAAAAGATTGCAGGGACAGGGTATTGCCGACCAGAGGAGAGAAATTGCCCGTGGTCTTGAGGAATCTGTTGAGGTCCTCAATAAGGTAGGGATCAATTCGCAGGAAGCTTCTGCCCTTATCGTGGTTACACAACACTACGATACCTTACAGGCCATTGGAGAGGAAACTAATACTAATCTTATCCTTCTTCCCAATTCACCCCAAGCCGGAAGTGATATGCTAAACAACATGGTTGCCTCATTTACAGCGAGTAATATGATAGGGGAGGCAATGAAAAAAGATTCTCCAAAAAAAAATAAGGAGTAGCCTCTTAATTTCTTAAATAAATAAACCTGAAGCCAACTAGTTTCAGGTTTTTTTATTTTTTAGTCCTTAGAAGCAGCATTCTGCGTTTAAGGGCTTTCTACGCACTTTCAGTAGTGATACCACATTCTCCTCCAGCTAACTTTTAAAATCCCGCTATATAAGTTCCTGTGGAGGCGATTTTAATATAATATACCTATTGTTTTATTTTTTTAAATAGTATTTATCTATTTATTGTTTTTGGGCGATTTTAGCCCAGCTATCCCTGAGAGGAACCGTTCTGTTAAAAACTAAGTTTCCCGGTTTCGAATCCCTATCAACATTAAAGTAACCTATTCTCTGGAACTGAAAGTGATCCTCTATTTTTGCAGAAGAAAGGCTTGGTTCAACATAGGCTGAAATGACCTTCAGAGAATCGGGATTAATAAAATCCATAAATTCCTTATCCTTATGGGTGTCAGGTGATTCATCGGTAAAAAGCCTATCGTACAGGCGTACTTCTGCCTCTATTGCATGAGGAACAGATACCCAGTGCAAAGTTCCCTTTACTTTTCGAAGGCTTTCTTCGGTACCGCTTCCGCTTTTGCTTTTTGGATCATAAGTGCATTGGATCTCCACAATATTTCCATCTGCGTCTTTACTACAACTTTCGGCTTTGATGATATAGCCACTCTTTAACCGTACTTCCCCTCCTAATTTCAGGCGGAAGAACTTTCTGTTGGCCTCTTCCTTGAAATCGCCTTTTTCAATGTAGAGTTCCCGGCTAAAAGGAATTTCTCTGTGTCCGGCCGACTCATCCTCAGGGTTATTTTCTGTTTGCAACCATTCGGTATTTTCCTTTGGATAGTTGGTAATCACCACCTTTACAGGATCCAATACAGCCATTACCCTGGGTGCTTTTTTATTGAGATCTTCCCGCACATGAAATTCAAGTAAAGAAACATCTACAAGATTTTCTCTTTTGGCAATCCCGATCGTATCCGCAAAATTGCGTATCGCCTCCGAGGTATATCCCCTTCGTCTAAGGCCTGATATGGTAGGCATCCTTGGGTCATCCCATCCCTTGACTATTTTTTGGTCAACCAGTTGAAGTAGTTTTCTTTTACTGACAACGGTATGACTTAAATTCCTCCGAGCAAACTCCCTCTGTTTTGGCCTGATCTTCTTTTTATCTGCTACCTGGTCCAGAAACCAATCGTATAATTCCCTGTGAGGAGCAAATTCCAGGGTGCACAAAGAATGTGAAACCTGCTCAATATAATCGCTCTCCCCATGCGTCCAATCGTACATCGGATAAATACACCAATCGGTATTTGTGCGATGATGTGCCTTGTGCAGGATGCGATACATGATGGGATCACGCATCAGCATGTTTGATGCAGCCATATCGATCTTAGCCCTTAGTACGTGACTTCCCTCGGGGTATTTGCCTTCCTTCATCCCGGCGAACAATTCAAGGTTTTCTTCCGTACTTCGATCCCGGTATGGGCTGTTAGTTCCGGGCTCTGTAGGAGTTCCCTTTTGAAAGGCCATATCTTCAGACGACTGGCTGTCTACATAGGCTTTTCCTTCTTTGATGAGCTGAACTGCCCAGTCGTAAAGCTGCTGAAAGTAGTCGGATGCATAACACTCCTGGTCCCAATTAAAGCCCAGCCAACTGACATCCTTTTTGATAGCGTCTACAAATTCTTTTTCTTCCTTTACCGGGTTGGTATCGTCAAACCTAAGGTTTACCGGGGCTGAATAACGCAACCCCAGCCCAAAATTCAGGCAAATAGAACTTGCATGTCCTATGTGGAGATAGCCGTTAGGTTCCGGGGGAAACCGAAAACGCAATTGGCTTTTCGGAAATCCGGCTGCCAGGTCTTCCTCCACGATATGTTCAATAAAATTCAGCGCTTTATTTTCTTCGCTCATTCCCTGTGTTTAGAAGCCGCAAAGTTAAGAAAAATGGGGGTATCAGGCCTATAAAAAAGCCTATCCATACAAATAGAGCCATTTCACAACATATTTAATCAGGCCCACAACATTAAATTCTCCCCCCAGTATTTATATGACATATTTGTTAATGAATACTATGGGATTTAGAAAAACTGGTGGAAATGAAGAGAAGTTAGCCAGAGTAGTCCCCCAAAACTACGCCCACTTATGAAAACAAAATTATTCTACAACATTCGGGTTTTGCTGTTGCCGGTCTTCCTACTAGTCCTGAGCAATATGCATTCCCAGGTACTCAACGCCCCGGTTGCTGCGCCAAACCAGACCCCGCCGCCAGGATCTACACCCTGGAATAAGGCATGTGCTTCCTCATCTTTTAACGATTACTGGGTAAGATTTACCTGGAACCCACCTATGGTTAACACGGATAATGAATTTATTCTAGAACTCTCAGACCCTGATGGGGACTTCAGTAGTCCGGTTGAACTGGCGAGGGATGGAAGTAAAAATCTTGTTTTTGACTTCTATATGCAATTCGCCATCCCAACAGATACCCGTGGTGAAAATTACCGGCTTAGAGTGCGAAGTACGAGTCCGGCCGTTACAAGTCCGGCTTCAGATCCTTATCCTATGTACTACATCAGCGTTAATACGGGGTTGACCATTAGACCGCAAGGTCAGGCCGACTTTGGGGATGGGACAGCAGAAGTATGTGATGGTAACTCAATTACCCTTGAGGTTTATGGCCTGCCGAATGCCGATACATACTCTTACAACTGGTATCGTTCGGGAACATTGCTTTCTGAAAAATCGGAATCGATCACCGTTACTTCATCAGGCATGTATAACGTAGAAATTGATTACGGAGCTTGTTCGGGCTCAGGTAATACCCTATCCAATATAATAGATGTAACCACAGGCACAAGCCTGGGTATTGCAATAAATCCTCCGGCCAAAACCGATCTGTGTTCTGGCGAAACCCTGCCCCTGGAGGCCAATATCAACAATTCCAGTCTTACATACACCTGGTATAAAGATGGGGCAGTGATTCCGTCTTCAGACAATTATATATATACAGTAGATGCATCTACCCCCGGTTTTGAGGGAGATTATCAGGTAGAGATCTTCGGGCCCGGAGCGTGTATTGAGCGCTCTGCAGTAGTTACCATTACCAATGCAGGTAATTTTACTGTCACAAGAAATAATCCAGCCAATGTAGTATTGCTGCCTGGACAAAACACAACATTAAGTGTCACTACTGATGCTTCCTCCCCAACTTACCAATGGTATAGGAATGGGAGTCCGGTTGCGGGAGCTACATCATCGAGCCTCCTCGTCAACGATACGGAAACGGGAAGCTATTTTGCCAGGGTTACCCTGAGCGGTGGTGCCTGTACCTCAACTTCGGTTGATTCGGAAGTTACTGAAGTAGTTACCCCAGCATCATTTGAAATAGTTGTTGACTATGCTACCTCTTATGTGGCTTGTGAAAATACAAGTATTGTCCTTGAGGTTACTACAATAAATGCCATAGATTCAGGGGGTAACAGTACTGATGTTACCAGCTCTGTGATCAATGATTTTACCTATCAATGGAAAAGAGACGGAATTGATGTGGCCGGAGAAACAGCTAGCTCTATCAGTCTGACCAACCCTGCCGAAAACGGTGCATATGCACTGGATGGAGATATTGGTACTTATTCGAGTACCTCTAATTCATTAAGTGTTCAATTATTAGTCAATGAAACCCTTACAATAACCAGTACAGGTACGGTAAACTGCGGACCAGCAGAGCCAATTATCATAAGCACTACTACTGACCTGAATGGTGAAACTTTTACCTGGAATCAAAACGGAGTTGACATGGGCGTTGCCACGCCTGAACTTTCAGTTACCGAAGCGGGAACATACCAATTGGTATTGATGAGGAACGGCTGTCCTCTGCCGTCTAATGAAATCGTTATTACTCCTTTTGATGAGGATCTAATTGTCCTCGATCCCGGGGCTGACATCGTCTTTCCCGAAGGAGGTTCCAGAACTGTAACCGCTAGCGGGGGGACAAGTTATCGCTGGTTAGACAGCAACAATGTAGAAATGAGCAACAGCGACTCCATGACCTTTTCTGAAGAAGGAGATTATACGCTGGTTGCCTCCGTAGGCAATTGTCAGGTAATAAGAGATGTAAGTGTGACCTATCTGGACACTTTCAGGGTGCCCAATGTGATTACCGTAAATGGTGATGGGGTCAATGATCAGTGGATCATTCCAAACTCTTATTCCTACCAATCAGATGTGAATGTTATCATATATAATGAAAAAGGCGTTGAAGTCCTGAATGAATTTAACTATCAAAATAACTGGCCTTCCTCTTCGGTCACCTTTGCGAAGCAGAACATGGTGTTCTTCTACAAAATAAGGAACGGAGGCGAAGTCCTTAAACAAGGAACTATTACTGTTATACGTTAACCCAACCAATGAAACCAAAAATTTCCCTCTTATTGCTCTTATGCGTGATGGCCTTTCTGGGTGTAAATGCCCAGGATGAAAATCCGTTTATTACGTATGATGTGCCATCTCAGAACCTGCTGAAGTTCAATAGGTTTCTGATCAATCCAACCTTTTCCACGGTAAGGGAAAACAAGTCGTACATCAACCTCTTACACAGAAATCAGTCGGTCACCTTTGACGATAACAATCAGACCTATTTTCTGAGTTATAGTGGGCGGATGAACGACCGTACCGGATTGGGTCTGAGTTTATATACTCAAAGGGAGGGTATAGTAAGCAACTACGGAATACTCGCCAATTATGCCTATGGGGTAAAACTCAGTGATAAAAGTAATTTTACCTTTGGTGCCAATGTCTCCTATTACAACAGTGGATTTGATGAGAACCGGGCCAACCCCGTGGAAAACGATCCTCTGTTAAATGGTTTCCAGGATGTATCCCTTCTTTCTTTTCAACCCGGATTCAACCTTTCCTACGGCAAATTCGACATTGGAATGTTTGCTGAAAACCTTTTTGATTACAACCTGAAATCACAAGAGTCTGTATCCGACTTTAAAGACAAGACTTTTTCGGGCCATTTACAATATACCCATCAGTTTGAAAATGCTTCCGGTATCCTTGAAAATGCCCGACTCATGCCGCTGGCCAGAGCCAGGAAAGTAGGGCAGGACGACTTTGTCCTTGGGGGAAATCTTATCCTTGACCTCCCTAAACTAGGATGGGTACAAGGGGGTTATGATAGTTTTTACGGAGCTTCTGCCGGAGTTGGATTTAATCTGAACAAAAGACTATCTATTGGTTATACAATGGAAAAAGGCCTATCCAACAACTTTGACAATTTTGGGGTAACACACGAACTCTCCTTTGCTTATTCTATTACACCTAACCTTACCGAGGACCGGGTAATGCTAGAAGATTCAGAAGAGGCTCTCGCTCAGAATGAGGAAGACCCGAATAATCTACTTGATGAGAATCTGACCGATAAAGACGAAGAAATAGAAGAGTTGAAACGACGCCTGGCAGAAAATGATGCTATCCTCGCAGAATTGATGTACAGACAGGATTCTATCGAAAGCAATCGACAGAAAGATCTGGAAGATCGCTTTGAAAGAGTTATGCGAATGGTGCGAAGAGAGACTGCCGGTGACAGGCCTGATCTGGAAAAACGTGCTGAGGAAATGTACTTTATTAACAATGACAAGTCGGCCCTGGCTCAGGAAACTACGGATCCTAAAGAGTTTAAAACCGATCAGTATAAACAAAAAGAGCCCGCTGCTGTTATTGAAAAACAACAGACGCAGGATGTGGTAGCACAGGTGAAGAAGTCGCGTGAAACACCCAAAAGAACTCAGACTACATCAGGGGTTAAAAGCAGAAAGTTCCGTGATCTCAAAGGAGTTCAGGACGGATATTATGTTGTTGCCAATGTTTACAAAGACGAGCATTACCTCAACAAATTTGTTGACGCTATGACCGAGGAAGGCTTTCCGGCCAACTATATCAAAAATCCTGACAATGGGCTTAAATATGTTTACCTGCAGCGATTTGACAGCTGGAAAGAAGCTGAAGAAGCCTACCATACAAAGCTCGGAGGCAACTATGCCGGGGATCTTTGGGTGATGAATGTGCAAAACCGATATAGAAACGATACCTATCTGGCCAATGCTAACAAGATCAAAGAACGCTCTTCTGAATTCGGTACAGATGTACTGCAAAAGAACGTTGTTGTTCAGGACAAAGTAGCGGCAAATATCCCGGATGAACAAGATCCCGGACTGTACGGCGGCAATACAGATTATTATATAATTGCCAATGTCTTTGCCAATCCGAACAATGCAAAAAGATTCGTAAGACTACTTAATTCCAGGGGCTTAAGTGCCAGTTACTTTGTGAATCCTAAAAATAAATACCGATATGTATATTTAAAGAAACACAACTCCTGGAATAACGCCTTAATAACCTACTACTCAAAACTCAATGACGCTTATAATGACAAGATGTGGATTATGCGCGTCACCCCAAATCTAATAGCTTAAATGAGACCGAACTTTACCCGAAAAATACTGCTTGTTTGTTTAGTCCTTTTTTCATTTTTGGGCTATGCTCAGGAATTTACCCCTTTTACTATTCGATACCAGAATAATATAAAGGGTGACCTGACATTTATTGCAAACAACATCGTAAACCGTGACGGAGGAACTGGAAGTACAGAACCCGAAGATCCGTATAACGCAACCGGCAACTCTTCTACCTACAATGACTGGTTAAATCAACAGTATATTGATGTAGACAGCGATCCCACTACTTTTAGCTCGAGTTCTGCCACTTTCGCCTT
This sequence comes from Muriicola sp. SD30, assembly GCF_041205185.1. Lineage (NCBI taxonomy): Bacteria > Pseudomonadati > Bacteroidota > Flavobacteriia > Flavobacteriales > Flavobacteriaceae > Muriicola > Muriicola sp. SD30. The sequence goes on from NZ_JBGEWB010000002.1 coordinate 246,270, forward strand.
CCCCAATCCAAATTGTAACCTGATCAGGTACGCAGGACTATATTGGTCCGCAACCTATCCCAGTGAGCAGGCTGGGCAGGCCCTGGGAACCAATCGTCAGAATGATTTTAATCAGGTAAAACTCATGGTGCCCGGTGGCGCCTATGTGGATATTACCGCCGATCAGATATTATATGATGGTTTCACCAGTGGAGACCCTTCTGTAACCCAGAATAGTCCTTATGCCTGTTATGCAGACGTAACTGGGCTGATAACTGCACTTGCAGATCCTTCAGGGGATTATACGGTGGCCAATGTGCGTTCTGTTGTGGGCTCACTTTCTCCGGGCGGTGGTGCAGCTGCCGGATGGACCCTGGTAATCGTTTACGAAAACCCTACCCTCACTGGAAAATTAATTACAACTTTTGATGGTTTTGCCCGTGTACGTAGTGCAAATCCTACCGTAGACATTAATTACAGCGGTTTTAATACAATTCCCGCCGGGCCAGTAAGGGCAAATATCGGTGCTGCAGCCCTTGAAGGAGATAACAGAATTACCGGTGATAGAATGAGGATTAGTGCTGCAAGCATCCCTGGGTTTACCACTATCAGTAATGGAGTAAATCCTGCCAACAACTTTTTTAACAGTAATATTACACTGGATGGAGCAATTACTACCAACAGGAACCCTAATAGTGTAAACACCCTGGGTTACGATACAGATATGTTCTTGTTGAACAACCCATTAAACTCTGTCATTCCCAACTCGGAAACCGCGGCAACCTTCAGGTTTACCTCCAGTGGAGATCAGTATTATCCTTTCTTCAACTCCTTTAATATTGAAATTATTGAGCCCAATATCGTCGTTGAAAAAACGGTAGAAGATATTGCAGGTAATGATATAACCGGTCAAGGTGTTAATTTAGGACAGCTTCTGGATTATGTGCTGGCCTTTCAGAATATAGGGAACGACGATGCCACCAACTATGTGCTTCGAGATATCCTCCCCATAAATGTAACAATTGATGAATCAAACCTGGTCTTGCCACCCGGGGTCACTTATGTATACGACCCTGTTGCTCACGAAATTTCATTTAACATCCCGGATAATATTGTTGAAGAAGGAGACCCCGTAAGGGAGATCAGAATGCGGGTGCAGGTGGCTGAAAATTGCTTCGACTTTGTCGATGCTTGTACAGACCAGATCCCAAACCAGGCTTATTCAACCTACCAGGGGGTAATCAACAATAACGTGATTACCGATGATCCCTCCGTATCTGATTTTGACAGCTGCGGATTTGTTACCCCCGGGGCAACCAACTTCCTTCTCGATGACCTGGAAAGTTGTGATTATAGCAGAACTGTACAGCTTTGTGGAGACGATGTATTGCTCGACGCCGGAGATAATTTTGACAGCTATGTCTGGTACATTGATGAAAATATGGACGGATTGATCGATGCGGGTGATACCATAATTGACGATGGGGACCCGGATAATGATCCAAGTACACAATTAGTTACTGAGGTTGGAATGTACATCGTTGACAAGATCATCGCCGATCCCTGTAAAGGATTTCAGGAGATCATAACAGTAGAAAACTTTGGGGCTACCCAGACCAATCCTATAATCGATCTTATCAATGACACTTCCAATACTGTTGAGGGAGAGGTAGTCACCTGTCCTAATGACGGAGAACTTTTGCCTAAAGTCTTCTTGTGCGGACTTAATGATACCGAATTAATCCAGATAAACATCCCTGATGCGGATAGCATTGAATGGGAGCAATTAGATACCGCCAGTTGTTCTTCAGCAGGAGCTGATTGTGCGAATAAAAATTCGGGCTGTACCTGGAATAATGTGGGGAATGGTAATAACTTCCTCGCCTCTGATGCGGGGGAATATCGTTTGATTATCAACTATCAGAACGGTTGTTTTACCCGGTTCTACTTTAATATTTTTAAGAATCCCCTTAATCCCCAGGCCAATGTTACAGACCTTATCTGTACCTCTCCTGGTAACATCACCGTTACCAATATGCCTGTCGATTACGAATATCAATTACTAGACGCTACCAATGGAAATATCCTGGTACCGTACAGCTCAAATAACGGCCCCAGCTTTACCATCAACAGCAATGGAGCATATACCGTAGAAATGCGCCAGCAAGGAGTTACGGGTGGATGTATTTTCAGATTGGAAAACATTGGAGTATTAACCCGTGATTTTCAGGTAGATATTACTACCACTGATACGGACTGTAATGGGCTGGGCGAAATTTCCATTTCCGTCCTGGATGTAGAGCCTCAATATTACTACGAAATATCCCAGGGAGGAACCACCGTCGATACATTTGGACCAAGTGCAGATAACAATTACACGTTTGTCAACCTAAATGATGGGGTATACGATGTATTGGTAACTACAGATGATGGGTGTAATTATACAGAACAGGTCACTATAAACGATCTTACAGATCTTGATCTTACAGCAACTATATCACAACACATAAGCTGTCGGGAAGGAAATATTCAAATGAATTCTACAGGGGGACAAACACCTCATACCTATGCCATTTGGTCTTATGTTGATGAATTGGGAAATACGGTTACTTCTTACACAAACCCAAGTGATATCCCCCCCTCGGAGTTTCAATCAAGTGTGATTTTCGATATTTTAGATCCGGGGGATTACACTTTTGTTGTTGTTGACAGAAATAATTGTTTTGCTTTTTCTAATACGGTTACCATAGTTTTGGTGCCTTCTATTGAATACGATCCTACTACAGTTATCGACGAAACTTGTTTTGGCGCCGCGGATGGATCTATTAGTTGGAATCTAACCAACACGAATGGATATCAGCTAACTTTCTACCTTCTCGATGAGAATGGTGTTGAAATCGCTAATAATTCTTCCGGGATATTTACAGGGCTAGCACAGGGTGATTACACAGTTCGCCTCAATCAGAGAAAGGGAGGTTCCTCCTGTGATTTCTTCGAAGATTATACCATTTCAGGGCCCACTAATGGTGTAACCTCAACAGCTGTGTTGATTCAGGACTATAGCTGTACTCAGTTTGGCATTATTGAAGCTCAGGGCACTACCGGAGGAACAGCTCCTTATGAATTTAGCATAGACGGCGTAAATTTTGTTTCAGGTGCCGGTGCGGAAACATTCTCCGGCCTAACAGATGGCACATATACAATAACTGTCAGAGACGCTAATGGATGTCTTTTAGTTACGAATCCGGTAGTGGTAAGTCCACTGGATGTTCCTACTGATATCAGCTTCTCGGCGACTACTCCAAACTGTCCTACCCTAACGTCTGATGTTGCCCTATCAGTAACCGGAGGTGTAGGGGCAATTACCTATGACATGATCGCGCCTGCGGTTATAAATAATGGGAACAATAATGTATTTGCCGGACTTAGTCCGGATACCTATACCTTTAGGGTTACAGATGCCAATGGTTGTTTTTATGAAGAAAATTACACCATTGCGCCTGTTGTGCCTATTCAGGTTAATGGAACATTAGTAAGCAATGTTACTTGTTTTGGGGGATCTGATGGCGAAGTCGAATATAATGTCAGTGGTTTTGGTGGCACATATGCTTATACAATTAACGGAGGTGCAGCAGTAACCGGCCAGTCGGCTAATACTGTTAACCTTAGTGGACTTGCCGCTGGGGATTATACTATCATTGTTACTGATGAAACTACAAACTGTACCGATACAGATACCATCACGGTAAGTGAACCCGCAACGGCACTGTCGTTCACTTTTACAACAACACCTCTTACCTGTTCTTCGGATGCTTCTGCAACCATCACCGCAAGCGGTGGATGGGGCGGATACTCATATGAGTTAGAACAGCCCGACACTTCAGTGGTGGGACCACAGGGTAGTAATGTGTTCTCTGGCTTAAGTCAGACCGGAACCTATACAATAACACTAACCGATTCTGAGGGTTGCGTTGTTACCGATACGTTTGTAATCAGCGCACCGGGAATTCCAACCCTTACCCTGGATCCGGATACCGACCTGTGTTATGATCCTTCAACAGGGGTAACCCTTAATGCGAATGTTAGCGGGGGAATTGCTCCTTATGCTTACAGTCTAAACGGAGGGGCAAATCAGAGCTCAAATGTTTTCGCCAACTTAACTCCGGGTGCATATACCGTTGTGGTAACCGATTCTTATGGGTGTACTGCTACTTCAAATACCGTAACCATTGAGCCTCAGCTCACTGTTAGCGGCATATTAACAAAAGAACTCGATTGTACCGTATCTCCGGATGCAGTAATTGATATTACCATCAATGGGGGATATGCTCCGTTTAGTTATCAGGTGAATGGTGGGGCCAGTAACGCAGTTGTGGGTAATACTTTTACCTATACAACGGCAACAGACGGCTCTTTTACCTTCCTTATCACCGATTCTGAAGGCTGTACGGCCCAAACCACAATGGTTGTGGATCCAATTACAAACCCGGTAGCTACGCATACTTTTACAGATCCAACCTGTGACAGCAATGCTGATGGTACCGTTAATATTATTATTGACCCTAACTTTGGAACAGCTCCTTACCAGGTAGATTTTGACGGGGCCGGATTTACAAATCAGACTTCTTATAGCAATCTGGCCGCAGGGACCTATAACTATACGGTTCGCGACAGCAAATCCTGTACCTATACAGGAAGTGTCACCCTTACGGCTCCTAACCCTATTTCGGCAGATGCAGTAGTTATCCAAGCCTATACTTGTCTCCAAACCGCAAGTATACAGGCGCAAAATATTACAGGAGGAACTCCCGGATATACCTACAGCATTGATGGAGTAACATTCCAGGCTTCTGATACCTTTACCGGACTTACGGATGGCTCATACACTATTACTATAATGGACAGCAACGGCTGTACTTTTGTAACTGCAAGTGCAGTGGTGCCTCCTTTAGATCCACCTACAGACATTTCCTTTGTGGCAACCCCTCCCAACTGTCCGGCAGAAACTTCGGATGTAACCTTAACAGTAACCGGGGGAATAGGGTCTATTACCTATGAAATTATCGCGCCTGCCGCAGTAAACAATGGGAATAGCAATTTGTTTACCAATCTTGCCCCTGATACCTATACTTTCCGGGTAACAGATAGTTATGGATGTACCTACGATGAGAATTATACTATTAATCCAGTAACCAAGGTTCAGGTTGCCGGCGTATTGGTAAGTAATGCGTCTTGTGTTGGAGCTTCAGATGGGGCTATAGATTTTGCGGTAAGCGACTTTACAGCTACTTATGCCTATACAGTTAATGGAGGAGCTGCAGTAACCGGGCAGTCGGCTGCAACCATAAATCTAACAGGGCTAGCCGCTGGAAATTATACCATCGTCGTCACTGATGAGACGACGAACTGTACGGACACGGATACCATCACAGTTAATGAGCCGGCATTGCCATTGGCATTTACCTTTGTAGTGACTCCTTTAACCTGTACTACAGATGCCAGCGTAACTATCACCGCCACCGACGGATGGGGCGGATATACCTACGAACTCGAACAACCCGATACAACGGTACTTGGACCACAAGCAGGAAATTCTTTCTTTGGTCTTAATCAATTGGGTACTTATACAATTAACGTCACCGATGCCGGCGGATGCACCGTTACAGACACTTTTGATATCGTTACGCCTGCAAATCCTGTCGCAAGCATAGATCCTGCTTCAGATCTGTGTTATTCCTCTACCAGCCTTGCAACAGTAGTAGTTGGGGCTGCCGGAGGCCTGGCTCCTTATTATTACAGTATCAACGGCGGACCAACGCAAACGTCTAATACATTCCCTGACCTGATCCCGGGCAGCTACACCTTTACAGTGATCGATTCTAACGGATGTACCGATGATGTTCTTCAGGACATTGAGCCTCAACTTACAGCTACTGCTACACTTACAAAAGACCTTGATTGTTCTGTTTCGCCAGATGCAGTAATCGATGTAACAACCTCTGGTGGCTATAGCCCGTATTCTTACGAAATTGACATCGACGGAGCCGGTTATGTCGCTTATGGTGGTGGTTTCCCTTATGTGACATCTGCTGCAGGCACCTACCAATTCAGGGTGACTGATAATGAAGGCTGTGTTGGAGAATCGAACGTGATTACTGTAACACCTGCAGTAGATCCGTTTGCGACAGCAACGGCAACTGATCCCACCTGTAATGGAGATACAAATGGAATTGTAGAGATCAATGTAGATCCAAATTTTGGTATCTCTCCTTATGTCATCAGTTTTGACGGATCAGCATTTACCGCTCAGACAGTTTATACCGGTCTGGCAGCTGGAACTTACAATTATACGGTCAGAGATGACAAAGGCTGTACTTATACCGATAGCGTTACTCTTAACGATCCTGTCCTTTTCGACGCTAACGTTGTGCCTACAGATGTTTCCTGTGGTCCTGGTGGCGATATTCCTGGAAGGATTGACATCAACATTACTAGTGGAGGAGTGGCCAATTTTACTTATACGCTCTATGATAATTCAAACAATATTGTTGTCACAACAGGGCCTAATCCTATTGTTAACACCCCATCTACAACAGCAACTTTTGACGGTCTTTTATTCGGAGATTATTACGTCCGGATTATAGATGCTAATGGATGTGAGTATTACGAGAACCCTGTAAGGATCAGAGCAAATCCATTCCTTACACTAAATGCTGGTACAGCCATAGTTGATTGTCCTACAGGGGGAACGGTTGAATTGTCTGCCGATGGGGGATCGGGTGATTATACCTTTACAATCTATGGAACGGCCATAGGCCCAACTACAGAGGTGCCCGGTGGTCCGTTAGAAGAGATTGCAACCTTTACCGGGTTGAATTCGGGTCAAACATATATCTTCCAGGCAATCGATAATGTTAGTGGTTGTTCCAGCTATGTGGAAGAAACTATTCCGACGCTTTCCAGCATTGATGTGGTAGCGACTCCTACGGTTACCGACGTACTGTGTTTTGGTGATACCAACGGAAGTATCACTTTCCAGATCGAAGGTTTTGATCCAACTGTAACTGATATTAATTACAGTGTTTTGGAGACGCTAACCAATAATCCTGCTTCGGGTCCCGGTGTGTATACCGGTACTGCGACAGGTCCTGCTGGTGGTCCCACAGGATCAGTGACTATTAACGACATTGTCCCAGGAGATTATATCCTGTATTTTGAAGAGGTTGGCGGAACTCAGTGTTCTAACACATATGCATTCAGAATCCTGGAGCCAACTCCTATTTCGCTTAACCTCGTTGATAACAACAATGCCAATTGTAACGAGGATGCGCAGGTAACCGTATTAGCCAGTGGTGGTACAGGAGCACTTACTTATGCTTTTGTGGAAGATGGCGTGGCGCCTCTCCCTGGTGATTTTACTGCCAGTAACTACGCAGAATTAGATCCGGCTGTAAATACAGACTGGGATGTTTACGCCCAGGATGCAAGCGGATGTATTTCGCCTGTACTGGATGTAGTTATAGCCTCTGATCCTGAACCCTTTATTTCTGCTGCGGTACTCAATCAGTGTGCGGCTGACGAGGGCAACTTTATAGTACGTGTAACCCTGGACGTTGCTGGGGTAGGGCCTTATAACATCAGTGTAAATGGTGGTGCTTACCAGTCGACTACCCTGACTAATGCAGGCGACTTTGTTGACTTTACCGGACTTACCTCAGGGAACTACACTTTTGAAGTAAGAGACTCTAATAGCTGTGGTAATTCGGATAATGTAGTGATCTATGCCCCTGCTTCACTTTCTGCTGAAGCCCAGGTGCAACCCAATTGTTTTGCCAATGATGGGCGGATACTACTTACACCTTATGGTGGCTCAGGAGTTTACACCTATGAATTGTTCCTTGGAGCCGTTAGCCAGGGCCCACCACAATTATCGCCTTTATTTATAAATCTTGCCCCGGGATTATATACTGCTTATGTATATGACAGTCTTGTTGCGGGATGTGGATCTTCGGTCAATATTGAACTGGAAGTGCCTGCTTCAGTATCATTTACACCCGCACAGACCAATGTTTCTTGTGTCGGTGGTAGTGATGGCACTGTTACAGCTATTTTGGATCCTGGAATGGATAATCCTCCCTACGTATATGAATTGTATGATAGCACCGGCCTCTTTTTGCTTGCCGGCCCACAATCAAATAATACTTTCACCGGATTAGCTGCAGGAGATTACGAATTATTGGTGCGTTCTTCCAGATTATGTGAAGACCGTGTCGCCATTACCATCACGGAGCCATTAGCAGTAGACGTAACGGCAACTGCAACAGATTTTGCCTGTGATGCCAGTAATTCTGTAACCCAGGCAGTCATTACTGCCGTTGGTGCAGATGGTACGGCCCCATACACCTATAGCATTGATGGGGTGAATTTCTTTAGCAGCAACACCTTCAACATCAACGATACGGGAGTAGTCCAAAATATTACCGTAACGATCCGTGACAATAATGGGTGTACAGATACAGATCTGGTTACTATCAACCCATTGCCAACGATTAGCGATGTTTCTGTTGCTCAGATCACGGCAATTACATGTTCAAATGACGAAATAGCGCGGGTTACTGTTACCGGTGGATCAGGAGATTTTGATTTTGATCTTCTGCCATTAGGATCAGTACCAACGATATCTCCAGGTGCCGGTATTTATACTGCTGATTTCACCCTTACTGCTCCCGGAGACTATGTTTTCAGAGTAACAGACAATGTAACAGGATGCTACTTTACGTCTGCTCCTTATACCATTGCCCCATATGATATTATAGAAGCCGTAGCTACAGCAGTTACTCCGGTAACCTGTTTCGGGGATACCGATGGAGAACTGTCTATACAGGTCAATAATTACCTCGGAAATTATACCTACCAAATCTTTGATGACACAGCTACGCCAATCACAGGTGTGATAGGAACGGATACCTCTGTGAACCCCAGAACGATTTCAGGACTGCCTGCAGGCAATCTCTACGTTGAGGTGATTGCAACAGACACTCCATTCTGTGATGATATTTCCAATACGGTAACTATCGGTTCACCAAGTGCTCCGGTTGCTGTTTCTGTAGTATCTAATATCAATGCGAATTGTAATATAGGTGCTCAGCTTACCGTACAGGGAGCTGGTGGAACACCGGGCTATACCTATGCCTTTATGCCTACAGGAAACATTCCTGTCCCGGCTGACTATACGGCTAGCGCCAGCGCTGTCCTCACACCAGCTGTGTATCCGGCAGATTATGACGTCTATGTTCAGGATACGAACGGATGTAGCACTTTCATTACGGTAACCGTTAATGAAGATCCGCTGCCAACAGTAACTGCGCCTGCTTATGCAACAGACCAGTGTGCGTCAACCGGAAATTCATATACTTTTACTGTTGTTGGTACTGGTGTGGCCCCACTTGAGTACAGTGTTGGCGCCGGATTCCAGTCGAGCGCTACCATTACGGTTTCTGCTCCGGGTACATATACCGTAACCGTTAGAGATGCCAATGGGTGTACAGATACAGATACGATCACTATTTTACCTCCTTTAAGCCTTACTCCGGATGTAGTTGTACAGCCATCTTGTGCCCTTAATGATGGAGAGATCCTGATCACTGCTAGTGGTGGATCCGGCAGTTACGAATACGACCTTCTTGATGGAGGTGGAATTAGCGTTATCGGAGGTATCCCTCAGGCTTCAAGTACCTTTACCGGACTTGCTCCTGATACATATACGGCAATCGTTTACGATATTTCAGGATCGGGATGTGATGCCCAGGCTACTATTACCCTGGAATCTCCTACGCCTGTAACATTTACTTACAGCAAGGAAGATGTTTCCTGTAACGGAGGCAGCGATGGATCAATCAACGTGAGTCTTGACCCGTCAAATGACAATCCTCCTTATACCTATACCCTCGATGATGGAACAAATCCTCCTGTGGTACAGTCGAGCCCTATTTTCAGTGGTCTGGTTGCCGGAACTTATGATATTACAGTTACCTCAGACAGGAATTGTATCCGTACTGAAACTGTAGTCATTGACGAACCTCTGCCTTTGGCGGTAACAGCTACTGCTACCAGCTTTGCCTGTAATCCGGACAATTCAGTTGCTCAGGCGGTGATCACTGCAGTGGCCACAGACGGTACAACTCCATATTCTTACAGTATAGACGGTGTTAATTTCTTTAGCAGCAATACCTTCAACATCAACGATACGGGTGTGGTTCAGAACATCACTGTAACTGTCAGGGACGACAACGGTTGTATTGCTACGGATATGGTTACTATCGATCCGCTTAATGTGTTTACCGCTAGTGTAAGTCAGGTTACAGCAATTTCTTGTGCCAATCCTGAACAAGTACTGATTACAATCAGTGATGATAGCAACCCTGCTAATACATATACCATTGTTGCTCTACCCGTAGGTAATCCGGATGCAACTCAGACTGCTACTCCAACTAATGTAACGGCCGAGTATGACCTGACTGCTGTTGGAACATATGTTTTCCGTGTCACGGATGATGCCACTGGTTGTTATTTTGACACCGCTCCTTACGAAGTGTTGCCTTACGACCTGATCGATGTAGTGGCCACCGCTACTGCGCCGGTTGTATGTTTCGGTGATTCTAATGGAGCGCTGCAAATCGATGTGACAGGCTATACAGGAACATATAATTATGAAATATTCACCAGTGCCGGTGTTTCTACGGGAATAAGTGGTGCCGGAGACACGGCTACCAACCCGGCAACTATCAATGGATTGCCTGCCGGAAATTACTTTGTCAGGATTACGGAAACTGCTCTGCCTCTTTGTACAGAGGATTCGAATATTATTACTATTGTTTCGCCAAGCTCAGCGCTTACTGCGACCATTAGTGAAGTGGCTAACGTAACCTGTACCAATGATCAGGGTGAGATCCTTGTTGATCCATCTGGGGGATATCCTCCTTATGATGTCGTATTGACTAATACGACTACCTCACAGGTTTATACTGTGAACGGGGTAAATAGTCAATCCTTTACGGGTCTTTCTGCTGGAAATTACACTGTTGACATAACCGATGCCGGCGGATGCGTGTTGAATGATGTTATTACGCTTGTTCAGCCTACACCGATCACCGCAGATATTACAGGCGCACCTCTTGTGCTTACCTGTTACGGCGATACCAATGCCACTGTATCTGCTGTCAATGTTGTCGGTGGGCAGGGCGTATATCAATATCAATTAAACTATTACGATCCTACCGGAACCGTAATCGATTTCACCAGCGGAGGACAAACCAGTCCTGTGTTTGACAACCTGGGTGCCGGAATATACAGCATTACCGTATCAGACGGGTGGAACTGCGATGTGGAAACCGTACAGGTAACCATTAGCGAGCCTTCTGATGTGGAAAGCAGCCTTATTGAGGCATCTATGCTGACTTGTACCAACAATGCTCAGATCACCCTTTCTGCTACCGGAGGAACCGGACCTTATCAGTACAGTACTGACAATGTTGTCTTCTCGCCCATGTCTGGCGGAAATACACATACCTTCTCCGTTGGAGCTGGTGTATATCAGTACTATGTAAGGGACTCATTCGGTTGTGAGGCGAATATCAGTAACCAGGTTAGCATTGACGCTGTTCCGCCGCTTATGATAAACCTCGACCTCAGCGCTGCTGTGATCAACTGTACCGGGGAAGCTACTGCAACTATTATTGCTGAGGCTACGGGCGGACTTGGAAACTACCAGTATGAATTGTATTCAGATGCAGCCTTGTCGGTATTACTTGCAGGGCCTCAGGCTAGCGATACCTTCAGCGGTCTCAATGCCGGAAGTTATTACATCAGGGTAACCAGTGGAGATTGTGTGGAGGTAACTAATGAGATTCTTATTACCGATCCTCTTCCATTACAGGTAGATCGCCAGGAATTTACAAACGTAACCTGTGCAGGAGAAGCCGATGGAACAATTACCGTTGAAGTATCTGGAGGAACTGGAAATATTCTATACGCTATTTCCCCTAACCTGAACCAGTTTGATACAGTCAATTATTTCGACCGACTTGCTCCTGGTGTTTACGATGTGATCGCACAGGATGTAAATGGGTGTTTTATCCCATTCCAGTTTACAATCACAGAACCTGCTCCGGTTGCTGCAACAGCTACTGCGCAGCCTGAGATCTGTGCCGGAAGTGAGGATGGTACCATAACTGTTAATGTATCGGGAGGTACAGCGCCTTACCGAACTGCATTGAATACCACTGTGGATTCGGCCTTTGTTCAAGACCAGTTCTTTTACTCAGACCTGGCTGCAGGTACTTATGTAGTATTCATCAGGGATGCTCAGGATTGTGAAACCAACGTAATCGTCGAAATAGAGCCGGGAGTAAATCTGAATGGTATTGTTGAGCCCGTATACGAGTGTACAGGAAATATTCCGGACAACTATATCAATATTGCTATGGATGATCCATCTGTACTTGGTTCCATCATGTATGCTCTTGATTCTACCGATCCTTCGGATATGCAGTTGAATCCTGACTTTACGAATATAGCTCCGGGATCACATTATATAGCGATTTCACACGCCAATGGTTGTGTTCTGACGCTTGATTTTGAGATCGATAGCTTTGAGCCCCTGACTCTCGTGCTTGAGCAAAATAATATTAATGAGATCACTGCAATTGCAGCAGGAGGATCACCACCGTATACTTTCTATTTTAACAATGACGATAACGGTGAAGACAATACATATTACATCACTGAGACTGCAACGCATACCGTAAGGGTGGTAGATAGTCTTGGATGTGAGATGGAAGCCCAGATCTTTATGGAATTTATCGATATTGAAATTCCCAACTTCTTTACCCCTGACGGGGATGGAATGAACGATCTGTGGTTGCCGCGAAATATGGAAGGCTTCCCTGAGATACTAATCAAAATATTTGACCGTTATGGTAGGGAGATCACCGTCATGTCGATAGACCATACCGGATGGGACGGAATGTACAAAGGATCAGAACTGCCTACCGGAGATTACTGGTACGTTGTAAAACTTAACGGTGAGAGAGATGACAGAGAATTTGTGGGACATTTTACGCTCTACAGATAGGAGAATTTAACTGAAGCTAATATGCGTAAGTCGATCGTTTTAGGAATAATAATGTTGAGCGTAATGTTCGTTAAGGGACAGGAGCTTACCCTGCCACAGCTGTCTCAGTATCTGGCAGATAACCCTTTTGTGATGTCTCCGACATATGCAGGGATAGGGGATCATATCAAGGTTCGAATCAATGGACTTACTCAATGGGTGGGTATCGAAGACGCTCCTGATACCCAGTCCCTGGCAGCCGACGCCAGAATCGGGAACAAATCAGGTCTCGGAATGCTGTTATACAACGATAGTAACGGAGAGACAAAACAGCGGGGGGCCAGATTGTCTTTTGCTCACCATTTAACGCTCGACCGTTATGACGACGAGTTTGTGTCCTTCGGGATCTCCTATAACTTCAATCAATTCAGGATAGACATTGAAAATTTTGACGGTCCCGACCCCAATGTTACTGACGACAGGGCAACTACCAATCACAATTTTGATGTAGGGGTGCTGTACAGAAAAGACAAGTTCTATTTTAGTCTCAATGCTTCAAACCTTTTGGATAAGGACCTTTCTAATTTTAATCCCGTTTTTGAGCCAAACCGCCTGCGGAACTACTACGTATACACCGGATATCGTTATACAAAAAATAAAAACAGCAGATTGGAAATAGAGCCCTCTGTATTCTTTCAATGGTTTGAAAGTGACGGTCGATCTGTAACCGACCTCAATGTAAAGTTTCGCTGGTATGATTTTGAAGATTACTACTATGCGGGGGTTACTTATCGATTCCTGAATGATCAGATCGGTAATCCACTTTACATCGCCCCGATTATGGGCCTTAAAAAGAGTAATTTCTATTTTGGGTATTCCTACCAGATTATTCTTAATGAAATCCTTGGTTTTAGTACAGGTACCCACGTAGTAACACTTGGGGTAGACCTCTTCCAGGGGCTTAGTAATTGTCGCTGCACCTACTAGATTAAAGTGTTTTTGGGTTACCTTTGCCCGAGAATCAGTTGCATTGGATACAGTAAGCCTAAACAACATCAGACTATACGCCTATCACGGATGTTTACCCGAAGAAACCCGCATTGGATCTGATTACAGGGTGGATATCAAGGTAAAAGCCTCCCTGGAGAAAGCCGCCATATCCGACTTATTGGTTGACACTGCCGACTATGTGACTATTCACCATATCGCAAAAGAGGAAATGAAGATTCCTTCCAAACTTCTCGAACATGTAGCAAAGCGAATAGCGGATAGAATCCTGAAGGAAATCCCTATTGTTGAGAGCGGAAAAGTAAAGGTGGCTAAGATCAATCCACCAATAGGGGGTGATGTGGCTTCCGTCTCGATAAGCTATTCATTTTCTCGATAAGCAGAAGGTAAATTCCGTGTTTTTCAGAGTCTTAATTCTTATCTTTGCAAGTAGACAATGGCATTGTGGTCGAATTGGATAGACGGAGCTGCGCAACAGCTTTTATGGTGGTTCGAGTCCACCCGATGCCTCTTCGTTTTACGCATTATTTAAGTAACGCACTAAATTAAGGCAGTGCAAAATGCGTGATGTTTCCATCTTATTTTTGTAAATTTGCTGCTTTGCAAAGGCATCGTGGCCGAGTGGCTAGGCACAGCTCTGCAAAAGCTTGTACAGCGGTTCGAATCCGCTCGATGCCTCAAAAATACCCCGTTTATCAGAGCGGGGTTTTTTTATTGGTCTTCGGCCTCTTTTATCAATTCTATGCCTTTTTCTATATTGAACTTGTCTTTGGGGAGGAATCCCTTTACAATAAGCACAACTCCGCAGATAACTAAAATAACACCAAGGCCTTTTTTTACAAGGCGTATTCTCTTTGGTGTAAGTTTTCGTTTTAGTTGCTTCGCAAGGAGAATCTTAAAGATGTCGGTGATAAGATAGGCGATGAGCATGGTAGAAAAAAATACCATTATCCTGTTCGGGTCATTGTCGAGGCTGGGACCCACTATAATGATTACCCCAAGCCAGAAAACAAGTACGCCTATATTAATAAAATTGAGTAAAAAACCCTTTATAAACAGCCCCAGGTATCCCGTTTTACTTGTATGCACATCGGTTTTGTCCTGTGCGGGAGCCTTGTTAAAGAGAATGGTGATGGCATAGACCAGAAGGATTACACCTCCGAAAACATATAATCCGGGTTGGTTGCTTAGGTTTTCCAGGAGTTGAAAGCTACTGAAGTAGGCGATTGTAAGGAATAGGATGTCGGCTATTATAACACCAATATCAAAGACCAGACCGGCCCTGAAACCTTTGGTTGCGCTGGTTTCCAGAAGAACAAAGAACACCGGCCCGATCATAAAACTCAGGAAAAATCCGAGTGGTATCGCTGCCTGAATGTCTTCAACCATTGCTTTAGAATTACATTCGTTCTATTTTGCCTCCAAATACTGTCTTTTCCTCCATTTTATCAGGATCTCCATAAACATAAACAGTTCCGCCTGCCTTCACACTCACTTTTACGTAAGACGTGGCATTTATTTCAGCTGATGAACCTGCGTTTACATTTACCGTGGTAAACTTAGTTTTAAAGTCTTTGCCTTTATAAACGCCCCCTGTATTGATCTGAACATCCTGATTGTCTGAGTTTCCAACCGCATTGATCACTCCTCCGGTTACAGCTTTTATCAGTAGTTGTTCAACCTCAGCCTGAGCGTTGATCTCTCCGCCTTCCTGAGCTTTGAGTTCCAATATATCCTGGTTGATGGTTTCTTTAGTTGTAATTCTTGCGTCTTCATTTACATCTATAACCATCAGATCATCAGTATAATACAAGTCGATAAATGTCCTGTAACCGCTGAAAAGCTTAACGATCTCCATTCGAACCTTCAGTACTCCGCCTGAATTAACAAAAGCTACTTTGGAAGTATTTGCCCCGGTGATCACAGCCTGATTTTTATCGGAGCGGATTAAATTTACAGAAAGGCCATCGTAGACCTTCACTTCTGAAAATGCATCCAGATTCTGTGTTACCTTCCCTTCCTGCGCCTGCAGGTTAACCTGGCATATAAAAAGTAGTAAAATCAACTTTTTCATCTGCTATTCTCTTAGGATATCCTATAAAGAACGGATAAATATTTGAAAACTTGCTAAGCTTTCCCCAGAAGACTAAAATCGAGGTGTCTTTTTACAAGATCTGTATCCTTAACCATAACACGGACTTCATCGCCTAACTGATAAACCTTTTTTCTCCGTTCTCCTACTAAGGCGTATTGCTTTTCATCAAAGGTATAATAATCGTCTTTTATATCCCGGATCCTGACCATTCCTTCGCATTTATTCTCAATAATCTCCACATAAATACCCCATTCGGTAACCCCGGAAATAACACCCACAAACTCCTGGTCTTTATGGTCCTGCATAAATTTGATCTGCATGTATTTAATGGAATCCCTCTCGGCGCTCGACGCCAGATATTCCATGTCTGAAGAATGTTTACACTTCTCCTCGACAGATTCCGCATTTACCGACTTTCCTCCCTCGAGATAATGTTGCAGTAAACGATGTACTATTACGTCGGGATATCGACGGATTGGAGAGGTAAAATGACTGTAGTAATCGAAGGCGAGGCCGTAATGACCAATATTATCCGTGGTGTATATCGCTTTACTCATACTTCTTATAGCCAGGGTGTCGACCAGATTCTGTTCCTTCTGCCCTTTTACATCCTCAAGAAGCTTATTTAAGGAAGCGCTAACGGTCTTTTTGTTGTTGAAGTTAAGCTTGTGTCCAAACTTTGATATAATGCCGTTTAAAGCCATTAATTTGTCTTCGTTGGGTTCATCATGGACCCGGTAGACAAAAGTCTTCTTGGGTTTTTGCTTCCCGATAAAGGCCGCTACTTTTCTGTTAGCCAACAGCATAAATTCCTCTATGAGTTTATTTGCCGCTTTAGCCTCTTTAAAATAAACACTTAGCGGTTCATTTTCTTCATTGAGATTGAACTTAACTTCCAGTTTATCAAATGAAATGGCGCCAGCATTCATGCGCCTTTCACGCATGATTTCGGCTAACGAATTTAGTTTTAGTACCGCCTCCTTTATCTCCTCAGAAACTGAATAAGCCTTCCCTCTTATTGAAACATCCCCACTGATATCCCGGCTTTTGTTTTCAATAATATACTGTGCCTCTTCATAAGCAAAACGTTCATCAGAATGAATCGCAGTTCTGCCAAACCATTCACTTTTTACCTGGGCCTTGTCATCAATCTCAAAAATCGCCGAAAAAGTATATTTATCTTCCTTAGGCCGCAATGAACAGGCGTTGTTAGACAGGATTTCAGGTAACATTGGGACCACCCTATCTACCAGATATACCGAAGTTGCCCTTTCGTAAGCTTCTTCATCCAATATACTATCAGGAGTGACATAATAAGAAACATCCGCAATATGAATGCCTACTTCATAGTTTCCGTTGGGAAGTTTCTGGAAGGACAAGGCATCATCAAAATCCTTTGCATCCCTGGGATCGATCGTAAAGGTGAGAACATCCCTCATATCCCTTCTTCTCGAAACTTCTTCTTCTTTAATTGCCGTATCCAACTTGTTGGCGTAGTGGTCCACCTCTTTTGGAAAATGATAAGGAAGGCCGTATTCGGCAAGGATGGCATGAATTTCTGTATTGTGTAATCCGGGAAGACCTAAAACTTCAACTACTTTCCCGGTTGGTGAGTCTGCATCTTCTTCCCATGAAAGTATCTCAACAATCACCTTTTCTCCATCCTTTGCCTTCCCCACAAGGTTGATCGGAACAAAAATGTCTGTATACATCTTATGATCCGTAGGCCGGACAAATGCAAATGATTTATGTAAATCAAATATTCCTACAAAATTGTTCTTTTTCCTTTTCAGGATATTAACAACTTCTCCTTCCAGTTTATTGGATTTTCGTTTTGGCTTCACCAGAACTTCTACAATGTCCCCATCAAAAGCCCGGTTGATCTTATTGTTCGATATAAAAATATCATCATCCAGGCCGTCAACTATTACATAAGCATTTCCTCTGGCTGTAACTTCAATCTTACCTTGGTGTAGTATTTTATTTTCCAGGGACTTGTACTTACCTTTCTCAAATTCCCTGATTCTCTCTTTTGCTTTAAGCTGACCTAACCTCTTAATAAGTATATTTCTTCCTTCGGTATCGTTTATTTCTAGTTTTGATGCAATCTGCTTGTAATTAAAACTTTTGTTGGGCTCTTTTTCCAGGACTTCAAATATTCCTCTTGTTATCTCGTTCTTTCTATGTTGATTAGCCCTTTTTTTCTTCTTGGTCATTCAATATTAATTTGGGCGCAAAATTACGAATTATAATCCACTGACTGCTTATTGAGGTCGACAGATGCCAACTCTTTATCTATTTGTTAACATATATAGATACATATTTACTTTTTTAATTTAAATAATTTAAAAAAATGGGTATGATGATAGCTTGTTAACTCTGGGGATAAAAAAGTGTTCTATAATTTGTAATGAACAACTTCTTTACTTTATAACTAAGTTTTCAAGTATAGATTACACTATAAATAAGTTGATTAGAACACTTATGAAAAGATGTTGATAAACTGAATAAACAACAACTAGTTTATAAGTTTATCTCCTTCTGAGTGTTAACTTCACCTTCTTTTAAGTGAATAAGACCCTATTAACTTTTAAGGATTTTATTTTGGAAATTATCGAATAAATCTAAGTGCACAATTTGTATTAAATACCGGAAAGAAAAAGCAAAATCTTATTGTTCAGCTATCAACATTTTTAAGAAACAAAAAATGGTTGTAAATCAAGGGATTAAACAAAACATTAATTTAACAATGTTAACAAGTTTAATCAGATGTTTTAAGTAGCAGGATTTGTACCTTAGTAAAGAATTTATCTCTAAACTCATGAAAATTGCCATTGGAAATGACCACGCCGGAACTGAATATAAACTAGCAGTAGTCGGCTTGCTTAAATCCCTCAATATTGAAGTTATCAATCACGGCACTGATAGTTCGGATAGTGTGGATTATCCCGATTTTGTTCATCCGGTTGCAAAGGACGTAGAAGAAGGAAATGCTGAAATTGGAATAATCATTTGTGGAAGTGGAAACGGCGCATCTATGACAGCCAACAAACATCAAAAAATCAGAGCTGCCCTTTGCTGGAATAAAGAGATCACTGAACTGGCCAGAGCCCATAACGATGCAAATATCCTGAGTTTACCAGCCAGGTTTATTTCCCTTCACCAGGCCCTTGAGATGGTACAGATCTTTTTAAACACGCCTTTTGACGGAGGACGACACGAAAGAAGAATTGAGAAAATGGCGTGTTCCTAACAGGAACTATCAGCAAGCAGCCACATTTTAATATTTTGAATGGCGCACTCACATCACCATCACCATCACCACGAAAAGCTGAGCGGTAAGAAACTACTGATCTCCATTCTCCTGAATATTGTTATTACCCTGGCACAAGTTATAGGGGGGATTATTTCAGGTAGTTTAGCACTTCTCTCGGATGCCCTTCATAACTTCAGCGACGTACTTTCACTTATCATCAGTTATTTAGCCAATCGATTTACCAGCAAACAAGCTTCTGCCACAAAGACTTTCGGGTATAAAAGGGCTGAGATTATGGCCGCTTTCGTAAATTCTGCAACCCTCATCGTTATTGCTGTCGTCCTAATCAAAGAAGCCGTTGAGCGGTTTCTGCAACCCGAGCCTATTGCCCCGGCCCTGGTTATATGGCTTTCCGCCCTGGGGATTCTTGTAAATGGATTCAGCGTACTACTTCTTAAAAAAGATGCAGGCCAGAACATGAATATGAAATCTGCATATCTGCACCTGCTTACAGACATGATGGCTTCCGTAGCCGTCCTAATAGGTGGTCTGCTGATGTACTTCTATCAACTGTACTGGGTTGATCCTTTCCTGACTATCGTTATTGGCCTCTATTTGATCTATATGGGATACGATCTACTGAAGTCTTCTTCGAAAGTACTCATGCTTTTTACCCCAGACCAGATTAAAGTGGATGAGATCGTCAAAATCGTTGGGGATCACCCCGCCATTAAAAATGTACACCATGTGCACATCTGGCAATTAAACGAAAGGGAGATCCACCTTGAAGCCCATATGGATTTTTACGAAAACATTAATCTGAATACCTTCGATGAAATATTGAAAGACATAGAAGAAAAAGTCTTTCATGAATTTGGTATTACCCACCTTAGTATTCAACCGGAATTTGGAAAATGTCATTCGAATGAGGTGATAGTACAGGATTAAAACAACTTATGGAAATTAACATCAAGTCGTACAAAGATCTGAGTAAAGCGGAATTGTATCGCATTTTGCAACTGAGAAACGAAGTCTTTATAGTAGAACAAAATTGTCCTTACCTGGATATTGACAACCTGGATGAAAAGGCATATCATGTACTGGGGTTTAACAAGGCAGGTATATGCGCTTATACCCGGGTATTTGAGGCGGGAGATTATTTTAAAGACCCCAGCATAGGGCGGGTGGCTGTATCTAAAGCATCAAGAAGTTTGGGCTATGGAAAAAAAATAATGCAGGCGTCTGTTGAATTCATTGAGACCAAGTGGCCTAAACAGCCCATAGTGCTTTCAGCCCAGCTTTATCTGAAAAAGTTTTATAAAGAACTAGGATTTAAAACCAAAGGGGAGGAGTATCTCGAAGACGACATTCCACACATAAAAATGATCAGGCCATAGATTTCTCCATGGCCTTGATTCCAAATAAATTAATTAATTCTAGATTTTGATCGGAGTCTTGTTGGTCAGGTTGATATCCTCCAACAGGTTGTCTGTGAATTTATAATGCCCTTTTGTAGTAATGATCCTGAAGGCATCAGACTTCATCCGGCTGAGCGCATCGAGGAAGACCCATTTTGTTTTTAACAACTGAGGTTCATCTGTTTTTAAGCTGATCTCAAAAAAATATCTTTTTCCGTCTTTGTTGGCCACAATATCCGGAGTAACAGTCGTTCCGTTCTTTTTTCTTAAAAAGGATTTGGGTTTGTCGTACCCGTCGAGATCAACCCTGATCTTGTCAAAACCCCGGGCCTCAAGGTGATGAACGGATTTCTCAATAAAGTCTGTGTGCTCTTTTTTGTCTGCTTTTACCATAGTGATCAAGATACAAAAAAATGATGAGACCCCCAATTTCAGAAAGCTGATTAACAGTGTGTTAAGATACTCAACAAAGCAATTTATACGATACTCCCTTGCTGTTTCATAAAGAAATTGTCTTTCCCGTCTTCACGGATTCATCTGCAGCCAGGACTACTTTCAAGCTAAATACTACGTCTTTAAGATGAGATGAGAGGTCAGTATTTTGACGAATGGCATTTAAAAACAATTTTTGTTCTAAAAGACACAATTGGTCGTGATCAGGTTCATCCTTCGTGGAAATATACTTGTCTTTCTTAAGAAAACTCCCCTGAGCATCCAGTTCACTGGAATGGATTTTCAGGGCTCCGGTTCGGGTGTGCCCCTCCACATCATCAGAAGAATCCAGTTGTGCATCTGTGATAGAAACACACCCTTGAGGCCCTATTACATCTTTGACAAAAAAGGCCGTCTCACTCATCATAGGCCCCCACCCCGCTTCGTACCATCCCACCGAACCATCTTTAAAACGCACCTGCAATTGTCCGTAATTGTACATCCGGGAATCAATCTCATCAGACAGCCGCGCTCCGATCGCAGAAACGCTTACCGGTTCTGATCCGGTCATCAGACACATCACATCAATATAATGCACACCGCAGTCTACAATAGGCGACATCGATTTCATCAATTGCTTATGGGTGTACCACTGGGGACCCGAGCTCTGCTGATTGAGGTTCATCCGCATAACCAATGGTTTTCCCAAGGTTTTGGCAATCTCGATAAATTGCTTCCAGGTAGGATGCACCCTAAGAATATACCCAACCACCAGCTTTCTGTCTAATCGGGAGGCGAGAGCTATAAGTTCCTCAGCCTTTTCAACTGTCTCTGCCAGGGGTTTTTCTACAAAGACATGCGCCCCCGCTTCCAGTGCTATTTTCACATACTCAAAATGTGTATCCGGATAGGTATTCACAGAAACGGCGTCCGGACTAGTTGTCTTAAGAGCCGAGCCATAATCAGAATATGTGGGCAGCCCCCCAAGAGACTGAGACAGCTCTTCCCTGCTTTGTGGAGACCGACTAACCAATCCAACTATCTCGAATTCATCAAGATGATGATACGCTCTGGCATGACTGGCGCCCATATGGCCACAGCCCACCACCAGGACCCTGATTTTGTCTGTTTTATTCATAAGGATTAAAGAAATTATAAAAGACTGCCACCTAAAGATATGGAAAAAGAGGTTCTTTTTTTACAGCGCAGGCAGGGACTTAAAAATATCGCTTTACAATATCACGTACAGAAGAAGCGTAAGAAGAACCAAAAATATTGAGGTGCACCAGCAGGTAATACAATTGATAGAGTTCAATTTCCGCCTGGCTGGGCAAGGGACGATCAGAAGCCTCTTCATATGCATGGTAAAATGAGGAAGAGAAACCTCCGAAGAGTCGAGACATGGCAATATCCATCCCCGGATGGGAATAACTTACGCCGGGATCAATGAGGTAAGGTGACCCATTTTTTGCAATAAGATAGTTTCCACCCCAAAGATCCCCGTGTATGAGTGAAGGTTCACAGGGGCTACATATATCGTGTAGCCGCATTTCTATTTTATCAGCTGGAGGAACGTCTCTTTTGCTCAAAAGATCCTTGTCATGTGCCATTTTCAATTGTGGGAGTAGTCGGCTTGAAGTATAGAATCCGGCCCAGTTATCGGCGCGGGTATTGTACTGGGAGAGGGAACCGATATAATTATCTGTATCCCATCCAAAGCTTGCTGCTTTTGCCGTATGAAGCCCGGCCAGCTGCCGCCCAAGTTGGACCATGTCTTTTTCACCCGCACCTTTAGATTCTATATATTCCAGTAGCAAACACCCCCCCGATTCCATTTTCGAAAGGTGTATAGCCCGGGGCGTTTTTATAAACCCGGTTGCGGCAATGGCCTCAAGACCGTCGTTTTCGGCTTTTAGCATGGAATATCCCATATCTCCGGCCTGGTACTTACAGAAGAATTGATCAGTCCCCGCAGTAATTTTAAGCGCCGTAGAGATATCGCCACCTGAAACCGGCACAAGAGATGTGATTTTTAGCTCGAGAGAGGATTCAATATACTTTTTCAGCTCATTTTCCATGGCCTATAACTCAAATTCCTCTCCAAACTCTGCAACGCGAAATCCATTTGAGATCACTTTTTTGTACTCTTTGCTTTCAGGGGACAGCAGGGGATTGGTATGGTTAAAATGGATAAAATAGATCTTCTGCTTTTGGGCCGGAGGAAGGGAGTTAAACAAAGTCATACTTTCAACAACAAAAGGATGCGGGATCTGAGAAAGGTCGCGGGTATTGAGCTCCTCTCCATTGAAAAAGGTCGCATCTAAAAACGCGTAATCAACTTCTGCAATCAGGGTGGCTATGTCTCGTTCCCACCGGCTCCATTTATCAATATCCGGGATAAAAAGTGCTTTTTTAGCCGGCCCTTTTATTCTATAACCCACGGTTTCTGAATATTCGTCCCTGTGGGGCACGCTGACAGTCACAATGGAAAGGGAGGGCGTAAGGCGCTTAATGGTGTCTCCAGAAATTCCTTTTAAAACAATATTTTTCTGCTTTACCAATTGATCCCAGGGGCCGTTGTTTTTCAGAAAATCTATCATCCTGGGCATCGCATAAACCGGCACTTCGAATGCATTAACCGCTTCTTTCCCAAAATACATGAGTCCGGTATAATGACCAATGTGTGCATGGGTAAGAAAAACACCGTCGGGCATTTGGTCTACTGAGGTGTTTGCAATCCTGTTTAAGTTGTGGAGCTGAGAAGTGATATCAGGAGTTGCTTCAAGGAGAAACCGTTTACGGGCTTCTTTATCGACCAGGCCAAGAGATACGACTTTCCGGGCCGGATCCGGCTTATTATAGAGATCAGCACAACAACTCTTTTTACATCCCAGTTGAGGAGATCCGGCATCCTGTACCGTTCCCAGGATAACCAGCTTTACTCCCTTATCAGCTTCTGTAGTTCGTGATTTATTGAGATTGCCCCGCTCCTCCGTTTTGTTTTCTTTGCAGGACCAGGCCAGTATTAACACTATTGCAGCCCCGTATCGGAACAACCGTATTATGGGCCATGTTTTCATTGATACAACTCTTTGTAGTATTGGATTGCCATCCGATTGCTTGAAAATGCGGGCACGACATCGTCCATTCCCATAAAGACGACTTCAGACCATTTATCAGGAGCATTGTAATACATTGGCAAAACTTTTTCCTCCAGGCACTGGTACAGATTGGCACTATCAAAATCGTCCTGTTCGTGAACCGGACTCTTATAGTCAGCTTCAGGCAGAATAAAGCTGTTCTTTTCATTTTTCGCGAACTCGGGAATCCATCCATCATTGACAGAGAGGTTCACACTGCCGTTCATTGCTGCAGACATTCCGCTTGTTCCCGAAGCTTCTCTGGTTATCCGTGGTGTATTCAACCACACATCAGACCCCAGTTTTAATTTTTTGGAGAGCGCCATTTCGTAACCCACCAGTACGGCGGTATTGGCACGGTATTTTGTAAATTGAACCAACCGGTCAAAGACTCCAATAGCCCCTGTATCTTTAGGATAAGGCTTTCCTGCCCAGATAATTTGGACCGGATGCTCTGTGCTGCTCAATATCCTTTCAAATCGCTCCATATCGCGCAGTAGCAGGTCGGCTCTTTTATATTCAGCAAAGCGACGGGCCCAGACAATGGTGAGTACTTTGGGATCGAAAAGTTTTCCAGTTTGATCGAGTACCACATCAAAAAGCTCTTTTTTTAATACGGCTTTTCTTTTATGAAAGGCGGATACATTTTTGTTTTTTCTGGCTTTCTGAAGTGAAATATCCTGCCAGAATTTTTGATTTTGTGCATTGGTAATGGGAAAGATTCCACCACTGCCCGTATTTCCATTCCACATTGCACGGGATACCTTTGCGTGCAATTTGGAGACCGCATTGGTCCTTTTTGCCATGCGCAAAGCAGCCACCGTATAGCTCAATCGATCAGAACCTCCTGTTTCCTTCATCAGCTCATCATGAGACAACTTTTTCCCAAAAAAACCACTGTCGTTCAGCACATGAGCATCCCTTTCCACATTTCCTGCCATTTCGGGGGTGTGCGTTGTAAAAACCATTTGTTCTTTGCCTACTCCCTGGTTGCGCAGATAGTAAAAGGCCGGTAACGCATGACCCTCATTGAGATGGTAAATATCTGCCCCGCCCAGTGCCTCTACCAGTTTTGCGCCGCCAATTCCCAGTACGATACTCTGGCAAATGCGGGTAAGTTCATTACTGTCATATAAATTATTCATGATAGACCTGGAAAGGTCATCATTGCCCTCGACATCTGTTGTTAATAAATATATGGGCACAGAGCCAAAAACAGAGGGCTTTAAGACCATCGCCCTGACTTTAACTGCATTATTCCCGAATATATTGACCTCCACTTCGTGTCCGGAATCTTCTAGAAAACTGTAATGTTTTTCAACAAAATGGGGGTGTAGCGTCTGGTCTTTATTTCTCCCCTGGTCGTAGTAACCATACTTCCACAGCATCCCGATCCCGACAAGGTTCTGCTTCAGCTCAAATGCCGAAAGCATATGCGATCCCGCAAGAAATCCGAGACCTCCTGAATATATTTTCAGGGCCTGGTGAACTGCAAATTCCATACTAAAGTAGGCCGCCTTTTTCTGGAAAGCTTTATCTGGCCTGTAGGGATGATACCACTGATGATATTTACTGCTCATAGATGCGTTTCTTTAAGATGGCAGTAAAAATATGCAAATCCGGACATTTAGACGGAAAATGACAATAATCATTTATAACCAAACAGGCCTCAACAGGAGAAGGTTATATGTACCGTATAGCGAATTCTAAAAATAGTCCGAAAGTGGGTTATCTAAGAACTGCCTGGTATTTAGAAGTGTCCTTGAGAAGCTCGCTGCTGGTTAAGATGGCCTCATCGTTTTGGAGGTAATAGTCATAGAGTCCTTCACGGTAGAAATATCTTTTGATGATTTCGTCAGTGAGTTGTTTCCCGATCTCTTTCTCATAAGTATCGAGGGCTTCATATTTGCTTTTCTCAATGGAACTCAGCAGGGCCTTTGCATCTGCCATTACTGTAGAATTGAACACCTCCTTATTCTGACCAGAGAGGGTTTCTTTTAGCACTTTTTCAGCTTTGGTCTCAAATTCGAAAGAACTTTTTGCAACATGTTGTTTAAAGCCGTCATAATCTGAACGGGTAAAATTAAATGACGTCATTTCGGAAAGCGGATGGCCGTAATAATAATCCGTGGCATAATTAAAGATGACGCCATTATTCTCCAGGGCAGTTATGAGATCGTTGCTTTTTAGGGAAGCGATCTGAATGTCGGGCATCACGCCGCCGCCATCCTGGACCTTTCTGCCATTCCTGGTTTGGAAATCCTTAAACTCAGTATTCCTGATGGCATTGCCATCATCGTCCCGGTTCCAGTAATCGAGCGACTGAATGCACCTGCCCGAAGGGGTATAATAGCGGGAAATTGTCACTTTTAACTGAGTTCCATAGGTAAGTTTCAATGGTCTTTGCACCAGCCCTTTTCCAAAACTTCTCGCTCCGACAATCACCGCGCGGTCCAGGTCCTGCAAGCTCCCGGATACAATCTCACTGGCTGAGGCACTTCGGCCATCAATCAGCACCACCAGAGGAATCTCTTCATCCAATGGCTTATTCCTTGTCTCATAGGTCTGGTTGAATTTCTTAACCTTTGATTTTGTCGTCACCACAAGCGTCCCTTTTGGAACAAAAAGATTGGTTACATTGATCGCTTCGGATAACAAGCCCCCTGGATTTCCCCTCAGATCAAGAATCAACTTTTTCGCCCCTTCGGCCTTTAGAGAGAGTATAGCCTCCTTGGTTTGAGAAGAAGCCTTTTTGTTAAATCGCGAAAGCACTATATAGCCGGTTTCGGCATCAACCATTTTAGAAAAGGGTACGGCATCTACTTCGATGGCCTGCCTTTCAATGGTGGCGTTATAGGTTTTTCCCTGTCGGGTATACCTAACATCAACGGAAGTTTTATTTGCTCCTTTCAGCAACTCACTGGCATCGTCCTGAAAATCGGCAATTTCAATTCCTGAAATGGAAATAAGTTCATCCCCGGCCTTTAGTCCGGCTTTGTCTGCGGGATACCCCTTGTAAGGCTCTATGATGACCAATCTGTCATTGTATGATCGCACCAGAGCTCCGATCCCGGAGTATTCCCCTGTGTTGTTGATACGATATGATTCCACATCCTGCTCATTGAGGAATTTGGTGTATGGATCAAGGTCGTCCAGCATATTTTTAATGGCTGTATCCATTAATTCTGCGGGATTGGTTTCATCCACATAATTCATATTCAATTCCTTGAAAAGCGTGGTGAATATTTCTATCTGTTTTGCAATTTCAAAAAAATCAGATTTGAAACTACTAGCCGCCAGAAAAACGAAGGCTGCCAGCACAGGAATGAGCACTCTTTTATGAATCATCTTTTTCATTTGCTTCTCGAGTTAAAAATTTGTCGAAAATGCCCTGCATCTTCTTTTCTATAACGTTAAAAGATGGCATTTCCTTACCAAGGTATAAAAACATTAAGGCATAGTTTCCTTCTGTTTTGTTAAAAAAAATGTGCTTATTGAGACGATAGCCCTCCCTGAGTAGCCGTTTTACCCTGTTTCTTGAGACGGCACTTTTAAAGTTTCTTTTAGGCACAGAAAACCCCACCTTCATTCCGGAGGCTTTATTTTCGGTTTTCAGATAAATTAATTTTAACGGAAAGACCGTGATAGAAGATCCTTTGGTAAAGACTTCCTGAATTTGTTTTTCGTGTTTTAATTTTTCTTCTTTGGGTAATGTAAACTTCATCAGAAGGCAAAAATAGCAAGAATAAACTTGCGCGGCAGGGATGATAATTGTCATATTTTCACCACAACTAAGGCGGTATCTTGTGGTCCTGCATGAAGTTCACGAACAATTGAGTAGTTATGGGAGAAAAAATAGTCAGGAAGATTAATAACCACGAAGACAAAAAGGAGTATATCGACCATCTCCTGAAAGACATCGAGACCCTTGAATTGATGTTAAACAAGGGCCTTTTTTCAGCAAAGCCCATTCATATTGGAGCGGAACAGGAGTTCTGTCTGGTGGATGAATCCTGGGATCCTTCCAGCCTTGGGACTGAAATACTTGAAGATATTGCTGACGAACACTTTACCTCTGAACTCAATAAGTACAATCTGGAACTCAACCTGGACCCCCTTAAATTAGAAGGAAGCTGCTTTTCAGATCTTCACAAACAGCTCAACACTCTGATGACAGTGGCCAAGGACGCCGCAGCCAAACACAAGGCAAAAGTGATCCTGACAGGAATATTGCCAACCATCTCATACAAGTACCTCCAGTATGATTATATGACGCCTGTTGACAGGTACAAGATTCTCAACGAGGCTATACAGGCAATTCGCAAAGACGATATCGAATTACACATTAAAGGGGTTGATGAGGTCAATCTCCACCATGATACTATACTGTACGAAGGTTGTAATACCAGTTTTCAGGCCCATTTGCAAATCGATCCGGAGCATTTTGCAGAGTCCTACAATTGGGCACAGGCCATAGCCGGCCCTGTCTTATCTATTTGTGCCAATTCTCCAATGCTGCTTGGGAAAGAACTATGGGAAGAAACCAGGATCGCCCTCTTTACCCAAAGTGTTGACACCCGCAGAAGTACTTTTATTCTCAATGAGAAAGAATCTCGTGTGAATTTTGGACAGGACTGGGTAACCGGAACCATAGCCGATTTTTACAAAAACGCTGTGGTTAATTTCAGGAGCCTGGTAACCACGACATTTAACAGCGACAGCTTAACTCAGTTTCATCAGGGTGAAATACCAAAACTTAAGGCTTTATCCCTGCACAATGGCACTACGTACCGCTGGAACCGACTCTGTTACGGCATAACCGATGGGAAACCTCATGTTAGAATTGAGAACAGATACATGCCTTCCGGCCCTACAACCGATGATGAAATTGCCAACATGATGTTCTGGGTAGGACTTATGCATGGCAGACCAAAGTCGCTGGATAACATCCATACAAAAATGGATTTTAAAGACGTAAAGAGTAATTTTTTCAGTGCTGCCAGATACGGGATGAGCGCCCAATTCTACTGGGAAGGGAAGCTTATCAGCAGCAAGGATCTGCTTCTCGACCATTTACTTCCAATGGCCTTCAGAGGGTTGTATAGTATGAATATTGAACCCAGGGATGCCGAGCATTACCTTTCCATCATAGAAAGGCGAATCAAATCTCAAACCGGATCCCGATGGATGATCAATGCTTACCGCAAACTTCTGAAAGAAAACAAGACTTCAGAAGCGCTTAAAATTCTGGTTGCCACCATGTATGAAAGGCAGCAGAAACGTTATGCGGTAGACGCCTGGCAATTACCCAGGGGAGACGAATACAAGATCCCCGATGACGAAATTCGGGTAGGCGACCGTATGAATACAAGGACGATAACCGCTCAGGATATAGACAGTCCGGAACTGGTCTTGAAAATGATGTTGTGGAAAAACATTCACCATGCACCTATACTTGATAACGACCTCAATCTTGCAGGCTTACTGAGTTGGGTGGACGTGAAGCACTTTCAGAACCATCCGGAGGAGCGCCCCGATAGTCTGAGAGATATTATGAAAACCGATCTTATCACAGTGACCGAAGACGTATCTTTAAGCAAGGCTAAGCAAATGATGGACGAAAATAATATTCACTGTCTGCCAGTGGTTAAAGAAAAGAAACTGGTAGGAATTATTACCAGCAACGATCTCTAATTGATGACAGAAATTATTACCCCTCACGATACACGAATGAAAAGGATCCTCGGCCATATCAAAGGCAAGGAATCGGGCCCAGTCCTTGTCTTTTTTGGAGGAGTACACGGAAATGAACCTTCCGGAATACAGGCTCTTGAGCATGTCTTTGACGAACTCAACTCAAGAGCATATCCCATTAAGGGAAACATTTATGGTATAGCCGGTAACATTCCCGCTTTACTGGCGAAAAAGCGATTTCTGGAGAGAGACCTCAACCGCATTTGGTTCAAGGATGAAATCCAGGGAATGGAAGAAGGAACCCAAAAAAATGTCACTTCAGAAGACCGGGAACGCCTGGAAATTCTTCAGGTAATCAGAGATCTGCTCACGGCCCATCATGAACCTATTTATTTTATCGACTTTCATACTACATCAAGTAAAACACTTCCGTTTATCACTATTAATGACGCGATGATTAACCGGAAGTTTGCCCGCCAGTTTCCCGTACCCATTATCCTGGGGATAGAAGAATACCTGGAAGGTCCTGTATTGAATTACATCAATGAATACGGCTATGTGTCTATCGGGTTCGAATCGGGGCAGCACGCCACCGAAGAAGCAAAAATCAACAGTATTGCATTTTTCTGGCTGTGCCTGGCGTATTCAGGTGCCTTAACTGCAGATGCCATTCCAAATTTCAACGACTATGTACAAGAGTTGAGGCAATCAGCTGCCCATAACCGGAATTTCTATGAGATCACAGAGCGCTACGCTATTGAGCCCGGGGATAGCTTTACTATGGAACCCGGTTTTGAAAGCTTTGAGTCGGTTAAAAAGGGAACTTTCCTGGCGAAGCACAATGGTAAATCTGTGGTCGCTTCCAATAAAGGCATTCTTTTTATGCCCCTCTATCAGAAGCAGGGTGCAGAAGGGTTTTTTATGATCAGGCGTATTCCAAAATGGGTACTCAGCCTTTCCGGCGTTCTGAGGAAAGTAAAGGCAGATCATTTGCTTGCACGTCTTCCAGGAGTATCCTGGAAAGACAAAACCAAATCTCAATTGATCGTAGATCTCAGGGTAGCCCGTTATTACAGCAAGGCCTTCTTTCACCTGCTCGGGTACCGCAACAGAACAATAGACAGCGAACACATCCTGATTAAGAACAGGGAGAAAGCAGCCCGAAACGACCTTTACAAAGACAGTCCCTGGTTCTGATCTGTTCTACTGCTGTTCGGCAAGCCAGAGATTGTTGTTGACTCCAATATCCGCCATCAGCTGTGAAGGGTCAATGACCACTGCTTTTATACTGGAAACAGGTTTGCTGAGCTCGAAACGGTAATCGGGATAGGCCCAGGGCCAATCTTCCAAAACAGTTCTTTTTACCTGTCCGTAAGGATTCTCCTTTTCCCCGCGCATCATCCGCAAAGGAATGTAAAAGGTTTCCTGAGCTCCGTCATTGTACACCACAAGAATATCCAGAGGCATGGGCATAAGGCCTATTCGCTCGAGGACCACCTCTGTGCCGGTTCCTGCTTCATTTACCGCTTTGATCCCGTAATCAATCGTATTGGTGGTTTGAGTCCAGTCTGTTAGATACCAGTCGAGCTCCATTCCGGATATTTTCTCTGCAGTCCGCTTGATGTCGTTTGGAGTAGGGTGTTTAAATTTAAAATCGGCATAGTATTTTTTCAAAGTTGCCATTAACTTATCCTGCCCTATGATATATCCAAGCTGAGCCAGGAACACGGCCCCCTTGCTATAGGCAGAACGCCCATAAGCTACATTAAATTCAAAACGGTCTGCATGGGTGCTTTGAGGTTGTTCTTTTCCCGATTGCACCAGGCTGTAATAGCCATCGTAAGATCCCTGAAACGGGTTAGGATTTTGTCGATTCATTATGGTATTCATACAGAGACTGGAAATAAAAGAGGTAAAGCCCTCATCCATCCATTCGTGCTTTGCTTCATTGGTAGCTAATATGTGCTGAAACCATGAATGCGCCAATTCGTGTACCATGACCCCCACAAGGCTCTCAAATTTTCGCTCTCCGGTTATCAAAGTGCTCATGGCGTATTCCATTCCGCCATCTCCGCCTTGTACCACTGAATATTGTTCGTATGGGTAAGGGCCGATATTTTCATTAAAGAACTTCATGGCCTGTGCTGTTTTGGGCTGAAGGTTTTTCCAGTTCTCCAGGATTTCAGCTTTGTCTTTATAAAAAAAGTGCAATACAGGTCCGTTTTCCATCCGATAGGAATCGTGAATATAATCGGGATCTGCCGCCCACATAAAATCATGAACTTTTGGTGCCTTAAAGTGCCAGGTAAGGGTTTTTCCCTTCGCCTTTTTCACTTTGGTTTCGGGCGTTTGGTAACCATGACCTATTTCATCCGGGTTTTGTAAGTAACCGGTACCCCCGATGGTATAATCTTTATCAAGGGTGATCTTCACATCAAAATCTCCCCAAATCCCATGAAACTCTCTGGCGATATAAGGATCGGCGTGCCAGCCTTCAAAATCGTATTCTGCCAGCTTGGGATACCACTGACTCATGGATAATGCAACACCCTCCTTATTATTCCTGCCAGACCTCCTTATCTGCAACGGAACCTGTCCTTCAAAATCCATCTCAAAGGTGCTGGATGTATTGGGCAGTATAGGATGGTCGAGGTCTACGACAAGAACAGTGCCTTCTAGTTGATAGGAAACCGACTTTCCATCCTGTGCCAGAGATGAAGCCCTAAGGTATCCTATCTCATCGGGCGATAGAGATGCAATCCTACTTTTATCATCCTCCGTCATACGTTTGTCCGGATCGGCGATAGTCTGCAACCTGATATCCATCTCACTTCCCGGCTGGAAAGCATTAAAATACATATGGTAGAATACCCTGTTGAGGGTGTCGGGAGAATTGTTGGTGTACACCAGGCTTTGTGTTCCAGTATATCTGTACGTTTCCACATCCATATTCACCTCCATTGTGTAATCAACCGCCTGTTGCCAGTACGAATGATTGCCTTGTGCATAACTGACTCCGGCCAGGAAAACCAGAACTATAGTGGTTGTAATAAACTTAATTTGCATTCTCATATTACGGTAATTTTACTTTAGAATCTGACACTCTTTGTGCCATGATAAGGGCGTTGTAGGCATTGACAATTTTTCCTGATCGGGAAAGCTGGTCGAAAGATCTGGACTTCGCAGGATCTCCTGCCACTACAACTGAAAGTTGAGTGCTCAGGCCTGAATCCATCAGTATCTTTTTAACCTCTGCAGCAGAGAGTTTTGGGAAGTAAGACCTGATCAAGGCGGCAACTCCGCTAACCGCCGGGGCGGCCATGGAAGTTCCACCCTGGAATTTATACTCACTCCCAGGCATGGAAGAATAAACTGAACCGCCTGGTGCAAACACATCCACATTTCGCGACCCGAAATTAGAGAAGGAAGCCACCATTTCAGAACCATAAGTATCATTTATGGCGCCTACAGTGATTAGATTTTCAGCAAATTCCCGTTCCCCGTTTTTGTGGTCATTTGGGTAATTTACATTTTCGGGACTATCGAGGTCATTCCCATCGTTACCAGCGGCGTGCACAATTAGAACATCATTCTCTGCCGCGTATTTAATGGCATCATACACCCATTCTGCTTTTGGACTAAACGATTTACCAAAACTACCGTTGATGATTTTGGCTCCGTTGTCTACGGCATATCTGATGGCCAGGGCCACATCTTTGTCGTATTCGTCTCCGTTTGGCACGGTCCTAACACTCATAATTTCCACATTGTTGGCCACTCCGTTTACTCCAATGCCGTTATTTCGCTCCGCGGCAATGATCCCGGCCACATGTGTACCATGGCTTTCATCGGCTACGCGATTTGAAGGGTTGCCGTTGCCATAGTCTGTGTCTGAGAAATCATAAGGGTTATCACCAACAACTTCTCTGCCATTGAAATCTACATTGAGATGGTAGTCGAGCTTTTCATTGTAAACAGCAAGACCTTCATCAGCTCTTTCAATGTCACCTTCAATAAGTTCAATTACCTCAGGAAGGCTGTCTCCGTAATTGAACATTTGTTGCACCACACTAATGTTGCGCTGAAAATTTGAGTCGGTTGTGGTGATAGCATCAACCTCCTCTTTAGAATAATCTTCCTTTCCCAGATTTTTTGCCACTGCCTCATGAGATTGTTTTACAATCCCGAGGATTTGTTCGGTTTGTTGTTTGGTACTCAGGATCATCTGCCTGGTTTCCCTGGCTTCTTTTAGTTCTTCATCAAGCTTTTTCCTCGCTTTTGCCTGTAAGGCTTCATCGCCTAAATTCAACCTCAGAATACGGGCATGTTCAAGTTGTTCATTATAGGCTTCTCCCAGGAAATTATAGCCGTGTACATCATCGATATAACCATTTCCGTCGTCGTCAATGCCATTTCCTGCCTTCTCGTCCCTGTTTGTCCAGATAACTTCATCCAGGTCTTCGTGATCGAGATCTATGCCGGAATCGAGGACGGCCACGATAACCGTATTTCCTTTTTTGTTTCCAATAATCTCTTCATACGCACGATCAACACTCATTCCCGGGATAGTGTCTGTAAGCAGATCAGCATGTCCCCAGGACTGTCTTTCTTCCTCTGTCAGAGCCATAACCTTCAGGGGCACTGCGTCTATATTTTCAATTGGGGTTGATACAATATTTATACTGCCGCATCCAACCGTCAACAAACCAATACCCCAAAGGGCAGCCTGTATTTTCATCTTCTTTATCATCTCAATCATCTTTATGTATTTTACTGTAATAATTTCCTTTATAAGGCACCCGGATAAACTCAACACATCCGCGGTCGGCCATGGTAACATAGACGGTTTTTCCGTCCTTTCCTCCAAATGCCAGGTTCGAAGGGTTTTTGCCCTTCAGTTTTATCTCTTTGAGCAATTTTCCTTCCCGGGAAACCATCACTACGGTTCCTTTTCCGTATCGCGTGATAAGTAAATTCCCTTTTTCATCACATCGCATCCCATCGAGACCAAAATCTTCAAATTGAATCAAAAGTCTTTTATCAGAAACGGTTCCATCGGGCAGAATGTTGTATTTCCAAACCTTCCTCTGAACCGATTCATTTACGTAGAGGAATTTGCCGTCCGGACTCACCTCTATCCCATTGGTCGTTCCCATTCCGGTCTCTAGTAAAACCAGCTTTCCGGCAGCAGGAACCATCCAGAGATTTCCACTATTATTTCCCCAATTAGGATCGCTGAGGTATATAATACCTGCATCCGATATTGCCAGGTCATTGGGCTGGTTCATCTCAGGCCCATCAACCCATACCTCCGGAGTCCTTGAACCACTCTTTACCCTGTATACCTTATGTCCGGCATAATCAGCTATGTACATATGCTGTTCTTTATCAAAGCGTATGCCATTTCCAATGCTGCCTTCAGGGAGGTGGAAGTATACTTCTGCCTCTCCTTTCTCATTTACCCTTCCTATGGTTCCCTGCTCTTTAAAATTTACCGCAAACAGCATCCCTGAACGATCTACAGCCGGACCTTCAATTCCTTCAGTAAAACTAAATTCCGGGATAAGGTCTGTGCTTTGAAAGGCGCAGGAAGTGCCACACAAACCTATCAGGAAAAACCCCAGCAGGAAGTTATTATGAGAATATTTCATCAAAAGAATAGGTGTTTTTCAGGCGCACCCCTTTATCGGTGTGCTGTAGTGTACAGATCTCGTTGTGAGCGTCGTGTTCCAGAAATAAATAGAAATTCTCATCTGCCGCCTTGTTGAGGAATATCTCTTTCTCCGGTAGTGTAAGTAGAGGGCGTGTATCATACCCCATTACATAAGGCAGGGGGATATGTCCCACAGTAGGCAGAAGGTCGGCCATAAAAACAAGTGTTTTCCCTTTGTACTGCAGATGGGGTATCATTTGCTTGTCTGTATGCCCGTTAACGTATAAAATATCGAAATTCAATTCGGGAGATGATCCAAAAGCGGATTCGGGCATTTCCACAAAAGACAGTTGTCCACTTTCCTCCATGGGAAGCAGGTTTTCTTTGAGAAAAGATGCCTTTTCCCTGGCATTGGGTTCTGTGGCCCATTTCCAGTGGGGTTCATTGGTCCAGAAAACAGCATTTTTAAATGCGGGTTCGTATCCCGTTCTGTCGGCATTCCACTGAACACTGCCCCCACAGTGGTCAAAATGCAGATGGGTCATAAAGACATCTGTAATATCGTCACGATGAAATCCGGCTTTTTTCAGGGAGGCGTCGAGCGAATGATTACCCCAGCGGTAGTAGTAGCTGTAGAATTTATCTGATTGCTTGTTCCCCATTCCGGTATCAATCAGGATAAGCCTGTCTCCTTCTTCAATAAGGAGGCATCTTGCCGCGATATCGATCATATTATTGCTATCCGAGGGATTTGTTTTGGTCCATAGAGATTTCGGTACTACACCGAACATAGCCCCACCGTCTAATTTAAAATTTCCCGCTTCTATAGGATACAACTTCATGAAATCAATAAAACAGGGCGCAAATTAAGAAAAGAGTGACCGATTACATCGATTGAGCAGATATTTTAACAATTCATTGAGCATACTCACTCTGCAGAAGGATCTTTTTCAACTGTTGCCCGAAGTAGATCATGCGTTTGATCTCTTTAACGCTAAGGAGGCGTTCCTTTTTAAGTATAAGCAATGCATTTCCATTCGATTCCACATGATAATAAGGATGGCTCTCCAGAAAAAGGACCAGTTCATCAGAAAAAACTTCAGAAATCCCCTCAGGATCTTCTCCGCTCAGGCGAAATCTCTTGCTGAAATCGGGATGGTTAGGCACTTCCACTTCTTCAAAACCACTGAGGTTATAGAGCAGCGCTAACAGACCTTCCTTATCAAGTGTAAAAACGGGGATGGACGAAGGGAGAGGCAGGTACATTACCGTTGATTTGATGACTTCTTTTGCGATAAACTCTCCTTCTGTAAATTCAACATCAAAGACAGAAACCTTATTCTTTACGTCTTCGAGTTGATTATAGCAATAGGAGATTTCTTTGGAACTAAAAAAGACAAACTCCCTGAGAAAGGCAGTCTGGGATTGTTTTTTCGGTATGTATTTCCAGTCAAAATCTGCAGCTGTAGCCTTGAGGTCTTCCTGGCGCTTTGTAAAATACCACTCTATAGGCTTTAGGGCCCTGAACGGAATTATTTTACGTATGGCAAAGGGATGCACCGAATCAGTCTCGTGTTTATCAAGGCCAATGAGTTCCATATGCCCCCCTTTTAGATCAAAGATCTGCCGGTAATTTTCGAGCCCCTCCAAGACGGTATGATCCACAAAACTGCACATAGAGAAATCTAGCACCACCTCTTCTGTTTCCCGGATGGCATCGAGCTTATTCTTTAGCTTGTAAAAGTTCAGGAAACTACAGAAATGCTTTACACTGATAAAATAATTTCCCCCATCGGCCTCCCTGAACATCAGGATATTGGGCTTAAAGAGATGGGTGATAAACAGTAAAATACTCTTGTTAACCAGAACATGAATTATAAAAGTAACGAGAATCCCTACGGCTATTCCCGTGATAAGATTAGTGAGCAAGGTAGCGAGGACAGTGGAAAAGAAAATAAGGATCTGCTCTTTCCCCACTCCGGCAATTCTCTTCACCAGGGCAGGTGTGGCTAGTTTATAACCGGTATAGACCAGGATAGCCGCCAGGGCAGAAAGGGGAATTTTCCTGAGTTGTTCCTGGAAGAGCAGGACAAAGGCCAGTAAAAACATGGCGTGAAAAAAGCTGGCAGAACGATTTGTGGCCCCGGTATTTACATTCACAGAACTTCGGGCGATCACAGTAACCACATTGAGTCCACCCAGGAAACCACTGATTACCGTGGCCAGGCCAAGGGCTTTTAAATCCTTGTTTACATTTGAATGACGGTTCGCAGGGTCTAGCCTGTCCACAGCTTTTATACTGAGCAAGGATTCAATCCCCGCAATGAGGGTAATGGCAAAAACTGCAAAGATAAATTTCTGACTCAAGGCCATTCCAAAATCCGGATAGGCCAGGGAGGCCAAAACATTATCAGGTATTGGAATCAGCAATTCCTTATTTATGGGATAAGGGATGGCCAGGAATGAACATAAGTAATGGAAGCCTATTGAAAGCAAAAGGATCCACATAGGAGCAGGGATCAGGTGCACCCATTTGCTCCTTATCTTCCCGTAGAAAGCCATGATCATTAAACTTATAACACCTACAATGGCTGCAGCTACCACACTACCGCCATCGCTCTCCCAAAGAGAATACAATCCGGAGGGTATATGTAGGATCAGCGTCATAATATTCCCAGCCTCATTGTTATGGCCAATCATAATATGAAATTGTTTGGCCAGGATCCCAATCCCGATTGCGGCCAGCATCCCCTGAATGGTTGAGGCCGGAAAAAAATCGGCCAGCCTACCCATCTTTAGAAACCCGAGCAACATTAGCAGAACCCCTGAGCAGATCACGGC
This sequence comes from Muriicola sp. SD30, assembly GCF_041205185.1. NCBI lineage: Bacteria > Pseudomonadati > Bacteroidota > Flavobacteriia > Flavobacteriales > Flavobacteriaceae > Muriicola > Muriicola sp. SD30. The sequence continues at coordinate 284,897 of NZ_JBGEWB010000002.1, forward strand.
AGCAAGGGTAAAGAGATAACCCTGGTAAAGATCTCCCCCACCCAGGGTAGTGATTGCACCGAGGAGGACGATTACCAGTCCGTTCCCGGGCCCTGTGATGGTGACATGCGATCCCCCCAGTACTGCCACCAGAATCCCTCCGACAACAGCAGGAATTATCCCTGCGATAGGCGGGGCCTCACTGGCCAGTGCCAGCCCCAGCCCCAATGGAAGGGCAATAAGGGAAACCACAAATCCTGAAAATATATTTTTGGGCAGGCCTTTAACAAAACCACCGATTTGATCTTTATTTACTGTCATTTCTGATCGCGTACTATTAGGACGTCTGTTGGGAGGTCAGATAAAATATATTCTATATCGTGAGGAAAAATTCGGTCGAGCAGCCCCGACTTTTTAGGAGCGTTTATTACCAGCAGATCGGCCCTGACTACCTCTGCATAATGCCCGATTGAATAGCCGCGTTGCCCAAAAATACTTTGAATCTTTACAGCTACCGACGCCTTAAGGTTAGCGGGAATGTCTTCTATTATACTCTTTACCCTGGCTTCCTCTTTTTCTTTTAGTTGTTCCTTACGCAGGGAAGCCTTTTCAAGGGATTCATCATCTTCAACTGTAATATGCAATTCTTTCTGTGTGATTTCTTCCACGATGGTAATTTGCTGTACGCCCAATACCTTAGAAACTTCAAAGGCTTTGAGCAGGGCAAAGGGAGTGCTGGGGTCGTCAAATCCATTCACCACAATGTGTTGGGAAACTACCCTAACAGCAGAAGGCTTGATCATCAACAAGACAGAACAGCTTACCTTGCGAGTGAGGTTCCTGGCGATGGTTCCCACATAGAACTGATACATATTTTCATGCTGAAGTGCCCCGAGCACAAGCAGATCTACTTTAAAGGCAGAACAGGCATTTACAATGGTATCCACCGGCTTTCCCTTCATCCAATGCACTTCCGGATGGTTTTCGGGATACTCAACAGACCTTAGTAAGCCTTCTATTTTAGCTTGATTTTCAGCGGTTTTCTCCCCGACATGTAGTAGAATCAGTCGGGCATTAAAGTAATAGGCAATACGGGTGACCTCCATAAGATTTATTTCCAGGGAGGGGGAGAAGGCAAAACCGAAAAGCAGAGTCCTAAAAGGTTGTAGTTTTGATCGGGGTTCGGGCATGGGGCGTAATATAACACAATTAACCAAAGTACACTCGTATGCTTTCCACCTTTAGCGCAGGAAATATGGCGCAGCTGGGTTGAGGTTTGTAGAATATTGTTTTTATTTGTTAAAATTAGAAGAGGGAAGAGTTAGATTTTCCTCTCATAAAAGAATAGAAGAGATATGCTGGAACTGGCAGGGATTATTATTCTGGGAATTATTGCACAATGGGTAGCCTGGCGCCTTAAACTTCCCGCCATCCTTCCCCTGATTCTAATCGGCTTACTGGTAGGGCCAATAGCGACTCTTTACACTGAAGACGGACAAAAGCTTATTGAGCCCATCTGGAACGGAGAAAAAGGATTATTCCCGGGAGATGGACTCTATTATTTTGTCTCCCTGGCTATAAGTATTATCCTTTTTGAAGGCGGACTTACCTTAAAAAGATCAGAGATTTCCAATGTGGGTCCTGTGATCACGAAACTGATTACGGTGGGAACCATTGTCACTTTTTTTGGAGCAGGGATGGCCGCCCACTTTATCTTTGAGCTCAGTTGGCAAATCTCCTTTTTATTTGCAGCTCTGGTGATAGTTACCGGTCCAACGGTGATAACCCCTATCCTCAGGAACATTCCATTAAAGAAGGACGTTTCTGCCATATTAAAATGGGAAGGAATCCTTATTGATCCCATAGGGGCATTGGTAGCGGTATTGGTCTTCGAATTTATCAGTGTTGGGGAAGGACAGGCCTATACTAAAACTGCCCTGATTGAATTCGGGAAGATACTTCTCTTTGGAACTACGTTTGGTTTTACTTTTGCGCACGCCCTGGCCTTTGCAATTAAAAGGAACTTTATCCCACATTATCTCCTCAATGTGGTTTCCCTTTCTGTTGTCCTCCTGGTTTTTGTCGAATCGGATATTTTTGCGCACGAATCGGGCTTATTGGCTGTTGTAGTCATGGGGATGGTAATGGGAAATATGAATCTCCCTAACCTGAAAGAGTTGCTGTACTTTAAAGAATCGCTCAGTGTTTTGCTGATCTCCATCCTTTTTATACTGCTGGCGGCAAATATCAATATCAGTGATATGGAGCTGATCTATAACTGGAACACAGGAATACTATTCCTTGTCATTGTATTTCTGATAAGGCCTATTGGTGTCTTTTTAAGCACCAGGGGATCGGGCTTAAAACTCAATGAAAAACTTTTTATCGGATGGGTGGGCCCCAGGGGGATAGTAGCTGCTGGTATTGCCTCCCTCTTCGGCTCTAAACTAATGGCCAAAGGGGAGCCAGGGGCAGAATACATTACCCCATTGGTGTTTATGATTGTACTGGGAACGGTCTTGCTGAATGCCACTACCGCAAGGTTGTTTGCCAAATGGGTGGGTGTTTTCCTGGAGCGATCAGAAGGAATTCTGGTTATCGGGGCCAGCAGGGTCTCTCGCCTAATCGCCAACTATCTCAAAAACAACAACCGGCATGTGGTTGTGATCGACAACAACGCGACCAATATTGAGAAATGTAAAAATATGGGGCTCGAAGGTATTGTGGCCAATATCTATTCTGATGCCTTAACAGACAATATTGAGCTCAACGATGTAGGTTATCTGATGGCCCTTACCGGGAATTCGGAGATCAACAAATACGCCATCAATAAATTCCAGAAGCAATTTGGAGAGAACGGGTCATTCCGGCTGGTAGACTCCGATGAGATGAACGATCCGGAAAACAATCCTAAAGAAGGCTTGTTTTCACACACGGATGATTTTATAAAACTAACAGAAGCTGTAAGGAAATTTCCCGCCATACACGAAGTAGACCTGAACGACCAGGAACATTACGAGGGACTGATTGAAATTACCAAGGCTGACGATTATATCATCCCAATTTTCCTAAAGGCCCCTGATGGTAAATTACAGATCATCACATCCTACAGTAAGGAATTTACTGATATAGGAGAGGGCTACAAATTGGTTTACCTGGGGAAACGCTTTGAATCGGCCGAGGCTCCTAAAGCTTTAGAAGAGGGGTAGATTTCTAATCGTTGAGTTTTAAAACGGCCATAAAGGCTTGCTGTGGAATTTCCACATTCCCTACCTGCCGCATTCTCTTCTTTCCTTTTTTCTGTTTTTCGAGAAGTTTTCGTTTTCTGGAAATATCTCCCCCATAACATTTGGCAGTCACGTCTTTCCTCAGGGCCTTGATGGTTTCCCTCGAGATGATCTTGGCGCCGATGGCAGCCTGGATAGGAATGTCAAACTGCTGTCTCGGGATGAGTTCTTTTAATTTTTCGCACATTTTCTTGCCGATGTTCGCTGCATTATCAGCATGGATCAGGGCAGAAAGCGCATCCACGGGCTGAGCATTTAGCAGGATATCAACCCTCACTAGTTTGGAAACCCGCATCCCGATTGGGGCATAGTCAAAAGAGGCATATCCCCTGGAGACCGTCTTGAGCCTGTCGTAAAAGTCGAATACGATCTCTGCCAAAGGCATGTCAAAATTTAATTCCACCCGTTCTGTAGTCAGGTATGTCTGATTGGTGATCTGACCGCGTTTTTCGATACAAAGCGACATTACATTTCCTACAAAATCCGACTTGGTAATGATGGTAGCTTTGATATAAGGCTCTTCCACTCGATCCAGGGTAGATGGATCGGGCAGGTCAGAAGGGTTGTTTACAATTATGGGTGCATCCGGATCTTTCCTGGTAAAAGCCTGGTAGCTTACGTTGGGCACCGTGGTGATAACGGTCATGTCAAATTCGCGTTCCAGACGCTCCTGTATGATCTCCATATGGAGCATCCCCAGGAAGCCACAACGGAATCCGAAGCCCAAAGCCGCACTGCTCTCCGGGGTAAAAACCAGAGAGGCATCATTGAGCTGTAATTTTTCCATGGAAGACCGCAATTCTTCAAAATCCTCGGTGTCTACCGGATAGATTCCTGCAAAAACCATGGGTTTTACATCCTCAAAACCAGCAATGGCATTTTTGGTGGGGTTGTCCGAGTCGGTAATGGTATCTCCCACCTTTACTTCCCTGGCATCTTTGATTCCGGTAATAAGATATCCAACATCCCCCGCTTTTATACTTGGACGGGGATGCTGGGTAAGTTTTAAGGTCCCCACTTCATCGGCGTAATAACTCTTACCGGTGGCGACAAATTTGATTTTTTGTCCTTTTCTGATCTCCCCGTTGATGACCCTGAAATATGTCTCCACACCACGAAAAGGATTATAAACCGAGTCGAACACAAGAGCCTGTAATGGCTCATCCACGGTTCCACTGGGCGAAGGAATTCGTTCAATGATGGCCTTGAGGATTTCCTCTATCCCAATCCCGGTTTTAGCGCTGGCAGGAATTACCTCTTCGGCATCGCAACCCAACAGGTCTACGATATCGTCTGTCACTTCTTCCGGATTGGCGCTGGGCAGGTCTACCTTGTTTAAAACAGGAATAATCTCCAGATCGTTCTCAAGCGCCAGGTAAAGGTTAGAGATGGTCTGAGCCTGGATGTTCTGGGCAGCATCAACCACCAGCAGAGCCCCTTCACATGCCGCGATAGACCTCGATACTTCATATGAAAAATCCACATGGCCGGGAGTATCGATTAGGTTGAGGATGTACTTTTCCCCTTCATAGGTGTACTCCATCTGTATGGCGTGACTCTTAATCGTGATGCCTCGCTCCCGCTCCAGGTCCATACTGTCTAAAAGTTGCTCTTTCTTTTCACGTTCGGTAACCGAACCCGTAAAATCGAGCAGCCTGTCGGCCAGGGTACTTTTCCCGTGGTCGATGTGGGCAATGATACAGAAGTTCCTGATGTGTTTCATTTTCTTTTTCTTGCGCAATCTTAAAGAGCCGCAAAGATACTGCGAAAATTACTTATTCCTGCCACTCGGCTATAAACAAGTTGGTATCTCTGGTCCCTCCGTTATTGCGATTGCTGGAAAAGGCCAGATATTTTCCGTCATTGGAAAATACCGGGAAGGCGTCAAAGGTCTCCCCATGGGTTACGCGCTCCAGATTTTTCCCATCGATATCTATAAAATATAAGTTAAAAGGAAAGCCTTCTTCAGCTTCAAAATTGCTGGAGAATAAGATTTTTTCCCCGGAAGGGTGAAAGAAGGGACTCCAGTTGGCATTCCCGAGAAAGGTGAGTTGTTTTAGGTTGCTACCGTCGGCGTCGCAGATAAATAACTCCATTTCAGTGGGCTGTACCAGGCCTTGTGCCAGTAGCTCCTTGTATTCTGTAACCTCTTCCTCCGTTTCGGGCCTGCTGGCTCTGAAGATGATCTTGGTCCCGTCAGGGGAGAAGAATGCACCCCCGTCATAACCCAGTTCATCCGTGATCTGCCTCACATCACTACCGTCGAGGTTCATCGTGTAAAGCTCCAGGTCTCCACTTCGCATTGAAGTAAAGACGATCTTATCCCCTTTGGGAGAGACCGTGGCCTCTGCGTCATAACCAGGCTCATCTGTTAGCTGATCTACAATGTTGCCTTCCAGGTCGGCTACGAAAATGTCAAAAGAGTCGTATACCGGCCAGACGTATTTCCCGTTGGAACGCAAGGGAACTTCAGGGCAGGCCTCGTCTGCCAGATGGGTTGAGCCATAAACAAAGTGTTTGTTATCCGGGAGAAAATAGGAGCAGGTGGTACGCCCCATTCCGGTACTGATCATAGGGGGGATGCTGTCCTGAAAAGCATCCGTAGAATTCATCAGGAAGATCTGGTCGCATTCCATACCCCATTCTTTATTGTTCGATTGGAAGATGAGCATACTGTCGTCAAAACTCCAGTAGGCCTCGGCATTGTCCCCGCCAAAGGTGACCTGGCGGATCGACTTAAAGTATTTTTCCTCGGGATAGATCAGGGTGTCTGATCCCGCCATCAGGGAAGTTTCTGTTTCTGTTGTCTTCTCTGTTTTCTTTGGCTCGGATTTACAGCTAAAGACAGCAGTTATCACCAATAAAAGAAGTATTTTTCTCATCTGTTGCTTAATTTTGTTCAAAAATACCCTCAAAAATGATGAAAAAAAGTATTTGGCTCGTTTTTCTTGTCGTATTTCTCTCCTGCAGGCAGGAGCCTGTTAAAACCTATACCCTCTGGGACGATGTAAGTTTCCTCGCAAGTGACTCCCTGAAAGGCAGGGAGACAGGAACAGCCAATGAACTGATGGCGGCGGGATATCTGGCAGAAAGGATGGAAAATCTCGGCCTGAGTCCGGCCGGAAAAGCAGACACCTACTTCCAGACCTTCACTTTTAAACCCAAGAAAGACCCCCATCAGGAGATACAATACGTGGAGGCTTCAGACAGCACCATAACCGGCACAAATGTCATCGGCTTTATCGACAATAAAGCTGAGAAAACAGTAATCCTCGGAGCCCATTATGACCATCTTGGTATGGGAGGCCAGGGTTCACTCCACCGTGGAGAGGCAGCTATCCACAATGGTGCCGATGACAATGCCAGCGGGGTAGCCGTTTTACTGCAACTCGCACAACAATTAAAAACAAGTGAGCTCAAGGGGAACAACTACCTCATCATGGCTTTTTCAGGAGAAGAGATCGGCCTGTTGGGATCGAATTACTTTGCGAAAAACCCGACAGTAGACCTGGAAGATGTGAATTATATGATCAATATGGATATGGTGGGTCGCCTACGAGACAGCAAGGTGCTTTCGGTAAGCGGGACAGCCACGGCCCCTATCTGGCCACAAGTCCTCAATTCTACTAACCAGGACTTTGAACTGGTGCTCAAAGAATCGGGCGTAGGCCCTTCAGACCACACCTCTTTCTACCTGCAGGATATCCCTGTACTCCACTTTTTTACCGGACAGCACGAGGACTACCACAAGCCCACTGATGATGCCGATAAGTTGAACTACGAAGGCATGGAAAAGATCACTTCCTACATTATGGAGGTCATTACCGAACTCAATGACGATGACAAACTGGCCTTTAAGAAGACTAAAAACGAAAGCGAGGAAGTACCCCGCTTTAAGGTAGCTATGGGCGTGATCCCGGATTACCTCTACGACGGGGAAGGTATGCGGATTGATGGGGTAAGTGAAGAAAAACCGGCACAAAAGGCCGGATTGCAGAAAGGAGATGTGGTGGTTCAGATGGGCGACAGTACGGTGACGGATATGATGAGTTATATGCGGGCTCTTTCGGCTTTTGAGGAAGGCGATAGTACTTCGGTTGTCATAGACAGGAATGGAGAAAAGATCACAGTAAAAATCACGTTTTAAGGACAATTAGCATCCTTCAAAAAACAGTAGAATCCAATACCCTGAACGAAGAGTTACCTTTTCTTACTGAGGCATAGGAAATTATTTCATAGATTTACAGACAACCTACAACACTGTGAGATACCCCATCTTTATCTTTTTGGGCCTGCTTCCCTTGCTTTGTCTCGGGCAGAGTTTAAAGGTATCCGGCTCCGTAAAGGATGCAGAGGGAAAGCCATTACCCTATGCCAATGTCATCCTTCTACAGGTATCAGACAGTACTCAGATAAAAGGGATTTCGGCCGACGACAACGGTCGTTTTACCCTTGACAACATCGACCCAAACATCTACTACCTTCAGGCCGCGTATTTCGGCTACAAGTCGGTTTTAGTAGGCCTTGACATCAGGAAAAACATCGAGATTGGGGCTATTGTACTCGAACCCGACAGCAATTGGCTTGAAGCAGTGGAGGTAACAGGAAAGCAGCCCCAGATAGAACGGAAGCCAGACCGCATCATCTTTACTGTGGAAAACACAGTGGTGAGTGAAGGCAATGCCTTTGACATCCTCAGGAGATCCCCCGGGGTCATCGTTTCACAGGAGAATATGGAGATACGCGGACAGCAGGCTACGGTCTACCTCAACAACAGGAAGGTACAGTTGTCTTCGGATGAAATCAAGGATTTCTTAAGGGGCCTTTCGGGAAATATGATCTCAGCGATAGAGGTGATCCCAAATCCACCTGCAAGCTATCAGGCTGAAGACGGCCCCATTCTTAACATACAGACCACAACTAACGTTGCCCCCGGCTATAAGGGCAATATCAGGGCTCAGGCAGAGCAATCGGTCTTTCCTAAATACAGCCTGGGTACCGGGCATTATTTTAAAAGTGAAAAATTCAGCTTTTTTGCGAACTATACGGTTAGCCCAAGGAAGGAATTTATAGATTCTGAAATAGGGATTCGTTTTATTGATCCGTCTAACACGGTTTTTGCCGACTGGAATACGGATAACGAAATCACCACCCGCTCCTGGGCGCAGCAGGGCACCGTGATCCTGGATTTCAATCCTTCGGAACGCGACCTGCTTAACCTCACTTCCAACCTGAGCGTTTCCCCCAATAAGGAGATCAGGAATCAGGTATTTACGACAATGCGAAATGGGATGGGGCAGATCGACTCTACCCTGCAAAACGAAAGTAGTCTGGATGACGACCTATTCAATATTTCCACCGACCTCAGCTATGAGCGAAAGCTTAAAAAAGAGGGTTCTTTTATCAAGCTTAATGCCCATTATACGTACTACGACTTTTCGCGCCAGCAAACCGGAGCCAGTGATTATTTCGATTCGGCCGGACAGTTTATCCGCACCTTTGGCTTTTCCACAGATGCACGCCAGGATATTGGGATTGTAACAGGGCAATTCGATTTTTATACTCCTACTAAATCGGGAAATTTTGAGACCGGGATTCGGGGGTCATCTATCAGATCGAACAGTACCATAGATTACTTTGACGTTAACAATACCCAGCCCCCGTTTAACATAGCCCTTTCCGACGTATTTGAGTATGACGAAGAGGTAGGAGCCATCTATGCAAGTTTTTACCAGGATTGGGGGAAATGGTCTCTGAAGGCCGGACTTAGAGGAGAACAGACCCATGTAGAGGCCAGGTCAATCGCCCTTGATCAGATCAACACCCAGGATTATTTTGAACTCTTTCCTTCATTTTTTCTCAGCAGGAAATTGGGCGAGGAGAATAGTTTTACGTTTGACTACAGCCGGAGTTTAACCCGCCCTAAATATTCAGACCTGAATCCCTTTCGTTACTTTCTCAATGAGAACGATTTTGACGAAGGAAATCCTAATTTAGTACCCAATTTCAGTCATAATTTTAATCTTAATTTCACTATTAAGGACACTTATTATATTGATTTCTATTACCGCGATAACGGCGCCTATATCAGTCAGCTTACCTTCCAGGACAACCAGAACCAGACCCTGAGGGAGATCAAGCAAAACGTATTGGAGAGCACATCGTACGGGATTGATCTCACCCTTGCCACTTCCATCACCCCAAAATGGTATCTGTATTTCTACAATTCGATCTTCTATGAGGACGAGACCTTCCTGGCGGTGGAAAGTGCAATCGACAGTTATAAAAACAAGGTATCGGGATACTATGGCAGTTTGAGTAACAGCTTTACCCTTTCAAAAGACGGCAGCTGGAAAGCGGACACATCTTTTACCTACCTCAGTGGTTTCCTCTACGGGTCCTTTCAGGTTTCAGACAATGCCATCCTTAATGCCGGGATTCGGAAATCACTCTGGGACAACAGGGCTGTACTTTCCCTTACCGCTGAGGACCTGCTCCGCAAGGCCAACCCCACCTTTGTTTCCCGCTATGCAAATCAGGACAACACCTTTTTCGGGAGGCGGGAAACGCAGTTTGTAAGGCTGAGCTTTACCTATAATTTTGGAAACTTCAGGCTCAATAATAATGATGGGGAGATCCGGAAAAGTGAACTTCAACGCCTTGATAACGAGTAAATTCCTGTTAATTCGCGCTTTATTTTTAATTTTGCCGTCCTGAAGCAATAGAAATGCCAAAAATAGGAGACATACAATTACCCGATTTTCCACTCCTGCTCGCGCCTATGGAGGATGTGAGCGACCCGCCTTTTCGCGCCCTCTGCAAGGAGCAGGGTGCCGATGTGGTCTATACGGAATTTATCTCCTCTGAAGGCCTGATCCGTGATGCTGCCAAAAGCGTAATGAAGCTCGACATATACGAAAAGGAACGGCCGGTTGGAATTCAAATCTTTGGCGCCAATCTGGATTCCATGCTGCAGTCGGTGGAGATCGTGGAAAAATCAGGCCCCGACATTATAGATATCAACTTTGGTTGCCCGGTAAAAAAGGTCGTCAGCAAAGGAGCAGGGGCAGGAATACTAAAAGACATCGACCTTATGGTCTCCCTTACCGAGGCTATGGTAAAGCACACCAAACTGCCTGTTACGGTAAAGACGAGGCTGGGATGGGACCATGATTCCATACGCATTGTTGAGGTGGCCGAAAGGCTGCAGGATGTGGGCTGCCAGGCCATCGCCATTCACGGCAGGACCAGGGCACAGATGTACAAAGGAGAAGCCGACTGGCACCCTATAGCCGAGGTAAAGAATAATCCCCGGATGCATATCCCGGTCTTCGGAAACGGGGATGTTGACAGTCCGGAAGCGGCTATGCGAATGCGGGACGAATTTGGTTTGGACGGGGCCATGATTGGGCGGGCAAGCATTGGTTACCCCTGGTTCTTTAAGGAGGTAAAACACTATTTTAAAACCGGTACCCATATGGCGCCACCCACCATGGAAGAACGCGTGGATGCCGCCAGGAGACACCTGCAGATGGCGATCGACTGGAAAGGGGAAAAGCTGGGGGTCTTTGAAACACGCAGGCACTATACCAACTACTTTAAAGGGATCCCGAATTTCAAAGAATTGCGGATGAAGATGGTGACCAGCGATGAGGCTGCAGACGTGTTTGCCGCCTTTGACGAAGCCCTGGAAACTTTTGGGCACTACCAGTTTGCCTAAGCAGCCAGGAGTTTTTTATTGACCCTGCTGCTTGCGATCTTAGAGGCGATTACTCCCAGCACGACAATAGTTCCCAATACAATCAGTACATCAAGGGCCCTGTATTCAACCGGATAGGCCAGGGAAGGCGTAATTTTAAGCCAGCCAAACAGGAGCTGTGACCAGATAAGGAGGGAGGCTAGAAAGATACCAAGCAGGCCTCCGAGACCAGTAACCAGAACGCCCTGTAAAAAATAGATACGGCGAATTTCTTTCACTGTTGTCCCCAGACTGTAGAGGGTTCGGGAATTCTGTTGCTTGTCGAGTATCATCATGATGATGGCCCCAACTACGTTAAACAATGCAATGATAAGCACCAGGGTAAAGATTAGATAAGTGGCCAGGTTTTCGGTATTGAGCATTCGGTAAAGGGTGCTGTTTTGTTCTTCCCGATTTTTAAGCACAACGCCCGTCCCTAGTACTTGCTCAATTTCTGTTCGGACATCCTTAGGGTTGACATCCTCAGCTAGTTCAAAATTTATTCCAGAGATCTCATTAGAAGTCCGTTCTAAAAGGGCCTGCACCAAAGGCAGGTCGGTAAAGACATATTTCCTGTCGAGGTTTTCTTCCACAGCATAGACTCCAGAAGGCACCAGCGCCAGCTGGTTATAAGGTTTGGCCTGAAGGGAGGGGCTGCCTTTCCCCGGTTTTGGCGCCAGGACAATGAGGGGATTTCGGTAATCGTTGATCACCAGTCCCAGCATATTGGCAATCCCCAGACCAATGACGCCTTGTTGGTTGTCGATGGCCCAGTTTCCCCAATAAAGGGCAGAATCGATATGGGTGGCGCGGGCATAGGACGAATCAACACCTTTTATCCAGGCAACATGACTCTTTTGTTTGTAGGTGAGGTAGACTCGTTCTTCCAGTTCGGCAGAAAAGGTGGTGACGCCCTCAATCTGCTGTAGCTGACCCTTTTGTTCTTCTGTAAGTGTAAAGTATTTCCCTGTAAGGGGTTCGGCTTTGAGGGAGGGGTCAAAGGTCTCGCTAAAGGAGAGGCTGAAGGTTTTTAGTCCGGCAAAGCCAGAGAGTACGATAAACAAAGCTGCAGATCCGATGACAATAACCAGGAAGGTGATAAAATTGATGACATTTACCGCGTTCTGGCTGCTTTTGGCGCGCACATAGCGCTTGGCGATGTACCAGGGGAAGTTCATTCAGGATTTCTTTCTCCTGGGGAGGAGGTCCGGGTTTTCTATGGGGTTTTCCCCTTTCTTCAGGGAGCGTTCAATCCCGTCTATGTATTCCAGGGAATCGTCGAGGTAGAAGTGCAATTCGGGCATTCGCCTCAGCTGATTCTTTGTGCGCTGTGCAAGGGCGTGTTTGATCATGGGTTGCTGGGCCTTCATCCCTTCGAGCAATTCCTTACCCTTGGCATTGGGGAAGACGCTCACGTGAACCCTGGCGATGGAGAGGTCTGTGGTAACGCTTACCTTGGTGACGGAGATGATGGTCCCCTGCATGCCCCCATCTGTGGCGGCGCGCTGCAGGATGTCTGCCAGATCCTTCTGGATTACTCCGGCTATTTTTTTCTGTCGCTGCGTTTCCATGGGGCAAAAGTACGGAGAATAATGTGTAATTTCGAAGGTGGAAGTACGAAGTTGGAAGTTAGAAGTTAGAAGTTAGAAGTTAGAAGTTGGAAGGTGGAAGTACGAAGTTGGAGGTACGAGGTTGGAAGTTAGAAATGCGAAATAGGAATTGATGAAAAAAATAGAACACCTGGGCATCGCGGTAAAAGACCTGGAAAAGAGCAATGTCCTTTTTGCCCAATTATTTGGAACGGACCACTACAAAATGGAAGAAGTAGCTTCTGAAGGCGTAAAGACTTCCTTCTTTAAAACCGGACCCAACAAGATCGAATTGCTTGAAGCCACGAGCGCAGACAGTCCCATCGCGAAGTTTATAGAAAGGAAAGGGGAAGGCATCCACCATATAGCCTTTGAGGTAGACGATATCAGGGCCGAGATCGCAAGGTTGAAGGGCGAAGGCTTTACGGTTCTCAACGAAGAACCAAAAATGGGCGCGGATAATAAATGGGTGGCCTTTCTTCATCCGAAGACTACAAATGGAGTTTTGATAGAGCTCTGTCAGGAGAGGGAATAATTAAATTGGTATATCCCTCCAGTTAGGTGATTAAAAGGAGGGTGGTTAAAACGACATACTAGCAGCAAGTTTAAATTCTCAGGGTAAATTCTAACCTTATTTTCTTTTTATGTTCATTTTACCTTGATGCAAAATGAACGAAAAACATCAAGAAGATTTTAGGAAATTTTTTGCCCTGATAGTCATCATGTACAAAAACCAGGGACGTGGCTAACGCTCCATGCTCTTTTTAACTGCGCCTCCCTTCGGTAGGCTCGTTGAACGCAATTCCGCTGGCCACGCCCTTATTTCTGAAAATCTTCGAGCGACTTTTTTATAGTCATGCGTGACATTCATTTAATACAAAGCAGAACAATGTAATATCGATGTCATATCGAGCGCTTGTCTGCCTTGGACACCCCGTGTGTCATATCGAGCGGAGTCGAGATATGACACTTGCCATTTATCTAGGTCTCGACTCTCATGCCTAAGGCAGACAGGCGCTCTACCTGACAACAACAAAGTATTCCCTTCCTGGGAGTGCCCCTTATGCATAACAGCTTCAGGGACGAAGAGGTCAGGGGTTAGTAAGGCTGTTGTCTATAAATCTAGGTTAGTACCTCATTATTAAAACTCATAAATTATATTTGAGCCTTAATCAAAACCTATGGCTTCCGGATTTTTCGCCATTTTAGACGATGTGGCAACCCTGCTTGACGATGTTGCTTCCATGAGCAAAATAGCCACTGAAAAGACGGCTGGCATCCTGGGCGATGATCTTGCAGTAAATGCGGAAAAAGCTTCAGGATTTGTCTCCAAAAGGGAACTCCCGGTGCTTTGGGCCATCACTAAAGGTTCCCTGCTCAACAAGATCATTATCCTGCCCATTGCCTTTTTGCTGAGCGCTTTTATTCCCTGGATGGTGGTCCTTATTCTTGTGCTGGGTGGACAATACCTTGCCTTTGAAGGAGCCGAAAAAATATACGAATTCTTTGTGCCCCACGAGCACGCCCATATCCCAGCAGATATGAAAGTTGAGAGCAAAAGCGACATATTAGCCATGGAAAAAAAGAAGATCAAGTCGGCTATTGTCACCGATTTTATCCTCTCCATTGAAATTGTGATCATTGCCCTGGGCACGGTGCTAGACAAGCCCCTTACGGTTCAGATCCTGGTGGTGTCTTTTATTGCCTTACTCGCTACGGTGGGAGTGTACGGCATTGTTGCTCTGATAGTGCGGATGGATGAGTTCGGCACCCGATTGATCAATCTCAATGGGGAAGACAACAGCATTTCGGATAAGATCGGACGGTTTTTTGTCAATGCCCTTCCTGTGGTGATCAAATCGCTATCCGTTATCGGCACCCTGGCCTTGTTGTTGGTTTCCGGGGGCATCTTTGCCCATAATCTGGATTTTCTTCACAATCCGTTTTCTGCTATTCCTAACCTTTTTTATGAATTTGTCCTTGGATTGCTAATTGGGTTTCTGGTTCTTTTGGCTTATAAAGGAGGGAAGAAGCTTTTTAAAAGGGCAGGCAATACGCAACCTTAAAATCTGCTTAATTAATATCTCAGGGCAATTACTATTCTTTTTATTTTTATGTCCATTTTGGCTTGATCGCAAATGCGCAGCATTCATGAATACCCATAAAAAACAATAGATATGACATGAATAAAATGGACGAAAAGATCAAGAAAGTTTGTAGGAAATTTTTTGTCCCAATAGCTCCAGGAAATTCTATTTCTTTTTGTTGGGGACAAAAATCATGGAAGGGGCTTACCGCTCCATGCTCTTTTTCGCTAGGGCGAAACGCCCGCCTTCCAAAGTCTTGTACGGCGGACAGGCAATTCCGCTGGCCACACCATTATTTCTGAAAACCTTCGGAAACTCTAATTTAACTTTATTCCTCGCCCCTCTAACTTCGTACTTCTAACCTTGCCTATCGTTCTTCTAAGTTTTCTTCAGCCCCCGTTATTTCTAAAATTCTCAGTTTAGTGAGCCTTGCAATAATTTTATTGATGTCCCACATGACACCCACAGCCCGGGCGAGTAAAACTCTGGGCCGCATCATGCCAGGGGAAGGCCTCATTATATTTGTTGTTTTCCCACCAAAATTGGGTTCTCGACTTTTCCGTATTGCCAATTTCATTCATAGAGGTAGTGTCGTATAAGCGTCCATTGACCATCGTATGGCTCACCGAATTCGTATTCCGGATATCCTCCAGCGGGTTCTTTTCCAAAACAATAAGATCAGCCATTTTCCCGACTTTTAAAGAGCCTATATCCGCTCCGGCGCCAATATAGGTAGCACCATTGATAGTGGCCGCTTCCAAAGCCTCCATATTGGTCATTCCGCCCTGCTGCAGCATCCAAAGTTCCCAATGCGCCCCCAGCCCCTGCAATTGACCATGAGCTCCTAAATTTACTTTTACGCCGGCATCGGT
Organism: Muriicola sp. SD30; assembly: GCF_041205185.1. Lineage (NCBI taxonomy): Bacteria > Pseudomonadati > Bacteroidota > Flavobacteriia > Flavobacteriales > Flavobacteriaceae > Muriicola > Muriicola sp. SD30. The sequence continues at coordinate 300,449 of NZ_JBGEWB010000002.1, forward strand.
TAGTGCTTTTGCGGTTTCGGAAACCAAAATATGCCCGTTCTTGTATTCCTCGTCAGGGATCATCATTCTATACCGTGACCTGGCATCGATCAGCGCCCTTGGTGTATATTTCAGTAATTTTTCATTTTCCCAGACCTTGTCCTTTTCATAAAAATAAAACTCCCCGTTAATACCGCCATAATTGACTATGAGTGTTGGGGTATAGCCCGTATTACTCGTCTTCCAAAGCTCTAAAACGTCCTTGTACACCGGGGCCACAGGAATATTATGCTCCACCCCGGTATGCCCGTCCATGATCATGGTCATATTGGTATAAAAAGTAGAACCCCCTTCAGGTACTACATTGATCCCCATTTCACGAGCTGCTTGCATTACCTGCTGCCGCTGTTCCCGGCGGGGTTGGTTATAACTTTTAACCGATTGGGCACCAAAAGCCTTTGTCCTCCTGATGGCAGAGCGGGCATCTTCCAGGCTGTTTATCGTTGCTTTAAAATCCCCATCTGCCCCGTATAAGATGATCCCCGTAGAATATAAGCGGGGGCCGGTCATTTCTCCACTTTTAATCATTTCAGACATGGCAAAAATGGTCTCTGTATTTGCGGAGGGATCGTGCGCCGTAGTAACCCCATAGGCTAAGTTGGCAAATAACTGCCAGTGTTTTTGAGTGGATAAGCCATAGCGAAAGCCCCCAATATGGGCATGTGCATCAACGATACCCGGCATAATGGTCTTTCCAGCCATATCGTATACCTTAGTATTTCCAGGGATGGCTATTTCCGCCGAAGTGCCGATACTTTCAATGCGGTTGCCGTTTACAAGGATGGTTCCCACTTCAATCACCTCACCATCTTCCATGGTGATGATCCTGGCATTCGTAAAGGCAATTCTACCCTTTGGTTTATCCACTTCTGCTATCACCCCCACTTTTATCCCTACAGAATCCATTTTTCCCACTTTTTCCGGGGAGCCCGGTAAGAAGGTAAACCTGTCTTTAATGTCATTGGAAAAATAGTTGTCGCCCAGGGTCCAGTGAATGGTTTTACTGTCTGAGGACCAATGAAGGTTGATCCCGGCATCTTTTGCAATCTGAGAGACCGGCACCAGGGTAGCCTTGTTGTCCAGATCAATTTCCTTTCCGGGGAGCAATAAGGGTGCTATATAGGCCTTGTGTAAGGTGGTAAATGCAATCCATTTGTTATCCGGACTCGGCACGAGTCGATTGGCGTACTTAGATTTTATATGTGTTCTTTCGTCTTTCCCGTTGAGGTTGACAGACATCAAGGTTTTGGTAAGATTTCCAAAATAGGTGCCCCCTTTCTGGTATAAGATGCGTTCTCCATCTGCCGAAAATTGAGGATATTCTCCTTCGGAAATAAGCCTTTTTATGTTGTTTCCGTTAGCATTCATGGTATAGATCCCCGGTTTTTTGTCATAGGTAAAACCCTGATCTATATTCCCCGATTCCTTTCTAAAAGTGATCTGTTGCCCGGAAGGGCTAAAGGCGGGCGTTCTGTATATTCCTTTTTCTGCGGTTAGCTTTACTGATGTGCCTCCGTTTACGGAAATCTTGTGTATGGCACCTAAATTTTCGTCATTCCAGCTTACGTACACCAGCTCTTTTCCATCCGGGGAAAAGGAAGGTTCAAATTCAAAGTCGGTAGCCTTGGTCAGTCGTTTAGGGGCACCGTTTGGTAATTTTTTGGTCCACAGATGGCCCAGTGCATTAAAAGCCAAGAGCTTGCCATCTGGCGAGGTCACTGCCTGCCTGATAACCAGGGCAGTAAACTCATCTTCCGGGATTGGATTATTAAAATGCACAGTTTCCGCTATGGGAATGCTGGCATCTATAGAAAATGGAATGTTGGTTACCTCCAATGTGTTGATGTCAATTTTATGGAGCTTGCCTTTATTCCAGAATACGATGGCCGAGTCATCGGGCATCCAGCTAAAGTTGGGATATGTGCCAAAAATAGCCCAGGCCTCTTGCTGATCCTTGTTCAGGCTGTCTATAAGCGGCCATTCTTCCCCGGTTTCAAGATCGTGGAGATAGAGAACCGTTTTGGTACGCACACGCTTTACAAAGGCTAATTTTGTTCCATCTCTGGAGACCTGTGGTCTGGCGGCTCCACCTGGGCCACCGGTAATGGTGGTTGTTTCTCCTGTTTCAAAATTATAGCGTTTAATGACATAAATCTGACTATTGGGATCCTTGTTGTATTGAAAATTTCCTCCCGGATACACGTCCTCACTGTAGTATAAATACTTCCCATCCGGAGATATACAAGGTTCATTTACATCTTGCTGATCGTTTTTTCGTTTGGTCAATTGCAGCCCGGAACCCCCGGTCTGGTGATATTGCCAGATCTCGCCGGCACCCAAAGAGCGCTGTGATGTAAAGTGTTTTCTGGCTACAATGTAGTTCCCGTCGGGGGTCCAATAGGGATTGTTCAGTAAACGGAATTTTTCTTTGGTAATCGCTTTGGCTTCTGATCCATCTGCATTCATCATCCAAATATTATCGCCCCCTCCCGCATCACTTGTAAAAGCTATTTTCTTGCCATCCGGACTAAAACGCGGCTGGATCTCAAACGGGATTCCGCTGCGCAATACTGTTGCTTTGCCACCGGTGATGGGCATGGAATAAATATCTCCCATCATATCAAAAACCAGGGTTTTCCCGTCCGGACTTACGTCCAGGTTTATCCAGCTACCCTCGTTGGTAGTGAATTCATGATTCTTATAGTTAAAGGAAGCACCGGGATCAGCCACATTCCAGGCGGTGGAATCTTTTATTTGCTCTTGAGCAAGGAGGGTAAAGGCCGAAAGGAGCAACACGGGAAACAATAGCTTTTGAGACATGAGTCGGAGAGTTTAATTGGTTGCCTAAATATAGCGAAATGAGATTAGAAGACTGGGGTTTTTGTTGGTCGGATAGAACTATGAATGCTTCGTATTCAGAATGTTGAGAAGCGATATCTTTGGACAGGAGTTACAAACTTACGCCAACGCGGGGTTTCTGGTCCTTTTGGTTTATAAAGGAGGGAGAAGTTTTTCAAGTCAATAAAATAACCTTCTTTTATCGCAAGCTGAACTCTCATTTTTAACACTTATTCATGCCCTTGGGTAAGTAAATCCTCACTTTCGGACAGTAAAAGAGCGTATCCATCCTCATAAAGGGTTTGCCCCTTTTATTTTGGTGTAGTTTATATTACTTCACCGGCACCCTTCTGATACGGCCTGAGAAGTGCATACAGCTGTTTATCAGCTTTTTCTAACCTTTAAAACCAACCAAATGAAAACACCATTCTTATTTAGATTGAGGCATGTTTTAGTATTGACCTCTTTGTTCGCTTTTATCTTTGTCCTTTCCTGTACTCAGGATACAGAAATTGATCCCGCTGAGGATCTAACAAGTGTTAACGCTAAGTCTTCAAAGGGCAAAAAAGCGACCAGGGCCTGGAAAGGCAATTTCACGAATGTAGGCGACTTCTCAATACCTCTTGTTGATTGCAACCCGGTAGAGGCAGGAGTTAGCTTACCAACAAATTTTATTTCAGGGAATATGACTCATTTGGGAAAGATACAAATGGGCAGCTATGGAAGACCTCAGCCGGGAACCTGTAACCTTACTGGTCCTAATACTGCAGATGTAGTTTTCCATGTAAACTATATAGGTGCTCATGGTGATATGATCACAACTGTAGAACACGTTACGCTGACGATCGATTTTGAAGCCGACCCTAATGGACTAACTGGTTCTTTTGACAACACCTTAGATGAAAATGGGAACAGAATACCTATTACCATCTTATCAGGTACAGGCAGGTTTGAAGGAGCGACGGGAGAACTTTACTTTAAAGACGCTATCTTTCTTCCTGATCCCAACGGTCCTGGCACCATAAGTTCTTGGAGACTTCACGGTAAGATCACGTATTAGAAACTATTCAGGAAATAAGAAAAAACCCGGTCAATTCCATTTGACTGGGTTTTTTACTTTTTTATTTATTTTCCTATCAAGCGCCTTCCTGCCTCGGACACTCTGCGTGTCATATCTCGACTCCGCTCGATATGACAATTATAAGGTATTCCGCTTCGTCGCTGAAGCTGTGAAGCGTAAGCGACCCTCCCGGGAGGGGACAAAGGGGTGGGTAAACCTACCTTCAGGGACTCGGTATTAAACCAATTCCTCCTTCCTCTAACTTCGTACTTCTATGCTCACTATTCTTTCATCAACTCCAATCCCTGATTCACCCCTTTTTCCATAGCGGGAACGCCTCTGTCCATCCAAACCGGGTTGGGTGCACCCTTGAGGTAATGGTCAAAAAACTGCGCCATACGGATGTTGAAATCCTTGCGGTTTTGCAGTTTGAGGGGCCAGTGGGGCTCGCCGTTGTAGTTTAAAAACCAGGAGGGCTTGCCGAGTCGTCTCAGGCTTACAAAGAGCTCTATTCCCTGGTACCAGGGGACATGCCCATCGGCATCATTATGCATGATGAGCAACGGCGTATTGATCTTGTCGAGATTAAAGATGGGGGAGTTTTCAAGGTATCTAGTGGGATATTCCCAGGGTGTTCCCCCTATCCTGCTCTGGGTGTGTTCGTACTGGAATTGCCTACTCAGCCCGGTCCACCAGCGGATGCCTCCATAGGCACTGATCATATTGGGTACCGGAGCCCCTGCCTCGGCTGCCTTAAAAATGTCTGTTTTTGTTACCAGGTAAGCGATCTGGTAACCACCCCAGCTATGTCCCTGCACCCCGATATTATCCTTGTCAACAAATCCCTTTTCAATCAGGGAGGTGACGCCCGGGATCACACAGTTATAGGCGCTTTCTCCCGGATATCCGATACGGTATTTTACATCCGGGTTAAAGATGAGGTAGCCCCTGCTGGCGTAAAACGGATAGTTGATGGTAGAGCGGCCCGCAGTAGGTGCCCGGTGGCGGTACAGTCCGTCTGAACTGCGCTCGTAGAAATTTACCAGCATGGGATATTTCTTGTTTGGATCAAAATTCTCGGGCTTTACGAGCATGCCTGTGAGCTTTTCCCCATCCAGGGAGGTCCAGTTGACCAGCTCAACAGTACCCCAGTTGTATTCTTTCTGCTGGGGGTTTGCATTAGAGATCTGAGTGACTTTACTAAAATCCTGGTTGGCCACCCTCAGGTCTGGAAATTCGGTAAACGATTCCCGGGTAAAGAGGAGGGTTTGTGCCCGTTTGGCTTTGGCCGGATAGCCATAGTCATAGGGCCCGCTTAAGAGGGGAGTGAGTCGGCCCGACCTAAAATCGTAATGGGCGTAACCCGACGACTTATCCGTTTCCTTAAAGGTGGTGAGTAGTGCTTTTTTAGAAGTATCGATATGGTCTTGTTCCGGATCGAGGATGACGTAGCGGTAGACGGTTTTTGTCTCGCGGCCTTTTGTTAGTCGGGTTGAGGCTCCGGTCTCGGGGTTAAAGCTCCAGATGTCGTAGCGGTCATAGAGGAGCAGGGCCTTGTCATCTTCAGTAAAGCCTGCAGTGCCGTAGGCCCAGGGATGGCTGGGACTGTCGTGCAGCTCGTTGTAGAAGACCTTATCCGGGGTTAGGGCTAGGTATTTTCGTTTTGCAATACTGTAGGCAAACCAGAGGCTGTCCGCATTGTGGTAGCCAAAGATGTACTTGCCTTGCGGACTCAGTTCAACCCGGCCAGGTATTTTGGTAAGGGCTTTTACGGCCGTGCCACTGCTGAGGTTTACCACGGCATAGTCGCGGGCGCGTTGTCCTGTCCATTGCGATTCCAGGGCATAGGGTTCCGGGTTACGCAGCAGGGCGTAGGCGGCATTTCCGTGTCGGGTGAGGTCGGCCTCGGGGTAGGTGGCATTGGCCAGCTGAGTAAGTTTGTTATTCTGGTTGAGGTGGATGACAGAGAGGAAGGCACTTGTGGTGTCATTTTTCATCTGCAATTCCTGTACGGTATAGAGGCGGGGCTCGTCATAGGTCCAGACCTCCACGTTCACGATCTCCTCCTCGAGAAGAGAGGTGTCTTTGATGATGGGGGGCACGGCCAGGCCAAAATAGAGTTTTGATTCGTCTTTGGAAAAACGAAGTTTTTCATAGGCTGAAGGGCGGAGGTCGTTGCCGGTTGTATTGGCGTCTACGATTTTTTCAGCGGAGCTCATCCCCACCTGCCAGTGGTAGAGTTCTCGGGGTCGGAGTTGCACTTTGGTGGTATCAGTGTCTGCGATAAAGCCCAGGTGTTTTCCTGTTTCGCTAAAACTGAGCTGGGCGTAATCGGCTTTTTTGGCCTCGTGAAGGAGGGTCCGACTTTGATTTACCAGGTCCATTACATAGACGGCATAATTGGAACTGTCTGTTTCACCTGTGGTGGCCCAGGCCAGGAATTTTCCTTTTTTGGCAAAGGTGTAATCCGTGACGAATTTAAGGGTGTCTTCCTCTTCGGTTTCCAGGGATCTGAGGACAAGGTGGTAGCCATTCTTTTTGCTTACTTTCTTGGCCTTGCTTTTCTTTTTCTTGCTTTCGGTGCTGTCTTTGACGGTATCTTTGGGAACTTCAATTTCCTCTAGTTGATATGCGATGTAGCCGCTCCAGTCTTCGGGGATTTGATAGGATTTTACGTTTCCAATTTTTTCTAAGGTTTTGTTGCTGAGGTTGTAGATCCCCAGGCTGTCTTTAGGGAGGTCTTTCTTTTTCACTTTTCGTCTTTTCATGGCCATCACGCTGTCTTTCCAGGCGGTGATGGAAAAAACCAGGGTTTTGGAATCGTCTGTGAACCGGGGTTTGGAGGCCCGCTCATAGGAAAAAACGGATTGCCCGGTGGCAGTTTTAAGGTGGAGGAAGTGGTCTTTTTCGCCTTTTTCGAGGCTGTAAGCTACGTATGCCCCGTTGGGAGAAAGGCGTTCACCTTCAATAGAGTTCCAGAGCTCAATATCGGCATGGTCCAGAACCTTTTTCTGGGCGGTTAGGGAAAGGGAAAGAAATAAAAGTAAGAGCATAATAAAAGGCTTCATAAGAAAGGTTTTAATGGAAGCCCTAAATATAGTATTTCTGATTGTCATATCTCGACTACGCTCGATATGACATTAACAAAGTGCTCCGCTTCGTCGCTGAAGCTGTGAAGCGTAAGCGACCCTTTTGGGTGGGTAAACCTCAAGGGAGATTATAAAGAATACTTATCGGAAACTACTGTATTGCCTAATCAGAATAAAAAGAGGGGGGAGGTAGTGCGGAGTAGCTTTTTCCTTCTGATCCGTCTATATACGACCACAAACCCGTATCATCAGGTAGTTCCGTTCCGGGGGCAACAGAGGCAGAGTGGAGCCATTTTGTTTTTTCAACAATTAGTACCCCATCAATTTTTAAGGTGATTCGTTCCAGGCCATCATTTTCGAGGGTAGAATCATTGAGCCTGACGAATAATCCCAAATTCTCTATTTCTTCGGTTTTAAAAGTGGAGGACCAGGGTAAAGTTACCTGATATTCATTACCATATCCTCCGCCTTGTATTCTATTGGATATTCCCTGTCCGTTTACTTCCCAAGTAATGTTGAATTTCTCCACAGCATCATCTTTGCCACAGCCAAGGATCAGAAGAAATAGCAGCCAAGTAATTTTTTTCATAAATGTTCTATTTAGAAAAAGAATATATAGGTAAAACGAAATTCCTTTTAAAATATGACACTAGGCATGTTCATTTCATCGAATAACCAATAAAGACACCTCTAAATAGAGCATAACTAGTTGAATATTAAATAATTACAGAAATATTATTCCGCCTTATTTGAATCAATTCAAACCCAGGAACGTATTAAAATGTAAAAACCCGGTCCCTTATCGGAACCGGATCTTTTATTTTAACTAGTACAGTCAGGGCTTAATCAAGCCATTTACTGCTGAAATAAGCCATAGAGCGGGTGATCTTGCCTTCGTCATTAAAGTCGTGCACATACATGATGGGCATTACGATCTTTTTGTCATCCGATTTTCGGGTAAGGCGGATGTCCCACCAGCTTTGCACTGTCTTACCATCTCGCAGGTCGTACTCCAGATAGTCGGGGTAGCCTCTTACGTCTATGGAACTGACCGTGAATCTGGACATCATCCCCTCCAGATAAGTCTTAAATTCCTCCTTGTTCATAAACTTGCCCTGCTCCATTTCCAGATTTCGGATGCGGGCCTTGTCGTCGTAGAAGCTTAAGGCGGTTTCCATATCCCCGTGTTCAATGGCATGGATCAGCCTGCGCACTCTGTTGATATTGTCGTGGTGGTTGTAGATCACCCCGTTTTTGCGATCTTCAAAACTCTCACCAATCTCCTGATATACCGCCTGGTTGTGGTAACTGATAGCAAGATCAATCAGGCCGTCCTTAAAGCGATACATACGGTGTACAGGTACGTCGATCTTTACGCCTGTTTCGTTGTGTACTCCCTTCATCTGATCCCAGGTTTGCACCCACATTTGCCCGTCCTTGTATTCCAGGGCATCGGGGTAGGCACCCGGAGAAGGGGTAAGGCTGAGGTAGGCCACATTTTTATTCCACCATTTTGCCCCGCCTGCATAGTTGGCTTTTGTGCCTCCTTCTGCATCCTTATTGGTTCCTGAACCGTTAAAGGCTTTAAAATCCTCGTGTAGGTAGGAAGCCACTTTAGCGCTGTCCCCGGCTACCCATGCGGCCTGCATGGCATTCACCTTGGCGATGGCTTCGTGTTCTTTGTAAATGGTTCCGTTTTTCTCTTTTTGGCCGTAGGCCGTCATCAAGCCCAAAGCAAGGGCTAAAAGCATTACTTTTTTCATTGTGGTTGGTTTTAGGTTGGTAACAATTAATTGATTTAAGGTACGGATTATTATTTAATAAATTGAATTGGAGAAAGTTATCCTATAAACGAGTTTATTTCTGAAAATCTTGGGGATGCTCTGAAAAGACATCCTAACAGAAGTTTAACACCTCATATTTGTATATGGCCCAGGATTTTTTAGGTTTTAAGCTTCTAAAAGCGAGACTTATGAAATTGATACAGATCAAAAGGAGAACAAAAACTGAAAAACGTTATACCCAGAAGATGGGGAAACTCATTACAAAGGTGACCTATATAAAAAAGTACGTGGCTGGCTTGCCCGTAAAAACCCTGCACAAGTACAGGGAAACTTATTACGGGGAAGTAAAGAGCTGTGAAGATTGCAATCTTTTTGTTTAAAACTGTTTCTTCGAACTTTCGGGATGCTAAATTTTAGGAGTTGGAGACATTCAATCAAATAAAAAAGGAACTATGTCATATCGAGCGCCCGCCTGCCTCGGGCACGGGAGTCGAGATATGACACTTGCTATTAATATCGGTCTCGACTCCGCTCGACCTGACAAACGACTCCACTCGATATGACATTAACGAGGTGTTCCGCTTCGTCGCTGAAGCTGTGAAGCGTAAGCGACCCTCCTAGGAGGGGACAAAGGGGTGGGTAAAAAGATAGACCAATAGTAATCCACTATCTACGCCCATATTTCTGAAAATCTGCGGAATCAGTATTTGGTATTTGCCGGCGGCAGGTTTATTTTCTTGACTCGTGCTTTACCCAGTCGACTTCCATAACCCATTCTCCTGTTATGGGGTTATCTGTGATCTTGGCAAAGTTTAGGATGGCAAACATGGGTTCGGGGTAGTTGTCTCCCTCGCCCTCATTGCGGTATACTTCTTCCCCGTCTAATCGGTATACCAGGTCGCTTCCTTCCCATTCTACAGAGTATTCGTGGTAGTCGTCCAGAGTGGCCGGAAAGTCCTTTCTATAACTCCACCAGTCGCCCTTATCACATTCGCCTTCGCTTTTAATCGCCCCGGTAGTAAAGTGGTCTTTTTTCACATCTCCGTGGTGCTCAAAGATGTCGATCTCCCCCGAGCCGGTAAGGGGCCAGCAGACGGTTTCATCGGGCTCTTGTACTGGGGATTCGTTGTTACGGGCACCCAGGAGCCACCAGGCCGGGAACATGCTGGGCTGTCCATTACCGTGCAGGCGCAGCCGGGCCGTCCATTTCCCTTTGACAAATTCTTTTCTGTTTTTGGAGCAGATCCTCCCGGCCATATAGGGAGTATCCGGGTGTTGTTCCCCGTGCTTATCGAGGTTGTCACAAGGACGGGCTTCGCCAACGTTTACGACCTTGAGCTTTAAGGTACCGTTACTCACTTCCCGGGTCCCGTATTGCCCATCGGGAACGTAACATTGTTTTTCGTTATTGACCCATATCCGCTGGTCCTGCCAGTTTTCAGGATTAATGGTTTCAAAATCGTCTTCGAAGTCGGTTTCCCAGATCTCAACGGCGGCTACTTCTGTGTTTTCTTCTTTTTTCTCCCCCGACTTGCAGCTTAAGGCCAGGACCAGCCCAAAGGCGAGTAAAATTCGGTTTGATCTCATTTTATAAAGGGTATTGGATATGGCTATCTAAGGTAGGGATATTTTTCAAAAAAGGGCATCGATTAAAGCCCCGGAAGTAGTCATAATCCGGCTGTAAATTTGTATAGATAGCATTACAGATTTACCAATTTTTCAGCAAAGGCTTCCACCTTTTTCCAATCGGTGTATTCCTTTACTGTGCGGGGGTTTGTAGGGCCTTTGGTCATCCACATAATGAGTCGGATCATGGTACGGTCAAAGAAGGAATATCGGGGATAGTCGAGCATACCCGCAAAGGTTGCTGTCATATGGGGGCGCCATGATATTTTCTTAAAGAATTTAACTACGTACGGATTTGTTTCCGGGCTGCTTTTCTCAGTTTTTCGGGCGACGAGGTTTACAGAGAAGAAGGCGGTTTTCTTTGTTTCCAGTTCCTGCTTGCTGGAATTGATCAGCTCGATGATCTTTTTATCATGTACTCCGTAGCGGATGCTGGCTCCCAGGACAACCCTTCCAAAAACGGCTTAGGTCTCCGTTAAAATCCTCAATATTGATGATCTCCACAGGCTGATCATGCTCTAAAAGCACCTGCTTTAATTTTTCACAGATCTTGAGGGTATGGCCGTCAACGGAGGCATAGATCAAGGCGGTTTTTTCTGGCATTGCTGTAGGGTCCTGGATGCTAAAAGGAATTCCTTTTCGGTTTAAAGAGGATTAAACTACTATTTTTTACAGAAACGGAAAGAGAATCAGACTTTTAAAATCTCCGAATTAATTCTAAATTGAGGATGTATAAACACTAACCAAAATTTATATTTCAAATGGATTACAAGAAATCGTTACTAAAATTAGCCATCAGTCTTTTGTTATCACCCCTGGTGGTGTATCTCGTTTTGTTAGCTGCCAAGGCAGCCGGATCAACCTATGAAATGACACATGGGGAAACGTTTATCATCTGGTTGTTAATGGCCATTGTGATCAATCTTTCCATCACAAAGAAGAGTTAGGTAGGAGGGCAACTTTTTTAAAAGGCTCTTAAAGGAGGCTTATTTTGTGCTTTTCATTATGTCCTGGTATTGCAGTATCCTGAAATATGTAGTAATATTGCATGCTCTTTGCCGAGGTTATTTCTTTCTTGTGAAGAAGTAAACGACAAAGGTTGACATAGTGAAAGTGTATGTGCTTCGAAGTGAACAGGACGGCAGGTTTTATGTAGGTATGAGTTCGGATATCGAAAAAAGAATTATTGCACATAATTCTGGAAGAACAAAAAGCACAAAAGGGTATCGTCCTTGGAAATTAATACATTTAGAGGACTTTCCGGAAAGAACTTCAGCAAGAAAAAGGGAGAAATATCTAAAAAGTGGATATGGAAAACAGTGGCTGAAGAAAAAGTACACTAACGTTCATAAAGAAGAAGAATAAAGGTCCTACCTACCTGTTTAAGGCAGGCGGGCCTGCCCACCTGGCGGTACGGCAGGCGGGTAGCTCAGCTGGTTATCTACTGGTCTATCGACACAGCAGACAGGGAGCACCTGACTCATAATCTCTTTGAGATTATTATTTTTGACATATTGATTTTATTCGGTCCTACCTGCCCACCTGGCGGTACGGCAGGCGGGTAGCTCAGCTGGTTATCTACTGGTCTATCGACACAGCAGACAGGGAGTACCTGACTCATAATCTCTTTGAGATTATTATTTTTGACATATTGATTTTATTCGGTCCTATAGCTCAGCTGGTTAGAGCACCTGACTCATAATCAGGGGGTCCCTGGTTCGAGCCCAGGTGGGACCACGTAAAATCCTTCTAAGTCACTGATTTAGAAGGATTTGTTTTTTTAGAGGGGGCATAAAAGGGGGCAAATAATCTATAACTTTTTTGTGGTTTTCCTTATTTAAGATAGATTCGGCCACCGAACATACTTTTGTTATAACACAGCCAAAAAAAGGTGCTTTTCATAAGGGTGAATGCTGTTTTAACCAGCTCTAAAGGCTTTCATTTGTTTTGCAGAATTCTCGAGGAAATGAATTTCACAACAATTAAAGTGCGATTCACAACAAAAACAAGAAACATTACAACAACGGGGTAGGGAATTCGTTGTTACAGTTGTTTAAAAGTCAACAAAGCAAATAATACTATTTAAAATTACAAAAAGTAAATTATGAAAACCTCAAATCTATTCAAATCAATCATTGCAGGAATAATGGTATTGACCGTAATTTCCTGTAGCAAAGACGATGACCCCACCGCAAGTGTTACGGTCAATGGAACTACTTTAACAGCAACACCTTCTGACTTTACAGTCGGTGACCAATCTGATTTCAATGGAGACATCGATGCAAGTTTTACGGGCAACGGTGGTTCCGCTACCCGTATGTTCAGCTGGAACAATGGCTTGGCAACTGCGGATTACAATGCCGATATCACAGCTACCACGGATGGTACCTTCAATATGATCGTGACCGATGCAGACGCAAATATCGTGTTAAACAGATCTTTGAACGGAGCGGTTGAGCCTGATTCTTTCTCTGGGGTAACCGATGCCGGAACTGCTGGGATATGGACGGTGACAATTACCGTCGAGTCTTTTAGTGGTGATGGAAGTTTCTCTTTGAGCGAAGGGAACTAAATAACAATATAGTACAGTTTTTTGGTCAGATTTCCAGATTATTTCTGGTTAATCTGACCAAATTTTTTTTAACTTAAGATAAAAATTCTTGTTATGAAATTACATGTATTTGCCTTATGCGCATTGTTAACAGTCTCCGTTAGCTCTTTTGCACAGGATGTTGAGTTTGGAATTAAAGGGGGGCTCAACTTTTCAAGTATCAATGTTGATCCGCAAGAGGACCTTCCCAATCCCGATAGCAGAATTGGATTTCATCTGGGAGGTGTAGCGAACTTCGGATTGAGTGAAAAATTGGACGTACAGTCAGAACTGTTGTTAAACACCGTTGGCGCCAAGTTTGAAGGGGTTGATGATATTGAACGTGTCAAGCTTACCTATTTGAGTCTATTAGGGGCATTCAAATACAATATTGACGAAAACTTCAACATTGTTCTTGGGCCACAGATAAACCTATTGACCGGTGGTGAGTTTGAAGAGGAGGACAAGATTGAAAACAGCAAGGAATCGTTGGATGCCAACAATTTTTACAAAGGAACGGACTTCTCCTTGGCATTGGGGGTAGGCTACAAAATTGATGATAATATTGAATTGGGTGTCAGATACAACATTGGTCTTACGGACAATAATGATGATGCCATTGAGGAAGGTTTTTTTGATTCAAACCAAGCCTTAAAAAACAGGTTTATACAACTTTCAGCGATATTCTTTTTTGATTAGAGCCTGATGAAAGGTATCTCAATTTGCAACTTGCAAAGACTATCTAAATTATAATAGCGAGTAGTAAAATAACCACCAAGTCTTAAAACGCCTTTGACCTAGAATAAGAAAGTAGGGTTTTTGCCGTTATTGTTATTGTATAGGCTAATAAAATATTATCAATATCATGAGACTTAAAAAAATTTTCTTTGCTATTCTTTTTGTATCGGCTGCGACCGCATTTGTGGCCTGCAGCAATGATGACGACGATGCCATGGTCCAAGTGAGGGTGAACGGAACCGTTCTTTTCGACGATGGTGATGATTTCAATGGAGACGTTGATGGCGACTTCACCGGAAATGGAGGAAGCGCCACAAGGACTTTCGTCTGGTTGAACAACCTGACCACCGCTGACTACAATGCCGATATCACGGCCACATCAGAAGGAAGCTTTCAAATTATTGTCCGAGATTCTGAGGCCAATATTGTATTGGACAGAACAATTCAAGGAGGGACAGAGCCTGATAGTATTGATGGTGTAACTTCTTCAGGTGCTTCGGGATTATGGACCGTAACCATTGAAGTGACCAATTTTAATGGTGATGGAAGTTTTTCTTTAAGCGAGGGAGACTAGATTAAGAGATACTAAACCCATTTGATAAAGCCCCAGAACGGGGCTTTTTTGTTAGCATTATTTATTCTGAGCGTTTATTGAAGACAAAAAATTTGCATATCCATCCCAAATCTTACCCCTAAACTTTGCGCATGGATCCTGTTTTGATTTTATAGCGTTCCGGTAGATAAGCGTAAAATAAAATCGGAATAGGGCGCAGCCTACTTTTTGGACTTGGTAGAGTCCACCTCTTTCCCATTTAATCGCCATGATTCATAAGATTCAAATAGTCCCGGATTTTCGTCAAAAAAGCCCCTTAACGTTGTGATGACCTCCTGCCGTCCAGATTCAAAGGACTTTTCGCGTATGGAATCCAACCGTGAGACTTTTACTCCCAGATAACAAATGCTAACAAGGGAAATCGTCCAGACCGCTATCGTCAGCCAGAACAATGTCCTTGGGATTACTTTGGCGTTTATCACCGCTTTCCTAATGGTGTCGGTATTTTGGTCAATGGATTCCATGTTCCACTTTTCCTTTTCCAGATGTTTATGGAGCAATTTCTGTATGTCATCGGTGGAGGCTTCCACCTTTATGTTATCGACGGTCTCTGTAAGCTTTTTTAGCCTATCGATGGACTTCTTGAAGCCGTCCAGCTCATCGGTCAGCAGTTCCATCACCTCATCCAGTTTTTTGTATCCCATGATTGTTTCTATTAATATCCCATTCCACTATCCATTGCCCGTTTTGCGGCCTGCTCCAATGTTTTTCTTATCAATTTTAGTGAGGCATTTGAAACAAGTTCCGCTGCCTTGCCAGCTATGGCCAATCCCTTGGCAGATTCCAACTGTTTGTTGAGCGCTATGCCGTGTGAAAGTTGTTTGGTCAAGTTTCCGCCCGACATCGAACGGTGTACCTCACTTCCCTTGAAATTGTGCCCCTTGTGCTCGAACCGAAACCCCTGAAGCTTTCCCGCCTTGTTGATGCTTGGGATGACCTGAACCTTTCTTTCCCCCATGGCCCTCATGTAGTCCAATAAGGTTTTTGGCCGTTCCTTGTCCATGACCTGGTCGTGGATGCGCTTGATGCCCTGACGGATGTTAGAAGTCTCCATTTCCTTTTCTAGCTGCACCATTTTCACCGTGGTAAGCCCCTTTTCCATGGCAACCTTTTCGGCCATCTGTTGGCTACGTTTTCCGATGAAACTGTCCTTGTAGGCTTTGCCATCAAAACCGATACGGTTTGCGTAAAGGTGTACATGGGTATGGGCCTTGTCCCGGTGTACAAAGGCTATGGCCTGCCTGTCCTGTAGATTCATCTTTTCCAAAAAGCTTTTGGTCAGTTCTCCCAGCTCTTTGTTCGAAAGGTCCTTACCATCTTCTTTGGTGGGACTGAGCACAAAGCTCAGAGTGTTCTTTTGGCAACGGGGGTTCATCTCCTGCACCAATTTGAACTCCTCGGTCACCTGTTTGGCAGTTTCCCCGGCCAGGTTCTGGCTGTGGACTACCTCGGCCCCTTTTTCCTGGTTCCAGCCATATCCCATGGACTGGCCCGTGTGCGCTATGGATTTTCCCTTGCCGATCATTTCCCAAAATTGTAAAGGTGCTTCCGTATCTCCTCGGCCAATAGTTCCACTTCCTTGGCCAATAAGGGATTCCTGTTTCTGAACATATTTCCTATTCGGGTAAAGTTGTTCTTGTACTGAATTAATGTTCGATAGCATTCCAATTGTTCTTCCGTTAATCGCTCGATAACGCTATTGCCAAAAGCGGAGCTCCTGCAATATTCAGATAGGGAAATGCCTGCCCTTTTTGCCCTTTTTTTGAGCAGTTTCTTCTCGTAGATGGAGCATCGGAATTTGATGTAGTCTCTTTTCATTTTATTTTTTCTTTGCAACCATCGGGAGCAAAGCAAGATTGTTTTTGTGGCAACAAAAACACATCTTGAATTCCCTGCCCAATACATTCCTTAGTTACCCCTATCAACCATTCGTTCATATCCTTAAAACCATCATATAGATGGGAATTGTCATTGGTATTATGCGATTGTTTCAATAATAATCCTGTCTTTTCTTTTCCTATTCCGTCATTGTCCAGAAAGAGGTCGATTTGGTCATAATATTTGAATTGTACCAAAGCCTTTTCAATGAATGCCGTAGAGTTCAAAATCAAAAAATCATGAGTGCCTTGAATGTTCGGTATGAGCTCCAACAGGGAAAGCATATCGAACATCCCCTCCGTGATAATCAATTTCTTGTGGCCGTTCTTGAAAATGGATATGGTCTTCGGGGACGTCGAATTTTTCCAGTACTTGTTCCGCAGTTCCCAACCTCCGTCAACATTCTCCAGACCAATGGCAAAATAAGTCTTGCCCTTGGTTCGATAGTGTACCTCCTTGCAGAGCTTTTGTGCCGTTTCCAAAGAAATGTATCTGGATTTCAGGTATTGCCTCAATGCAGCATGTCTGATTTTAGTGGTTCTGATAATCTTGATTTTGCTTCCATCGCTATCCGGAAGCTGTATGGATGGCAGCTGGTGAAAAGAAAAAGAGGGATTCTGTGTGGAAAGCAGCTTAAGTGCCTTACTGACAGTGCAGTTTTCCAATTGGCAAACGACATCAATGATATTTCCCCCGATGCCTTCCCCATGGTCGTACCAGCGGTTGATTTTTTTGTTGACCTTAAAGGAGGCTTGTGTCTCTGACCGGAACGGACTCAGATACCAAGCTTCTTTTTCCGTTTCCCGGACTGGAAAGTGCCCGGCCCTGGCCAGCGTAGTGATCAGGCAAAGGGTACGGGCTCTTTCGCAGTCCATTCTTTCTTTTTTCATAAGCGATTGTATTTGTATAGAATTTTGATGATTTGATGACAAATTATTGTCAGCCATTGTTTTCACTGGGCTTAAAGGCATCATCATTTTTTCATCGTCTCATCGTTTTTTATTTATTGTTCCTTTTTTCTGTCATCATTTTTTATTTTGATGAAAGAGTGATGACAAAGTGATGACAGCCGCAACGTTTGCCATCATTGACCTTAACTCATTCCATCATCGTTTCATCAAAATTTTGGTTCAGAAATTTCTTCTCGATTGTAAAGTACCTACCCTTGGCATCTTGCATATTGATTTCCCCATTGTTCCAGATAACAATCCGTTGGTAGCTGTTCGAGTTTTTTTGATTTTCGAGTTTCCAGTCTTTTTTTAGCAACCGCCTTAGTTGGGTCATGTCGGTTTTTACTCTCGTTTTGCTTAACAGACTTAGGGCATCCATGGGGCAGATGTCGATGGACTCCAGTTCAAACTTGTCCATGGCGCTCAGTAGGATACTGGCCAGTTCCTTTTCGACGCGGTTGCGATTATGCTGCACCAAAAGTTTCAGTGCTGGAGTGTGCAATTGTTTTGGGGTAAACCACATTCGGGTTGCTTGCTCTGAATAGAGTTTCCGATTGTTCAAAAAATGAAGGAAGGCCGGAATCTCAACTACCAAACGATCCAGAAAATCGGTTTCTTCCTTTTTGAGCGGAAAGATCTTTCGGACCCAGAACCGTGTCTCGTTCCCATCAATTTTGATGAAGTTATACTCATTGTTGCTGCAGAGAATAAATTTACCAAAGAACTCGACTTCGCGTTTGTCCTTGCCTTTTGCCTCCAACATACTCCGGTTTGTGGTGCTCAGGTATTTAATACGTTCGGTCAGCTCCTCCTTATTGAACAGGACTTCATCAATACAGATGAGCAATCTGTTTGCCCAATCCGAATTGAACTGGCTGCCAAAACTATCATTGGTCAGGTAGGTCAGATTATTTCCGAATACTTCTTTCAACCATTTCAGGAAGGAGCTCTTACCGGTGCTTCTTTCTTTGGATACTAAGCACAAGATTGGTAATATCTGGGTTGGTCTGGTGTATAGTAATTGAAGATAATCTAACCCAAGCTCTATTTGCTTTCCGAAAATGTGTTCCAAGAATTTCTTGGTGGTGCCTATTTGTCCCTCTAAAGGGGAATGTTCCAAAGGGAAATAGATATTGTAGAAACCATGATGCTCTTTTTTGAAGTCGAGATGGTTGGGTATGCAGGCAAAGCCATCATATTTAGGAACTGTACTCAAAAAATCTTTTCCATGATCTTGTTTGATGGTATGCTCATTCCATACGACCAATTGCTCATTGAAATGCCCAGAAATAGAGGGGCTTTTGACCAATTTGTAGTAGGTAGTGCCGACCCGTATGTATTGAACTGTTGTCATATTGCGGGTTATTTTGAAGTTGTTCTTCTTAAATGTGGATTTCTTTTAGCATATTCCAACAACTCCCTTTTTGAGTAAAAGGGGGAATCTCCAATTTGGTAATAAGGAATTTTATTCTGCTTTTTCCATTTAATCAAACATTGTTCTGATTTGCCTAGAAATTGCGCTGCTTCCTTTTGTGTTAAGCGGTCTTCCTCTGACAGAAGCGGTGATTCATGAATTAATGAAGTTTTTTGAAGTCTTTTTATGACCAGCTCAATGGTGTTTTCTAAATCCTTCTTTGTGAAGCCGTATAGTATAGGGTTTGACATAGTTTAGTATTTTACGTGAAACAATGTTTTTCACTGCTAAACTAGATTCATGAGTGTTTCAAATTCTATTACCAACAATAGTTGGTAACGGAGAAACTATGTTTGTCTTTGGCCAAAAGACTATGCAAGAAATATTCTTTACGAAGTTGGTAAGTATTTATCAATTATTGAGTTCACTTTTCTGATGGTATCCTGGTGCAGATTCTTTTTATAGGCAAAACCTTCTGAAAAATTTCGGCGGATAGTTTCAGATGATAAAAGGCAATTGTCAATAAAAATTTCAAGAATGTCTGCCATCTTCAAATCCGAATTGAGCCTTTTATCATTTATGATGACATTGCGCTCCAGTAAGTAGCGAAGTAAGGCGATAAATTCTTTGATTTCATCCTTGGTCAAATCCATTGTGTAGGCCCTAAAAATATTTTGACAGTTGTATTTTGTGGCATCATAACCCTTGAAGCCTCCAAAAACTGCCGAAAAGCGCACCGCTTTAAAATTGTTTAGGTTTTCTCTCGCATACCCATCTAAGATTAGGGCAAATTGCTTTTGGGTAATCATTGGGTTTAGGATTATCCGATATTTAAGATTAACCTCACTAACGGTTTTATTTACATCAAGAATATCCCCCTTTAAACCCTTGGCATCAAGCGTCACCCCGTTGTTCACAATGTTTATGTTCTTGACTATTGCTTGCTTGATACCATCGATATTGTTGAGAATGGATGCTTCTGTTGCATACTTGGAGGTAATAAAAAAAGCTCGTTCAAATGGGGTTCTGTAATTGAGGTAATCACGAATCCATCCAGACTTTTTAAGTCTTTGGGAAACCTCACTTTTAAATCGATGATAGTCTAGCTCTGATACGAGAGATTTCTTAAAAGAATCAGAGTTCAGTTCGTTTAGAAGGATGCGTTGCCATTTCGGACTGTTCTCAAATTGTTTGACAAACTTCTCTAGATTTAGGTCTTTGGAGATGATTGATTCCAAAACATATTGGTAAAACAGTTTCTTTTCCTTCTCTCTGAATAGTTTAAAGGTAGCGGTGTAAAAGTTGGAGTATTTGATATTATTGAAGTTAAGAGGCAAAACTTTAATTCCTTTTAGGTAAAGCCAATTGACAAATGTTATTGTCAAAACCAATATTAAAACCAAAATGCTTATGAAAGGTCGCGCATCTAGCAGATGTTTGACCTGTGCTTGTAGGATTAGCCAAGAAATACCTACCCCCATGGATGGTAAGATGAATAATAATACGAATTCGTTTAAGGTCAATAGGCGAAAAAGAAGATAATTATAGTATGATTTCATTGTTGTTTTGCTTAATGGGTCAATTCCAAAAGATCCCAGGTATTTTCCATTTCTTTCTTTTTAAAACTTTCCGATACATCAACATATCTCTTGAATGACCTTTCGTCACTATGATTTGATATTTCTTTGATGACCGCTTCTTTCATCCCCAGCATAAGACTCACCGTAATAAATGTTTTTCGGGCTGTGTGACTTGTAATGAGTTTGTATTTGGGATAGGTCTTGTCAATACGCTTTTGACCAATATATCGGGTAATCGTAGTTGGCGAGTCAATTTTTGCCCTACAACAACAAGTCTTGATGTGTTCGTTTAATTTTTGATTTGAGAATAATGGCAATGGTTCGTAAATGGTGTCCCTATATCGCTGTAAAATTTCTTGGCTGTATTTATTGAGAGGGATGGTTTGGTCCATTTTGCGGGTCTTGACGATATTGATTTTAAGATAGTCTTCGAAAATATTTGAAGATTGTAATTGTTTAATATCACTGTATCGAAGCCCTGTAAAACAACCAAAGCAATAGAAATCCCGTACTCGGCTAAGCTTTTTAGTGTGAAACTTAAAGTTATAAAGGCGCATGAGTTCCTCCATGGTGAGACATATGACCTCTATTTTATCTTCTGTGCGCTTGAACTTCTTGTATTCCAGATTTTGATGATACCCTCGTTCAAAAGACCAATTCATGTATGTTTTTAAAATGGCGATGAGTTTTCCAAAGTAGTTGTTTAGTGTGTCTCTTTCTTCGAAACAATAGTCACGGAACTTCTCATAGAATTCCATATTGATGGTATCGAAATGGAGTGAGTAAGAAGAGAAGGTTTGAAATTGTCTCAAGAAACCTTTGACCGTCTTGTATTTTTTAACGGTTCCCAGTGCTTTTGTTGTGCGGCTAGTTTCAATGAATTCAGAAAAACTTTCGAAGAATTGAGGGGCAAGGGCGTTTTCCCTGAAAGTCTTATCTGCTATTTTTTGCTCGAAAAGTGCTTTTGAGGGAGTAATATGGTTTAGATGGAAATATCTGAAAATGGTGTGGACTCTATCGGCGAACTCATCGAGTTGCTGGTTGTATTCGACATGATTGTTGTATGGCTCAACTTTGGTATTTGGTTTTATTCTTTCTTTTTTCCAATGTTTTGGAAGTACCTTAACACCATTAATATTTTTACGCACACGGTTACCATTGAAAGTGATAATCGCACGAACTGGTGAACTACCGTCTTTGTTTTTCTTGTCCTGTCTTATAACAAAGGTTAATTGCATTTAATGCTGTTTAGCTTCATTTGTATTCATTTCTATAAAACTATGTAAAAAGGGGGGCAAAATAGGGGGCAAATTGTATCAAAAAAAATGATAAAAGCTGTTAACCAATATTCACCTAAACCCTTATATGCTCTAAGTTAAGCAATTATACAATACTAAATACAGCTAATAGAAAAAAAGGGTTCAGGTGGGGCCACACTCTAAACTCTTTACTTCTTAAACGGCGACGCATCCATATGTTCCAAAATGGACTTTTTGGCTATGTACAAGGCAATAACAAGGGTTACGATGCCAACGATCCAAATGCCTTTTACCAACTCCATAAATAAGAAATAGTCATATAAGGCATGAATTAGTACGGGGATTAGAATTGATAAAAGGATATACACTAATTGACCCTTCCTCTTGCTTTTGGCCTAGCCCAAATAATAACCCATAATCACTGCAAATACAAAATGTGCCGGTACGGCGGTGACCATTCTTAGTATAGCAAGGGATGCCGCATCTGGTTTTTGTGCCCGGGGTGGTACGCATATTTACTTTCCAGACACAGTCCTTATTTGGAATCCTAGAATGAATAGAGATTAATCGCTTATTTTACACAATATATATAGCACATGGCATTGCATATGAATCTTAAAGAATACGAAGAGAAGAAAAAGACACTTCGGCTTTCATGTGAATGTGGTTGGGAGGGAAATGCAAGTGAAGCCTATGGAGAACTTCATGAGGCCGTACTTGATTTTGAATGCCCTAAGTGCAATAATATGCTGCTGATTGTTAATCTTATCGTGGATCCTGAGAAATATTTTAATTGGAAAAAGAAGAAAAAATAGACATACAATTCGGACACGCAAAAATTTACCAGAGATTAAATAACAGTCATTCATTGGGCGATACCCGCAGCATCATAACAGAATTTAATTTTCCATTTGTTGGATGGTAAAATAAAGAACTCGACTATAGTCATCCACCCAATCAATCTCATGCTCTGCATCATATTTGATGTCTATTAAATGTAGTCTATCTGGTGAATTACTATTCTCCTGCAAGAACGCAATATACTTACCGGCCGCTGAGGGTGAAATTAAATAGTCTTTAAAACCAATAATCATTAGGCTGCTGGGATATTCGGTTTTTGTCTTCAGATTAGTTACCGGATCCATTGCAAGGAGATTCTTAAAGCTTTCCTTATTTTTTATCGTGCCAAACTCATACAAAATATCAGTATCATCTAATTCTTCGATATACTCCGTGCGAAGCAAATTCAAATTGGGAATAAAGCCGGTAAAAACCCTGTATAAATCCGGACGTTCATTGACTGCCATGCCACCTGCAATTGCTCCTGCACTGTTTACATTTAAACTCAACATATCTTTTTTGACCAGATTATTTTGAATTAAATATTCACTACAGGCAATAAGATCTTTCCATGAATTCGGCTTTTTCTCCATTTTACCTTCCTCATGCCATTTGGGCCCCTTCTCTCCGCCGCCCCTGACATGGGCCGTAGCATAAATATTACCCTGATTGACAAAAGCAGCAATAGGGGAATGAAACCATGGACTTTCAGGAAAACCATAGGCTCCATAGGCCGTAATAATACCTTTCGCGCTGCCATCGAAAGCATGGTCTTTCCTTCTCACAATACTTAAAGGAACTTTAGTTCCGTCATGTGAAGTAACTTCTACTACTTCACTAATTATTTCGCTAAACTCGGGGTAATCTGGCCACATGCCCAGCTCCAGGAAGTCAAAACTTTTATCCGAATTTAAGTAGAAAGTTTTTGGATTGGAGGTCCAACCATAGAGCGTAACCCAAATATCATCAAGGTAAGGAGATCTATAGTCAAACCCTATATCACCAGGAGAAAAGGGTAATAGTATTTCTTCTGTCTTTTTTGTCAAAGGATCGTATGAATACAATTCCTCTGAAATTCCATCAGAACTAAGTCCAAAATAGACTTTACTCTTCGTTACTTTAAAATCACTCACTTGAAGACTCCCATTTCCGCGAAATACAATCTCCGGGTTTTTAAAATCCGGTCTTTTAAGGTCGACAAAACATAGCTCAGTATTTCCATCGTGCACTCTTTTAAAGTAGTACTTGTGATTCAATTCGGTACCATAGCTGTACAGTACTTTGTCTTCCGGACTAAACAAATGCTTCCAGTTAAAAACACCCTTTTTATAATCTTCTATGGGCAAGTAATAGCAATCCCAATGATCTGCAGCATTACCTTCATAAATGAACAGGTAATTACTTTGCTCAGATCGGATTCCTGGAACCGGGTAGAACTCAGGGTTTAGGTTAATTTCATTCAAACCGTTTTTATAAATCGGTTTTGGGTCTGCATTTAAATTATCTATACAGTACTGGACGGTATAGCTGTTTCTATCGTTTACATCATCTCCACTGTTGGGATATAAAATATAGAGAATACAATTGTTGTCAGTTGACCATACGATAGCGCCCGCTTTATTCGGCTTTGCATTTGTCAAGGTTTTTCCCAATTGCTTTTTCGAAGCAACATCGAGAATTATGATTTCATCGAAGAACATTTCCGGCTTCCCCATTGCGACAGCCACAAATTCTCCATTGTAAGAGGGTTCATAGAATGAAATTTCATATTCTCCGTCTTTATAAGTAGAAGAATCAAAAATTAAGTTATCAGTGCTATCATCATTTCTATAATACAATAGCTCTGAATTCTCTTTGGAAACGGCATCCCGGAAAAAGGTCAGTCCGGATTCATTAAATTTTAATCTACCTGCAGGATGCGATTCTCTATTCTCCAGTTCAGTGTGCCGATTAAGCAATACTTCATATTCAGGGTTCTGAAAGTAATTCTCGGCAAGAGAATCCTGACGTTTAAACCAATTACTCACAACGGGATTTTCGATATTTTCCAGGTTGGAAAATTCGTTGGTATAGGTGATCCCAAATTCAGTGACATCAATCTTCTCATTCTCAATTATTGGGTATTCAACCACGGCCTTTTCACTACAGGAAAGCTGAATTAAGGAGAACAGGATACACCAATAAAACCCAATCTTTTTGAACCAACTAAAAATCCCTAAGGATGATTTAGGGATTTTCAAGTTTTGGCAATTAAAAAAGGATGTTATTAATGTTTCCAAGTTAAAAGACGAATTTATTTTTTTGGTTTCTTTACTTTACTCTAATCACTAGGAGCGTCATCTTCTCCTTAATTTATTATATAAGTGAAATATATAAATTTTAGAGAGGGTTTACTACTATATACATTGCATTCAGCGTTTAAATCTGTATATTTTTGAATACTAATAAATCAAAATGCCCAAAAGCAACAACTCCAGATCCTGGATAGACATTTTAACGGAGCTTGTAGAGCTCTTTTTTAAAAGCTCCCGCCAGAGCAAACGAGGAAGGACATGGCACCAGCATGTAGTTCCTTATAAGGATGGCTGGGCTGTAAGGCGGGAGGGGAATAAACGCATCACCTCAAAACACCGGCGGCAGGATACGGCCATCAGAAAGGCAAAACGCCTGGCCAGAAAACGCAAGGCCGATGTCATCATCCACAGAGCGGATGGAAGCATACGCGACCGGATTAACTACGATTAATAACGGGCTGAAAAGCCGTAAAATGAACCTGATAAATATCATATCATTTACGTATATGACCCGCTACATTTACTCCCTATAATCATAAACAGTAATAAACAGTATTTATGAATACAGCATTAAAGCTCCCCCTTGTTGCATGGGAGAACGGCATAGTGATCATTGGTGTTTTTGCGGTGGTGGTTATCCTCATTATCGTAGTGGTCATGAATATGATGAGCAAGGGAAAGAAGAAGGAATAGAAAAACTTCTCTGGCCTCTAAATATGAAAGCATCATAACTAACCCTGGCTAAAACCTGCCATTTTCCTGTTGATCTTTCCTATAAGCAGGATGCTTGTGAAATTTGGTTTTTCACTCCTATTTTAATATCCCCTCCCAGGGTTGTACAAACTCCCTTCCTGG
Organism: Muriicola sp. SD30; assembly: GCF_041205185.1. Taxonomy (NCBI): domain Bacteria; kingdom Pseudomonadati; phylum Bacteroidota; class Flavobacteriia; order Flavobacteriales; family Flavobacteriaceae; genus Muriicola; species Muriicola sp. SD30. Next base: position 325,896 of record NZ_JBGEWB010000002.1, read on the forward strand.
GCAGTAACTGATTCCGTACAGCTTCCCATCCAACAGATATCCCGAATGATAGTATTCATAGGTATTATCCCGTGTAGTAAAGGCAAAATACAGCACCTCCCAGTTGCGGTTGAGTTTGGCATCCTCCAGTGGACTACCGTAAAAATACCCTTGAAAAGTGTTGCCTGATACGGCCGTGACCTCAAAAGGCTGCAGATAGGGATCGGCATCAGCAGAAGGCCTGAGGTCGATCTGCCAGTTTCCTTTGATAGTTTGTATTTCCTCAGTTGCTAAAGCATAATTAAGGCATTGGTCAAGATAGAAATCGAAGACCTCTTCAACCTCTCTTAATTCCTTGTTTTCCAAGGCTACTATCAAGGAGCGGCAGTCTCCGAAATATTCTTTTAGTCGTTCCCTTTTCAGGCCAAATATCCCCTGGGTAACCCGTACCATTTCCCTTTCCCCCTCCAGGTGGAACAGAGGAAAATTGTCTACAAAGTTATTGTCGTCATCAATGAATTCCAGCAGGTAATAGGCTAAAGGTCCATCCCTCCTTATAAGTCGGAGAAACACATTTTCTGCATTCGGATCCAAATAATACCGGAACTTAAAAAATGCAGACTCTTCCCTTAGGGGCAGGGATTCATACACCCGTCCACCGGCGCGATAACCCAGGATTTCTCCCGGACGATATTTTTGCCTGGAAGACCGGCCCTCAGGGATAAAGCGGATACGGCTATACATTTCCACAAAGGGCTCTGAAGAGCGGTCCTTTACCTGCCCCCGCAGTGTGTCACCCTCCAGGCTAATGATATAGCCGGGTTCATAGCCTTTTTTCTGGGCATGGAGAGTGCCAAGGAAGGAGATAATCAGAAGTGGTAAAACGAAACGAAGCTGTAAAGTCATATCGGTGGTTTTGCTCTTTAGCATCAAAGATATTGCCAAATATTTAAGTACATTAGGTGGTGTTATAACCAGCCACCAATTATGATCAAGTTTTTTAGGCGTATAAGACAAAAACTCCTTTCCGAAAATAAGGTTTCTAAATACCTCCTTTACGCTATCGGGGAGATCTTTCTGGTGGTTGTCGGGATTCTGATCGCTCTATCCATCAATAATTGGAATGAAAAACGGATCACCAATGAGAAAGAACAGCACGCCTTGCTGGAAATTAAGTCGGACTTGGAGCACAATATCAACAGGTTGAACTACATCATCTCCGATCCGGAAGAAGGGATAGAAAGTATCATGGAAACCATCGATATTGTTGTATTTAATTTGGAAGAATCCAGAGTCTATAATGATTCCATGGCACAACATTTTATAAGGCTTTTCAACTACCCTGATATCGCCTTAAAGTCGAGCGGATACGAGTCCCTCACTTCAATGGGCATGGATCTTATATCTGATCATCATCTCCGATCGGAAATAGGCATTTTATACACGTATCAGATTCCTTTAGTAAAGCTCGCTTTCAGGGAAGTTCGAGATGATTTTTATCATTATATGCTCGATTATCTGAATGGATATTTTGTGAGTCGTTTGGATGAAAATGGCAGGGCCATACGCTTACCCGTAAATTATGATGAACTTATCAATAACCGACAATTCATAGAATCTCTTAAGAACTATAAGTACGTATATGATTATTTTATCAGGGAATCCAAGATCACATTAAATGAGTGTAAGGCACTACTTCAGGAAATTGAAAAGGAAATTAAAGTACAATGATTAAGTTTTTCAGGCGAATCCGCCAACAATTGCTAACCGATAATAAATTCAGTAAATACCTCCTCTATGCTATTGGGGAAATCCTATTGGTAGTCATCGGAATCCTGATCGCCCTGCAGATCAACAATAACAATGAGGCACGAAAACAACGGGCTCAGGAATTACACTATCTGAAAAACCTAAGAACCGACCTGATCCTGAATATTTCAGAACTAGACAGGTACATTTCAACTAGGAATTCAAGGATAGAATCTGCCAATTACGTGCTGGAGCATTTTGAAGGGAAACCCCTGACCGACCTGAATGCCTTTGCGTTTCATACCACCAATATCTATATCTGGCAAAAATTTACCCAGCAGGATAACACCTTCCAGGAATTAGTCAATTCGGGGAACCTGGCCCTGATTTCCAATGACAGTATTAAAAACGGCTTACTCAACCTGCAGGCCCTCTACAAGAAACTAAAGAACGAAGAGGAACACTTCCGCTACGATGCGGAGATCTTGCTTTACGAGCCCTCCTATGCTGTACTCGACCTGAATCCCATCGTTAAAAACTTTACCTATCAGGTTACCGAAGGGAAGACGGGGGAGAATGTGGAACTTTCCAGGGAGAATTACGAGGCCATGCTAAAAGACCTGAAACAGAAAAACGGCTTTGTGATGGCCGTTTATGAATTCTCAGTCATGAATGGGCAGTTTAATGCGATGAAGACCATGTGTGAGAACATAATTTCCCTGATCGACATGGAAATAGAGGCGGAAGATGAGTAGCAAAGAAACGGGCTCCTTCTGAAGCTTATTCCACCACCCTTATTTTCAAGATCCTGACATCCTCAAGGGGTCTGTTCATATCACCTGTATTTACTTTGGCAATGGAGTCAATAACGTTGAGACCCTCTACCACTTCCCCATATACAGTATAGTTCTGATCGAGGAAGGCGGTTCCTCCTTCTGTTTTATAAACTTCTCTCTGTGCAGGAGGTATGGTATACTTCTCAAAATTGGTATAGGTGGTGGCCATGTTTCTTACACTGTCCTGAAGGGTTCGGAATTGCCTCCAATTCTGGGCAGAATCGGCTTTTTTCAATCCTTCATACAGTTCCTTATACTGGGGATCGTGTATCAGGTAATGTTCAGCCAGCCATTCATTGATGGTGTTTTCGGCCAGGGTGAGCAAGCTATCTGTCAGAACCTGTCCCTGGACCAGGTAAAACTGCATTGAGCTTGAAGCCCGTTCGGGATTGCCGGTCCGGGCCGCAGCAAGGGCCCCTTTTTTGTGAAACAAGTCGGGGTGAAATTCCGCAGGCACGGTATAATCAAGGTCGCCGTTCCCAAGCGTATCTCCGGCACTGGCAATTTTGCTATCCGGATCACCTCCCTGTACCATAAAGTTTTCGATCACCCTGTGAAAAAGAAGGCTGTCATAGGCCTCTTCCCGGGCGAGTTTTAAGAAATTATCCCGGTGTTGAGGCGTCTCATTGTAAAGGGCGATACGCATGGTTCCCTTATCGGTCACCATCTCTACCATTTCTCGTTTCTTTTCGGGCTCTTTCTCTTTTTTGGTTTCGCAGGCTACTATACTCAGGAGTAGCAGGAGAGTTATTACTAGGGAGATTCTGGAATACCTCATAAAATGGATAGGGTTTAAAATGATTTTTCTAATAGAAATTTAGACATAGATGCTTTAAAGATAGGATTATGTTGGTGCCCCCCGGAGAAAATTTAATTTCATTTTTTAATGGCAGTGAGTTCGGCGAACTTATGCCGCTTCCTTCAGACTCACAAAATACATTTCCATAGCCCCTTTGCCTTTTACTTTTACCTCCCCTCTTTTCTCAAATTGCAGATCGGGATCACCCTGCAATAATTCATAGGTATTACGGGAGATATTTACCTTCCCCACTTTGCTGTTACTCTCCATCCGGGAAGCTGTATTTACGGTATCTCCCCATAGGTCGTACTGGAACTTTTTTACTCCGACAATACCGGCGACAACCGGACCTGTATGGATTCCGAGGCGCATTTCAAAAGCCGGTTTACTTTCGGAATCTAATTGATTTTTGCGCTCTGTGATAAAGCGTTGCATTTCGAGTCCGGCCAGAACAATGTTTTTTACTGCTACCTCTGAGGGTACGGGAAGACCCCCGGCCGCCATAAAGGCATCGCCGATAGTTTTAATTTTTTCGAGCTCATACTTTTCACAAATATGATCGAAGGCTTTAAAACATACATTGATCTCACTAACCAGTTCCTTGGCGGATAACTTTTCGGCCGTCTGGGTAAATTCTTTAAAATCTGAAAACAGGATGGAAACCTGGTCGAACTCCCTTGCTTCTGCACTCCCATTGGCCTTGAGTTCTTCGGCGATCTCTTCGGGCAGGATATTGAGCAAAAGGGCTTCAGACCTGTCTTTTTCCTTTTCGATGATCTGTTTGGTCTTCTGTATGAATTTATTACGGCGGTACAAGCCTATGGCAAAGAGGCCCACCAGGAGCATGGCAGCCCCGGTGCTGTAGGCGATGATCTTCTGGGTCTTTTTTTGTTCGTTCAGCAGGTCAACTTCCACCTGTTTCTGGGATACCTGATAGCTGGTTTCCAGGTCGGCCATTTGCTGGATGGACTCCATATTTCGCACGCTGTCGCGATACGCGATATGGTCTTTGTAATATTTATAGGAAGTATCAGTATTTCCCATTTGCTCGTGAAGCGTAGCCAGTTTCAGGTTGGTCTCGCTCATTTGGTCTTTCAGGCCATAGGTAGAAGCCAGTTTCAGGCTGCGTTCGGCATAATCGAGGGCCAAATTAAGATCACCTTTATTGATGTAAACATCAGACATATAGGTGAGGTAAGCGGCAATCCCATAATAGTCTTGTTGCTCCTCCAGAAGGGTAATAGCCTTATCAATGTTGGCCAGGGCCAGGGCTTCATTACCCTGCATGGCATAAACCAAGCCCATATTCCCCAGGTTGTAGGCCACGCCAATGGGATAGCCAAGGAGATCGAAAAGCTCTGCAGATTCATTGAAATGGAGAACTGCCGTGGCAAGACTGTCCTGATTGAGGTATTCATCCCCGGCATTGAATAGGGCAGTGGCAAGTTTAACAGAATCCTTTATTTCCCTGAAAATAGGGATGGATAGGGAATAATAATCGGTGGAGTTCTTATGGGCACCAGAGACGGAATATACATCCCCAAGGGCTATATAGGCGTTGCCTTCCCTTTTTTTATCCCCCAATTGTCGGGCAAACTCCAGACTTTTAAAATATGCTTCCAGAGCTCCGTCCAGGTCGCCCAGCAAACGTAAGGCTGATCCTTCGTTATAGTATGCCTGTAACAACCACTCAGGCTTCTCTGTTTTAGATGCCAATTGTCGGGCATAGTACAAAGAACTATCGGGATTATTGTGATTAAAGGAGATTTTTGACAACCATTGGAGGCGCAGGCTATCATTTGAATTATCACTTTGCTTTAGCAACCTTATCAGGCTGTCGGCTTCTTCTTGATTTTGAGCCATACCCTGCCTTATTCCCATAGTCAGGAAGATTAAAACCAAAATGAAACAGCTCGGTTGCCTTAAATACAATTCGCTTTAATTACTGGGATCTACTTTTATCTTAGGATCAAAATAATAGGTTTTGGTCACTCCCCCGTTGGTGAGTGTAAAGGTGATAGTATAGGCCTCATTGTCTGTTCCATCCGGAGGAATGGCTGTCCAGAGCACCTGTGCCTGTACCTTTCCGCTGTTGCCTATCGGAGTAACGGGACCAAGAACATTTTCACCAGACCCCTGTTCATAGGTAATATTAGTAATCGCATCCGAATAGCCTGCTTTGTTACTATTGCTACCTGCTACCGCCTGCCAAGTTACCTCACTTCCGGGATTTAATATGGTTTCGAAGGAGCTTTGATTGCCATTCTCTTTTCCTCCCCTGTTATCATCTCCCATAGATAGGTAGGCATTCGCCTGGGCATCTGTAAGCCTGGTTTGATCAGGGAGCGCAAAGATGGAGGGATAGTCGAGAATAGTCATTGTAACGGTTACATTTTTAGGGGTCTTGGCCTCACTCTGCATCCACAGGAAATTGGTTGTTGTTGGGATGTTACCCTGGCAAGCCCTTCTTCCGTTTTCATTGCCGCCATTAAATATGTTTAAAAATTGCATGCTGCTTTTTACCTGGATCTTAGACCAGCCTGGATTGGACGGATCTGGCGCTATCTGCCATAAAAAATTTTCGGGTGCCGCACTGGGATTTGGCAGGGGATTCTGGCCCGCTGTAGCACCGTTATCATTTCCTCCGTTGAGAACGTTGAGGTACTGACCACTGCTTCTTACCTTAATGAGCGACCATCCTGGTACAGAAGAAGGAATTACTTCCCACTCGAAATTATCGGTTGTAGGGGTTGCTCCCTGACAGGCTTCCGTACCAGCGGCATTACCGCCCCATGCGATGTTAAGCCATTGTCCTGAACTTTTTACTTGAAATTTTACATAGTTGTTTGGCATGTTGATTGGTTTTAAATATTAATTCCGTTAAGAAAGATAGTCTATTTATACGAATGCTATCAGCTGACTAAATTTTGAAAGTTCAAAGATGTAGGGCGAGGTGGAAACCTTCAGAATTACAGGGATGAATTCGACTAAATAATGTCCCAAATACCTGTAGAATTTACCGAACGATTTTTCTGACAAACTCAGGGAAAGTGGTTTTGGAAGATTTTATTGGGATTCGAAAGAGCTTTCCTCAAAGCAACCCCCTGCTGTTTTTGCTATCTTAGAAGAAAATTCTACCATGTCCCGATTACTTGTTTTGATTTTCCTGATATCGATTTCCTGTAGTTCCTCTAACGACCCGTTTGAGTCAGATCGATGGGTTTTAGACAGTACCTATTCCTACATGACACAGACGGAACAACAGGCCTCTGAGATGGACTATACGGAGAAGTTGGAGTTTGTATCCAACGGCCTATTTCTGAAATCCCTGACCCGGGATGGGGATACTACCGTCGTGGAAGGCCGATGGGTGATAAGCGAAGAGGGGGGCAGATCGGGGTATCTGGTCACTTATTCTGAAGATCATGATTTTGTTCGAAATTGCTTTGCTGAACCTCAGGAATTTTTCTTTGAGGCTGATGGCATGCTTATCCAAAGCGATTTTACCCCCTGTGACGGACCTGAGTTTCGCTATGTTCGCTCATCCGACTAAGCCGCTATGAAGTTTCAGCGGTAGATCTCACCTTTGTACTACCCTCAATCCCATTAATAAAGTGCTCCCCTCCTTGGAGGGGATTAAGGGGTGGGTCAACCTATGAGAAAAATAATACCCTATCATCCATATCTCGTTGTCCTAGCCAACAAACTCAGGAATAATATGACCTACGCCGAGATTGTCCTATGGCGAGAGATCAAAAACAAGAAGTTAGGAGTGAGATTTAGCAGACAAATCCCTATTGACAGGTATATAGTAGATTTTTACTGTAAGGATCTAAGATTAGCTGTGGAGGTTGATGGTTCCGTTCACTTTGAGGAAGGGAGTCATAAATATGACCTAAAAAGACAAACCCGACTGGAGTCTCTGGGAGTGCGTGTGATGAGATTTAGTAACCCTGACGTTAAAAATAATCTGAGCTGGGTTTTGGATGAGATAAGGAGGGAAATTATGGTGTTGGGACCCACCCCTAGGCTCTTCGTCGATGAAGTTTTTAAGCGTAAAGGGCCCACCCCTGGCCCCTCCCGGGAGGGGAAAATCAGGAGGAAATGACCTTGCGAGGTCCCCACCTTTGTATAATGCCCCCTTCTCATTAATAAAGTGCTCCCCTCCTGGGAGGGGATTAAGGGGTGGGTCAATCATAAAAAAAGCCCCTGCTTCTGCAAAGGCTTTTTCCATTTGATGAAAAAACAAGCACTAACTCAAAATTCCGTACAACCCAATTATAAAACCAAGGGCGATCAGCACCAGGATTACCTCCAGACTGATATTTAAGGCCATTAAGATCTTGTTTAAAATGGGGTGTTTTTCTGTATTTGTTTCCATAGCGACGGGGGATTTATACGTTCATTTTCTCTATATAAGATACCTCATTTTGTGGTGAAGCGGCCTATAATTGTTGTGAAACCCCAAAATCCTGTGGTGAAGCTCAGGACAGGAGGTCATACGTCGATTAAATCGGATTAACGGTACAGTAGTACAATCTCCCTTATTCTCCCCAAATCCGACTTCTGAATTTGTTGTACAGAAAGGAAATGATAAGCAATAAGACACCCAGGACCACAAAAAGGCCCGTTTTCGCCAGGGTATTCAGGTTGGCCAGGTCGTAGAACACCAATTTGATGAGCGTAATGCTGAATAACACCAAAGCGGCGATACGAAGGTGTTTCCTGCCCTTCCAGATACCTATGCTGATCAGAGCAAGTGCATACATACCCCAAAAGATGGTTATCCATAGTTTGTAAAGCCGATCCGCCCCACCAAGGTCGAGCCAATGGATCAGTTCACTACTAAGCACCCATAACAGGGATACAGCCAGAATGAGATCCCAGGCCGGGGTAAATGCCGCCTTTTGAAAGCTTTCCTTTAAATAGCGATAGGACACGAAAAAAACGAGGCCCATAAAAAGAATGGCAATGTACCGGATCAGGAGGTGGAATATCCCCGCTTCAAAGCCCTCATTAAAACTTTCGCCCAGGTAGCTCTCCCGCAGTTCACTCAGATCATAGAGGCCTATAGTTAGAAAGAATACGAGCCCAAGGCCTGCCAGACAAAGCCCCAGCACACCAAGCATCCTGCTTTTGATCCATTGGGAATTTACAAATAACAGGGTAGCAGTATAACCCAAGAAATATATCATTCCCCAAAGGGTTTGAAAAGCCCCCAGATCATAGTTATAACTCCTGCCATAAGAAACTTCGGTCTCAGAGGCCAGGAACCGGCCTTCCCAATAGTAACTTATCTCCAGGGCGACTGAAGCGTAAATACCCAGTAGAAGTAAGCTGCCTAAACCTATGGAGATAAGTCGCCATATCCCTGTATTTTTCTCATATGCCCCCTGGTATTTCTGATTGTGGTACAGATAATTAAAGTAAGCCAAAGCCGCACAAAAGAGCACAGAGGTAAGAAAAGTAGGATTCAGGAATGCTGTAAAAGCTTCTTCAGCATCTTCGTAGGCCCAAACCCAGTCTTGCACAAGGCTTATTGCAGACAATAGCAGAAGGGGGTAGGCGAGTTTTTCATAGATAGGGGCATTTTTGGTTTTACCGATATAGAAGAGGACAAGGGCTTCTCCTAACCATAAGAGAGTTACCCAGCTCCCATCAAGTTCAACCGGAATGCTGAGGGTGAGGAAGACCAATACCAGGCCCGAAATAAGGTAAAATATATTCCTGTCGATCCCTTTTCGGCGGTACACGAGAATTCCAATCCCAAGATGCAGGATGGCATTGCCAAGCGTAAACAGCCCCAGGTAATTTTCACCATCGGCCTGCCCTGTGAGTAAGCCATAGCCAAGCCCGTAGAAAATAAAGGAATTTGCCATAACCAGAACAATATCCAGGGATGAGTAAACCTCTTTCTTCAGGATTTTATAGGCCAGGAAAGTAGCGTAGAAAAGCAAAAAGAACAGCGCACTGAAGGCCATAGCAAGGATAAAATGGACTTCGGCATCATAGGTCGCAGCCACCCAACTCACAACAATAAGCCAGCTTAGCCCGAATGCTGCCAGGTATAATGGTTTCCAGTATTTTTTAAAGGCAACCACAAGGATTCCACTGTTAATAATGGTCATATAACTAAACAACACCAGGGCATTTCCTTCCCCGGTACTGAGTAAAAAAGGAACGGCATAAGCACCAACCAGGCCGATATGTGCAATAAACTGTTTGTTAAGCTGAAGGGAAGCTGCAACCGTAGCTACCGTAAACAGTACCATCATCAGAAAGGCTGCATAAGACGGGAATAAGCCGTAAAAATCATATGCCGCATAGGTAATAAAATAAAAGATAGTCATGGCACCACTGAACAGTACTGCACTAAAATTGTCGTACTTTTTTTGTAGGCGGAAACTAAGTCCCAAAAGTGCTGCCCCTACCAGATACCCCAGCAGGATACGAACTAGCGGACTGATAAGATCATTCTCAATGGAGTATTTAGCTCCTATCCCTACCCCGATAATCAGCACGGCAATACCGATCTTGCTGATGATATTCTCTCCGATATACTTTTCGAGATCTGAAGTTTTCTCACTGGTAGAAACCTCAGGAGTGGCCTTCCCATCTCCTGAATCCTGAATAGGAATTGCAGGGGTAGAAGCAGACAAACTTTCTTTTTCTGGCAGGCTAACCCATAGGATCATATAGACAACTGCTCCTATGCAAAACAGCAGGGCAAAAACCACCCACAAAAAGCGCATTAACGCCAGATTCATCCCTGTGCTATCAGCCATCCCGGAGCAAACTCCCCCCAGGATTTTATTGCTGTTAAGTCGGTAGTAGTTCCTTCCAGCCACCTCCCTTTCTTCCCTCTGGGCTAATACCTCTGGTTTTGCAGCCTCCGCAGCGGGGGCTGTTACTGCTTCATTTTTCAGCTGATCGATCTCGACTCTAAGGGCTTTAATTTCTTCTGAAAAATGGGAGTGTACCTGACTTAGTAATTCCAGTTTTTCGGTTAGGCGGTTGATCTGATCCTGACGATTCTCCATAATTCCCGGAAATATTTGGAAGGGGATGTTTGTATTCGTTGAACGGACTAAAGATAGGATTAAATCTCTATCCTTAAAGCTTCCTTAAAAGGGTGTTAATTTTTGGAAATGGTATGTGGACTCTTGATTATTTTCAGAGAAAAAGTATAGTTTTGGAATGTAAACCTAATCCAATTATCATGTTAAAGAAAATCGGAATCGTCTTGATCCTTGCCTTTGTGGTGATCCAGTTCTTCAGACCAGAGAAAAACAACAGTAACGATCTCACTTATGATATCAGCACAAAATATGAGGTCCCTGAAGAGGTAGATAAAATACTGAGGGTTTCCTGTAATGATTGCCATTCAAATAATACGGTATATCCCTGGTATGCTGAAGTTCAACCTGTAGGCTGGTGGCTGAATGACCATATTGAACACGGGAAAGGCCATCTGAATTTTTCTGAATTTACCAAAAGACCTATCGCCATTCAGAATCATAAGCTAGAGGAAACCATTGAAATGGTGGAAGAGAAGGAGATGCCTTTGAAGGACTATACCTATTTCGGTTTACACCCGGAGGCCAATCTAACGGATGAGCAGCGGCAGTTGATCATCAAATGGGCTAAAGATCAGATGACCTATCTCGCGAAGACCTACCCGGCAGACAGTCTGGTGATGCCCAGCAGGAGGTAAGCTTTAATTAAAATAGATCAAAACCTAACCGACTATTTCTGCATCTTCAGATAATAGTCGAGCGAGTGTTTCCCCGATCCATAGAAAATAAAGAAAGCACAAATCAGAAATACAACAACAGCCTGGATGAGGTTGCTCATGACCATTACGCCCAGGAAATTGGTAAGGATGGCCCCTATCAGAATGGGCATCTGCAATGCAACACTCCAGCGTGTCAACAGGCCAATGATGATAAAAAATCCTCCGACGAAATGGGCGGCTGCCACGTAGTGGATGATCATCATACTGCCCGGAAGTTCGCGGAAGGGATCCATAACCAGGGCCATAGCTCCCGCATCAGACATAAAGTCTACTCCTTTTAAGATCAGAAAGAACCCAAGAGCTGCACGTATGATGTCGAGCCCGTAATACGTATGGGCATTGGCCCATTTATTCCATGCCTTTATTGTTCCCATAACGCTGAAATTTTAATGATTACCCTGTATAAGGTACTCATTATTAGGCAGATCACAAAACGTCGGTAGCGCTATTCTCCTGCTTCAGAAAGGGAAATTTTATCCGGATCTAGTTGCTTTCTGTACTTTTTCCGGAGCTTATTAAGTTTAGGATTGATCACGTTTCTGCAAAATGGTTTCTCAGGATCCCTGCGATAATAATTTAGGTACTCTTCACTGTTTTTCCTGAAATCATTAAATGGGAGTACCTGGGTAATCAGCTTTTCTGAATATTCTGTTTGTAATGCTTCCAGTGTATTTTCCACTTCAGCCTTTTGGTTTTTTGAGAATACGTAAACCGCTGATCGGTATTTCTTACGCATCTGGTGAGCTGAGGTGGCACTATGGGTATCGAGGTGGATGTGTAAGAGATCCCAAAGTGTTATTTCTGCAGGATTAAAAGACAACAGTATCGCCTCGGAAAAAGACATGGCTTCAGTGGAAGAAACCCATCCCTGCTGTACATCCGAAACCCCTTTCAGGCTTTGAAAGATCGCTTCGGTACACCAGTGGCAGCCTCCGCCAAGACCTAATTTCTGAATCATGTTAGTAGATCTGTTTCTTTTGCAATGTATAAAACAGATACTGAAATACGGCAGCACTTTAAATTGAAAAACCCCCTGACAATGATCACACAGGGGGCCTTTCGTTGATTTGGGGTAATATGCTTACTTTTTCAGCAAGTCGCGTATCTCTGCCAGTAATTCTTCCTGACTAGGTCCTTTAGGAGCAGCAGGTGCTGGCGGCGTTTTGGTTTTGTTATATGCCTTAACGATCATAAACAGCACGAACCCTACGATAATCAGGTTGACGATAGTGTTGATCCACGCCCCGTAACGGATGGCGTTTTCAGCAATGGCACCGGCCTCTCCGGCAACTCCTGAAGCTTCAGTAAGTACGTACTTGAGGTTTGCAAAGTCGACTCCCCCGGTAAATTCACCAACTACGGGCATTACGATGTCGTTTACAAATCCGTTTACTACCAGGCCAACGGCTCCGGCCAGGATTACGGCTACGGCAAATTCAATGACATTGCCGGTCATAATAAAATTCTTGAATTCTTTTAGCATTGTTTTAAAGTTTAAATGATTAATAATTGTGTTTAGTATTCTTGTTACTCTTATCAGAATGCATAGCTAAGACCAATGGTCCAGTATGTCTGCAAGTCGTTATCTACAGTGTCGAAAGTCTCAGCTGTATTGCCCAGGGTATTAATAGAATAGTTCAGGGCTTCCTGCTTGTTGTTTCTCAGTCCAAAGTCGAAACCAACCCCAATCATTTTCCACAGCGTATAGGAAAAGGAGTTAATCCATGTCCAGTTGCTGAGATCTCCGCTTTCATAACTCTGGAATAAAGAGAGGTTACTCTTAAAGTTTACAGCTCCCACCTGACGGGTATAATCGGCAACGATTTTTGCTCCAAGGGAGGAGTTAAAGATGGTGTCCTCACTGCTGAAGACAAAGTTGTAGTTTAACGGATGGATGACCACTACCAGGTTGTCAGTGGGTGTCCAAGTTCCCCCAACCCCAATATCGAGGTATCCCGGATCGTTGAAATTATTGAGGATGGTTGTACGGTATTCCCCAAGGGTAGATATCGCAAATTTTTCACTCAGTTTTCGTCCGTAAAGGGAAGTGATATTAAACACATCTGTGGCTTCCCGGAAGCTGTCAGAATCCGTTGCATCGTCCTTATCATCGAGCTTTACCCACTGGAGATTCACATTTGCCGAATTTCTCCAGAAGAATTTTTCTTCCTTGAGATTTGCAAAGGCGTTGACAGTAAACCCGATATTTCCTGCCGAGTTGTTAGGGAACCCCTGGGAATACCAATTGTTAAAGCTAGACAGGTTGACCCCTATGGTGCCGAATGCCCCGGTCTTCCAACCTGGCAAGGCATCAATTTGTGATTGAAGGGCGTTTACCCTGCCCTGGATAGCCGCGATAGAATCCTTCTTTACGGCCTTTTCTGCTTTGAGTTCTGCTTCGGTTTGCGAATAGGCAAACATTCCTGCCAACAGGAATAAAGCAAGTAATCCTCTTTTCTTCATCGTTCTTGTATTTGTAGTTATCAATTAATTCTATTTAGGACTGGTCATCGATGGAAGCATCCACCGCATTTTTCTTTACTGAGGCGATCCCATTTTCCATCCCGCTGGCATTGGAATACATCTCACTTGTACCAATAATTTGTCCGTTTCTCGCTTTCATATTAAAATACGGACTGCCGTTTTTAGCTGTTTTCCTGTCGAAACGTTTGTCTTCTGAGGCGTTGTTCATTACCGAATGAATCCCTTTCTTGCAGCTCGCTTTACTCTTGTAGGTTTCGCTACTCAGGATGACCTGTCCGTTAGACGCTTTCAGATCGAATTTGTACTGACCTGATTTTGTTTTTCTGATTTCAAATTTTCCCATTGTTTTAATTTTACTATTTAATTACTCTATTTATTGATTTATATTTCTATTGTACTGGTTTCTGTATGGTGACGGGATTCTTCTCCCTGTTGTTACTTATTTCAGTTCTACCTTGTTTTGTACCAGATCCTCTATAGGAATCACAATTTTCCCTTCTTTGGTCTTGATAGTTACAAGGATTCCTTCTATGGCCTCAATCGTACCTTCAATTTTTTTGGTTTTGATGGCGTCCCCAACAGCATAAGTCTTTCTGGCATAGAAGGTGTTCAACAACTTCCCCACTACTTCTCTCGATCCCAGGCCGAGGCCAATGGCAAAAGCCAGGAGGAAGGCCCCAATAATCATGGTGATATTACTGGTGATGATGGCCGTATCGATTCCAGCCTGGTTAAGGGCTGTGACAAGCACGAAGATGATGATCATATAGTAGACGATGCCACTAATGATCTTTGAACCCCCCACTCCCATAGAATCAAAAATGCTTATCAGGGCCTTTTTAATGAGTCTGGCAGCATACATCCCGATCATAAAAATAACCACCGCGCTAAGCAGTACAGGGAGGTATCTCAGAAGGTTTGATATTTCTGTGGAGATGATAGTAAGACCCATGACCTCTGCAGCTACAATGATAAAGGTGATCCAGAGCACTCCTTTGATAAAGCCGAGAAGTATCTTTATTACATCTACTTTAATCTTGCTCTCCTCTCCAAATAAATGGGCGTCGTTTATTTTATCAGACAGTGAATCGACCCGTGCCAGTCTGAGAATTTTTTTCAGTACAAACCCAATGATCTTGATAATCAGCCATCCGATAATCAGGACGATGATTGCGCCAAGGATGCCGGGCAATGCCGAGACAATATCCGAGACTATGGACTTTAGTGAGTCTGTTGCTAAGCTTCCTAGTGTTTCCATAATAGTGAAGTATTTATTGGTCTTTTTTTCTTGTTTTAAACAAACTTGCGATTAACTCCTTCGTATTAAGCGTATATAGGGAGGCGAGGTCCATAAATAGTTTGGCAGCAGCCACATCCTGCATCACCTTCTTTTTCAGGTTTGGCGGAGCCTCCATGATTCGTTTGCCGAGATCTTTAAAAGGATTTTGTACGTTTTCTGCCATCAGGGGATTGCGTTATAGGTTGCTAATGTTTTTGCCTTGGCTCTTTTCAGTCGCATTTTTACTGCACTTTCCCCAAGGTCTAATAAGGCGCATAATTCTTTTACCGAAACATCGTCCTGGTATTTTAGCAGCAGCAGGGTCTTGTCTTCCGGAGGGATTTGTTCCAGTACAGATTTTAATTTATCAGAACGCATGTGGAAGAAACTCCTGTCTTCTACCTCACCAACCAGTTGATGTTCTGTTGCATCGAACTTTTCAGATTGTTCACTGATCTTTCGCCCTTTATTCCTGGTAACATAATTGACGCAAAAGTTATAGGTGATGGAATAGACCCAACTCGAGAATTTGGAGATACCCCTAAAGCCGCCCAGCTTGATATAAATGGTAAGGAAAACCTCCTGGGTGAGGTCTTCTGCCTCGTCTTCAGATTGGGCAAACCCGGAGCACTTGGTATACACCCTGTCTGCGTACCGGTCGTAAATAATTCCGAACAGCAGGGTGTTGTTTGTCACCACGATCTTCTCTACCAATTCCTCATCAGAGAGTTGGCGATAAGGATGATCCTTGTCGAGGGCCGATTTATTCCGATCCCCGATGACTACCAGAAATAATTTTCTAAGTATTGTTACCATGAGTTACGGTTGGTTGCCATTCTGAGCAATGATAACGGCCACCAAGATAGTGAAACATTAAAGCATAGCGACAAAAGCGTTCATGGGCGGCCCATTGAACAGCTTGCATTATACTTTTCGATTTCATTTCAGTTGATTTAGTTATTCATCGGGATGTGTTCCCATACTTAAGACCCCTTTTTTTGACGGTGGTCACTTTTTCCCGAAATTTTTTAAATAAAATATTGAAATGGCAAGCAAAAATCATTGTACTATCGGTGCCGGAAGACCTTTGAATTAAAAAATCCGGCAGTAGAACTACCGGATTGTCATGGTCCAATTGATGTAATTTTTCAGATATTAAAAGCCCGGGTAGCAGCATAACCGTAAGGGCGACTCTTTATTTGACCGCCAGAGAGGTGTCAAATTGATTTAAGGAGGAAGCGACATAGAATTCGGCTTCCCTGGCTAATTCAGCAGAATACTCCTGGTAGGTTAAAATAACGAGGGTTACTATAGTAATTAACAGCAGTCCCGTACATATCCTGGCTCCAAATAATCGTGTTGATTCATCCATTAGATCACATTACTGGTATAATTCACAAGTTAAAGAAAAGTTAATACATTAACAATACCTTAACAGTCCTTTCTTACAACAGGAGTTTTCAAGTGGTCACTTATTCATCTGCTTGTGCAATTATATGTATCTTACAGGGACAGATCAGCCAGATAAAAACCAAGAGTATGAAAGCCATCATTTTCAGCTTTCTCTTCACTTTAAGCTTTCCCGGATATGGGCAGGACATCGCAGTAGTTAATTCAGAAAAAGCCTGGTCACCACTTTTCAGTGAGGAGGCACCACTCTCCATCAAACTTAAGTATTCTAACAAGCAGGTAAAGAAGGAAACCAATGACAGTACTTACCTCGCTTCTATGATCTGGTATAAGGCGGGAAATAACTGGGATTCCCTCTCGGTTAAACTAAGGGCAAGAGGAAATTTCAGACGAAAAACCTGTTATTTCGCTCCCCTAAAATTAAAATTCTCTAACTCCAGGATTGAAGGAACCCCCTTTGAAGGCAATAGGAAACTCAAATTAGTTCTTCCTTGTCTGCTAGACAGAAATACCAGTGATTATGTACTAAGGGAATACCTTGCTTATAAACTATACGAAATTCTGGCCCCCTATCATTTTAAAACCCGCCTTACCGAAATATCTCTTGTTGAGGCAAAAGGCAGGCGGGAGGTCTCACATAGCGTATTGGGATTCCTTATTGAAGATATGGACTATTTAACGCTGCGATATAAAGGGCAGGAGATAAAACGACTTATCCATCCACTGCAACACGATCCTATCTCCTCCATCCAGAACTCTTTTTTTCAGTTTATGATTGCAAACACCGACTATTCTACCAAGCAACAACACAATCAGAAACTTCTGTTCACCAACAATAAAATTATTCCTGTCCCATACGATTTTGATATGTCCGGGCTGGTCAATGCTCCTTATGCCGCCGTAACCAACATACAGAATTTATCCGGCTCCATTTCGATGGTTACAGACAGAATCTATAAAGGATATGAGCGCGAAGAGGCATATCTGGAAGAGGTGAGGCAGGCCTGCCTGGCGAAAAAACCGTTTATGCTCAATGAAATTGTCAAAATAAAAGATCGGTTTCAGGATCCGGGTCAGTACAAAGAAGCTGCCGATTTTATCACCTCCTTTTTTGATATACTGGAAGATGATAAAAAATTTACAAAACAGATTCTGGGTAGGTTAAGAACCCGCTAGACTTCTGTTTGCCGGCTCCTCCCTGTCGATAAATTTCTGGTAATGGTCGTATCGTTGAAAGATCTGTTCAACATATTGAAAAGGCTCCAAACCTCTTACATAACCGAACTTAACTACCTCATGATTGTAATTTTTAGGAAAACTCAGGGCCAGGATCATCTTTTCCACATGATCGTCCCAGATACTGTCTTTCAGCCCTTTTTCACGTGCCAGGTTCTGGGCATCCAGAACGTGACTATACCCACAGTTATATGCTGCCATTGTAAATTTAATACGCTGAACGGTGTCTTTCACTTGTGCAAAATTCCGATATAGCTGCCTTAGGTATTTAGAGCCAGCGCGGATCACCTCTCCGGCATCGGCAGTTTCGGTTACTCCTAAATCCTGTGCAGTTCCTGGCATAAGCTGCATGAGTCCCTTTGCACCGGTCCAGGATTCTGCATTCGGATCGAAACGGGATTCCTGATAAATGAGGGAGGCCAGTAACCGCCAGTCCCACCCCAGTAACTTGGAGTTCTCCTTGATAATAGGATCGTACCGACTGATTTGTTTTTGGTTAAGGCTGTAAAATGGGCTATTGACCCTTCGTCTGAAACTCCTTTTATTTTTAAAATACTTGTTGTAGATAACGTAATAGTCGGTTTCCTTTTTTTCTTTTTTAATCCACTCATTGGTCGCCTTTAGCAATTGCTTTGCTTCGGGCCTTAAAGCCCAAGCAATGCGCTGGGAGAAACTCAAAGGAACCGACACATCCAGATTAGGGTAGTAGGATGCATTGATGGATGCCAGGTTTTTATCCGCCAGGGTATATTTAATCTCCCCTTCTGCTACCATTTTTATTATTTCATCGGTAGCGTAATTCCCGGTTAAAGTATCAATGATGATTTCACCCCCGATTTCACGGGAAAGATTTTTTATCCTTTTAAAATAGGAGGAGTTTTTTCGGACAGAAACGGTATCCCCGATAAGTTCTATGGGATCACTCACCATCCTCTCCCGGATGTTGTCTAGGGTCATTTTACGCCAGCTATCAGGCTTGCGCTGCACCAATACCTGTTCTGTGATATAAAGGTATTCGGCAAAAGAGACTTCCCGTTTACGCTCAGCAGTAATTGCCAGACCGTGGGCCACAATGTCTACTTCGCCTTTTTGAAGTTCGTCCAGCATTTCGTCCAGGTCACGGGAAACGTGAAGCACCAGTTCTACCCCAAGGTCGTCGGCAAGTCGTTTGAGCAATTCGTATTCATACCCCATGGGTTGGCCCCGATAGAGAAAATAACTCGTAGCACTATAGGCAATAAGTGCATGTAATTTTCCATCGGCCTGTATCTCTGCCAGGTCTCTTTTTGCCTGCTTTACTGGTTGAGTACTATTTTTCCCCACTTTGTACTCTTTACAGGAGAACAACAGCAGGCAACACAGCAATAAAGATCTCTTGAAATAGTTCATGATACAGGGAAGCTGAAACCTAAAGTCCAGCAAATCAATGGGTAAAATACTAAAATTTACGGAATGACTATCTAAACAATAGAATTAAAGCACCCAGAGCGGTAAGGAAAAGTATCATTTTTCTGTAGAAAGCTTCCCGGATGATCCTTACAAGTCGCACCCCAAAAAAGAGCCCCAGCACCACCCCCGGAAGAAGTTTGGCATTGATAAGCAGGGTATCGAAAGTGATGGTTTTCCATACCAGGATATGAAAAGGCAGTTTAAAGAGGTTGATAATTAGGAAAAGCCAGGCCGCGGTTCCAATAAATTCATTTTTTGGAATCCTCATTGCAAGAAAAAAGATATTTGAAAAAGCCCCGGCCAGATTCCCGATCATGGTCGTGATTCCGGCCATGATTCCCATTATTCCAGCAAAACCCCAATGTGTGGGAACTACTTTAGACTTGCGCATATCCCACCAGGTCATCATTACCACACTGCCCAATATTACGATTACCATAGCCACTTTAAAAGTGTCTTCAGGAAGGTCGTTTCCCAGTATCACCCCGAGGACTACTCCACTCATCATCCAGGGGAGGAAACGACGGATATATTTCCATTGGGCGTGCTTGTTGTAATAGGCCACCGCAAATATATCGCCCATAACAAATAATGGCACCAGCAGACCAGTTGAGGCGCGTGCCCCAAAAGCCAGGGCCATGAGGGTAATAATGATAACTGCAATGCCTTTTACACCTGCCTTGGAGATACCCAGTACAAAAGAGGCTAAAAAGGCAAGAATCCAGGAGGTAAAGGTAATTTCCACAGTTGATTAGTCAGTTAGCCCTAAAAGGAAAGGGTAAAGGTATTCCAAAAAATAATATCTTTAACCGCCAACCATCGCACTCCCATATGGAACTCAGCACTCTGGATTATAGTTTTATCATTGTTTTCTTCTCCACTGTCCTTGCTATAGGGATCATAGTTTCTAAAAAATCAGGTAAAAATACTTCTGAGTTTTTTCTCAGTGGCAGAACCATGCCATGGTGGTTGCTGGGACTCTCTATGGTGGCAACTACTTTTTCCACAGATACTCCAAATCTGGTTACAGACATTGTCAGGACAAATGGAGTTTCAGGGAACTGGGTATGGTGGGCATTCCTTATTACGGGTCTGCTTACCGTTTTTGTATACGCCAAACTCTGGAGGAAGTCGAATGTAAATACCGACCTTGAATTCTACGAATTGAGATACGGTGGAGCGGCAGCCAGCTTTCTCAGAAAATTCAGGGCCATCTATCTGGGGGTGATTTTTAATGTAATTACAATGTCTGCCGTAACTCTGGCAGCAATTAAAATAGGAGGAATTATGCTGGGCCTGGAGCCATGGCAGACTGTGGTAAGTGCCGGACTCATCACGGTTATCTTCAGTGCTCTCGGTGGCTTTAAAGGGGTGGTTTATACCGATTTCCTCTTGTTTTTTGTCGCCATGTCTGGAGCCATAGGGGCGGCCTATTACTTGGTGAATATGCCCGAAGTAGGGGGAATAGCTGCTTTAATGGCCAATGAAAATGTCACCGACAAACTCTCCATCCTCCCTGATTTTAGTAATACCCAGGCGCTTATTACACTTTTTATTATTCCTTTGGCGGTACAGTGGTGGAGTTCCTGGTATCCCGGTGCCGAACCCGGAGGGGGAGGTTATATTGCCCAGCGGATGCTGGCAGCAAAAAATGAAAATCACGCCATTGGTGCCACCTTCTTTTTTAATATCATGCACTATGCCTTACGACCATGGCCGTGGATACTGGTAGCCCTGGCCTCCCTGGTGGTTTATCCGGACATAGCCAGTATTCAGGAAGCATTTCCCACTATTGCTGACGACAAATTGGGGCACGATCTGGCTTATTCCGCCATGCTGACAAAACTCCCGAGCGGATTGCTGGGCCTGGTACTCGCCTCCCTTATTGCCGCCTACATGTCGACGATCTCTACTCAGCTCAATTGGGGATCATCCTATATCGTATATGATTTTTACAAACAACAGATAAATCCCGATGCATCGGAAAAGCGACTTGTTGCCGTGGGCCG
Organism: Muriicola sp. SD30; assembly: GCF_041205185.1. Classification (NCBI taxonomy): domain Bacteria; kingdom Pseudomonadati; phylum Bacteroidota; class Flavobacteriia; order Flavobacteriales; family Flavobacteriaceae; genus Muriicola; species Muriicola sp. SD30. The sequence continues at coordinate 346,921 of NZ_JBGEWB010000002.1, forward strand.
GATCTCCACAGTGGTGCTAATGGTCTTTAGCGCGGCACTTGCCCTGCTGTTGCAGAATGCGTTACAGTTGTTTGAGGTATTGCTGGTATTTGGGGCCGGTACCGGACTTATCTTTATCCTCCGATGGTTTTGGTGGCGGATCAATGCCTGGAGTGAAATCACGGCAATGTTTGCTTCCGGGATCATCTCCCTCGTTTTAAAACTTACTCCCTTCGGCGCCTTTTTATTCGCCCCGGAGTCAGGCGTTTTCCCCGACTGGTCTGAATACATCTTTGTGGTGGTAGTAACAACAGCAATTTGGATGGCGGCTACGTTTTTAACTCAACCAGAATCGAAGGAAGTACTCCGTTCCTTCTACATGAAAATACAACCCGGAGGCCCGGGCTGGGCAAAAGTGGTACGTGAGGCAGAGAATGATAAACAGCGAATTATCACTACCGATGAGAAATGGAGCGTCCCCGCGGGTATTACCGCTATGTTGTTGGGCTGTGTGCTGATTTATACCATTATGTTTGCTACCGGATACTGGATTTACGGAAAGGTTGTCCCTGCAGGCATACTAACAGTAACTGCGATTGTCGCCGGATTCCTGCTGACGAAGGTTTGGAATAAAATGAAAGGAACTATTTTATAATATTTATGAAAGATAGAATCATATCGGTAGATATTTTCAGGGGGCTGACCATCGCTCTGATGATATTGGTAAACACGCCCGGAACCTGGGAGTACGTATTTCCCCCTTTGCGACATGCTGAATGGCATGGGTATACACCAACAGACCTGGTCTTTCCCTTTTTCCTTTTTATCGTTGGCACATCCATAGTTTTTGCATATCGCAATAAAGAACCAAATACGGCCACATACAGGAAGATTTCAGTGCGTACGCTGAAACTGCTGGGCCTGGGATTATTTCTGGGGGCATTTACAATATCTTTCCCCTTTATCAAGGACTTTGCAGAAATCAGATTCCCGGGTGTGCTGCAGCGGATAGGAGTGGTGTTCTTTTTTGCCGCTGTACTCTTTCTCAATTTCAACTGGAAAGTAATTCTGGGGATCACAGTTACCATTCTTGTGGGTTATTGGATATGGCTGGGATTTATCCCTCTAAATGGGGAAGCGCCAACCTTTGATCGGGCACCGAATAACTGGGCAAATTTTGTAGACCTTCAGGTTTTTGGTACGCATATGTACAAGGAGGATTACGATCCTGAAGGCTTGCTATCCACTTTTCCTTCTATAGCTTCATCTCTGCTGGGTATTTTCACAGGCCTCATCCTGATCTCCCAACGAGCAAAAAAAGAACTTCTTCTGCTACTCCTGGGGATTTTGATGCTGCTTCTCGGTTATATCTGGGACGTTGCATTTCCCATCAATAAGGCATTATGGTCTAGTAGCTTTGTTTTGGTTACGGCAGGATGGGCCAATATTTTCCTGGCGCTGATCTATTTTCTCACCGACGTGAAGGGAATACAATTTGGGAGTATTTTCAAATATACTGGAGCCAATGCCATCACCGTATATTTCCTTTCGAGTTTTGTCACCAAGCTTTTCTATTCCATACAGGTGGAGGAGGGCCTTTCACTTCACGGCTGGATCTACAAAAATATTTATGTCCACTCCTTCCTCTCAGGAGAGGTGTCATCTTTGTTGTACGGACTTTCGGTAATGGGATTTTATTTACTTCTGGCCCTTTTTATGTACCGAAGGAAGATTTTTATAAAGGTTTAAGAGAGCAGAACTTCTACCCAGCACCTGGATTGATATTCTTCTTAAAAGCCCAGGAAAGAAAATCGGGAAAAACATTGGCCCAGGTGGGCAGGTCGTGTTTGCCGCCAGGGATTTCCACATAGGTGATTTTTCCGGGAAATGAATAGCCTTTTAACTGGAGTTCTTTGATCAGGTCGAGGGTATCGTCTATAGAATCGATGATACCATTGTGATTTCTATCTGCTTTCTCATCCTGAGTTCCACACTGGAACCAAAAGGAGAGATGTGGGGAATACTTCCCTTCTTTTACCAGATCGAGTACAATACGACTTCGGTCTTCGGGGTCCTTTCGTGTATAGGGTTTTTTACGCCACCAGAATGAGCCACTGAACACCCCCACTTTCCCAAATTTGTCTGGGTGTTGGTACGCGATGTCAAACGCAGAAAGTCCGCCCAGGGACATACCGCAAAACACCCAGTCTTCTGCCCGGGAACTGGCCCTGAATTCTTTCTTTAATAAAGGAATAAACTCTTCGGTGACGAAACGGGAATACAAATTGGCTTTTGCGCCCCGCCCTTTATAATCTGCTATCCCGGCGGTACCGTATTCCTGCATTCTGTTTTCGTCGGTTTCCAGGCCCACATATAGAAAAGGCAGAAGTTTCTTGTTCTGGTACGCTTCTGTGATGATTCGCTCCAAACCAAGGGCGGTATAATCCTGACCATCGTTCATAAGAAGTACAGGAAAATGGATATCTGAGTTTCGGAAAGAAGGTGGGGCCACCAATCTAAACCGCACTTTTCTTTTTAAGAAACGGGAAGAAAAGGATCCTTTTAAACTGATGTGATCAACATTAAAAATCATTCTGTCATTTTAAAGGGAGCAAGTATAAGGAATCCTCTGAATTTAAGCAGAGTATATCCAAAAATAAAATACCTTTGCGCACCAAAAATTTATTGGTATACTAAGAAATTTAGGTTAAATTATCTCATGGCATCCATTCAATATATTCAGTATTATTCAAATACTCTGGAACGGAACATAAATCTGGAAATAACCGGGCATTGGGGATATCCCATTCTTATGTTTCCTTCTTCTTACGGGAGTTTTACACAAAACAACGATTTTGGCCTCAATGGATCTGTGATGAATTTTGTTGAAGAAGGCCGGATCAAACTGTACAATGTGGAAACTATTGACGGGATGAGTTTCTATGCTGAAAACATGTCTTCTGAAACCAAGATTCACAATTATGAATTGTATATGCAATTTCTGAAGAACGAGCTTATCCCCTATATCCAAAAGGAGTGCAATACACATCGCATCGGAGTTGCCGGGGTGAGTTTCGGGGGATACCACGCAGGAAATACCGCCTTTAGGTTCCCCGATCTGGTTTCACACATGTTCACCATGTCAGGGGTATTTAACATCCGCAATTTTGTGCCCTTATCCGACGATATACGGATTTATTACAATTGCCCTGATGAATTTATGCAAAACGAAGAAAGCTGGAAGTTTCAACATATGAATCTGGTCCTCAGCACTTCAGACTGGGATAGTTGTAAGCCAAAAAATGTTCATATGGCAGGTATACTCGAGTCAAAAGGGATACCTTACTGGTACGATGAGAAAAAATGGATAGATCACGACTGGCCATTGTGGAAAATGGCATTTCCGGAATACATTGGCCGATATTTTTAATCTTAAACACTAAGAATCATGATAAAAAGAGTTGGAATATTATTTGGAATGGAAGACACCTTTCCCTGGGCTTTTATTGACAAGGTAAATGAGCTGGGAGAAGGGCAGGTAGTTGCAGAGCCCGTTATGATCGACAAGGTGCAGCAGGGAATTGATTACGGCTATCATGTGATTATCGATCGTATTTCACAGGAGGTACCCTTTTACAGGGCATATCTGAAAAATGCTTCTCTTATGGGAACCGCGGTGATCAACAATCCGTTTTGGTGGAGCGCAGATGAGAAGTTCTTTAATAATTGTCTGGCGATGCAAATAGGGGTTCCTGTACCTAAAACAATACTACTCCCTTCCAAATCTCGCCCGGATGACACCACCGAAAAGTCGTTTCGCAACCTCAAAGCTCCTTTAGATTGGGAATATATTTTTAATTATATAGGATTTCCGGCTTATATGAAACCTCATTCAGGGGGTGGATGGAAAAGCGTTTACAAGGTGAATGATCCGGATGATCTTTTTGCCAAGCATTCCGAGACAGACCAACTTGTGATGATGTTGCAGGAGGAAATCGTTTTTGATGATTACTATCGAGTGTATTGTCTGGGACAAAAATATGTGCATATCATGCCTTATGAACCCAGGAACGAGTTTCATTTAAGGTATGTAACAGAGCCAAAAACAACGGGTGCAGAACATCAGAAACTGATGAAGACCATCCACGATTATACTATCAAACTCAACAAGGCACTGGGGTATGATTTTAATACCGTGGAATTTGCCGTGAGAAATGGAATTCCTTACGCCATTGATTTTTGTAACCCGGCCCCGGATGCAGATATTCACTCTGTTGGGGAAGGGAATTTTAAATGGATCGTGGAACACTCGGCCAAGTTTGCTATTGAGAAGGCCCTTGCACACAAAGAAAATTCGAACAATAGTTCCTGGGGAACCTATGTGCAGCAATGTATTGCTCCTACGGTGCAAAAAGTACCCAAGCCGCCATTGAAATCGGCAGCACAGGTTAAAAGATCGGCGGTAAAGAAAACATCCATCACAAAAAGCAAGGCTAAAAGTTCAACTTCCAAGACTACATCAAAAAATACAGGGAAGAAGACGCCGCCAAAGAAAAAGTAAGCCCACCATTAATCCGCGATCATGAAAAAATTCACCTTAGGCATAGAAGAAGAATTCCAGATTTTAGATAGCGAAACGTATACGCTGAGGTCGCATATGTCTAAGATCCTTGAGGGGGGCAAAGTATTCCTTAAGGAACGCATAAAAGAGGAGATGCACCAATCGGTGATTGAAATGGGGACCAATGTCTGTGAGAATATCACACAGGCAAGGGAGGAGGTTTCATATCTCAGACAACAGGTGATTGAACTTGCCGACAAAGAGGGATTAAAAGTGGCAGCTGCTGGAACTCATCCTTTTTCGATGTGGAGTGAACAACACATTACGCCTAATCCGCGATACGATGAATTGATCGCAGAAATGAAAGACGTGGCCAGATCCAACCTTATTTTTGGTATGCATGTTCACGTTGGGATCCCTAACAGGGAGGAGGGACTGCAGATCATGAATGTGGCGCGATATTTCCTGCCACACCTTTATGCTCTTTCTACTAACTCCCCTTTCTGGGAAGGCAGGGATACCGGTTTTAAGTCGTTTCGTTCCAAGATTTTCGACAAGTTCCCGAGAACAGGCATTCCTCCCTACTTTGCCAGTGTGGCTGAATATGACAAATTTGTCGATGTGCTGGTTAAGACCAATTGTATAGACAACGGAAAAAAGATATGGTGGGATATCAGGTTACACCCCTTTTACCCTACTGTGGAGTTCAGGGTTTGTGATATGGTTATGACAGTGGATGAAGTAACCTGTATAGCTGCATTGATGCAATGTATCATTGCTAAATTGCATAAACTGCACCAAAAGAATCAGAGCTTCAGATCATACAGGCGCGTATTGATCAATGAGAATAAATGGCGTGCGGCCCGATGGGGCATAGAGGCCAAGCTTATCGATTTTGGAAAGGAAGAAGAGGTTCCTTTTAAGATTTTGATCACTGAGCTGCTCGATTTTGTAGAGGACGTTGTAGATGAACTGGGATGCAGGAATGAAGTAAACTATGTTTATCAGATGCTGGAACAAGGATCAGGGGCAGACCGGCAACTAAAAGTATTTAACGAAACCAACGACCTGAAAGAAGTAGTAAAATACATAGTGGGAGAAACGGCCAAAGGCCTATAAATGAAGAAGAGCACATTATCACTTATCGTTATTCATCCTACTGGGATAAAATTCAGAAATTTATGCATTCAACATATAAGATAGCCATCCTCGATATGAATGCGGGGCAACCCAACGAAGGGATGCGCTGTATTAAATTGCTGGTAGAACAGTTTTTAGATCGGGATGATATTCAGGGGGATTACCAGATCTTTGATGTTCGCGTACATCACGAACTTCCGGAAATTGAGGACTTCGACATCTTTATCGCCTCCGGAGGACCAGATTCTCCCAAGCCAAAAGGAGAGAAGTGGGAAAAGAAATTCTACCGGTTTCTCGATGCTATTTATGATCACAACCTGCTTGAGGAACGCAAGAAATATTTATTCCTGATCTGCCACTCTTTTCAGGTGGCAATTGGGCATTGGAAATTGGCAAAAGTGACCAAAAGAAAATCCACTGCATTTGGCATTATGCCCGTTCATAAAACAAAAAAAGGGAAGAAGGAATATTTACTCGATGGTCTGCAAAATCCATTCTACGCTGTGGATTCGAGAGATTACCAGGTTGTTAAACCTAAAAAGAAACGACTTAAAAGTCTGGGGTGCACTGTTCTGTGCAAGGAAAAGAAAAGACCGCATGTTCCCTTGGAACGGGCCATCATGGCGATACGTTTTTCAAAAGAGATCGTTGGGGTTCAATTCCATCCTGAGGCAGATTCGGAAGGAATGATGCGCTATTTTAAAAGGGCTGATAAGCGTACACATATAATCAAACACCACGGGAAAAAGAAATATCTGGATATGATGACCCACCTCGATGACGATGATAAAATCCTGAGGACAAACAGGACTATCATTCCCAAATTTCTGCAGCAGGCCGCAGATGCCATTGACCATCAAACCCCTGTCTCTGTATGATACCTAAAATTAGAGAGGCTTTTAACGCCGGGTTTCACGAGGCCCATTACGAAAAGCTTCAAAAGGAGGTTTTAGATACTTTTGGGGAGCCATGTCCTTTCCGTATTTCAGAAACTCCGGTCTTTATAGACCGGGAAATGAGAGAAAAAGTGCATGCCGCCTGCAATGCCATCCTGGAACAATTGGATGACCTGGAATTCGAAGCTGTCAGGCAACGCTTTATGCCTAAACAACTACATTCTCCTACCCCGGTGGGCAATCCGCATTTTCTGGGGATCGATTTTGGGATTTGCGAAGATGAACATGGAAATCTGAGTCCGCAACTTATAGAATTACAGGCATTCCCTTCCCTGTTTTGTTATCAGCCCTTTCTCGCCAAAGCGTATCAAAAGTGCTATCCCAACCTTCCTGAGAATGGCTTTCATTATTTTTTAGGAGGTCATACAGAAGAGACATATTTCAATACCCTCAGAGAAGTGATCCTGGGAGACGAGGATCCGGAAAATGTCATTCTGATGGAGATATACCCAGAAAAACAAAAAACCCGGATCGATTTCTCTGCAACCCAACAGGCCTTGGGAATTGATGTTGTATGCATGACAAGGGTGATCAAAGAAGGGAATAAGCTCTATTACGAAAAGGAGGGTCGGAAAATCAGGATACATCGCATATACAATCGTGTGATATTTGATGATTTGTATCAGTTTAAGGACCTGAAGACCAACTTCAACATGTTTGACGATCTCGATGTAACCTGGATTACCAACCCCGACTGGTTTTTTATGATCTCCAAATGTATCATGCCTATGCTCTCTCATGAAAGCGTCCCTGATTCATATTACCTCGATGAGATCCCAAAGGACATAGACCTGGCGCAATACGTTCTCAAACCCCTTTTCTCTTTTGCGGGAAAAGGTGTGAACCTCGAGCCAACTTGGGAATTACTCAATTCTATACAAGACCGGAAAAACTATATGTTGCAGAAAAAGGTCACCTATGCTCCGTTGATTAAAACCAAAACCGACAAAAGTGCAAAGGTAGAATTGCGCATCCTCTATATCTGGAATGAGGCGGAGGGAAAATTAAAGCCGGTGATCAACCTCACAAGGATGGGGAAAGGCCCAATGATCAATGTTTCTCACCTTACTAATGACACCTGGATAGGGTCTTCCATTAGTTTCTTTGAAAATTAGGGAGCGTCTAATTTAATTCATTGGTTTTTCAGGAGTCGGGCAACGTATTTCCCGATGACATCAAATTCAAGATTCACCCTGCTGCCGGTTTTGTATTGTTTAAACCGGGTATTCTCATAGGTATACGGAATAATGGCAACGCTAAAGCTGTCTTTTTCAGAATCAACCACGGTAAGACTAACTCCATCCACAGTGATGGAACCCTTTTCAATGGTCACTTGATCTGCCTTGGCCGGGTAGCTGAAGGTAAAGTACCAACTCCCATCTTTTTGTTCAATTTTCGTACATGTCCCGGTGGTATCTACATGGCCCTGGACGATGTGGCCATCGAGGCGGGTACCCAGAATCATTGCGCGCTCAAGGTTGACAAGGTCGCCGGTTTTGAGATCACCCAGATTTGATTTTAGCAGTGTTTCCTCGATAGCTGTTACCTGATATTCATCTTCTTCAATTCCTACTACCGTAAGGCAAACACCATTATGAGATACGCTCTGATCAATCTTGAGTTCTGTTGCCAGTTGGGAAGAGATCGTAAGGTGCAGATTGCTTCCTTCCTGTTTTAGTTTTGTGACCTTACCAAGGGTTTCTATAATTCCTGTAAACATCTCAGGGGATTTAAAAAAGAGGTTTTTTCGCTACCGGGAAGGTCTTTATACCTTATTTTTGAACTAAATAAATCGAAATGCCGGCAGCGGCAATTTCGAAAGTCAAAGGTAAGGCAAAGACCAGATATATGAAGAAGGAAAATGTAAATATTACAGTAGGGATCTCTGTGGGAGACCTCAATGGCATTGGCTGTGAAGTGATTCTGAAGACATTTGAGGACAGCAGAATGCTGGAGCTGTGCACTCCGGTTATTTTTGCTTCCAATAAAACAATTAGTCAGCAGAAAAACGACCTGGGAATTAATATTACTTTTCACGGTGTGGAGCGAGCGTCTCAGGCTATCGCAGGGAAGATCAATGTTGTAAATGTCTGGAAGGAAACTCCTTCCATTGAATACGGAAAGGCTACTGAAGAGGCAGGAAAATATGCGATCCGTTCCTTAAAAGCTGCTGTAAAAGCACTTCAGAATAATGAAATTGACATTTTGGTAACGGCTCCGATAAACAAAAAGAATATTCAGGCCGAAGACTTCAACTTTCCCGGTCATACCGACTATCTGGCCCGCGAACTCGGGGGGGAAAGTTTGATGTTCATGGTCACAGATTCCCTGAAAGTAGGGCTTCTCACTGATCATGTAGCGGTTAAGGATGTGGCACAGAATATTACTTCCAAGCTGATCAGAAATAAGATCGATATTATAGAGAAAAGCCTGAAAATGGATTTTGCGATAAGGAAACCAAAGATTGCCATGCTGGGGATCAATCCTCATAGCGGAGACGATGGGGTAATTGGGAAGGAAGATGATGAGGTTTTAAGACCCGTCATCAGAGAAATGGTCGACAACGGAAAATTGATTTTCGGTCCTTATGCTGCAGATAGTTTTTTTGGTTCTGATGTTTATAAGCAATTTGATGCTATCCTGGCGGCATACCACGACCAGGGACTAATTCCATTTAAGACCCTGTCCTTTGGACGGGGCGTGAACTTTACGGCGGGATTGAACCGGGTCAGGACTTCCCCGGATCACGGCACTGCATATGAAATAGCAGGCAAGGGCCAGGCAGATGCAGGTTCCTTCAAGGAAGCAGTATTCATGGGGATAAAGATTTACAGGAACCGAAGGGACTACGAAGAGATTTCAAAAAATCCATTGAGGAAGCAAAAAGCAAGAGCTTCTTAGAGATTACCCGATATTTGGCAACTTCTTCACGGGAATAGGCCTAAATAATTGACAAATTGATTTGCAATTGGCAAAAATAATTTATCTTTGCACGCCTTAAACGATTGTAGACAATGACGACGCATAAGGAATTTACAATTCCTTTTTCAGGATTAAAAGAAGGGGCACACTCGTTTGAGTATCAAATAAATAATTCGTTCTTTGAATCTTTTGAGTACTATGAGTTTAATGAAGCCGATATTTCGATAAAGGTTCATTTTAACAAAACGAGTACGGTAATGGAACTGGAAATGGAAGCTCAAGGTACTGTAAATGTTGCCTGCGACCTTACCAATGAACCCTTTGATCAGGAAGTTTCGGGATCTTTACCGCTTGTTGTAAAGTTCGGAGAAGTTTACAATGATGAGGATGATGAGATCCTGGTTATTCCTCATGGGGATCATCAGATTAACATTGCGCAGTATATTTACGAGATGCTTGTACTTGCTGTTCCACAAAAACGAATTCACCCAGGGGTGGAAGACGGAACGCTTAAGTCGGAAGCTTTAAAGAAGCTCGAAGAATTGCAGCCAAAAGAATCAAATAACAACGACAACAATACGGATCCCCGATGGGATGCTTTAAAAAATTTACTAACGGATAAATAAAAGTCACGATGGCACATCCTAAAAGGAAGATTTCCAGAACCAGAAGAGACAAAAGAAGAACACATTATAAGGCTGTAGCTCCAACCCTTGCAAAAGATCCAACTACCGGAGAAGTACATTTGTACCACAGGGCTCACTGGCACGAAGGCAAATTATACTATCGTGGACAGGTGCTTATTGACAAAGCGGAAGAATCGGCTTAAGTTTGTATATGATATCTAAGACTCCCATTAGCCACAATGGGAGTTTTTTTATGGACTTTTGCCATAGACTGAAAAAGTAGCACTTTAGTCAAAAAGTCATAAAAAATCACTATTTTTCAACACTTTTGGAGCATTTTTGAAGGTTTCCGTATAAAAAACTCTTGTTCGCATGACCAAAATTACAGCAGCGATTACAGCTGTGGGGGCCTTTGTGCCAGACTACAGGTTAACCAATAAGATCCTGGAAACCATGGTGGAAACCACAGATGAATGGATTACCACCCGTACAGGAATAAAAGAACGCAGGATTCTCAAGGATAAAGACAAAGGCACTTCCTATATGGCTATAAAAGCCGCTGAGAATCTGATAGCGAAATCCAATATCGATCCTGCTGAGATAGATCTGGTTCTGTTGGGGACGGCCACTCCCGATCTTCCTGTTGCATCCACAGCAGTATTTGTGGCTACTAAAATAGGGGCAGTAAATGCCTTTGCATACGATATACAGGCAGCCTGTTCTAATTTCCTTTTTGGAATGTCTACGGCAGCTCGCTATATAGAATCAGGGAAGTACAAAAAAGTACTTTTAATAGGGGCAGACAAAATGTCGTCCATCCTCGATTATACTGATAGGACAACCTGCATTATCTTTGGTGATGGAGCGGGCGCAGTTTTGTTTGAACCCAATACTGAAGGGCTGGGGTTACAGGATGAGTACCTGAGGTCTGATGGAAATGGAAGAGAGTTTCTGAAAATTGAAGCTGGGGGTTCTCTTCTGCCACCCTCAGAAGAAACAGTTAAGAACAAACAACATTACGTTTTCCAGGATGGGAAGTCTGTTTTTAAATTTGCTGTTTCCAATATGGCCGATGTAGCTGCCCTTATTATGGAAAGGAATGAACTTTCACACGATGACGTACAATGGTTGGTTCCTCATCAGGCGAATAAGCGAATTATAGATGCCACATCAAATCGGATGGGACTTGATCCTTCCAAGGTGATGATGAACATTCAGCGATATGGCAATACTACATCTGCTACCTTACCGCTCCTATTGAGCGATTATGAAAAGCAGTTGAAAAAAGGAGATAACCTGGTGTTTGCTGCTTTTGGGGGCGGTTTTACCTGGGGCTCCATTTATTTAAATTGGGCGTATAACTAAGCAAGAACTAATCAAATAAGAATTCCATGGATATTAAAGAGATTCAAAGCTTAATTAAGTTTGTGGCTAAGTCAGGTGCCAGTGAAGTAAAACTGGAAACGGACGAAATCAAGATCACTATAAAAACAGGGAGTGCAGATTCCGGAGGGGAAACCACCTATATTCAACAACTTCCTCCGGCAATGGCACAGGCGCCAGCTCCTGCAGCAGCAGCTGCACCAGCCCCGGCAGCCGAAACACCAGCGGCAAAAAATGAGGAAGACTCGAAGTACGTAACTATAAAGTCTCCAATCATCGGAACTTTCTACAGGAAACCTTCCCCCGATAAACCATCTTTTGTGGAAGTTGGAGATTCTATCGCTGTAGGCGACGTACTCTGTGTTATTGAGGCAATGAAATTGTTCAATGACATAGAATCTGAAGTATCAGGAAAAATTGTAAAAGTTCTTGTGGATGATTCCTCCCCTGTGGAATTTGATCAGCCACTTTTCCTGGTAGACCCATCCTAGTACATAATAACAGATCCGGGGCCGTATCATGCCTGAGAGAAAGAAAAGACTGTCCTGGTCATTCAAAATGAGGTAATTATGTTTAAGAAAATACTTATTGCGAACAGAGGTGAAATTGCCCTTAGAATTATTCGTACCTGTAAGGAAATGGGGATTAAAACCGTCGCTGTTTATTCTAAGGCCGACGAAGAAAGTCTTCACGTTCGCTTCGCCGACGAGGCAGTTTGTATAGGGCCCGCTCCCAGTAGCGAATCTTACCTGAAAATTCCAAATATTATAGCCGCGGCAGAAATTACCAATGCAGATGGAATCCATCCGGGATACGGCTTTTTGTCTGAAAACTCCAAGTTCTCAAGAATCTGCGCTGAACACGACATCAAATTTATAGGAGCTACAGGGGAACAGATCGACAGAATGGGAGACAAGGCCACTGCTAAGGAAACCATGAAAAAGGCTGGAGTGCCCTGCGTCCCTGGATCAGAGGGAATATTAAAAGATGTTCCAGATGCGATAAAGACAGCTAAGAAAGTAGGTTACCCGGTAATGATAAAAGCCACCGCCGGTGGTGGGGGAAAAGGTATGCGTGCTGTTTGGAAAGAAGAAGACATGGAAGCCGCTTTTAATAGTGCTGTAAAAGAAGCTACTGCAGCATTCGGAAATGGTGGAATGTACATGGAAAAACTTATCGAAGAACCCCGCCATATTGAGATTCAGGTTGTGGGAGATCAGTTTGGTAAGGCCTGCCACCTCTCGGAAAGAGACTGTTCTATTCAGCGACGACATCAGAAACTAACAGAGGAAACCCCATCTCCCTTTATGACCGACAAGCTCAGGGAAGACATGGGGAAAGCCGCCATCAAGGCAGCAGAGTATATAAAATACGAAGGAGCAGGAACCATAGAATTTCTGGTAGACAAACACCGTAAATTCTATTTCATGGAAATGAATACCCGAATTCAGGTAGAACACCCTATTACCGAACAGGTTGTAGATTATGACCTGATCAGGGAACAGATTCTGGTTGCAGGCGGTGTACCGATTTCAGGGAAAAATTATTATCCAAAATTACACGCGATTGAATGCAGGATCAATGCGGAAGATCCCTATAATGGATTCAGACCTTCTCCGGGAAAAATCACCACCTTACACACCCCGGGAGGACATGGAATACGCCTGGATACACATGTTTACAGCGGCTATACTATTCCGCCCAATTATGATTCAATGATTGCCAAGCTGATCACCACTGCACAGACAAGGGAAGAGGCGATTAATAAAATGAAAAGGGCTCTGGATGAATTTGTGATCGAAGGAATCAAAACCACTATCCCTTTCCACAGACAATTGATGGATCATCCTGATTATCTGGCTGGTAATTATACCACTAAATTCATGGAAGATTTCAAAATGAATCCAGAAGCAGAAAACAACTAAATCATACTCCGGCTATTGCCGGAGTTTTTGTTACCATGAACCTTAGCCATTGGGAATACAATACCTGGTTTAAAGATATCGATTATACCGTTGTCGGAAGTGGTCTTGTTGGCCTGTCCTGTGCTCTGGAATTGCGCGATAAGTATCCTTCAGCAAACATTATTATTTTGGAAAGAGGAGTCCTGCCTCAGGGGGCTAGCACCAAAAATGCAGGATTTGCATGTTTTGGGAGTATTTCGGAGATACTGGACGACCTCAACCATCACAGTCCCGAAGAAGTTCTCGCTCTGGTTCAAAAGCGCTACGAAGGAATAGAATTGTTGCGATCTACCCTCGGGGATAAAGTCCTCAAATATCAACAACTTGGCGGGCATGAACTTTTTTTGGACAAGGATGACGAACTTTTTGAACAATGCCGTGAAGAACTCGATAGGGTAAACAAACTCCTGTTCCCCGTTTTTAATAAGCAAGCTTTTGAATTATACCCAAATACTTTTGGTTTTCAGAAAGTGAAATCAAATTTTATTACCAACCCTTTAGAAGGACAGATCGATACAGGAAGTATGATGGCCGCCTTGCTGTCGAAAGTACAAGCCTCAGGGATTAAAATATTTAATGCCATGGAGGTATCCGGTTTTGAAGAGGATGATGGTGGAATAAGCGTAGTTACAGATAACTTTGAGTTCAGAACAGAGAAATTACTGATTGCAACCAACGGATTTGCCGGTAATTGGGTAGATGCTGACTTGGCTCCTGCCAGAGCGCAGGTCCTGATTACTAAACCTATACCCGGACTTCAAATTCGGGGGACATTTCATCTCGACAAAGGGTTTTATTATTTCAGGAATGTAGAAGACAGGATCCTTTTCGGCGGCGGGCGTAATCTTAATATTAAAGGGGAAGAAACACAGGAATTAGGTATTACAGATCAGATACAGACGGAACTTGAACGCCTTTTAAGCGATGTGATCCTCCCCGGCACTTCTTTTGAAATCGAACGGCGATGGAGCGGAATCATGGGGGTTGGTTCGCGGAAAATGCCCATTTTAAAAAGATTATCGGAACGCATTGCTTGCGGGGTCCGACTCGGAGGCATGGGAATAGCTATCGGATGTAGTGTAGGCCGGGATCTTGCCAGACTTGCATAGCCATCATAGCTCTGCCGGGGTTTCTTCAGATCAGTATCTGTGGAAATGTGTATTTTAGTTGAACCGGCTCTTTCAAAAATCCGGAAGTGAGTATGGAAATACTATATCTGATCGTAGCGGTACTTTTTATTGTTCTTTTAACTACCCGACTCAAAGTACATCCTTTTCTCGCGCTTCTGATCATTTCCATCGCCTATGGACTTTTCGCCGGGATGCCTTTATTGGAGATTACAATTGCCATTAATGAAGGTTTCGGAGGTACCCTGGGAAAAATCGGATTGATCATTGTTTTAGGGGTTATCATTGGGGCTTTTCTTGAAAATACAGGAGGAGCCCAGACCATTGCCATGAAGGTTCTTGCTCTGATCGGTAAAAAGCGTATCCCTTTAGCCATGGGAGCAATAGGATATATAGTCTCTATTCCTGTTTTTGCAGATAGCGGCTTTATGCTTTTGCATCCTCTTAACAAGGGACTAAGTAAAAAGGCGGGAATATCCCTGGCAGGAGCCGCGATCGCTCTCGGGCTTGGCCTGATGGCATCACACACCATGGTTCCCCCTACTCCGGGCCCTATAGCCGCCGCCGGGATATTAGAGGCTAATCTGGGACTGGTCATTGCCTTTGGTATTCCCGTTAGCCTGATAGCTCTGGCCGCTGGTATTTTATTTGCCTCAAAATACGCCTCTCGTACATATATAGACCCTGAGAAAGGCGATACTTCAGCTGCGGAGATGAAAATTGAGACTGCCGAGGCTCCGGGGATTATGAGATCTTCCCTCCCTATCCTGATCCCGATTTTTCTTATCGTGCTTAAGTCGGTTTTGGGAGTACAGGCAAAAGGTGAAATGTCTCGAATCTATGAAGTAATCAATTTTGTAGGGGAGCCGGTTATCGCGTTGTTGATAGGGGTGTTTTTATGTCTTCTGTTGCCAAAGAGACTCAATAAGGATATGCTCTCATCCACGGGCTGGGTAGGAAAGGCGATCAAAGATGCAGCATCAATCCTCCTGATCACAGGTGCCGGCGGGATATTTGGAACAGTACTGCAGATGTCGGGGATTGCTGATCTCCTTGGAAATGCACTTCAGGATCTTAATATCGGAATCTTCCTTCCCTTTATTCTCGCTGCGGCATTGAAAACTGCCCAGGGATCATCTACCGTAGCCCTGGTTACAACAGCGTCAATTATCGCCCCCATGATGCCCTCTCTTGGATACGATTCAGAAATTCAAAAAGCCCTGGTAGTTGTGGCAATAGGTTCGGGATCGGCCATGGTTTCACATGCAAATGACAGTTTTTTCTGGGTGGTCACCCAGATGAGTGGCATGAATGTAAAAACAGGATACCGATTATTTGGATTGGGGACTTCGGTACTTGGAATTACAGGGGCAATTGCGGTTTTTATTATCTCTCTCCTCTTTACTTAATATATTTCCCGGAGTCGTTTATTGATTGTTTCAATAGATACATTTAGAAAGACCTTTGCGCCTTCTTTCAGTATTTTCTCGGAGTTAAAAAACACCTTACCATCCTCCGATTCCCCTTCTACTAAAAAATATGCTCCCATGGGGTAAACCTTTTTTACACGGGTTGCGAGGCCGGACGACTTTGCAACTTTAAATTCGTGGGCATAGACTATAATATTTCTCTTGGTGTCGGCGTAAGATTTCAACACAGTGATGGGTAAAACGTTGGCTTCTCCGAACAGGCTGGCCACATAGAAATTCCTGGGAGATTCATATACCATGGTCGTCTTTCCGTCTACCACTAATTCCTTATCCTTTAGTACCAAAGTACGATCTGCAAAAGGTAATACATCGAGATGGTCATGAGTTGCGGTAAGGCAGCTGATGTTTTCTTCTTTGAGATACTGGAAGAGATTGCGTCTAAGACTACTTTTCCTGAAATTATCTATATGGCTGAACGGCTCATCGAGCAATAGAAGATCGGGCTTTTGAGCCAGAACCCTTGCCAAAGCAACTCTTTGCTGTTGTCCGCCACTGAGATTTTTTACCTTTACCTTGGCTTCGGATGTCATTTCTATCATCTCAAGAAGCTCTTCCGTTCTTTGCTTTAATTGTTCCGGGTAAAATACAGAGAGAAATTGACTGATATTTTCTGCCACGGAGGTAAATGGCATCAGATCGAACTCCTGAGAGAGGTATTTCATATAAGACTCCCCTGGAACCAACTTGTACAAGGGCCCTTTCACCTGCTCATCCCTCCATAGAATTTCTCCTTCACCCGGAGTAAGCAAGCCGTAGATTAATTTTAATAGGGTGCTTTTTCCACAACCGCTTTCTCCCATCACCGCCACGTGTTCCCCTTGTGCTATATTAAAGGAAAGACCTTCGAGCACATTGGTTTTGTTATAGGCGAATGAGAGATTTTTTACTTGCAGCATAAGTGTGATTTCCGGAACCCAATTAAAAAATCCGCCTCCAAAGAAACGGATTTAAGCGGACCCCCGGGAAGATTAGTCCTTAAATTCTTTCAGCACCTTTTGGTTGGGCAAGGTATCAAAGCCCATATTATAAAATGTAAAGGCAAAGATATCTGCATATTGTTCGATCGTCTTGCTGATAGGGGTACCTGCCCCATGGCCGGCATTGGTCTCAATACGAATGAGGGTTGGATTGTTCCCTGCCTGATTTTCCTGCAATGTGGCAGCAAATTTAAAACTATGTGCAGGAACAACCCTGTCATCATGGTCGCCCGTCGTGACAAGCGTTGCCGGATATTCAACTCCTTCTTTTACATTGTGAAGGGGGGAATACCCTTTGAGATATTCAAACATTTCAGGATTATCCTCTGAAGTTCCATAATCATAGGCCCATCCGGCTCCTGCCGTAAAGGTATGGTAGCGCAACATATCGAGAACACCGACTGCGGGGAGCGCAACCTGCATCAGATCCGGGCGCTGAGTCATAGTAGCACCCACAAGCAAACCGCCATTAGAACCACCTCGTATTGCCAGATATTCTTTGGAGGTGTATTTGTTGTCGATCAGAAATTCTGCCGCAGCGATAAAGTCATCAAAAACATTCTGTTTTTGCAGTTTCGTTCCTGCATTGTGCCATTTCTTTCCATACTCTCCACCACCTCTTAAATTAGGTACAGCATAAACCCCGCCCTGTTCCATCCAGATGGCATTCAATACACTGAAAGATGGGGTAAGACTCACATTAAACCCTCCATAACCATATAGGATAGTCGGGTTCTTTCCATTTAATTCCGTGCCTTTTTTATAAGTAATGATTATAGGGACCTTAGTCCCGTCTTTGGAGGTATAGAAATCCTGTTTCGATTCGTAGTCTGCCGGATTGAAGTCGATTTCAGGCTTCCAGTAAGTGGTGTATTCACCTGTATCAGGATCAAATTTATAAATAGAACGCGGAGTGTTGTAATTGGTAAAAGAAAAATAGAGCGTTTCCTCCTCTTTTTTTCCGCCGAATCCTCCGGCACTTCCTATTCCGGGTAAATTCACCTCCCTGATCAATTCGCCCTGGTAGTTGTATTGTAGGATTCTGGAAATGGCATCTACCATATATTCAGCGAAAATATATCCACTCCCCGTATTCGCACCGAGAACATTTTCAGTTTCAGGAATAAGGTCTTCCCAATTTTCAGGCGCGGGGTTTGAGGCATCTACCTTCACTACCTTGAGATTGGGAGCATCCCTGTTTGTCTGGATGAAAAGAGTTGTTCCCTCATTGCCTATAATGTAACTATCCGAATCGGTATCGTCTAAAACAGTTGTAAAGAGGGAGTTGGGATCTGTAAGATCTCTGATAAGTAACTTATTCCCAGAGGTGGTTGTCCTTGGATACACAATGAGATAGCGTTCATCTTCCGTTGTTGTTGCCGATACATATCTGTGTTTTTCAGGAAGTATTCCACCGTAGATCAATTTGTCCTCGGCCTGTTCAGTACCAAGTGTATGATAGTAAAGCTTGTGCTGATCGGTCTTGGCAGACAATTCGCTCCCTTCAGGTTTGTCATAGCTTGAGTAGTAGAATCCTTCATTACCCTTCCAGGCAAGACCACTGAATTTGATATCAGTAAGTGTATCCTCGATGATTTTCATTGACTCTGCTTCCATCACAATTGCTTTCCTCCAATCGCTTCCGCCTTCGGATATCAGATAGGCTGCCAGTGATCCATCCTTGCTGAAACTTAGTCCGGCCAGTGAGGTTGTGCCGTCTTCGGAGAAGGTGTTAGGATCGAGGAAGACTTCTTCTTCCCCATTATCTTTCTTACGATAAACAACACTTTGATTCTGAAGGCCATCATTTTTATAGTAATAAGTATAGTTGCCTTCCTTAAATGGGGCGCTCAACTTCTCATAGTTCCACAGTTTTTCCATCCTGTTTTTCAGGTCTTTTCTGAAAGGGATGCTTTCCAGGTAACTGAAGGTAACCTCATTTTGAGATTTCACCCATGCCTCGGTTTCCGCACTTCGGTCATCTTCAAGCCAGCGATATGGATCCGGGACTTCAGTATCGAAATAAGTATCTACTGTGTCCACTTTTTGGGTAATCGGGTACTTCACAAGTATACGTTCTGAGGGGGATTCATTTTTACAGGCCACAAAGGTAGTAAGAGCGACCAGGACTAAGGCAAATTTCTTCATAATACTTATTGATTTATAAGCCTTAAAAATACCTTAATTTCTACTGTTAGAGTAGTCGGAGCGGCCTTTTTAACAGAATTTAAACACCCTGATCATAGGAGTTTGTTCCCCACCAGGTATTCGGCTATCTGAACAGCATTGGTAGCAGCGCCCTTCCTTAAATTATCTGCAACAATCCACATATTGAGGGAATTGGACTGAGATTCATCCCTTCTGATTCGCCCGACGAAAACATCGTCTTTGTCATGGGCGTAAATGGGCATGGGATACGTATTGGTGTCCGGATTGTCCTGCAGAACTACCCCGGGAGTTTTACTTAGCAAACGCCTTAATTCCTGAAGGTCAAAATCCCGCTCAAAAGTTACGTTTACCGACTCGGAGTGGCCTCCTGAAGTAGGGATTCTCACCGCTGTGGCCGTGATGGCAAAACTATCATCTCCAAGTATTTTTCTCGGTTCCCGGGCAAGTTTCATTTCTTCCTTGGTATATCCGTTTTCCAGAAAAACATCACAGTGAGGCAGGGCATTTCTATGGATGGGATAGGGATAAGCCATTTCAGCCTGAATACCCGCTGCCTCATTCTCCATTTGTTGCACTGCTTTTACGCCGGTTCCACTAACCGACTGGTAGGTCGATACAACTACTCGTTTCATAGTATAGGCCTTGTGTAGCGGTGCCAGAACCAGGACCAGCTGAATAGTGGAACAGTTAGGGTTGGCAATGATCTTATCCTTTTTAGTAAGGATATGGGCATTGATCTCAGGGACCACCAGCTTAATGTTGGGGTCCATACGCCAGGCAGAGGAATTGTCTACAACTGTGGTGCCAACAGCAGCAAATTTAGGGGCCCAATTTAAAGAGGTTTCACCACCTGCGGAAAATATAGCGAGATCCGGTTTTTCAGCAAGGGCCTCTTCAAGTGTGATAACAGTATAAGGCTCACCTTTGTAGGTTAGCGTCTTACCCTTAGACCTTTCGGATGCAACAAGCAGTAATTTTGAGATAGGGAAGTTTCGTTCTGCTAGAACTTTTAGCATTACCTCTCCAACCATGCCAGTGGCTCCAACTATTGCTACTTTCATAAGACCAGTTTTTTTGGTGGGCCAAAGGTACTGGAAAGCGATTTACAGCACAAGGCAGCTTTTTCAGTTTTATAAAAATATCACAATTTGTTATATAGCCAACAAAAAAACCCTATGTCTGGATAGCGTTTACAGACATAGGGATTAAAATTGTGCTAGTAGTATAGCGGTTTCGCTGTAAAAGCTACAGCTTTGAATTCTTTACTGCTTTTTCAGAAGATCTCTGATTTCAGCCAATAAATCTTCCTGGCTAGGCCCTTTTGGAGCTGCAGGTGGTTTTTTGGTTTTGTTATAAGCCTTTATGATTATAAACAGCACAAAGCCTACAATAATTAGGTTGACAATGGTATTTATCCAGGCTCCGTAGCGAATTGCGTTTTCTGCAATAGCTCCCGGTTCACCAGCAATTCCTGATGCTTCGGTAAGGACGTACTTCAAATTCGCAAAGTCGACCCCCCCTGTAAATTCACCTACAACGGGCATAATGATGTCTTTTACAAAACCGTTGACTACCTGACTAACTGCCCCGGCTAGGATAACAGCTACGGCAAACTCAATGACATTGCCTGTCATAATAAAATTCTTGAATTCTTTAAGCATGGTTTGTGTTTTAATTAGTTAATATAACCTGAGTAACGCTGACTTTCTTTAAATATTATAGTCTTTGTACTAAATAATTTTAAAAATTAGTATTCAGTATACAAACGTGGTATTCTTGGGGCTAGTCCTGTAAGAAGTTCATAGGAAATGGTTCCGGCAAATGAGGCAAATTGCTCAGCGCTCTGGCCTTCCCCAAAAATGATCACTTCATCGCCCTCGGCACAATCGATATCGGTTACATCTATCATCAACATATCCATACACACGTTTCCGATGATAGGAGCCTGTTTTCCTTTGACAAGAACTGAAGCTTTTTCATTGCCGTACTGTCTTCCAATACCATCTGCATGACCTAAGGGGAGGGTGGCAGTTGTTCTGTACCCATCTGCTTTAAATGCCCTGTTATATCCCACAGTTTCACCGGGCTCAATTCGATGTAATTGTGAAATAATAGTTTTTAATGAGGCTACCGGGCGGAGTGAGCTGTCGTATTCAGGATCATTTCCATAACCATATATACCAATTCCACTGCGCACCATGTTCCATTGTGCCTTCGGGTAATTAAGGATCCCGGAGGTATTGAGTAAATGTTTTATCGGGATGGGCCCCAAGGCACTCTCTGCCTCTACTACGATCGCTTCAAATGTTTTTATCTGAGAAAGAGTAAATTCTTTTTCCAACAAGTCTTCAGAGGCACCTAAGTGTGAAAATATGCCTTTGATTTTCAATACACCCGAATCTTCTATTTCTTTCTTAATATGCTGTATATCATTTTCCCAGAATCCGAGGCGGTTAAGACCGGTATTGAATTTAAGATGAACAGGATACTTTTCCTGAAATGCTTCTCCGGCTATCTTGTGAAACGATTTCAGGATTTTATAACTGTACAGACTTGGTTCAAGGCAATAGCTAATAAGCTCTTTAAAATTGATCTCCTGCGGGTGAAGGACTAAAATTGGACATTCGATTCCTCCCTTCCTAAGGTGTACGCCTTCAGAGGTATAAGCCACTGCCAGTGCATCAACTTCCAGAGCTACCAGTTTCCTGGCAATAACAAGGGGATCACTCCCATAGCCGGATGCCTTCACAACCCCCATAAATTTTGTAGAAGGATCAATTTTAGATCTGAGAAAACGATAATTGTGTTCCAGTGCTCCTAAATTGATTTCCAGAACCGTTTGATGGGAATCAGGCATAAGGTGGTTGGTGTAAATATATCATGCAGATTATTGGTATCCTGTTGACAAAACCCTCAGGAGGGCGGTGAACTGCCAGGAATATAATTTTATGGTTTGTTTTTTTTAGTAAGTATCACTTCTTCTGCCTTTACTTCCATCAAATTAATCTTTTCCTTCAGCATAGCTTTAAAGAAAGCTGCCCTGCTCAGGGGTTCGTACTCTTCAATTTCTCCCAATAATACCAGGCTTTCATTATCCGATTTACGAAAGCTGTAATTAGCCAGATTACCGGTTCTGGTACAAACGGCATGAACCTTGGTTACATATTCTGCCGTGGCCATAAGGGCTGGCATGGGCCCAAAAGGATTACCTTTAAAATCCATATCGAGACCAGCCACAACTACTCTGATCCCCTTATTTGCCAGGTCATTGCAGACGGTGACAATCTCATCATCAAAAAACTGTGCCTCGTCTATCCCAACTACATCACAGTCCTCTGCCAGTGGTCTTATATGTGAAGCTGAGGGTACGGGGGTAGACCTTATCTCATTCTCATCATGAGAGACAACGCGTTCATCACTGTATCGAGTATCGATGATGGGTTTAAAGATCTCTACCTTTTGTTTGGCAAATTTGGCGCGTTTCAGCCTTCGGATAAGTTCTTCTGTTTTTCCCGAAAACATTGACCCGCTGATCACTTCTATCCACCCAAATTGTTCTTTATGATTAACAGTATTTTCGAGAAACATTTTGTAATTTTAGACGAAATAAGGGATTTCCTCCGTTAGAATTAAATATGTATAAAAGTATTAAAAAAGACAGACCTTTACAGGGAAGAAAATCAAAAAAGAAATGAAGCGTAAACTGAAAGAGGAATTGGTAAAACTCTCAACAGAGATTATTACTTCTCAGGATAAGGATGATATTCCCGGGCTATATGAAGCAGCCAGAAGTCTTTACGAGAAACTGGCGGTTCTGAAACTCATTGAAGAAAAACTGGGGGATATAGAAATAGATGTTTCTAAGAACGTAATTGCTGCTAAATTCGAGAAAATGGCCACTGCCGTTATGGAAGGCAATAAGACAGTTCCCGAAAATAACCCCCATGAAGAGGATATTATGACACCCGGAATAGATACTATAAAACACATGGTATCTGAAATGCCCAAAGACCTCAATATAGAGCAGTTGTTTGCCGAATTTGTAGCGAAGACAGAAGTCCTCAAAAATGATGCAAAAGATGTTACCCCGAACCAGGAAACTCTAGACAAATCAGAGAAAGTCAAGTCTCTAAACGACAAACTCACTAATAAGGAAATTGTAATTGGCCTCAATGACAGACTGGCCTTTGTAAAACACCTGTTCAATGATAGTACTGAAGAATTTAACCGGGTTCTTTCCCAGTTAAATACCATTGAAACTGCCGATCGCTCCATGGCTTTTATTGACAATATGGTTAAACCGGAATACAACAACTGGAAGGGGAAGGAAGAATACGCAATCAGGTTTATCGCCCACATTGAACGTCGATTTTCTTAAGACATTGATTTTTTATACATACAAATTGGCCGAAAGTTGAATTCATTACTTTCGGCTTCTTATTATTAACAAACAGCCATGTCCATGGGAACACTTTACCTCGTACCTACACCTATTGGGAATCTGGAAGACATTACCTTCAGGTCTATCCGAATTCTTAAGGAAGTGGATCTGATCCTTGCAGAGGATACCCGTAACAGCGGAAAACTTCTTCAGCATTACGAGATCAATCAACCTATGCATGCCTATCACATGCATAATGAACACAAGGTCGTAGATAAATTTGTACAAAGGTTAAAAAACGGAGAATCCATGGCCCTGATCTCTGATGCAGGTACGCCGGGCATATCCGATCCCGGATTTCTGCTTACCCGGGCCTGCCTCGAATCCGGTATCCGGGTAGAGTGTCTTCCAGGAGCAACGGCGATGATCCCAGCATTGGTGAATAGCGGACTGCCATCAGAGCGATTTGTTTTCGAAGGTTTCCTGCCGGTAAAAAAAGGAAGGCAAACCAGGTTGCTGGCCCTCAAGGAAGAAAGCAGAACCATGATTTTCTATGAATCGCCCCATAAACTGTTAAGGACTTTGGAGGACCTTATCACCTCTCTGGGGAATGACAGGCCTGCTTCTGTTTCCAGGGAACTCACCAAGATTTACGAAGAAACCGTGCGTGGGTCACTTTCTGAGATTCTAGAATACTATAAGGAAAATCCAGTGAAAGGAGAATTTGTTATCGTAGTTGGAGGGAAGAAATAGTAGCTTCTGCTGAAATTATTTGTCGTAATTTTTCCGGCATGTTAGCACCTTGGCTCATCACCTTATTCACCGTCCTTGCGGTATTCTTTTTAGATCGATGGGAAAACAGACATATCAAGTCCCTCTTCGATTGGGTACCGGCCATTTTATTGGCCTATATTATTCCTGCCATCATTTCATATCTCACCGGAGTAGACTATTCCCAGGATGAGATTCATTCCTTTAGCCGGGATTATTTTATTCCCCTTGCGATCATTGCAGTTATGAGTAGTTTATCCCTTGGACAGCTCAGGGCTATTGGCTGGAAACCCATATTTCTATTTGCCGGAGGATCGGTTTTTATTGCCCTTTTTCCGGTCTTATTAGCGTTCGCTTTCCTCGATACCAATTTTGTCACCAACACCCTTGTTAATGAGGAATACTGGAAAGGGATTCCGCCAATTGTCGGCAGCTGGATAGGGGGTAGTACGAGTCAGCTTGTCCTGAAGGAAATTGTAGCCTGTCCCGAGGATATTTTTCTCTCTGTCCTTGTGATGGATAATATCCTGGTAAATATCTGGACCATCCTGATGTTCCAGTTCATCAAAGGCAGTAATCTGATCAATCGAAAATTGAAAATCACAGATTTGGGTATTCCGGAGAACCTCCGCTCCGATCCGGTAAAATCAATACCCTCTTGGGGCGTTATTGTGATTCTCCTTGGAATTGTGATTCTGACAAATCTCTGGGTAGAGAGTTTTATAGCCAAAGTAATATTGCTCTCCCTGATCGGACTTGCGATCAGTAATATATGGCCACGATGGAATTTTAAGTTTGCCCTGCGTTCAGGAGCAATTCTTATCCTGATAGTAATGGCCGTACTGGGATTAAAATTGCAGTTTGCCACTTTGGGATTTAATCCTGTATTCCTCGTTTTTCTGATCGTCTGGTTGATAGGGCATTTTGTCTTTATGATGGTCATCGCCAAAATGCTGAATCTCAACATGGCCTGGGTACCTATCGCCAGTATGGCCAATGTAGGGGGTATAGCCACGGCCCCGGCAGTAACCGCTGCCTATGAAAAGAAATGGATGCCTCATGCCGTTGTACTTGCCATTTTAAGCATGGCTACCGGCACTTTTTGGGGGGTTCTTACAATATATCTACTGGAGAATATTTTGGTCTGAAAATAAAAGAGATCAACTATGTTTACCCTTTTCCCATCCGTGTTTGCCGAGGTATTGTACCGCACTTTCCACAGCACCTCCTTCAATGGAAGTTCCCATGGAGTCGTTCCAGCGGTTGAGATAACCAAATAATGAGATTACCCCAAGCATTTCCACTATTTCCCCTTCATTCCAATGGGCGTAAAGAGCATCCTTTATTTGTTGATCAACTGCATTTGGGACCTGGGAAGCTGCCAGGGAAAAGTCGAGAGCCACCCTTTCGGCCTCAGAAAAGGCAGGATGTGTTCTGTATTCCCATATATTGTCTAATTGCTCCTGTTCGGCACCATATCGTTCAGCTGCCCTAATGGCGTGGGCCTGGCAATATCTGCATCCTGTGGCATTACTGCTTACCCAGGCAATCATCCGTTTAAGCGCTGAGGTTACCCGCCCTTGGTTTTCCATCACGGCCTTGTTTAACCCAATAAAAGCCTTTGAAATGGAAGGGCGATGCTGCATGGTTAAGATAGAATTGGGGCAAAACCCCAACGTCTCATTAAAAAAGTCGGCGAGTTCTTTTGTTTCAGCATCGTGTTCAGGAGGAAGTGGGTTGACCAGCGGCATAAATTGAATTAAGGGTTATTGTTGTAATTTTGAAATTACAAGAAACAAAAAAAACAGAGCATGACAAATCATATCAGTACCAAATGGATCGGGAATATGGCCTTTGAGAGCAATAATCCTTCCGGACTTGATTTAAAAATTGATGCGGGACCAGAAGATGGGGGTGAAGGAAACGGATACAGGCCTAAAGCTCTAATGCTAACTTCTCTGGCTGGGTGCTCTGGCTTGGACGTAGTCTCCCTATTCGATAAAATGAAATTGAAGGTAGATAAATTCCATATTGAAATTTACGCGGAACTTACCGATGAGCATCCAAAGTACTACCATAAAGTACATCTGGAATATCATTTTTACGGTAAGGAATTGGATGAGAAAAAACTACAGCGGGCCGTAGACCTTTCCGTTGATAAATACTGTGGCGTAATGGAAATGTTTCGCAGGTTTGCTACTGTTTCTACCGAAAATATTTATCACCTGAATTGAATTTATCACCTGAAAGCTGATTATAATACCGATAAATAAACTCTTTTCTGCATAGGACATACACCCGCTGATTCTACTTTATGAGCCCTGATGAAATTTGTGAAATGCGATGGACCTTAAAAGCCAAACCCGAAGAGGAAGTTGTGAAGCATCTCAGCGAGGCCATTAAAGTGTCTCCTTTGGTCGCGACCTTATTAATACAACGGGGGATAAAGAACTACGAAGAGGCACTTAATTTTTTCAGACCACAGCTGGAGCATTTGCACGATCCATTTCTGATGAAGGATATGGACCTGGCCGTAAAGAGGATAACTGACGCCATCAAATCAGAGCAGAATATTCTCATCTATGGGGACTACGACGTGGATGGAACTACCGCAGTGGCACTCGTTTCATCCTATCTGTTATCACAATACCCCAATGTAGCCACTTATATTCCCGACCGTTATGCAGAGGGTTATGGGGTGTCATATATGGGAATTGATTTTGCTGCTGACAACGACATTAGCCTTATCATTGCCCTCGATTGCGGGATTAAAGCCCTTGATAAGGTAGCCTACGCAAATGAAAAAGGAATCGACTTTATCATATGTGATCACCATCGTCCGGGAAGTGAACTTCCGGATGCAGTTGCGGTTTTAGATCCTAAAAGACCCGATTGTAACTATCCCTATGACGAATTATGTGGATGTGGTATTGGCTTTAAGCTGATACAGGCCCTGGAACAACAAAAAGGACATACGGTTAAAGGAATTATACCCTATCTCGATTTGGTAGCCACTGCAATCGCAGCAGACATCGTTCCGATCACCGGGGAGAACAGAGTCTTGGCTTATTACGGTCTGGAGGTAATCAACCAACAGTCCCGTCCGGGCTTTAGAGCCATACTGAAGGCAGTAAACAAATCCAATCTGAGTGTAACTGATGTTGTTTTTATTATTGCACCCAGGATAAATGCGGCAGGTAGAATGGAGCACGGGCGTTATGCCGTTTCCCTGCTTACAGAGACCGATCCGGTGAAAGCCGGAAAGATGGCCGCAGAAATTGAAAAGTTTAACACCGATCGCAGGGGTCTTGATCAGGAGATTACCGAGGAAGCCCTGTTACAGATCAGAGAAAACAAAGAAGAAGAGCGATACACTTCCGTGGTCTACAAGGAGAGCTGGCATAAGGGAGTTATCGGGATAGTTGCATCGAGGCTTATAGAAACCTACTACAGGCCTACGCTTGTATTTACAAAAAGCGGGGACAAACTGGCCGCTTCTGCCCGGTCTGTGAGAGGGTTCGATTTGTACAACGCCCTGGAGGCGTGTAAAGGATCGCTGGAACAGTTTGGAGGGCATAAGTATGCAGCCGGACTTACCCTAAAAGAATCGCAGTACGAGGAATTCAAGGCCCGCTTTGAGGAGGTTGTATCAAAGACCATATCCCCTGAATTACTCAGTCCGGAAATTCGTATTGATGCAGAAATCACCCTTGCTGACATTACTCCAAAATTGATGAGGATCCTCAAGCAATTTGAACCCTTTGGGCCTGGAAATATGAAACCGGTATTCCTGACGCACCAGCTACGCGATTCAGGATATGCCAAGGGAGTAGGAGAGGAAGAAAAGCACCTTAAATTAGCTGTAAAACAAGGAAATTCCAATCCAATCCAGGGCATAGGTTTTAACCTGGGCGATAAACTGCCTTTAGTGAGGGATAGCAACTTCAGTCTGGTGTATTCCCTTGATGAGAATCACTGGAACGGGAGTATAAGTCTTCAGTTAAAGATAAAGGATATCAGGCAGGCCTAGATCTCAAACTTTTTGAGTTCAAAGGTGCTTCCATCGAGAACACCATAGGTAAAATGACCTATCCAATCTCCCAGGTTAAAGTAGGTCGATTTATCATTGAGTTTTATTTCCAGGGGCAGGTGCCTGTGTCCGAAGACAAAGTAGTCATAGTGGTCCTGAGAAAGCTTTCTTTTGGCGTATTGCACCAGCCACTCGTTCTCCTCTCCCAGAAATTCCTGATCTTCTTCTCCGGAGATAAGTTTGTTATTTATGGAGAAATACTGAGCTAATCTTACTCCCCAATCGGGGTGTAACCATCGGAAGAACCACCTGGCAACGGGATTGGTAAATACCTTTTTCATCCTTTTATACCCCTTATCGTGTGGGCCCAGGCCATCGCCATGCCCTATAAAGAATCGTTTCGAGTTAATTTCAAATTGCTGGGGTTTATGGAAAACCGGAATTCCAAGTTCTTCTTCAAAATAACCGTTCATCCACAGATCGTGGTTCCCCGCAAAAAAATAGACTGGTATACCACTGTCGGTTATTTGTGCGAGGGTGCCTAGGGTGCGGACAAAGCCTTTGGGAACAACTGTTTTGTACTCAAACCAAAAATCGAAAAGATCTCCAAGTAGAAAAATAGCCGCAGCATCTTTTTTCACCTCCTCCAACCAGGAAACAAAGTGCCGTTCTCTGACAGCACTTTTAGCCCTGTCTGGCGCACCCAGATGATTATCACTGGCAAAATAGACTTTCTTTCCTGTCGGTACCTTTAGTTGTTTCATCGGGTAGTAAAGATAGAAAAATCGGTGAGGGGATCAGGGATTGTCATCCATATGCCATTCGGCATAAGCCGTTTCTGTTTCCCTGAGCTTTAAAGAATGCAATTGAATATGATTCGGAAGTCTTTTTTTTATCCTCGCTGCAATGTCGATGACCATATTTTCACTGGTTGGCTGATAATCGGCCAGGATCACTTTATGACCTCGTGTTTCCAATTCTCTTGCAAGTTCGAGATGAGGGGTGTTTTTATTAAATATCGTCGCATGATCTAAGGGATCGACCACCTCTTCCCGTACAATCTTCTTGAGATCTCCAAAATCGATCACCATACCTAATTTAACAGCACCTTCTTCTGAAATAGGCGTTCCGATCACGGTAACAGCCAACTTATAGCTATGCCCGTGGACATTCTTGCATTTTCCGTCGTAGCCGTACAAAGCGTGCCCTGTTTCAAAACTGAATTCCTTGGTTACCCTTATCCTGCTCATTTAATATAATCTTAAAGGGCAAAGGTAGGAATTCTTTAAAAGGAAGGATCAACTTTGGCCGCAGAACCGTCTGTTTGTTTTGAAAGGGGAAAAATTGCCTTTTTTAATTTGAGTCCAAAAAGAGGGCGAATCCATTTCCACCTTCTGATGAAGAATTCATATATGATAAAGGATCCTCCAAAGGTTGCAATACTAAGGATAAGAAACTTTGGCAGGAGACCCCAAGACAGATTCATTATAAAGTAACCCGCCACTATAGTGATGGTTTGATGTAAGATATAGAAGGGGTAGACAGCTTCATTAGAATAGGCCAATGTAGCACTCTGTTTATTCAAATAGTGTGCTGCGTATCCAAATAAAGCAAGGATCCAGGACCATAAATTAAAGACTTTCAGGGAAGCTTCAGTAAAATGTACCCAAATAGAGTCTTCAAATATCAGGATTAAGCTAAGGAAAGAAGTAAATCCTATTAATCCGCAACGGAGATAAAATCTGCGATGCTGGGTAACCGTTTGCCAGAATTGCTCTTTTACAGAAATCAAAAGGAAGCCATATAAAAACAAGGTAGTGTAATTCGCAATCGCAAACCAGTCGCCTATTAAAGCATGTGTGACATTAAAAAAAGGTTCCAACAGGGATTCGTACAGATACAAAGGGATCAAAAACCAAAAAAGGCCGAATCTGTTTGAAACTATTTTCTTTAGCCTGGAAATGAATCTGTTTCCCGGATGTTTTCTGAGGTAGAGGAATACCGGGAGCAGAGCTAGAGAAAAAAGCAAGAGATAGGGTAAAAACCAGAGATGGTGCCAACTTAAATTACCTTCGGGATATACACCAATAAAGGCTTTTGAAGGCCAGAAGTCAAAATAAGAACCAATAAATTGATCGTAGGCAATTCTTTCGATGTAAACCTGCGGAGGGACTATCACGAGCATTCCTACAACCAGAGGTAGAAATAGTCTTTTTATTCGTTCCAAACCAAATTGCAGCCCTGTTCTTTTGTTTAAGGCGTAATACGTACCCATACCTGAGATGACAAACAAAATGGGAAGGCGCCATTGATTGAGAAACAACATAGGAAATTTCAGCCATTCATATTCCACATTGTTTTTAATGTGATATCCCCATGGGACGAAAAACATCCCAACATGATAGAAGATGAGTAAGCCAAAAACAAAAACCCGTAACCAATCCAGATCGTAACGCCTCATGACAGATACTTTTTGCTAAAGATATTTTTAATCTGATTGCGTTCGATTTCTTTGTTTTGAATGACAAGGTTTTGGGGCCAGTGACAAGGAAATAAACCTAGTTTTTTAAACTCGCTTCAAAAGCAGGGATCATATTCCGGGAAACGGGGATCACCGCATCGCATTCCTTTAAGCTTAGTTGGTATCCCTGTGCATTGCCTTTCACATGGCTGAGGTAGGAGAGATTTACAACAAATGAACGGTGGGTTCTGATGATTTCCTTAACAGATCGAAGCTGTTTTTCAAAATCTCTTATTGATATCCTTTTTAAAACCTTAATTATTGCATTTTCCTGGACTAAATGCAATACCAGGTAATTCCCATCGGCTTTGGCATATAGAAATCGTTCCACTTCCAGATTGAATCTGTCCATTTTTACCTGGGTCTCGATGGGGATTACTAAATTTTCCTTTTTGATACTTTTGGCCATTCTCTTATGTTCAAGGATTTGAGCCTCTTTGATATATCGCGCATTAAGAAGATTAAAATTGACAGAAATAATAATTCCTACAAGGAGGATTCCAACCAGGAAGGTATTGCTGATTTCTTCGCGGAAGTAGCCCCATGACCAGTTGTTGGGATTGTCGTAAATAAGGTCGCGAATCAGGAATTGTACAATTCCGATCAGGAGGAGGAATATGGAGAGAAAAAGGATGTCTTTTCCAATTGTCCACCTTTCCTCCAGGGAAGGTGAAAAATATATGAAAGGATACATCAGGATAAGAATCAGGACCGGAGTGGCAGAATGGATTACACTAATCCAGAAATAATCCATGCGGTGTTCTGCAGGATTGACATCAAAGGGAGCAAAAAAATAATTGAACAGAAAAGCAAGAAGAAAAATAATCAGGGCAAACTGCCATAGCGACTTACCGCGAAAATAAAATGGGTAGGGCGTGTTTAATATTTTTCCTAAAGAAAAGTTCATGGATATTCCTTGAATTTCAGGGGTTAAAATAGTCGCTATTTTTTAAAAGCAGCCATCGCTTTCTTTGTATGGTCAGACAATGCCAGGGCACCCGTTTGGGCAGCTCTGTTGGTGAGTAGAGTCCCCCAATCTTCTGTCCCTTCCCACAAGGCCTGTTTTAAAGCAGCAAGGGCCATGGGATTGTATTTTGCCAATTGGGAAGTAAAAAATTCGAGTTCCTTATCCATTTCTTTGACATTGCCATAGACTTTGGAAAAAAGCCCTTTTTCTTTTGCCCAATAGGCATTCTTCCATTCGGTAGGAGACAGGGAAAGTTCTGCCAAACCGTGTGCTCCAACCTTTCTTTTTACTGCGGGGGCTATAACCAAAGGAGCAATCCCTATGCTTAGTTCAGAGAGTTTCACGGAAGCATCCTCTGTTGCGAAAACATAATCGCAGGCAGAGATGAGTCCAACCCCACCACCTACTGCTTTTCCCTGAACCCTGCCTATAATGGGCTGGGAACAGTTTCTCATGGCATTGATGACATGGGCAAAACCGCTGAAAAACTCGGTTCCTTCCTTTTGGTTGGAAACCGCCATTAGTTCGTGAAAGGAAGCCCCGGCACAAAAAGCTCCGTCCCCTTCAGATTTTAGAACAATAAGCGATACGCTGTTATCAGAAGAGAGCTCTTGCAGTTGCTTTGTAAGGCGCTGCAGTAATTCAGAAACAAAAGAATTCCCGGCCGGATGGCCAAATTCTATGGTGGCGATACCTTGGTTGACGGAGGTATATAAACTGCCATTAGCTCTGTTGGTTCCCATATCAGTTAGATTTCCTCAAAATTACGTCTTTTGCAAAAGGGGGCGAAATTTTCTCCTGAACTTCCACACCAGGGCCCCACCTCTGATTGTCATCCAGACCGTGATCGCAATCCAGATCCCGTAAAGCCCCAGATTCAAATATTTTCCGAGGAAAAGAGATGGAATAAAGCCGATAAAGGTAGCGATCAGCAGGACATTTCTGAGGTATCGCATTTCCCCCAATCCTTTAAATAAGCCGTCGAAGACGAATGCTACTGTATTCAGTGGGAGAGCGAGGATTACAATAAAGAATATAGAATAAAAGGTTTGTAATACCCGTGCGTCATTAGAAAACAACTCGCCCAGCGGGCGATAAAGAACAAATCCGATAATCATCAACACCCCGCTTACCAGTATTCCATAGAGCATTATTTTCTTGGATAATTTCCAGAGATTCGTAAAATCCCTTGCCCCCAGTAACCGGCCACCCATGATGTTTCCAGCCGCCCCATAACCATCGATAAAGAATGCGGCGAAGAGCCAGAGGTTTATAGCAATTGTATGGGCTCCGATAAATCGGTCTCCCAGAGCTGTTGCCTCCCTTACGGCTAATATCAAAGTGATGTTCAGGGCAACAGCCCTTACAAACAAATTCAGGCTCATCCCTATTAACCTCCTCAACTCCGGGTGAATAGGCAGTTTCGGCCTGAGGGAGATATTGGTTTTGGTGATTAGAAGAATAAGAGACATAACTGCCATCACCCCTTGTGAAATTAAACTGGCCCATGCGGCACCTTCCAGATACATCGGAGTGATAAAACCTTCTATCCCGTAAACCAGGATAAAATCAAGGCCGATGTTCAGTACCGCACCTACGATGGCGATCATCATAGGCCAATAAGTATTTTGCAAGCCCCTGAATATCCCCATTACTGCAAAGGCAAAAAGTGTTAGCGGAAAACCCCAGACCCGGATAGAATAATATGAAATACAGAATTCAAGGATTTTGCCTTTTGCATTTAGAAGGAGGAAAATTTCTTCGACAACAAAAACAGTTCCCAAAAGGATCACTATACTCAAAAGGACATTCAGGGTTATGGCCTGTGCAGGAAGGGTGGAAACCTGGTCCAGTTTACCGGCCCCGAGATATTGGGATATAATTGCGGAAATGGCACTGCGGGTTTGCCCAAGGATCCAGATAAGCATGGATAAAAATGCACCTACGATTCCCACAGCAGCCAGGGATTCCAATCCATTTTCGGGAATGTTTCCCACGATTGCCGTATCGGTGATGGATAGAATGGGTTCGGCGATACCTGCTATGGTTGCCGGAATGGCCAGTTTGTTTATGGTTTTAAAGCTTACGCGAGTAGTCAAATCGGCTTGTCAGATAAAGGAGTTATAGAATAAGTTCGTAACAATAAAATGGATGGGGACTTTGTTTCGGAAAATAGATCGATTCAAGTTTTTTGTACCCTCTCGCTTCATAAAATCGCTGGTTTCTCTCATTTTTACTGAAGGTATCCAATCTAACCGAGGTATAGTTTCCCGCCCTAGCCATATTTTCGGCTTTATCCATAAGTTGCCGGGCATATCCTCTTCCCTGAAGATCGGGGTGAATTGCAAGTCGGTGTACGTACAGGTTAATTTCATTGGGAGTAAGCCATTTTACAGGAATATATTCCTCATCCATCACAGTTGTAATACAAATACAACCTACAATCTGCCCATCGCTTTCCTTGACATATAACTCTCCCCTTTCGATATCATTTTTAAATATTTCTTGCGATGGGTAATGATCGTTCCATTGCTCTATTCCCTGTGCACTCATATGATGTGCACAGGCCTTTGTAATAGACATGATCTGGTGAATTTCGCCTATCTTTGCGGGTCGGATCATTTTTTAAAGTCAATTATTGCGTAAATTTAGAGTATAAATCCCTAACCACTATGAAGAACATATTAGTACCAATCGGAACCTCGCCCAATGCCCATGAAACACTTCAATTTGCGGTAGATTTTGCTGCTCAGTTCTCATCCAGTGTATATGTTATGGAAGTCTTTAACGTAACCAGCGGTGCGGGAAAATTAGCCAATATTTCTGCTAAAGTGGAAATGAGCGGGAAAGAAAGGCTGAAAGAAATCATAGGAATGGTAAATGCCAGGGATGTCGATATAAAAATTGCCACCTACAACGGAGATCTTATCGACGGATTAAAAGAAATTGATGAGGAGATAGGGATTGATCTTTTGGTGATCGCTCCAAGGAGCAATGATATAAAGGAAGAGCTTTATTTAGGGCATACTTCGGGGCGAATGATTAAGAGAACGGATATCCCTACACTGATCGTACCGAAAGGGACAAAGTTCAGTCCTTTTAAAGTAGTACTTACAGGGTTTAAGTCGGGCGTATTAAAAAGGAATAGAATCCTTGATCCCCTTATCCAGATTAAAAATAAGTTTGAGTCTGATATCCATTTACTTCTTGTAAAAACTCCCGGATATACTGACAAGGACCTGCAGGTAAATACAGCCTTGATGGATATAAGTTCTCAACTGACACTAGCGGAGCACGCGACTACTTACCTTGGTATTTTAGAGCACATTCAACTTCATCAACCCGATCTTCTCTGCGTGTTCAGGAGGAAGAGAGGGGTATTTACCAACTTATGGGAAAAGAATACAATCCATAAAGCCGAGTTCTCAGCCAAGATCCCTGTTTTGGTTCTCAGTGTTAAGAAGGATTAAATAAATCATTACAAAAAGCAGAGGTTGAATCGGCGGGATTACCAGAGTAACTTCGTTGATCCAGATGAACTCCCGTCCTGCAAATGCAATTTTCATTACTTATGCAATACCTGCGGTATTGACGCTTCAGAAAACAAAAAACTGCTCGAGTAAACTCGGCAGTTTTTCTATAATAGGGTAACCGGAGTAACTACGTTGCTCCGCTAAACCAAGTTCTGCAAATGCAATTGGCCATGTCCTTGCGGCCCCGGGCATTAAAAACACAAAAGCCGCTCAAATAAATTTGGCGACTTTCTTTTGTTTTAAACGCAATACCAATTGCGCTTGATCGTGGAGAATACCGGAGTCGAACCGGTGACCTCTTGCCTGCCAGGCAAGCGCTCTAGCCAGCTGAGCTAATCCCCCATTAGGCAAGGGCAAAGGAACTAATTTTTAAGTAAGTTTCAAAATGCAGCCTTCTTTTATTTTAAGAAAACAATAACGCCTGATGTTTTAGATCTTCTTGTCTTCACCCTATTTTAGAAAAAAAGTAAAAAATGGAAAATTTAGAAGGGAAAGTGGCCTATATCACAGGAGGGACAAAAGGGATAGGTTATGGAATAGCAGAAACCCTCCTCAATGCAGGGATGAAAGTTGCCATAAGTGGCAGGGATGCTCAAAAAGCGAAAGAAGCGGCTAAACAATTGGGAACCGAAGAGAGAGTTCTGGGTCTGGGCTCCGATGTAACCGAGCCAGAGGATGAAGAAAAAGCTGTTAACGCAGTCCTTAAAAAATGGGGGCAGCTCGATGTGGTGATTGCCAATGCCGGAGTGGGCATCTTTAAGCCCGTAGGCGAGCTCAGTACAGAGGAATGGCGTAAGATGATAGATACCAATCTCAACGGCCCGTTTTTCACGCTTAAGGCTTCCGTGGATGCCTTGAGAAGGTCTGAAGGTTACTATATTACAATTGCCAGCCTGGCGGGAACTAATTTTTTCGCTTCAGGAACAGGGTATAACGCTTCTAAATTCGGATTGGTAGGATTTACCCAGGCAGCTATGCTCGATCTGAGGACATCTGACATTAAGGTTTCCACCATCATGCCGGGTTCTGTCGCCACTCATTTTAACAATAATATACCCGATGATAAGGATTCCTGGAAAATTCAGCCAGAAGACATCGGATTGCTGGTGGAGGACCTGTTGCGGATGAATCCGCGTACATTACCGAGCAAGATCGAAGTAAGGCCTACCAGGCCGGATAAGAAGAATACCTAGTTTTGTGGTGCCTCAAAAGCAACCTCCTGATCGAATATTTTTCGCATTAGAAGCTGAAACTGTTCACGAAATTCCAAAAGTGTAGCAGGGGTAATAGTATAGTCCTTTTTGGCATACCTGCCCCCTGTGGCTTCTTTTATGCAAAACCTCAAAAAACCATTTTCGAGATTGCGAAAAGGAATAATGGCGGCTTCAAAATTTTCCGTAGGGTATTTTTCATTGTACATCAGGGAGTAGGCCATCATTTGAAAAGCCTTGCCTTTATCTGACACTGTTGTAATAGCATCCCATTCGGTGATTTCAACTTCAGAATTCTTTGTGTTCCCCGTTTTATAATCCAGAATTCGAAGAACGCCGTCTTTTTTGTCAATCCGGTCTATAGTCCCCTTTAGACATATGGGAAATTCCAAGCCCTCAACGACGATAGTAGTGCTTAATTCTTCCTCTACAGCAAGCAATTCGATTTTGTGATTCCTGCTGCTAACTATTTCCATTTCCAGAAACTTTTGCAAATAACGCTGTATCACGTGGTAGGCAATAAGATTTTTTCCTTCCGTTAGCGAGACATTAGGATAGTAATCCGCAAAGGCATTCCTGACAACTTCAGGAATCAAAGAAATACGTTCCCTGATGGCTTCAGGGGAGAGTACAGATCCCACAAACGGTTGATATAAAATCTCAATACTGGCGTGTATAATGGTCCCGAAAGTATTGGCAGCAATATTTTCTTCAACCTCTTCAGATTCTCTTATCCCCAATACGTATTTTTTATAAAAATCGATAGGGTCTTTGATATAGCTGGAGAGAGATGAAGGAGAAAATCCCTTTCTGGCGCGTTCCCGGAGGAGAGATAATACGGAAACATCCTTGTCAATAGATTTCTTTATCGGGACAGTTAAACTCATAGACGGGCTGGCGATGATCTGACGAATACTGCCCTTAACCCGGTTTTCTGAAAGTAGCTGAGAAATAAACCTGCTTTTTTCTCCCCCTTCAAGGACGTCCGGTTCTGTGTTGTACAGCAAATAAATATTCTTAGCTCGTTGAAGCAAGCGGTAGAAATGGTAGGTGTATACGGCGTCCTTTTCCTTATAGGTTGGCATTTTAAATTCTTGCTTAAGGTCGAAAGGAATAAAAGAACCACTTGTTTTTCCTGAAGGTAAAATACTTTCATTAAGGGATGTAATAATGACGGTTTCAAAATCTAAATTCCTGCTTTCAAGCATCCCCATCAGTTGAATGCCCTCCAGTGGCTTTCCGTAGAAATCGAGCGTCTCTTTATTTGTCAACTCTCTGAATAGACTTTGAAACGACTTTATATCATTAATAAAATTGTATTTATTCAGGTAAATTTTGATTTCATTGATCACCGTTATTGTTTTCGCCAGGTATTCCAAGGAAATAGAATCACCAAACGACTCAAAACGATCTTTTAGCTCTTGAGCTACTTCTATGGAGGCATCCAGAAGTTTCCCGGGAGAAGTATAATTCCTGGAAAATAATAACTGGAGAATACTGCGATCTTCCTCACTCAGAATGTGAAGTTGCTCGGGCTGGATATAAACCCAATTTTTCTCTCGGATCTCTTTATATAGCCGCGTGAGAGTTTCTTCGGGTTGTTTAAAAAGTCTTTTTATATAAGGGTGTGAAACCAGAGAGATTATATCATTGTAATACCAGCCTTTAGAATTCCAATTCAGATAAAGGGCTATAAATTCACTGTAAAGACTTGCGGCAGGAGTTTTTGATAATGGCAACCCCATCGTAATATTAATACTGGAAACAACATCCGGGATGGAATTCAGTAAAGGATTCAGGAGGTTTTCGTCA
This sequence comes from Muriicola sp. SD30, assembly GCF_041205185.1. Lineage (NCBI taxonomy): Bacteria > Pseudomonadati > Bacteroidota > Flavobacteriia > Flavobacteriales > Flavobacteriaceae > Muriicola > Muriicola sp. SD30. The sequence goes on from NZ_JBGEWB010000002.1 coordinate 385,441, forward strand.
CCTAGGATTACTGCAGTACGTTGCGGAGAATGTTTACTATCCGCAGTGAACTGTTTTAAAAGAGAACCAACATACTTTACCTGAGAGACATTTCTGGGGACACCTATAATATTGATATTTTTTTCCTTGAGATAATTCGGTGCAGGGCCTTTTAAAGTATTCTTTTCAAAATAAGACCAGTTTTTTAAATAGGACCGAACAAAATAACCGGCATCATGGACAGCATCTTCAATAAAGAAGGGGTCAATGTCCCAATAGATTTCAGCTTTCTTTTGATCCAACAGACTTTGAATGATGGTGGATTCTGAAGTATTCAGCGCATTAAAACCTATAAAATAATGGGATCCTTCATTTATATCAATTGCGTACTCCTTAATATTTTCACTCGCTTTTCGATATACCAGTCCCTGGTATCCGATATTCTGATTGAGCAAATGTTTTGAAAACTTATGATATATGGGCTCCAGGGAATTCCAGAACTCTATATACGCCTCTATCATCGGAGTTTTCTCTGGCTTTACATACCAGTGATTTGTTTCCTGAATGGCACTGAGGTAGGCAAATAACTTATTTTGAGGAATGAGGTAGCGATCGATCTCGTTAAAGTCCTGCAAGAGGGTGTTACCCCAATTGGAAAAGTCATGAAAATTATCAGCCTTTTCCCCGTGAATTGTTTTGTACACCTGATACAACTCGAAGATCAGTTGGGTATTAGAAGCATAGGTTAGACCGGAAACAAGACCTATAAACTCTTCAATAGTATAAATAGTTGGGGCAAAACCTGCTTTACTTGTAGATTGAGCGAATTTCTGGAGAAGAAAGAGACTGGCTCTTTTACTGGGAACAACCAGGACTAAATCGTCATCGACTACTTTTTCCGAAATAATATCGGAGACCACTTCTTCCAGAAATGTTTTCATAGCCAAAAATAAAAAAAGCTCCGCATTTGCGGAGCTTTTATATGAAGTTATAAACGTTGCTTATTTAACCAAGTTGATCTCAACTCTTCTGTTCTGAGCTCTTCCTGCTCTTGTGTTGTTAGAAGCGATAGGCTTAGCTTCACCGTATCCGATGGCAGTTAACCTGTCTGCTCCAATTCCTTCTTGAATAAGGAAATCACGAACTGAGTTAGCTCTTTTTTCAGAAAGAGACTGGTTTAGTTTATCGCTACCAACACTATCAGTGTGTCCTTCAACAGTAAACTTAGCATTTGGATATTCGTTGAGGATCTTGATAATATCTACGAATACAGAAACAGATTCTGTTTTCAAAGAAGCCCTACCAGTATCGAATAAGATAGTTCTTGCGTAGTCGTTCAATTGCTTCTGAACTTCTTCAGTAACTTCAGGACAACCCTGGTTAGCTACAGTTCCGGCAACTTCTGGACACTGATCGTCTTTGTCTAATACACCGTCACCGTCAGTATCAGGCCATGGGCATCCTTTGTTTTCAGCAGGACCAGCTTCGCTAGGACATGCATCATCTTTATCAGCTACTCCGTCTCCGTCAGCATCAGGGCAACCCGCAAGGGCAGCAGTACCAGCTTCGTTCGGACATGCATCATCTTTATCAGCGATACCATCACCGTCAGCATCAGGACATCCGTTTAATTCTTTAGAACCAGCTTCATTAGGACAGCTGTCCTTTCCATCTTCGATGCCGTCTCCGTCAGAGTCAGGACATCCGTTGAAAGCTGCTAAACCAGCAACTTCAGGACATGCATCATCTTTGTCGTAGATTCCGTCACCATCAGTATCAGTTCCACCGAATTTAATGGAAACACCAGCTGTGTGCTGGAAATGCTTAACACCATAATCTTCAAAAGCATGCTTGTAGCCTGTCTGAAGAGTAAAGCCGATGTTATCGTTAAACCAGTAACTAGCACCAATACCAGCGTTGGCTGTTCCGAATCCGATTTCATCAACCCAGGTATATCCACCACCTATTTCAACAAAAGGGATAATTTTCTTGTCCTTAAGGACATTATATTTAATGGTACCATCCACAGCGTAATGAGAAAGGTCGTCAGCTGAAGCGTCACCCAATTTAGAGATACGGTTCAAACTACCCCTGGCTCCTACAGAGAAACCGTCCCCTACATACTTGGATACAGATACATAAGAAATAGAAGGCAAAATGTTCCAGTGATCGTTAACATTAAAGTACTCACTGAATAAAGTACCTGTTGGGTAAGCGGCGTCTTGGTCATTAGTAGGATAAACATCTATCGCGTTTACACCAAAGCTAACTTGCCACGGATTATTCTCATCCTGCGCTTGAACGTTGTTAAACCCTATTAAAAGTAGGCCAACAACCAATAATCTGCTAAGCTGTTTCATGTTCAAATTTTTAAGTTTAAGTGTTTATTAGCTGCAAATGTAAGTTGTTAAGAATTATTAACAAAATCAATTTCTTTTTTTTTTACTGTATTCCCCTGAAAACAGTACGTTTTAGAGTATTTTGAGATCATTTGCCACCTTGATAAAGGCCTTAATCGCTGTGTCTAAATGGGCTCTGGTATGCGCTGCGGACAGCTGAACTCTGATCCGGGCTTTTCCTTTGGGAACTACTGGATAAAAGAAGCCAATCACATAAATACCCTCTTCTAATAGCATATCGGCCATTTGTTGAGATAGCTTGGCATCATAAAGCATCACAGGAACAATAGCGGAATCTCCGTCAATGATGTCGAATCCCGCATCTTTCATCCCTTTTTTAAAATATCTGGTATTGCTTTCCAGTTTATCCCTTAATTCTGTATTCTTTTCCAGGATATCGAATACCTTAATACTGGCTCCTACAATTGATGGAGCAAGGGAATTGCTAAAGAGGTAAGGTCTTGACCGCTGTCTGAGCATATCTATAATTTCTTTCTTTCCGGTAGTATACCCGCCCATTGCTCCGCCCAGAGCTTTTCCAAGCGTTCCGGTGATGATATCAATACGATCCAAAACTCCCTTCTCCTCCAGGGTACCCTTTCCCGTTTTACCAATAAAGCCGGTAGCATGGCATTCGTCAATCATTACCATAGCATCATAGGTATCTGCCAGATCACATATCTTATCAAGTGGGGCCAGTAAACCATCCATTGAAAAAACTCCGTCCGTAACAATTAATTTAAAACGCGCATTATCTGCATTGGCCTGTTTTAACTGTGTTTCCAGATCCGCCATGTCACTATTCGCATAGCGATAGCGTTTCGCTTTACACAAACGCACTCCATCTATAATGGAGGCGTGATTCAATGAATCTGAGATAATAGCATCTTCTGCAGATAGCAATGGCTCAAAAATTCCTCCGTTGGCATCAAAGCACGCGGCATAGAGAATAGTATCTTCAGTACCGTAAAAGTTAGCTATTCTGGCTTCCAGTTCCTTATGGATATCCTGGGTGCCACAAATAAATCGCACCGATGACATTCCAAATCCATGAGAATCCAGAGTGTCTTTAGCTGCCTTGATCACTTCGGGATGGGAAGAAAGTCCCAGGTAATTGTTTGAACAAAAATTGATCACCTCCTGCCCGGTTGAGATTTTTATCATTGCACCCTGAGGTGTAGTAATAATTCGTTCTTTTTTGTAGAGGCCGGCCTCTTCTATGGCTTCGAGTTCTTCTTTGAGATATTTCTGTATGCTGCTATACATATTTATATGAATATAGGTTTAATTTGATCTTGTACGTAAATCAGGACTTTGTGCTCAACTGTATACCCCATTGCAACCAGTACTTCACCGTAAGAATTAAGTTGGGTTAGATCAGAGGATTTCTGATGTCCGGTCTTATAATCCAGAATGGAGACTTTCTTCTCCTCAAAGACCATCCTGTCTGGCCGCAAAATTACCCCATTTTGTGAAATTATGGTTTTTTCATTTTTAATTTTGTTTCCCGGCCTGAAAAAACGGCTAAGGAGGGGATGATGTACAATACCACTGAAGAGTTCGTGGTAGGTTTTGCCATCACTTTCCTGTATAACTCCACTACTTACTAAATCTGTTACTGCAGCATCAATATCTTCAGCCGTCTCTATGGTGCTCATCCCGAAATGCAAGACATTGCCTTGTGAGAGAGCCAATTCTCTGGACGATCCCCATAATTCCCCTGCACGGGTACTTATTTCCAGTTGACCTCCGAATTTAGTGGTAGCCGTATACGGAACGGATTCCTGTTCAAATTCTTGGGCAGCCTCCATCTTACTATATTGCAATTCCCCGAAAGAGTACTGATACTTGTCTCGTTCCCAAATTCCAAGTTGCTGCAGGTAGTTGATAAACAGGCCGGAATAATAGGAAGGCTTACTTTCTCCTTTGGCATTAAGGTCCATTTCCGTAATGATAAATACCCCCTGAATACCTCTAGTTAAAGCCACATATAATAGATTAAAGGAGTCGAGTTCCATTTTGTGCTGCTCTTCTTCATATAGTACTCCAGATTCCTTATTGTAAATGGCCATATCTTTCTTTTTACTGACAAGGATATGGTTAAACCCTTCAAGAGCCTCATCATGGGCAGGGATCCAAAGTTTTGTACCCCTGTCATCGTAGATACCGGAATTGGCAAATGGAAAGATCACAAATGGAAATTCCAACCCTTTGGCCTTGTGGATAGTCATCAGTTGCACGGCATCCATATTTTCAGGCGCAGGGATGCTCCACTTACTTTTATTCTTCTCCCAGATGTTAATAAAGGAATTAAATCCCGAATCGTGTTTTAATTCAACATCAAGGACTTCGTCGAGTAAGTTGCTGATATACGCCTGAGACTCCCCGAGGAGACCGAACCGCTCAATGGCGTATTCCAATGCATCGAACACAGACCTCTGGTTGAATGCTGCCAGGTCAAACTGGTACTCAGCTTTTAAAAATGGCGTAAGCTTTCCAAGATGCTCGGAAATAAACTGGTGTCTGTTTTCTTCCGGACTCAGGTAAATAAGGAGATCGAACTGGATATTGAGATCAGCAGACTGACTGGAATACTTCAGTAGATTGATTAGAAATCGCACCACGGGATCACTCTCGAGGAGCAAGGCATCTGAGGAAATGATTGGTATCTGGTTATTTATAAGGTATTCGGCCAGGGTAATACCTTGTTTGTTGGATCTGAACAGCACACAAACGGCTCCGAATGGAATTCCTTTTGAACGTAATTGAGTTATGCGCTTAAGTACCTCTTCACAATAGGCCTGCTCCTTGTCTTCTACGTCGGTTCTGAGAAAGTTTATAGATACTATCCCTCCTTTTTTAGAGGTGTGTTGTTGTTTGTTGCCTTTCAGAAATAAATCCTGGTAGAGTTTATTGTTTAAATAAGGAACGGCTGAGGAAAAGAAACCGTTGTTGAAAGTAACGATCTCCTGAAAGCTTCTGAAATTAGTTTCAAGGGATTTTGTCTTAGGTGAGATGCCAAAGAGGGTATCATCCCTATGAATGAGATTCAGGAATAACTCTGATCTACCACCCCTCCAGCGGTAAATTGCCTGTTTGGCATCTCCAACCAGGAATAGGCTGCCCCTGTTCCCCTGCAGGTCTTCACTCTGTATTGCATGAGAAATAAGAGGAACCAGGTTATACCATTGATTCAGAGATGTATCCTGGAATTCATCTATAAAATAGTGGCGATATTTCTCCCCCAGGCGTTCGTAAATAAATGGGGTAGGCTGATCTCTTATCTGTTCCGAAATAAGGGTATTAAATGCCGAGATGGGTAGTTGTTCCCGTTCTTCCAGAAGTTGGTCAATCTCCTTTTGCAAGGCATTGAGCAATGTGAGAGGGACTAAATTCTGATAAACGTTTTTTAAAAAGCTCAATCGGCCGTAACTTTCTTTAATCTCCAGCCACAACCTGATAAATTCAGGCAATAACCGATCTATAGCCTGCTTCTTATGTTCAGCGGTTTTTTTTGGATACAATGGTTTGCTGCCAAATTCTTTTTTCCAGCCTGTGGAAAAATCAAGAGCAGTGGGATCCTGCTGTATTTTTTTGATAAATTTTGGAAAATAGCCGGAAGAGAAATCGGCTTGCTCTAAATCGGCTTCATCCATCAGGGAGAGTACACTGTCCGCTAATGCTTTTAATTTTTCTGTGTATGTTTTTAAAAGCCGTCGCAATTCCTTTTGAAGATTCAGAAAAGAAGTGAGGTCTTTGCTTTTGAGTTCCTCCAGATAAACAAGGTGATTTTCATCAAAAAGCATTTTCCCTACCCGACTGAGGTCATAACTGAGATCCCAACTTTTATTGTCTTCAATTTTTTGCAGTGCAAAAGCGATAAACAGGTCTGTAAGTTGATCATCAGCCCTGGCATTGCCCAGCATTCTGTCTATCCCTTCTGCAAGTAAAAGGTCTGTATCAAGAACAACTTCAAAATTCTGTGGAATCTTCAAATCTCTTGCAAAGGTTTTTAGCAGACGGTGGTTGAATTTATCTATGGTTGATATATCGAAGAAGGCATAATTATGCAGTATTTCTCTGAGGACCTTTTTAGCCCTTATCCTTAGCGTATCAGCATCGATTTGGAGTTCTTCCACCAGCTTCTGAAACAGATCATTTTCGTCGTTGTCGGCATCCGAAGAAAAAAGAAACAGGCTGCTAAGGATACGCTGTTTCATTTCATTCACAGCCTTATTTGTAAAGGTAATGGCAAGGATCTTTCTAAAATTCTGAGATCCCTCATGGATGAGGATTAATTTCAGGTATTCCTTGACCAGGGTAAAGGTTTTACCCGATCCGGCTGAAGCGTCGTAAATCTGATAAGCGTACAGTTGTTTAGATTTTCCTTGCAAATTAAGCAAACCCCGAGAGTTCTTAACATATAATTAGGGGAATATAATTGTTAAAATCCCTACTTTTGAGAATCACTGAATATTAACTTTTAACTTTAATAAAAATGGCATTTGAACTACCAAAACTACCCTATGCATATGACGCTCTCGAGCCATATATCGATGCAAGGACAATGGAGATACATCACACAAAACACCATAACGGCTACACTACGAAACTCAATGCGGCCATAGAAGGAACCCCCCTTGAAGGAAAAGGGATAAAGGAGATTCTTTCGGGACTCGATATGAACAATAAAGCCGTAAGAAACAATGGAGGAGGGTTTTTTAATCACACGCTCTTCTGGGAAATTATGGGGCCGGACGCCGGTGGAAATCCTTCCGGGGATTTAGCTGATGCGATTAATTCAGCATTCGGATCATTTGATGGTTTTAAAGATAAATTCAGTTCCGCAGCCGGGAGCCAATTTGGTTCAGGCTGGGCATGGCTTTGCGTACATCCAGGTGGAAAAGTAGAGATTTGTGCTACCCCCAACCAGGATAATCCCCTGATGCCCAACACCGGTTGTGGCGGGAATCCTATCTTGGGATTAGATGTATGGGAACATGCCTACTATCTGCATTATCAGAACCGACGACCAGATTACATCAATGCATTTTTTAATGTGATCAATTGGGATAAGGTCGCTGAGAATTACAAGGCACATAAATAGAAACTAATAAATACAATTTGGGAAACCGCAGCTTCTGAAGTTGCGGTTTTTTTTATGATCAAAGAGCAAAAAAAAAACATAGAAAAGGGCGGAGAAGCCTCCACCCTTTTCGTCCCAAATCTTACCATAAACTTAACCTACTTATGCTATGGCACCACTAAATTACTGGTATTGTGAGAAATAACAAAGAAAATCGAAGAAATTTTGGACAAGATCATTAGGTAAAATGTGTGGCTGGAAAGCCCAAAAAGGAATAAAAGAAGCTAAGACTTTGATTATCAGAAATAAAAAAGGCAGGAATGAACCTGCCTTTTTTCCCCAAATCTTACCATGAACTTAACCTACTTATGCTATGGTTCTCCAAATGTAAATGAAGAGGTCGCTGAAGAAAAAGGTTTTGGACGAACGTCTCTTTAATTGGTTGAAATACCGTTAATGGATAAAAGGAAGGAATGTATTAAGGAAAGGGACTACAAATTCTAACCGGGTTGACTTAACTGCGGAATTGTGTAAAATAAAAAAGGTGGAGAAGTCTCCACCTTTTTTGCCCCAAATCTTACCATGAACTTAACCTACTTATGCTATGGCAAGTCTAATGTAACTTCGTTTGATGCTGAAAGACGATAAAGGCGATTAAATGCATATATTATCGATGAAATGCACTACGTGGTGTATTTCGTCTGTTTTATTGGCTAATAAGCCCTCTCATTTTTGCCTTCATAAAAATTGATAAAGGCCTTATTGACTACTTTATTTCCACCTGCAGTTGGGTAATCACCGGTAAAATACCAGTCCCCTAAATTGTCCGGACAGGCCATATGAAGATTTCCAATAGTCTGATAGATAATCTTAACCTCAGCTTTTATGCCTTCAGGGGACAAGAGTTCTCCTATCTTGTCTGATATCTGATCGGCACTGAAAGGGGCATAAAACTCCTTTACATAGTTGATGATCTCCTTATCTTTTTTGTGAAATTGCTCTTTACATTTTTTATAGATATCATCAACAAGTGAAAGAGAATTGTGTTCTTTATGAAGGGCCAGGGCTGCCTTAAAGGCGATAAAATCTTCTAATTTAGCCATATCTATCCCGTAACAATCAGGATAGCGGATTTGTGGAGCCGAAGAAACAACGATAATTTTTTTTGGCCCCAATCTATCGAGAATCCCAAGGATACTGTTTTTTAAAGTAGTACCTCTAACGATACTGTCATCAATAATGACGAGGTTGTCATTTTCGTTGACCGATCCATAGGTAATATCATAGACGTGGGCTACAAGGTCATCTCTGCTACTATCCTGGGTGATAAAGGTTCTTAGCTTCGCATCCTTGATAGCAACTTTTTCAATTCGGGGTCTGATCTCCAGGATCTGATGCAATTCTTCGCTTGTAATTCCTGAGCCTATTTCAAGGATTTGTTCTTCCTTTTTCTTGTTTAAATAATTCTGGGCCTCTTTTACCATACCCAGAAATGAGGTTTCGGCGGTATTGGGAATATAAGAGAAAACCGTATTCCTGATATCGTTATCGATAGCAGTTAGAATTTTTGGAAAGATGAGTTTACCGAGTTCCTTTCGCTCCTGGTAGATCTCTTTATCACTGCCCCTGGAGAAATAAATACGTTCAAATGAGCAAGCCTTTCTCTCAAGTGGCTCCATGATCTTTTTAATATTAACCGTCCCTTTCTTTTTAATGATGATGGCGTGGGCAGGTTTCAATTCCTGAACTTCTTCATATTTAACATTAAAAACCGTTTGAATAGCTGCGCGTTCAGAGGCTACCACAACCACCTCTTCATCTTTGTAGAAATAAGTTGGGCGTATTCCCGAAGGATCTCTGAGGACAAAGGCATCTCCATGACCCAGCAGTCCGGCCATCGCATATCCTCCATCCCAGTTCTTAGCTGCCTTTTTAAGAATTTTCGCCAGATTGAGTCGTTCTGCAATCAGGGGTGAAGCTTCCATTTTGTTATAGCCTTCTTTCTTGATCTCTTTGTAAAGCTTGGCTACCGCATCATCTAAGAAATGCCCGATCTTTTCCATCACTGTTACCGTGTCAGCCATCTCTTTGGGATGCTGACCCAAATGCACCAGGTTGTCGAATAGCTCGGTCACATTGGTCATGTTGAAATTTCCGGCCACAATCAGGTTACGATGCATCCAATTATTCTGACGGAGAAAAGGATGTACATTTTCTATACTGTTCTTTCCAAAAGTACCGTAACGAACATGTCCCAGTAGTACTTCTCCAATGTATGGGATGTAATTCTTCTGTGCCTCAGCGTCATTTATTAACTCCGGATTTTCCTCAAAGGCCCTATTGATACGATCGGTGATCTGGGCAAAAATATCCTGAATGGGTTGTGACTGAACCGACCTTACCCTACTCATATATCGCTGGCCCGGTTTAACATCGAGCTTAATACTGGCAAAGCCAGCACCGTCTTGTCCCCGGTTGTGCTGCTTTTCCATCATGAGGTACATTTTATTTACCCCGTAGACGGCAGACCCGTACTTTTTCTTGTAATAATCGAGGGGCTTTAAAAGTCTGATCAGGGAAATACCACACTCGTGTTTAATGGCGTCACTCATAGCTCATTGCATAAAAAAAGCCCCGGAAAGGCAGGGCGTTATTTTAACTCAATATCAAATTGTGTTAGTTGTTTAAATTGATTTAACCTCCGGTCTACTTCATCCTTGGAAAGGTTTTGCATCCTTTCTGTTCCAAACTTCTCTACACAAAACGAAGCCAGATTTGCCCCGTGAATCACCGCATTCCTCAAATTGTTAAATGAGACATTCTCAGACTCGGTCAGATAACCCACAAATCCTCCGGCAAAGGTGTCTCCGGCACCCGTAGGATCAAACACCTCTTCCAGGGGTAATGCCGGGGCAAAAAATACCTCGCCATTGTGGAAAAGTAATGCACCATTTTCTCCTTTCTTAATCACCACGTATTTCGGGCCCATTTCATGAATTTTCTGTGCTGCCTTTACCAGGGAATATTCATTGGTCAACTGTCTTGCTTCCTCGTCATTGATTGTGATGACATCCGTTTTTTTGATAACTTCTATCAATTCAGGAAGAGTATTGTTCATCCAGAAATTCATAGTATCCAAAACAATCAATTTTGGCTCGGCCTGCATTTGCTCTATTGCACTCAGCTGTACCGCCGGATGTAGGTTTCCCAGCATAAGGACGTCCGCATCCCTGAAATGAGCAGGGATTACCGGTTTAAAATCTGCTAAGACATTAAGTTCGGTTACCAGGGTATCCCGACTGTTGAGGTCATTGTCATATTTCCCGCTCCAGAAGAAGGTCTTGCCGTTCTCAACCACTTCAATGCCTGATATATCGACTCCCTTTTTTTTGAGTAATTCCAGATACGTCTTGGGAAAGTCGTCACCCACAATTGAAACAATTGCAGATTCAACTTTAAACTGAGAAGCCGCAAGGCCAATAAAGGTAGCTGCACCACCCAGTATTTTATCGGTTTTACCAAAAGGCGTTTCGATTGCATCAAAGGCCACGGTTCCCAATATTAAAAGCTTGCCCATATAAAAGGTTCAAATTCGTTGCAAATATACGCTTTTGTTATTGCTGTGGAACCTGAGGGAATTGAAATTCAGGAAGGATTATTTTCGACCGAAATCAGCGGGTATTTCACCCCATGCTGAGGTTTCCCATTTAACCACGGGAGTTTTGTACGAATTTTTCTTTAGCCAGATTTCGGCTCTTTCAACCAGCTCAAATAATCCCTTATTCTTCGCATTTGGCTGCAACTTGGTATTGCATTTCTTTTTCCTCACCCAACTCATGGCAGTGCGTGAATCTGTATAAAGTACACGATCTGATTTTCTTTCTTTAAGAAAGGCCAGGCCATGCACAATAGCCAGAAATTCTCCTATGTTATTGGTGCCCTCGGGGAATGGCCCCTGTCTGAACAACTGTTTTTTTGTCCTGGTATCTACACCACGGTATTCCATTTTGCCTGGATTTCCACTCGAGGCAGCATCAACCGCAATAGAGTGCATATTGGGTTCTCCTATCTTTAATAATTCAGTTGCTGACAATCTAGGCTCTTTCTTTTTGCTGCCTTTGTAGGCGGCGTAAGAACTGTTATACGCTTTTTCGGCCTGCTCACGGGTAGGAAAAGACATATACTGCGCTCCTTTCGTACCCGATATCTGTTTTTTACAAGCATCCCAGCTCTCATATATCCCGGGGACTTTTCCCTTCCAAACTACGTAAAATTTGCTTTTTTTAGCCATTAATTTTCTGATAAAACGGCTTCTATGATCTGTGGAAAATGAAGATGTTCAAGTTGCTGAACCTTTCTGCCAATGTCATCTGCTGAATCAGAAGATGATATTCCAACGCGGACTTGTTTAATGATGGCCCCTTCATCATATCGGTCATTAACGTAGTGTACGGTAATTCCTGATTCAGTATCTTTATCGGCCTTTACTGCCTTATGCACATGTTTTCCATACATGCCTTTACCTCCGTACTTTGGGAGTAAAGCAGGATGGATATTTATAATTTTTTCCGGGAAGGTCGCAACCATTTCAGCGGGGATTTTCCGCAGAAATCCGGCCAGGACGATCAGATCAGGTTGAAGGCAACTGAGAAATTGCAGTAAAAGGGACTTATCTTTAAAAGCATGGCCATTAAAGAAGAAAGCCGGGATACCCAGCGCATTACAACGATCGAGAACATAAGCATCCCTTTTATTGGTAAAAACACAGGAAACGCTGATTGTTTGATGGCCCTCAAAGTACCTGACAATGTTTTCGACGTTGGTGCCGGAGCCGGAAGCAAATAAGACGATATGTTTCATTTTTTAATCTGCGATGGAACGAGCGCGCTTTCCCTGCCAAAGTTTATGAAAATGATAAAAGGTTTGGCATTTCCTTCCTTCATATGGAGAGCAATAAAAAAGGCTCCCAATTTTCTGACGCTAAAGTAATATACTTGCCATTAAATTTCTTAAATTACCCGACAAATTGGCGAGGTATGGTGTATTTCTACCAAAGTTTTTTATTTTTGCCAACAATTAAAAATTAAAACCAAATAAATTATGTCAGACATTGCATCAAGAGTTAAGGCAATTATCGTTGATAAGTTAGGCGTTGATGAAAACGAAGTAGTTGCAGAAGCTAGCTTCACTAACGATCTGGGGGCAGATTCATTGGACACCGTTGAGTTGATAATGGAATTTGAGAAAGAATTTGATATTCAGATTCCGGATGATCAGGCAGAAAATATTGCAACCGTCGGCCAGGCTATTAGCTATATTGAAGAGGCCAAATAAGTAATGATATCAGGAACATGATGTAAATTATCCATGTGGTCACCACGCTGCATGGATATTTTTTTTAATTTTCACACGGTATAGGTACATCTGAAACAAAAAATGATTCCATGGAGTTAAAAAGAGTAGTTGTTACCGGACTAGGGGCATTGACACCCATTGGCAATACCCTGGATCAATATTGGGAAGGACTTAAATCAGGAAAAAGTGGTTCAGCCCCTATAACGTATTACGATACCGAGAAATTTAAGACCAAGTTCGCTTGTGAGATCAAGAATTTCGATCCTCAGAACTACTTCGATCGGAAAGAAGCAAGGAAATTAGATCGTTTTGCTCAATATGCACTGGTATCCTCAGATGAGGCTATTATAGATTCCGGTTTGGATCTGAATTCTATTGATAAATTCAGGGTAGGTGTCATCTGGGGAGCAGGAATTGGCGGTCTGGAAACCTTTCAAAACGAAGTGATGGACTTTGCCAAGGGAGATGGAACCCCAAGGTTTAATCCTTTCTTTATCCCAAAAATGATTGCAGATATAGCCCCCGGGAATATTTCTATAAAACACGGTTTTATGGGACCGAACTATACTACAGTATCGGCATGTGCCTCCTCTGCCAATGCAATGATTGATGCCTTAAATTATATCAGGCTCGGATATTGTGATGTGGTTGTCACAGGAGGAAGTGAAGCCGCAGTCACCATGGCAGGAATGGGTGGATTTAACGCTATGCATGCGCTTTCTACCAGAAATGAAAGTCCGGAAACTGCTTCAAGACCATTTGATGCCACCAGAGATGGATTTGTCCTGGGAGAAGGAGCGGGTGCACTGATTCTTGAAGAATACGAACACGCCAAAGCAAGAGGAGCAAAAATTTATGCCGAAGTTGCCGGAGGTGGAATGTCTAGTGATGCTTATCATATGACCGCCCCTCATCCGGACGGTATAGGGGTTGTAAAAGTGATGGAGAATTGCCTGCGCGATGCCGGAATGAAACCGGAAGATGTGGATGCGATCAATACACATGGAACATCTACCCCTCTGGGTGACGTAGCCGAATTAAAAGCAATTTCTCAGGTATTTGGGGAACATGCACCCAAGATAAATATTAATTCAACAAAATCGATGACGGGGCATTTGCTGGGTGCCGCCGGGGCTATTGAGGCCATTGCCTCCATTCTGGCAATGAAGCACAGCCTGGTACCTCCAACGATTAATCATTCAACAGTTGACGAGAATATTGATCCTAAATTAAATCTGACCCTAAACAAGGCCCAGCCCAGGGATGTATCAGTGGCCATGAGTAACACCTTCGGATTTGGCGGTCATAATGCCTGTGTAATCTTTAAAATAATAAGCTAAAGACCGGATGAATTTTCCTTCAAATATTTTCAATTCCCATTCCAATAAGGATGGGGATTTTTTTTTAGGAATATCAAGAATCCTGGGATTTAAACCTAAAGACGTCAGTATATATAAGAAGGCTTTTTTGCATCGTTCGGCGAATCAAAAAGATATAAAAGGGAACCCGATGAATTACGAGCGTCTCGAATTTCTCGGAGATGCCATGCTGGGAACCATTATCTCAAAACATTTGTACAACGAGGTGCCCGGAGGCGATGAAGGATACCTTACCAAAATGAGATCGAAAATTGTCAGTAGAAAGCATCTCAATGAACTGGGGAAAGATCTGAACCTTATTTTTTATGTGGAAAGCAAAATTCCCAAATCACACTTTGGTGATAACATTCACGGAAACGTATTTGAAGCTCTTGTAGGTGCTATTTACCTGGACAGGGGATACAACTACTGCGAAAAATTTATTCAGGAGCGGGTCATTGAACCCTATGTGGATATTGAACAGCTCGAAGGAAAGGTGATCAGTTATAAAAGTTTGCTCATCGAATGGTGCCAAAAACAAAAAAAAGAATTTAAATACAACGTATACGAAGATGATGGCAATGATCCCCTCAAACATTTTGCCGTAAAATTCAGTATCAATGGGAAACTAGTGGCCAAAGCACGGGCCACTTCTAAAAAAAAGGCAGAGGAAAAAGCCTCAAAAAGAGCTTTTTTTGCCCTGCAACATAAAATTGAGAACTCTCAATAGTAGTACGCAAAGGTTTGCGTTGACATTTATCCCCGAATGAAGGCCACTAACTAGGCAAGTAACGTTATAAATTATATATTTACAGCTTAGGCTTTTTAATATGGGCAGGCATGCGGATATTGGAAGAATCTTATGAGGTTGAGTTTGCACTGGTCGGAATTTATACTAATCTGGAAGATTACGCCCTGGCATATGCATTGAATGAGACTCTGAAATTGCATTTAAAAAGGGCAGATACCGACTTATTATTTTCATCTGATATTATTTATCCTTATTTTGAGTGGAAGGATAAAATGTACGACCGCGAATGGTCTTTGTTGACCAATTCCTGTATCACATCCCATCAAAGCACTTCGAGTGATCTGTTTCCGGAAGAACCGAGTTTTTCAAACCATCATCTGGTACCCGAACACAAAGAAGTAAATTTCCTGCTAAAAGTAGAACAAGAGGCAATGGATTCCGAACTGCTTCTGAAGATAAAAGGCATCCCGAAAGTGATTGCCGCTTATGTAATTGAGACCAATAATTTAAAATCGAAGCACAATTTAATATATTAATTGAATGCTGAGTAAGAAGAAGACAAAGATAGTAGCTACCCTTGGGCCTGCGAGCAGTGACAAGGAAACGCTTAAAAGCATGATTATTGCCGGGGTAGATGTATTCCGCATAAATTTCTCACATGCCGATTATGAGGATGTGAAGAAGCGAATTAAAACAATTCGCCAGCTGAATGAGGAATTGGGAATTTACACCGCTATACTGGCCGACCTGCAGGGACCAAAACTCCGAGTAGGGGTGATGGCCGGAGAAGTAGTTGTTGCTCCAGGAGACGAAATCACATTTATGACAGGGAAAGCTTTTGAGGGTAATGCCGAGAAAGTCTATATGAATTATGCAGAGTTTCCCAGAGATGTAAATCCGGGAGAAAGAATTCTGCTCGATGATGGAAAACTGATGTTCGAAGTACTGTCGACGAACAAAAAGGATGAGGTAAAAGCTAAAGTAATTCAGGGAGGACCCCTTAAGTCGAAAAAAGGCGTCAATCTTCCAAACACAAATATCTCTCTCCCTGCCTTAACAAAAAAGGATGTCAAAGATGCCATATTTGCCATTTCACAGGATGTAGACTGGATTGCGCTGAGCTTTGTTCGATATAGTCAGGATCTGATCGATTTACAAAATATAATAGCAGAACATTCGGAGCATAAAATCCCGATCATTGCAAAAATTGAAAAACCGGAGGCAGTAGAAAACATAGACAAGATCGTATCGTATTGCGATGGTTTAATGGTGGCGAGGGGCGATCTTGGGGTTGAAGTTCCGGCTCAGGAAGTACCTCTTATTCAGAAAACCCTTGTGCTGCGTGCAAAAAGAGCCAGGATCCCTGTGATTATTGCTACCCAGATGATGGAAACCATGATCACAAGCCTTACACCTACCCGCGCTGAGGTTAATGATGTAGCAAACTCTGTGATGGATGGGGCAGATGCAGTAATGTTATCAGGGGAGACCTCTGTTGGGAATTATCCCGTGCAGGTAATAGAAAAAATGTCGAGTATACTGCAAAGCGTTGAGAGCTCTGAGCTGATCAAAGTACCACAGGAACCACCGCACATCAGAACGAAACGATATATCACCAAAGCTGTGTGTTTTCACGCCGCCACTATGGCAAACGAAATCAAGGCAAAAGCGATTTCAACCCTTACCAATAGTGGATACACAGCCTTCCAGATATCTGCCTGGAGACCCAGCGCTCATATTCTGGTGTTTACATCCAACAAACGAATCCTGACACAGCTCAACCTGCTTTGGGGGGTAAAGGCTTTTTATTATGACAAATTTGTTTCCACAGACGAGACCATTGAAGACGTGAATAAGATTGCTTGTCAGAAAGGGTTCCTGGAAGAAGGAGACATGTTAATCAGCCTGGCAGCTATGCCCATAAAAGCCAAGGGAATGGTTAATACACTTCGAGTTACCGAAATCGACACCTGTAATTTTTAAAGCTCAAATTTTAGCTGAACAGAAACGGAATTATCTTGTTTTTGACTTGTTTCAGCACCCTTTAAATTAGAAAGGGATATTCCCAAAAGGCGAACCGAATTATCAAGTGGTTGTTGATATAACAGCTCCATGGAGGTATCTAAAATGAGTTCCCTGTCAGAGACAAAATAAGGAAGCGTTTTACTCCTCGTTTGCAAGGTAAAATCACTGTACTTGATTTTTAAGGTGATCGTTTTACCGGCCGTATCTGATTTGGTAATCCTTTTTGAAAGCTCGGCAGCAATGTGAGATAGTCGCTCTTTCATAAATATCTCACTACTTAGATTTTCGCTAAAAGTACGTTCAGCCCCTAAGGATTTAGGGATGCGGTGCGACTTTACTTCACTCTCGTGTATCCCACGGACTACCTGGTAGTAAAACATCCCGCTCTTTCCGAAATGTTCTTCCAGGAATTCAAGACTTTTACCTTTGAGATCAAGTCCGGTAAAAATTCCAAACTGATACATTTTCTCTGCAGTCACCTTCCCGACACCATAAAATTTGCGGATATCGAGCTTTTCAAGAAAGGGGATCACTTCCTCGGGGTTTACCGTTTTTTGCCCATCCGGCTTGTTGATATCACTGGCAACCTTCGCAATAAATTTATTGATGGATATACCTGCAGAGGCCTTTAAACCAAGTTCTGCGTAGATGCGATCTCGGATCTCTTTGGCAATCAATGTAGCTGAGGGATTCCCAACTTTGTTTTGGGTTACATCGAGATAGGCTTCATCCAGAGATAAAGGTTCAACGAGCTCCGTATATTCAAAAAATATTGAACGTATTTTTAGAGAGATTTCCTTGTATCGCTCAAAGCGCGGTTTTACAAATTCTAATTCCGGGCACATTTTTTTAGCAAGTGCGCCACTCATAGCACTACGTACACCAAATTTTCTAGCCTCATAACTGGCCGCAGCGACTACCCCTCTTTTTGCTCCGCCACCAACTGCCAAAGGCTTTCCACGAAGCTCAGGATGATCAAGTTGTTCCACCGATGCGTAAAAAGCATCCATATCGATATGGATTATCTTGCGGATGGGAAAATCGTAGGGCATAAACAAATTTAAGTCATATCTTAGATTTATGGACAAGCCTGTAAAAACGGCAATTATTCTGGGCGTGACAGGCCTCACAGGAAGTTTGCTACTCAATAAATTACTGGATGATCAGAGATATTCCAGAATAAAGGCTTTTTCCCGTTCTTCTACCGGAATAGTACATCCTAAATACGAGGAGCATTTAGGAGACCTGTTATACCTTTCACAATTCTCTTCAATATTTACCGCTGATGAAGTATACTGTTGCATTGGAACCACAAAATCCAAAACCCCTAACAAGGACAAATACAGGAAGATAGACCTCGGTATCCCAGTAGAGGCAGCCCGACTATGTGTTAAGAACAAGATCGACACTTTTGTGGTAATGTCTTCCCTGGGAGCAGATCCCAACAGTTCTGTCACTTATAGCAAGATCAAAGGTGAAATGGAAGAGGACGTTTTGGAACTTGGAATACCTCAAACATATATCCTTCAGCCTTCACTGATCTCGGGGAAAAGAGGAGAAAAAAGGAGGGGGGAAAAAATTGCCAAAATGATATTTACTGTCTTGAATGTGTTTTTGATAGGCCCTTTGAGAAAATACCGCTCTATTCCGGCTGAAGATATTGCAAAGTCCATGCTCTGGTTGGCCAATAATGATTTCAATGAGAATAGGATCACTTCAGACAAAATAAGTCAACTCGCCAATGCTTGAGATAGAACGCAAATTTTTGGTAAACTCCGATGCCTACCGGACCGAGGCATATGATGAGATTGAAATTATCCAGGGGTTTCTCAACACAGATCCAGACAGGACTGTAAGGGTTCGTCTTACGGGCACTAAGGGATTTATTACTGTAAAAGGCAGAACGGATACCGACGGCACAACGCGCTTCGAGTGGGAGCGTGAAATTGCGCCAGAAGAGGCAAAAAACCTTCTGAGTATTTGTGAAAAGGGGGTTATACGAAAAATCCGCTATCTTGTAAGGAGTGGAAATCACCTTGTTGAGGTAGACGAATTTTACGATGAAAATGAAGGATTGGTGATTGCTGAAATAGAGCTGCAAAAAGTAGATGAGTTCTATCTTAAACCTGAATGGTTGGGAATTGAGGTAACCGGCGACCCAAAATACTATAATTCACAACTCAGTAAATACCCATATGCAAGATGGAAAAAGCACTAAATCGCCTCATTTTTTTCTCAGTACTCACCCTTGCTTTAGGATGTGAGCAGGCAGGGAAAAAGGATCAGCCGTCTATGGATGAAAAGGGCATAGAGCCGGAACTTTCCGTAGCCGAGATGAAGGAAGATCTACTCGAAAAAGGATATGAAATCTTTGATTATGTTGATCCGCAAACGGCAGACACTGTTATAATGCAGCAGTACTTTATTGCCTTTTTAAAAAAAGGACCGAACAGATCACAAAATAAAAAGGAAACTGATAGTCTACAGACCTTACATCTGGAGCATCTTGGGAAGATGTACGAACTCGGATTTGCCGATATTTCAGGCCCTTTCGGAGACGATGGAGATATTAGGGGGATTACTATTTACAATACCCCGACACTAGAAATGGCCGATAGTCTGGCCAATCTGGATCCCATGGTAAAATCAGGTCGACTCGTCATTGAGATGCATCCGTGGTGGGCGGCGAAAGGTTTTCCTCTTAGATGAATGCTAAAAGGCGCTTTTAAATTGCTCCAGGAATCGCAAATCGTTCTCACTCAGAAGGCGGATATCTGAAATCTGATGTAGCAATAGTGCAATTCTGTCGATACCCATTCCAAATGCAAAGCCCGAATATTCCTTAGAATCTATTCCACAATTTTCAAGAACATTTGGGTCGACCATTCCGCAACCCATGATCTCGAGCCAGCCTGTTCCTTTGGTCATACGGTAATCTGTTTCTGTCTCCAGGCCCCAGTAAACATCAACCTCTGCACTTGGTTCTGTAAATGGGAAATAGGAAGGCCTGAGTCGGATTTTCGATTTGCCAAAAAGTTCCGTGGTGAAGAACTGAAGTGTTTGTTTTAAATCTGCGAAGGAGACGTCTTTGTCAATATACAAACCTTCCACCTGATGGAAAAAACAATGGGAACGAGCCGAAATGGCTTCATTTCTATAGACTCTTCCAGGAGAAATAGTCCTAATGGGCGGCTTGTGTGTTTCCATGTAACGAACCTGTACCGAAGAGGTGTGTGTACGGAGCAGCATATCCGGATTGGTCTGAATAAAAAAGGTATCCTGCATATCTCTGGCCGGGTGGTGCTCCGGCAGATTCAGTGCAGTAAAATTATGCCAGTCGTCTTCTATTTCAGGACCTTCAGACACATTGAATCCTATCCTGCTAAAAATATCAATGATCTGATTCTTTACAATGGATATGGGATGTCTGGAGCCTAATTCAAGGGGTTCGCCAGGACGGGTAAGATCACCGTAGGTGGATTTTTCAGCAACTTTTTCTTCTAAGGATTCCTTAAGTAAGGTAACTTTCTCAGAAGCCAGTACTTTGAGTTCATTAATGGTCTTCCCAAATTCTTTCTTCTGTTCATTAGGAACCTGTTTGAATTCACTGAAAAACTTATTCAGCAGGCCTTTCTTACCGAGGTACCTGATCCTGAATTCTTCTACAGCCTCCGGGCTTTCAGTGGTAAATTCCTTTACCTCTTTGATATGTTCTTTAAGTTGGTCAATCATATGAAGTACGCTATTCCTACCAGGGGTCAAAAATACTGGTTTTTTAGATTTTAACAGCTTCTGGCCATGGATTTGTTAAGGGGTTGCTGTATTCAAAGAATTTCCCTTTAAGAATTTAAATGGGGTTCCAGTTCTTCAGGATGTTTCAATACAAATTTTACGCATTCATCAAAGCTTCCAAAAATATGTTCCGGGGGAACCAGATCAGGGATAATATCAATTCGCTCCATCATATATCTTGGCTGATCTAAAACCCTGACAAAAAAGACGTTGATCTTTTTTCTGCTCAGGTCTTGCAAAACATCTTCCATAGCGTACAGTCCTGTTTGATCCATGTACTGCATCCTTCCTAATCTGATAATAACGGCCGAGGCAGTAATAGGGATCTGATCAGCTAACATTTGGAATTCGCTGGTAGTCCCAAAGAACAAAGGGCCCTTTATGTGTTTTATGTATACTTTCTCTCGCAGAGATTCAGGGAATCCTTTTTCATCAGCCCATGATTTTTCCCTCCCGGCAGTCCTTATTTCAGATCGTTTTGCGGTAAGATCACCAATTTTTTTCATAAACATAAGGGAGGCAATCACTAGTCCGATCCCAACGGCATAAACGAGGTTCCAAAAAGTAGACAGCAATAATACCACCAGCATCACCATCACTTCGGAGCTTAATTTTAAAGGTCCGATTTTCATATCTTTTGGAAGGCTTGGAATTGCTCTCAATCCTTTGTAATCCATTACATTGACCCCAACGGTAATCAGGATTCCCGCCAGGACGGCTGCCGGAATTTGTGAAGCTACAGGACCCAGGGCAAGTAGGATGATTAGTAGGAGCAAACCGGCGATCATACCTGAGAGTCGGGTTTTACCCCCTGAATTAATATTAACCACTGTTCTTATGGTAGCACCGGCTCCTGGGATTCCCCCAAAAACTGCAGCAATACTATTTCCAATTCCCTGACCTACTAACTCCTTATTCGGATTGTGTTTGGTTTTAGTCATATTATCGGCAACGACGGATGTCAGAAGCGAATCGATGGAGCCCAGAAGAGCAAGGGTTAAAGCGGTGAATACATACGGGGTTATGGCACCCAGCCGAAATTCGGTAATAATTTCGAGATTGGGCAGGGGAAAACCTTCCGGGATGGTCTCAATTGGCCTGTAATCCAGACCGAAACCGTAGGCTACTCCGGAGACCAGAATGAGAGCAACAAGGGTGCTTGGCACCTTAGTTGTGACTCTTTTAAATCCATAAATGATCACTATAGTAATGAGGGAAAGGATGAGTTCCATTAGGTTGATGTTTTTCAACGCTCTGGGCAAGACCGTTAATGCCCCCAGTACTCCGGAAGCCTCTTTGGCGGCAAGGACCTGTGCTTCTTTCTGGATAACATCTTCGGTGATCTCATTAGCCCTGTCTATGGTTTCCCTGAAATCTTCCAGGACGAGAATACCTTCTCCGGCTTCTTCTCTTAAAATATTTTCCAGGATTAATTCTTCTGCCTGAGGTTTGAAAGGTTGAACCCAACCACTATCTTCTTTGGGATAATACCCAAGAGCGGGAAGTATTTGTGTAATGATGATTATCAGACCTATGGCCGTCATAAATCCCGATACCACCGGATAGGGAATATACCTTATATAACTTCCTATTCCTATTAGCCCAAGACCAATTTGCATAAGACCACCGAGAAGGAATACAGTCAGTATTGCAGGCAGGGCTTTTTCAACATCTCCATCGTACACCGCAATTATCCCCGCGATAACAATCATACTCACTGCCGTCATGGGAGCCGTAGGACCGGATATTTGTGTCGGTGTCCCACCAAACATCGCTGCGAAAAAACTAATGAAAATAGCACCGTATAATCCGGCACTTGGCCCGAGGCCTGAACTGACTCCGAAGGCAAGGGCCAAAGGAAGGGCTACAATTCCTGCGGTGATTCCTCCAAGCATATCACCCCGGAAATGTTTAAATAATGATTTCATTAATTTAGATTAGGTTGTTTCTCCTAAGATAGTTTAATTCTGCCAATAAAAAAGCCAGTAAAACTTACTGGCTTTCAGAATTTTATAAAATCACCTTGCTTTTAATCCAAATGATAAATTTCCATGATGTGATGAAGGATGCTTTCAAAATCAATATTCAAATCGACTAACTTCCCGCTGTGGATGTCGAAAACCCAGCCGTAAACTTTAAGGTTACGATCCCTATACGCTTTCTGCACCGCAGCTGTTTTAATAAGATTTACGCATTGTTCCTGAACATTGAGTTCAACAAGGCGTTCGTACTTTTTATCTTCATCTGCTATCGAATCTAACTCATCTTTATGCAATCGGTAAACATCTCTGATATTTCTAAGCCATGGATTGAGAAGGCCCAGATCTGCTGATTGCATCGCTGCTTTTACACCCCCACAACCATAATGGCCACAAACGACTACATGATTAACTTTTAAATGTTCAATGGCGTATTCAACTACAGACATGGCGTTTAAATCTGTACTGATAACCATATTGGCAATGTTTCTGTGTACAAAGACTTCTCCGGGACCCAGGCCCATCACTTCTTCAGCGGTTACCCTACTATCAGAACACCCGATATAGAGCATTTCGGGACTTTGCCCTTTCCCCATCTCCGTAAAGAAATTGGAATCGATACTTAGTTTGTCCTTGATCCAGGCTGCATTGTTTTTAAATACTTCTTCTATTTTCATTTTTTGTCAATTTAAGGTTTGTTATGCCGATTTTGGCCTTAGGTTAAAGAACTTAATAAAACTTTCGGGATTTTCCACGATACCTTTTTCTGAAATCAATTTGATTTCAATATTCCGCTCTTTTGCTTTAAATGAGAAATCCTCCAGGATCTCAATAATATCATTATCGAGGTATCGGGTGTTTCTTACGTCGAGTTCAAGATAAGTATCTTTTGGGATACCTTCTAATTCTTTGAGGATTGCCCCTTTATTAAAAAAGGTAACTTCCTCAGCAAGAGTCATTTTTATCTTATGAGCTCCATTGCTTTTGTCCTGAATGTGCAGGAAATGAGAGTTCTGGTAACTCTTAATAAGGATTACAACAATACCAACGCCCAATCCCATGCCGATACCAATGAGCAGGTCAGTGAAGATAATCCCAAGTACCGTCACAGTAAAAGGGATAAATTGCTTCCATCCCAGTTGATACATTTCTTTAAAAAGAGCCGGTTTTGCCAGCTTGTATCCTACGATAAATAATATAGCAGCTAGTACAGACAAGGGTATCATGTTGAGTAATCTCGGGATAAGAATAACCGAGATCAATAAGAAAAAGCCATGAATAATAGCAGAAAGCTTAGATTTCGCACCAGATTGAATATTGGCCGAACTACGGACAATTACCTGTGTAATGGGCAGACCGCCGATCAACCCGGAAACCATATTTCCTGCTCCCTGTGCCAGTAATTCTCTGTTAGTAGGGGTGACGCGTTTTTCAGGATCAAGTTTATCTGTTGCCTCCACACATAATAAGGTCTCAAGACTGGCTACCAGGGCTATGGTAAAGGCTGTTACCCAGATTTCTGGTCTTGTTATTACACCAAAATTTGGAAAACTAAATTGTGCCAGAAAAGATGAGGCGTCTTCCGGAATTGGCACTTTAACCAATTGTTCGGTGGAAATAGCCCATATTTCATTGCCTTTCGTAATTACAAAAAAGAGAATACCAACAACTACAGCAACAAGTGGCCCCTGTATCAATTGAAATATTTTAGCTTTTTTGGTGAGTACCTTATCCCAGAGAATTAAGATCACCAATCCTAGAACAGCGACTGCCGTTGCTCCCGGACTAATTAAATTAATGGAGTTGATGATTTCTGAAAACGTATTTTCTCCGTCGACCTGAATAAAGGCAAAATCTCCCTCCGGATCTGCATCATAACCAAAGAAATGAGGGATTTGTTTCAGGATAATAATGATCCCGATTCCTGTAAGCATCCCTTTGATTACAGATGAAGGAAAATAATAGCCAATAATTCCTGCTTTCAGGACGCCAAAAAGAAGCTGAATGGCTCCCCCAAGGACAACGGCAACTAAAAAGTTCTGGTATCCACCAAGGGCGCCAATAGCGGTTAATACAATGGCTGCTAATCCGGCGGCTGGGCCACTAACACCAATATGTGAGCCACTTAAGGAGCCTACAATTATTCCTCCTACAATACCGGCAATAAGGCCGGAAAACAAAGGAGCGCCACTAGCGAGTGCAATACCCAGACAGAGAGGCAGGGCTACAAAGAATACGACAATACTCGCCGGTAAATCGTTCTTGATGTGTTTAAACATAATTATAAAGTAATTTTGACCCGAATTGGAAGTATCGGGCAGGTTAATTAATTAAAGGATATGAGATAAGCTTATAACAGCCCTTCGGGCGGAGGTAGTTGTATTTCCCCATAATAAGAATTGGAAAATGAACTGGCAGAATCGCCAGCTGAATCTGAATAGCTGAAAAGTAAGAAGTCGTTTACACTCATTGGATTCCCGAGGATGAATTCTTCTCCTATGTCCTTCTTTCCCTGTTCCTGAGGTTCTTCCTCATTCATATTTAAGGAAATGAGCACTGCGTTGTCATCTATCAATTGCAATACAGGCGGGGCTATAATCCCGGTTATCCAAATGGTACTGAGAAAGACAACGACAAATGATTTAAAGAAAGTTCGGCTCATAAAGTCCAAAAATAATAGGATTACTATTATCTAAATGTTAAGAATGCGCTAAAAGTCCTTTATTTCCTGTAGGTCTGAAGCTGGTATCCATCCGTTTTTCCCGTCGGCAAGCTTTACCTTATGCCATTCCTGAAGCGTTTCCAGAACATACACCTTACTCCCCTCATGTAAATTGAACAGGGTTATGCTGCGGTTGTTGGGTTCCTCTTTTACGGAAGTTTCGGATGCAAAGATGATTGCCGGATCGGTCTTATTGTATTCCTGATACTGCAGTACGGCCATTACCACACTTAAAGCTGCAAAAAATAAACAGATCATACTTCCTATAAAGGCAAGTCGCTTTTTATCGGCGTATCGATAAAAATAAAATGCCAGATAAAGGGAAACAAACAAGAACATAAAACCTATGGATGTATAGGCCCACTGATCAAAGGTCAGAATATTCATCACACGAGACACCATCCTTGAGATAGCTGTTTGAGGCAGGGGCTCTATATCATCAATTGTCATTTGCTGTGCATAGGCGAGATTATTCCTGATCTCATTATCATTGGGATCTAATAAAAGGGCCTTTTCGTAATAATAAATACTGGGGCCTATTTCATTGAGTTTGTAATAGGCATTTCCGAGATTAAAGTATATACTGGCAGAATGAACCCCGCTTTCCAGAACATGCTTGTAATTATCAATGGCCAGCTCGTAATCCCCTTCATTGTAAGCTTTTGCTGCTTCATCAAACAGGACATCATTTTGCGCCTGGCAAAAAGGGGATAGAAAAATAATTATTATAAATATCCAGCTCTTCATCTTATAGTTGTTTATCCAATGCTGAAATAACTTCAATGGCCTTGTCGTAATCTGCTTGCATCTGAACCTGGGAAAAAGGACTGTATCTGGCCATTTCACAGTTTTTCAGCAAGCCTATAAATCCGTCGTTGGTTTCGGAGTCAACCTCTTTTTTAAGTAAGAGGGTTGCTATTTTTTCCTTACTGAATTCTGTGGTTTCAATTTTAAGCTTCGCTTTCAGGTAGTTGTGGAGAGCTTTTTCCAGGGCAATGTAGAATTCGTCTTTCTCTCCCATGGCCTTTCTGGCTTTAAAAAGGAATTTCCTTGCCAGCTTGTTCGCTCTTTTAATTTTATTCCCGGCCACATCACTGGCAATCGCTTCTCTCCTTTTACCAAATATTATTGCAAGGGGGATGAGTAATAGCGGACTTAAAAAGAAAAGATAGAATTGCAATGAGCCAAAGAAAGGGGTCTCCTGTATAGGTCTGAAGTTCGGTGTTAGCTTGATAAAGTGGAACTGACTGCCGGTTGCCTGAATAGGACGTTTATTACTGGAGGTAATAGAAACATTTCCCCCTGAGGATTCAAGAGGGCCGCTGGTTACATCGATATTGATTTCATCAGAAGTAAGTGTTTTATAGGCGCCATCCTGAGGATCAAAGTAGCTGAAATTTATGGAGGGGATGGGATATTTCCCTTTAAAGGAAGGTACTACCGTATAGTTATTACTCACTTTCCCCTGCATCCCCGAGAGGGTTGTCCTCACACTTTCATTATACTCGGGTTCATAAACCTCCAGAGATCCGGGCATTTCCAGGGCAGGTAATTGGAAGAGTTTAAGATTTCCCTTGCCCTCAACTTCAACAACGGCCTGAAGGGATTCAGTGGCCTTAAGGGTTTTTTTACTGGTAGAGACATTAAACCTGAAGCTGCCTACAGCCCCACTAAAATCGCTGGGTTGTCCCTGAGTAGGTAGCGGCTTTACCTGGATAGTCCTTTTCCCCGCAGAAACTGTTTTATGGGTTTGTGTATAGATTGGCTGTCCGAAGAAATCCCTCCTGTTGGTTGGCACTTCCAGGGTGACGTCAAGGGAAAGGGGCTCAATTTCCAGTGCCCCGCTTTTTTGCGGATACAGCACCACACGCTTGAGAATAACGTATCGGTATGATTTACCTTGATAGGTTCCATTCTTCACATTATAAGAGGTAACAGGGATATCCTGGCTCCAGAAATTGTTATAGGTAGGATTATCAAGAGGACGGAAATTGGAAACATTGATGGACGGACTCACATAAAGCTTGTAGACCACACTCATCCCCTCATTTAAATAGGGTTGCGTCTTTGATACCTCAGCTACAAGATGCAGATTTTCATCCGCGATATCCTCGGCTGTCATCTGATCACTGGGCTTGTCAACCGCAGCTGTTACCTCTACTTTTGCAGGTGTAGTTTTGTAGGTCTTTCCATCAATGACAATCGTAGCCTGTTTTATGGTAAAGGTACCCCGTTCAGTTGGCGCGAGGGTATATGAATATGTCTTGGAATAACTTCTCACCCCATTGATCCAGGACGAACTGATGGATTGTGAAGGACCCATAAGTACGCGAAACCCTTCAAAATCAGGAGGGGTAAAGTTATCGCCGTCTTTATTCATTGTGAATTCTACCCTGAGTCTTTCATTAATCCCGAGCTTGTTCTTGCTGAGATTTGTTTTAAACTCAATGGTTTCCTCTTCCTGAGCGAATCCCAAAGAGGATCCAATCAGGAAGAAAAGAAGAAGAACACTATGGATTGTATTTTTAATCATCACCAATCTTTGGCATTTTTACTCTTAGGTCCTTTGACCTTCTTTTCGTTCATCTTTTCCTGCACTTTATTTTCTTCATTCTGCATGGCTTCCAACAGATTTTTTATTTGTTGAGGAGAAAGTTGACTACTGCGTGGCTGTTTTTGCTCGTCGGGTTTTTCGCCCTCCTTAGGCTGGTCCTTTTTCTCATTTCCATCCCCGTCCTTGTTTTCATCTTCTTCCTGTTCCCCTCCGTCTTTTTCCTTATTGTCTTGTTGCTGGTCTTCCTGTTCTTTTTTGCCTTTATTTTCAGAATCTTCATCTTCCTTTGATTCTTCGTCCTTGTCCCCGTCTTTGTCCTGGTTTTTCTGCTGCTCTGCCAGGGCTTTGGCCAGTGCCAGATTATATCGGGTTTCCTCGTCTTCGGGATTATTCCTCAATGCTTCTTTGTAAGCCTCAACCGCCTTGGCGTATTCCTCGTTCTTCATAAATACATTGCCCATATTGTGAAAGGCCTTGTGTTTTTCAGGCTTAGCCTCGGCCAGTTCCCCTGCCTGCTTAAACCTGCCAAATGCTTCTTCCAGGCTTTCTTTTTTGTAATAGGCCGTTCCCAGGTTATAAGGCGCAATAACATTTTCACCGCTTTTGGAGATCGCCCTTCGGTAATCTGCTTCAGCCTTGACGAATTCGTTTTCAGACAATTCCTGATTCGCCTCCCAGGTTAGGTCGAGGGAAGACTTCAGATCCTTTTCAGTGTTTTTCTTTTTGTCATCTTGTGCTATGCCTACGGCAAAGAAACACACGAAAAAAAACAAGCATATCTTATTCATGGTCTTCTTCATTAAATAGATTTAACTTTTGTAGCCATTTTGTTTTTCTGTCGAGTAAAAAGATATCTAAAAATAGGAAGAATAAGGCTGCACCCAAAAACCATTGAAATTGGTCCTTATAATCCGCAAACTGCTTGGCTTCAAATTCGGTTTTATCAATTTGATTTAAAGCCTCCTTGATTTTTTCAACAGCTTCTTCCGTATTTGAGCCATCTATATATTCTCCATTTCCTTTTTCGGCAATTTCTTCCAATATTTCTGCATTCAGCCGGGTAATAATTACCTCGCCTTCTCCATCTTTTTTCAATTCCTGTGTAATTCCGTTCCTTTTTATCGGAATTGGGGCTCCTTTTTCTTTTCCGACTCCAATGGTGAACACTCTTATTCCTTCTTCTACCGCAAGATCCACGGCATCTATAGCCCGTCCGTCTGTGTGATCCTCTCCATCTGAAACAATGAACAGAACCCTGTTCGTCTGATCCTGATCGTCATAGAAGGTCGTTGCTAGTTTAATGGCCTCATCAATCGCCGTACCCAGGGATGACAAAAGGTCGGTGTTTAGATATTGTAAGAACATTTTTGCCACTCCGTAGTCGGTGGTGATAGGCAATTGAGGAGCAGCCTGCCCGGCATAGGCAATAATTCCGATTCTGTCACTTGCCAGTTGATTGATGATCTCGGAAACCAGTCGTTTAGACTTCTCCAACCTGTTTGGTGCGATGTCCTCGGCCAGCATACTTTTGGATACGTCAATCGCAAACACAATATCAACCCCCTCTCGCTTTACGGTTTCCAGTTTGGTTCCAATTTTTGGATTGGCCAGCCCGAGGATAAGTCCTGTAAGGCCTAAGAGAAGGAGAATTAACTTTAACCCACTCTTAAAGTTGGAACGGGTGGGAACCAATCTTCTGAGCAAATCGGGATCGGCAAATTTCCTCTGAGTTCTTTTTTTCCAGAATACCAAACCGAAATACAGCAGCACAATGCCCGGGAAGAGCAGGAAGAAATAGAAATATGTCGCTTCGTCTATCTGTATCATGGCCTAAACAAAACTTTTAAATAAGATTGTCCTCAATATCCATTCTGAAATCAGAAGGATTCCGGCAAGAAGGGCCCAGGGCCTGAATTTCTCTTCGTTGTTATAATATTTAAATTCTTCTACTTCTGTTTTTTCCAGTTTGTTGATCTCTTCATAGATTGCTTCCAGTTTCTGGTTGTTGGTCGCCCTGAAATATTGCCCTCCTGTTAGTTCAGCAATCTGCTTTAAGAGATCCTCGTCGATTTCAACCTGTCGCATTCCATATCGGAATGATCCATCAGCATTGTACGCAATTGGCGAAAGTGCATTGCCGTTGGTTCCTAGTCCGATAGTATACGTTTTTATACCAAATTCAACAGCCAGGTTGGCGGCCGTTTCAGGTTCGATAAATCCTGAATTGTTAACACCGTCGGTAAGGAGAATGATCACTTTGCTTATGGCCTTACTGTCTTTTAAGCGATTAACGGAAGTAGCCAGGCCCATACCAATAGCTGTGCCATCTGCCAATTGGCCATAGGTTATTTCTTTAAGCGCGTTCAGTACAATCCCCTTGTCGCTGGTAATAGGGGTTTTAGTATAACTTTCCCCCGCGTAGGCGACAAGCCCAATACGGTCATTGGGGCGTTGTTGTATAAAATTAGAAGCCACCTCCTTGAGAGCTGCAAGTCGGTTCGGACGAAGGTCCCTGGCCAGCATACTGGAAGAAACATCTATAGCCATCACTATATCAATCCCCTTTGTTGTTTTTGTACGGGTTGAGACCTCTCTGATCTGTGGCCTGGCCATTGCCGTGATAATGCATGCCAGGGCAAGAAGCCTGAAGGCAAATAATACAGGACGCAGTTTAGAAAGGATGTCATTTTTTGGAAACCCCTTTATGCTTGGGATTTTTAGTGTAGCTGTCTGATCTTTTCGTTTGAAGAAATACCACAGGATGGCCAGAGGTAACCCCAGGAGCAACCAAAAGAATTGTGGATTCGCAAACTGAATATTTTCAAACATTTCTTAAACCTGTGTTTTAACGTCTATAGAATTAATTATTCTCTCAATGATCTGTTCGGCATAAGGGTCCCCCTCTTCCCATGAGAGAATCACCTGTTGTTGGAATCCTTTTCCACCAAAAAGGATGATCGCATATTTGCTTTTAATTCTCTCATTCTCACTATCACCCGGGAAGGTAGCACTGCCATAGACTTTTACCCCGGGGACTCCGGAAACAGAGCTGAATTCTTCTTGTTTGGTGATAATGTTTCGGGCACCTTTATCTGCGAATTCCTTAAGGGCTTTATCGATACTCTTTTGATAATCGGGTTCGGTAGGTTCTGCCAGTATTACGGAAGATGTTCCTACGCCAAAGAGATTTTCTGGATTGTAAAAGGAAAATACTTGTTTGTTTCGTACTACATTCATTTCTTCAGCTGAAAGTTCCACCTCCTGTCTTAGCAAAACGTCCGGAGCTGATATGTCTATGGGGGGATAGCCATAGGAGCTGGATACCCATTCTCCCTCGAGTAGTTTTTTAGAAGGCTGGTAGATTAACGAATTCCTGACATTGTCAATCCCGTAATAGTATACAGTGGCAACCAGACTAAGCAGCACTATTGCTGCGGTGGCCACTCCTGCCTGTACCCATCTTTTTTTAAGGGCTTTTTTACGCAGGACTTCCTTGTATGCAGCCTGCTCCATCAATTCCTCCTCAGTGGGTTCAGGGATGGCTTCCTTGGTCTTTATAACTATATGCTCTATAGACTTCCTGTCTTCTTCTGCCTTCGACATTTCTGGTTTTGAGCGCGCAAATTTCACCAGGTCTGCAGTGTAAAGGATTTGTTTAAACTGCTGTATGGTTTCGTCTTCAATTTTTAATTCCCCTGCATCTTTCATCAGCTCCAGCTTGGTGATAAGCTGATCTGTGGTACTTTCAAGAGCAGAGATATGGACATCCTCTTCCAGATATGACCTAACAATATCAGTTAGTTCAGAATAGTATTTTTTATATTCCTCCTGTATGAGATATTTGGAGTTTTCGAGCTTTTTTAATTCCTGTAGTGCCCGGTCATAGGGGGGGAGCATAGCTTGCTGTTCCTCTTCGCTCAAAGGTTTACGCCTGAAAAAGTACCAGAGAACAATTCCGATCATAAGAAGGCTTCCCAATATGACCCAGACATAGAATGGGATATTTGCCATATTTTTCTCGACAGGAATCAGAGGCTTTATATCATAGATTTCCTTAGTTACAGTATCTACTTCAACGGTCGCTACCTCTACCCTGAGGGAGTCTGTAAAATATCCCTTCCCATCAATCTCTATCCTTTGAACAGGAAGGATATAGGAACCCGAATCGAATTGGGTTAAGGCGTAGATTTTTTGAAGGATCATCCGATCTGCCTTTCGGGTCGTATCCGTTTTGAAGGCTTCAACTGTTTCCAGGGGGGAGAAGGTCTGACCCTCAGGAAAAATTACCTGAGCAGTAGTATCTGTTTCCACCGATACTTTAAACTTTATCTGCTCTCCTATTTTTATTGAGGTGGTGTCTACGGAAGTATTTACTACAGGAGCTTGCTGAGCCGCGCCTAATACAGCATAGAAGAGAAAGGGCAATATTGCCCATGCCCAATTTTTAGGAACAGCGTACGGCGTGTATGTGTAATTTCTCTTCAGCATCAATCTAGGCTCTTTGCTTAAAATACCCCAATAATTTTTTTACATAACTTTCATCCACCCGGCACTGTAATATTCCTGCACCCGACTTTGTAAAGGCATTTTTAAAATACGCTACTTTTTCCCTGTAAAACTGCTGGTAGGCATTCCTCACTTTTTTTGAAGAGGTATTTACAAAATGTACTTCTCCCGTTTCGGCATCCTCCATTTGTACTAATCCAAGGTTCATAATTTCCTCCTCCCTGGGGTCATACACTCTGATTCCGGTAACATCGTGTTTATTCCCCACAATTTTCAGAGTGTTTTCATACTCATCCATCATAAAATCAGAGAGTACAAAGATGATCGTCCTTTTTTTCATGACATTGGAGAGGTACTTAAGCGCCTCTACCAGATCGGTTTTCTTGCTTTTTGGCTTGAATTCCAGTAATTCCCTGATGATTCTCAAAATATGACTCTTCCCTTTTTTCGGGGGGATAAAGAGTTCAACTTCATCTGAGAACATGATCATCCCTACCTTATCGTTGTTTTGCAGGGCAGAAAAGGCCAGGGTAGCCGATATTTCTGTAATAACATCTTTTTTAAACTGGTTTACCGTACCAAAATGCTCAGAACCACTTATATCAACCAGGAGCATCAGGGTAAGTTCCCGCTCTTCTTCGAACACTTTTACATAAGGCTCGTTGTATCGGGCGGTAACATTCCAGTCGATAGAGCGTACATCGTCCCCAAACTGATATTGCCGAACTTCACTGAAGGTCATTCCCCGTCCTTTAAAGGTGGAGTGATACTCCCCACCAAAAATATGGTCGGACAACCGACGGGTCTTGATTTCAATCTTGCGAACCTTTTTAAGTAATTCTTTTGTATCCATGGGTTCAGGATTAGGCAACTGGGTTCAAAAAGGAAGATTTGAACAGGATTAATTCCTTGAACTTTCTAGGGTACTTCAATCTCGTTTACGATGCGATTGATAATTTCTTCAGAAGTAATACTTTCAGCTTCAGCTTCGTAAGTGATTCCAACCCTGTGTCTTAGAACGTCGTGAATTACTGCCCGTACATCTTCTGGAACTACATAACCTCTTCGCTTGATAAAAGCGTAACATTTGGCAGCAATGGCCATGTTGATACTTCCTCTTGGTGAGGCCCCAAAACTGATCAAAGGTTTGAGACTTTCCAGGTTGTATTTTTCAGGATATCTGGTAGCAAAGACAAGATCAAGAATATATTTTTCAATCTTTTCATCCATGTAGACCTCTCTGACTGCCTTTTGAGCACTAAGGATTTGTTTTAGGCTCACTACTGGTTTGACAGCCTCGAATGCTCCGTTCAGATTCTGTCTGATAATCAGCTGTTCTTCGGTCATTTTCGGGTAATCGATTATGGTTTTAAGCATAAATCGGTCTACCTGAGCTTCGGGAAGAGGATATGTTCCTTCCTGTTCTATAGGGTTCTGAGTGGCCATAACCAGGAATGGAGCATCGAGAGGGAAAGTTTCATCCCCTATGGTCACCTGTCGCTCCTGCATGGCTTCAAGCAAAGCAGATTGTACTTTCGCAGGTGCCCGGTTGATCTCATCTGCTAAAACAAAATTGGCGAAAATAGGCCCTTTTTTTATAGAAAAATCGCTTTCCTTCATATTGTAAATAAGGGTTCCTACCACATCGGCAGGAAGCAGGTCGGGGGTAAACTGTATCCTGCTGAAACTCCCCTTTACAGCCTTTGCCAGGGTGTTTATCGCCAGGGTCTTTGCCAGGCCCGGCACCCCTTCCAGCAATATATGGCCTTGTCCCAAAAGGCCGATCAATAGGCGTTCCGTCATATGCTTTTGCCCGACGATAACCTTGTTCATCTCCATCATTAACAGGTCAATAAACGCGCTTTCCTGAGCAATTTTCTCATTTACCGCACTTATATCTACCGTGCTTTTATCATCCATAAAATATCTTTTAGTAGTTGTCTATCAATCTCTTAGTTTAAAGGATATGCAAATTGAAAATTTATTCATTCACTGCCTGTTAACGATTGGTTAAAAATTCCCGGGAACCCTAAGTTTTATGATGTATTTAAGGGATTTTTAGTAATTTCATCACTTATGAAATCACCGAAAAAATTCTCCCGAATCATCGCCGGAACCATGACATGGGGATCATGGGGTAAGCAACTTTCAAAAAGTGAGATGGTCTCTCTGATGAATCACTGCCTGGAAGCAGGGATTACGACCTTTGACCACGCTGATATTTACGGCGGGTATGGCAATGAAGAGGAATTTGGAAATGCCTTTGCTGAAAGTGGAATTGCCCGTAAGGACATCCAGCTCATTAGTAAATGTGGAATTCAGTATATGTGTGATGCCAGAGATAATAAGGTAAAGCATTATAATTACGCTACAGATTATATCATCTGGTCTGCCGAGCGCTCCCTTGAAAAACTGACGACGGAATACCTCGATCTATTCCTGCTACACCGCCCAAGTCCATTACTGGATCCCGAGCCAGTAGCCAAAGCTATTGAACAGCTGCTCAGCAGCGGGAAGATCAAGTCTTTTGGGGTGTCTAATTTTACACCCTCCCAAATTGCCATGCTTGAAACGGCCATCCCGGTGCAGGCCAATCAGGTTGAATGTTCACTCACGGCTGATGGAGTAATGTATGACGGAACGCTTGATGATTGTATCAGCAGGAAAAGAATGGCCATGGCATGGTCTCCCCTCGGCTCATATTTTCGGGAGGATAATGAGAAAACAAAGAGGATAAGGGAGGTATTATTACCATTGAAAAAGAAGTATAACGCAAGTGAAGATCAGCTTATCCTGGCCTGGCTGATGAAGCATCCTGCTCACATTCATCCGGTAGTTGGAACTTCCAATGCTAACCGACTGGAAGATTCTATGAAGGCCGTTAATGTAGAGATGGAACTGGAAGATTGGTTTCTCCTGCTTGAGGCGTCACAAGGCCATAAGGTTCCCTGAAGAAATATTATGATGCAAGAAAAACAAAAAATAGCCTTTATCACTGGAGCAACCAGTGGCATTGGGAAGGCCACGGCAGAGCTTTTCGCAAAAAACAATATCAAATTGATCCTTTGTGGAAGGAGGCAGGAAAAACTTGATGCCCTAAAAAAAACACTGCAAAATAAAACCGCGGTGCATACCCTCAACTTTGATGTTCGTAAAAAAGAAGATGTTCGAGCTGCCATACAATCCCTTCCTGAAGAGTTTGCTTCAATCGATATCCTCGTCAACAATGCGGGTAACGCTCATGGCTTAGACCCCATTCAAAGCGGAGCTTTGGAAGATTGGGATGCGATGATCGACATAAATGTAAAGGGATTGCTATACGTTTCCAGGGCTATTCTTCCAGGGATGATCCAGCGGAAAAACGGGCATATTATCAACATAGGCTCCACTGCCGGGAAGGAAGTATACCCCGGGGGCAATGTGTATTGTGCCAGCAAACACGCGGTTGATGCCATCAACCAGGGGATGAGAATAGACCTTAACGAAAACGGAATACGCGTAGGAGCGGTAAATCCCGGACTTGTAGAAACAGAATTCAGTGAAGTTCGGTTTAAAGGGGATGAAGAAAGGGCAAAAAAGGTATATCAGGGCTATCAGCCTCTGAAACCCGAAGATATTGCAGACATCATTTATTTTGTAACCACCAGGCCTTACCATGTAAATATTGCCGACCTGGTAGTGATGCCTACTGCCCAGGCGAGTAGTACCATAGTGAAGAAAAAGGAATGATTAACAAACGCCTTCTGGTCAAAAATCTCCTGGCCCATAATGACGAAAATAGTTTTTATGATAAAAAGCGTTTTATCGATATCGGCCAGAAGGAAGGAAAGGCTAAATTCCTGAAACATGTTTGTGCCCTGGCCAACAGCAATCCAAAAAACAATTCTTTTATCGTCATTGGGGTTGAGGATGAAGACAATAAGATTGTTGGAGTCGATTTCTTTGACGACAGCAAGATCCAAAATTTGGTTAACGCATACCTGGACAACCCCCCGTTGATTTCATATGAAAATATTCCCTTTCCGCACTTACCTGAAGGAAAGGTGGTAGGCCTGGTGACCATCAAATCGAATGGCCGGATCTGTGCTCTCCGAAAAAATATCTGGAAATATTACGGAGGGGCCGTGTTTTTCAGAGAAGGAAGCATCAGCATGCCGAAGGCTTTTGATATTGAACTTAAAGATCTCAATTCGGAAATGGTCGCTACCATTGAGCAACACGCCAGAAATAATATTGAACTCACACTCGACGGGGTAATCGACTTTATCAATCACAGGCATAAAGACCTAAGCAGCAGTTATAAGGTTTTTAAGGAACAATTTGTCATTTGCTGGGCGGGGAATAGAAAAAAGGTAAAACAAAAAACATACTACTCCAGGGTAGATATTGAATTGATCAATGAACAGGTAAAGCTCTTTTACTCTGCTTTGGATGAGATATCCATAGATATCACTGAAGATACCTTTGCTATCACAGAATATGTACAATTAGGCCTTGGAAGGGAACAGCGATATTATCCCCTGGAGGAGGTAGGCATCACTTTTAATGACAACGGTACTTACCAGATCGTAAGTGAGCTGATCTTTCAACCTCCCCAATACGATCGGAAAACGCTTTTCCATATCTACAATACCAATAATGCCCTGCTGCAAAAACTCCAGAAAAACAGGAAGCTTACGAAGGCGGAACGTGCAGATCTCAAATTGGCCCCGGCCACATATTTGCTTTGTTATCTGAATGGATTTGAGGAGGCAAAGGATCAAATGGAAATATTAAAAAACTCAACTAAGTCGGTAGATGAAAAAGTGTATAACAATCTGAAGGAATCATTGAGAATTCTCAGAAAAGTGCGCTACAGCTAGTCCTTTACCAGCCATAAAATCTGAAACGGATCGATCTGTACCAGACTACTCGTCAGTTTCCATTTGCCGTCAGAAAGTAAATCACGTAATGAACCGTCATTAACATAGCCCAAATTGGAAAGTATCCCAGCATCAAGAATTTGTGGTGATTCGTCAAAATTAGCTACAACCAGTACTCCCTCCAGCTTGGCTCCTGTCCTTTCGTAAAGGAATAAATGTTGATTGCGAGGGTCATGGACGACGAGATTGTTACGGTCTGTAAAAACCCCGGTCTTACTTCGCAGGGAGATCATATGCCGGATTCCGATGAAAATTTGCGAAGACGGTTTATCAGGTTCACTGAGTTGTGCGACAGCTTCCCAGTTATGGCTGGGTCTGTTTACCCACCTACTGTCTTGCTTTTTATGTTCATCATCAAGGTAAGAGTAATCATTTAGGGTACCAAGTTCGTCTCCTGCATAGATCATCGGAATTCCTCCAAAGGAAAGAATGATTCCATGTAGCATCAGAATCTTCTTTACTGAAATCATCACCATTTCGGAATCCAGAGTACGCATGGCTTTTTCCAGACCCAGTAAAGAGGCACAACTCCCGGTAATTCGGCTGTCTCCTGTAGCCGGGTTCTCCATAAATTTATATCCAACGGCCGGACTCCAATCCAGGCCCTGGCAATAGTAATCAATCAGAAACTTCCTGTGCAGCCAGGGGTCCCAACCCAACTGGGCAATATAACCATCGTCCAGACCCAGCCCGATATCATCATGGCAACGGAGGTAATTTATCCAGGTAGAAGATGGCGGTTTTTGGGGAACATTATGTAAGGACTTCTGCAGCAGAAGCGTTTTTTTTGTTGCTATAGAATTCCATAAAAGGGACATTAGGGAGGCATTGTAGGCTACATCGCATTCGTTTCCTTCCCGTCTCCCTTCCCCGAAATACTTTACAATATCGTGGGGGGAAACGATGGCTTCTGCCAGAAAAATAACTCCCGGGGCAACCACCTGCAGACACATTCGGAAGAGGGAAATAAGTTGATGCGCTTCTGGCAGATTCTGGGAGATCGTTCCAATTTTTTTCCAGAGAAAGGCCAGGGCATCAAAACGAACAACATCAACCCCACTATTGGTCATCTCCACCAGATTCCTGAGCATTTCCAGAAAGACTTTAGGGTTTGTATAATTCAGATCCCACTGATAAGAATTGAAGACGGTCATTACCCACTGGGAAATCTCAGGTCTGTAGGTGAAATTTCCTGGTGAAGTTGAGGGAAAGACCTCAGGCAAATTAGCTTCAAATGCATCGGGGATAGTCCTATCCGGATACATATAATAATAATCCTGGTAGGTCTTGTCCCCTTCAAGCGCCTTTTTGGCCCAGGGATATTCATCTGAGGTGTGATTTACTACAAAGTCGAGCATAAGGTAAATTCCATTCTTGCGCAGCTTTGAGGTGAGCTCGAGCAGCGATTTTCTGTTACCGTATTTACTGTCAACTTCAGTATAACTGTTAACGGCATACCCGCCATCATTCTCACCAGCCGGCCTTGTGGTAATGGGCATAAGGTGCAGGAAATTAACCCCCAGTTCTTTAAAATAAGGGATCTTCTCCTCAATTCCCTTTAGATTTTTGTTGAAGAGATCAACGTACAACTGCATGCCTGTGATTTTATTCGACTGGTACCAATTGCCCTGCTTTAATAACCGGAGATCCTGATATTTTAGATCCTCAGGTCTTTTTTTAAATAGTTCCGGGAGTAACTTTTTAAGCTTTTTAAAGTAGGTCCTGTGTTCAGGACTGGTATAGAGAGAAAAAAATAAATCCTCTATCAAAGGCAGATTAGTTTCGAGGCGTTGTTCGAAAAGATTTTCGGGTTTGGCAGACTGAAGATCCTGTAAATCTTCCATGGCCAGTTTCCTGTGGAGTGCCAATTGATTCATTCGGAACTGTTCAATTGATTTATATCCGGCAGTGAATCGATCGCCCCGTAACCGGTGGTGGTTATTGCGCCTGCTCTATTGGCAACCTCTACCATTTCCATCAATGTAGACTCGCTTTCTGATAACATTTCATGTGATGGTAACTGACTGATTTGTTGTAGTAGGCAACCAATAAAAGCATCTCCTGCTCCGGTAGTATCCACCGGGGTGACGGCAATACTTGGAATGGTCTGACGGGAGTTTTTTGTACTCACCCAGGTGCCCTCAGAACCCAGGGTAATGGTAATAATTTCTGCCCCAATCTGGTGTAAAGCTTCACTTGCTTCCGGGAGGGAGTTCTTCTTTGATAACATCTGGGCTTCTTCCAGACTGAATTTACACAAATGGGATTTTTCGATATAAGGCATACACTTTTTGACAAAGGTTTTCTCGTTTCCTTTCCACAGGTCTGCTCTGTAATTGGGATCAAAACTGATAAAGGCATTTTCAGTAATGGCATCAAATAGATAGTGGCTGTAGGCTTTCTCCAGGGGTCCTCCCAGAAGAGCTGTTGCCGCCCCCAGATGGACCATCTGGTCACGAAAAGAGCTTTTTATGGAGGAATCGTATTGAAGTTCCCGATCTGCCCCCCTGGAAAACACAAAATCCCTTTCCCCGTTTTCCGCCAGGGATACAAAAGCAAGTGTTGTAAAGGTAGATGACCGCTGTACAAGTGAAAGATCTACATCAAAGGCATCTATTCTGTTCATTAAAAAGGATCCGAATGGATCTTCCCCCACGCATCCGATAAACGCACTGTTCCCTCCCAGTTTTGAAATTGCACAGGCTACATTTGCAGGAGCTCCCCCAGCCTTTTTGGTAAAAACAGTAGCCTTTGAAAGATCAGCTCCCTGATTTTCTGCAACAAAATCGATCAGTAACTCACCGATACAGAATATTTTTTTAGACAACATTACACGGCCTTAAAGAGGATTAGAGAGTTCAAGTATAGGAAAATATCTGCGTAATATAAACCCGGCGGGGGATTATTCATAAGGGGTTGAAATTAAGCAGGCAAAATTTTTACCAAAGCTGTAAGGTGTTCCATAGAGAATTTACGATTTTTGCGCCATGAGAACATTGGTCATTGGGGATATACATGCCGGCGCACAGGCCCTGCCCCAGGTTTTGGAAAGAGCAGGCGTTAAGCGGGATGACCTGCTTATTTTTTTAGGCGACTATGTCGATGGATGGAGCGAGGCTGTAGAGACTGTAGAATACCTGTTGAAATTACAGCAAGACTATCAATGCATATTTTTGCGTGGGAATCACGATGATCTCTGTTACCACTGGCTTGAAACAGGAGAACACAATCCACTTTGGTTGATGAATGGGGGAGAGGCTACCATTGAGTCGTACGAAAAAGCAGGTGAAGAAGTTAAAAAGAGTCATATTTCCTTTTATAAATCTTTGCGCAATTATTACCTGGATAATAAAAAACGACTTTTTCTTCATGCCGGATTTACCAATTTAAAAGGAGTAGATTTTGAATACTTCTCAAAGACTTTTTATTGGGATCGAACACTCTGGGAACTGGCTTTAGCCTTGGATCCGGGAATTGCAAAAGACAGTATATATTACCCTAAACGATTACTGCATTACTCGGAGATCTATATAGGCCACACCCCCCTGAGTAAGATTGGTAAGTCTGTCCCTCACAGGGCGGCCAATGTTTGGAATATAGATACCGCAGCGGCTTACAAAGGGCCCTTGACCATTATCGATGCAGACACCAAGGAATTTTGGCAAAGCGATGCGGTATATTCTTTTTACCCCGGGGAAAACGGCCGAAACTAATTTTTGGTAATCCTTTAATAGAGTTTCCATATTTATTTGTCGTACTTTGTTTAAAAGACGCAAAAAATGAAGAATATTCGGTTAGAAGTGATGGATGCGATCGAGCCACAAGTATCAGGCTTTATGGATTCTTTTCTCATACCTCCGGATGAAATTTGGCAGCCTTCAGACTTCCTGCCGGATTCCCAGTCGGATGGGTTCTTCGATGCTGTAGAGCAAATCCGTGAAGAAGCAAAAGAACTCGGATATGATTTCTG
This sequence comes from Muriicola sp. SD30, assembly GCF_041205185.1. Taxonomy (NCBI): domain Bacteria; kingdom Pseudomonadati; phylum Bacteroidota; class Flavobacteriia; order Flavobacteriales; family Flavobacteriaceae; genus Muriicola; species Muriicola sp. SD30. Next base: position 426,839 of record NZ_JBGEWB010000002.1, read on the forward strand.
GGTAACTCTGGTAGCAGATACAATTACGGAAGAGGCTCTGCCCACTTATGAATCCTGGCTGATGGATGTGGAAGGCATTAATCAGCATGCTAAAGAAAACAACGGCTGGTCGAGATGGGTCAGGGCATGGACTGCAGAGGAAAACAGGCACGGAGATGTACTGAATAAGTACTTATACCTTTCAGGAAGGGTAAACATGCGGCAGGTTGAAATCTCTACCCAATATTTGATCACGGATGGATTCGACATAGGTACAGACCGGGATCCTTACAAGAATTTTATTTATACTACTTTTCAGGAATTAGCAACCAATATCTCTCATAAGCGAGTAGGTCAGATGGCCAAGAAAAAGGGAAATTTACTGTTGGGTAAAATGTGTTCTATTATAGCAGGGGATGAAATGAGACATCACCTTGCATATCGCGAGTTTGTAAAGACCATTCTGGGACATGATCCCAACGGCATGATCCTCGCTTTTGCAGATATGATGAAGCACAAGATCGTAATGCCTGCCCATTTTCTGCGGGAATCCGGGGGTGCTATTGGCGCTGCCTTCGAGAATTTTTCAAATTGTGCACAAAGACTGGGGGTTTATACGGCACAGGATTATATTGAGATCCTGAAAAAGTTAAATACTTACTGGGAATTGGGGACCCTGAGAGGCCTGAATGAGGAGGCTGAAAAAGCAAGGGATTATTTAATGAAACTTCCTGATCGCCTGCATCGAATTTCCGAACGAATGAAGTTTCCTGAAGACCAGTATCGATTTAGTTGGGTTCAGGCCAATGGCGTTATCTGAAAATGGGCGAGGGGTAATTTTAATTCACTTATAACTTTCCGTGTTTGTGTTCCTCCTGCCATCTTGCAAGTTCTTTCCATTTTCCTTCTGAAGCCATTTTTGCCTGCATAGGCCAGGAGGCAGGATCGTGAACTTTGTAGCGATCTCCTCCCGAATCGAGTACTTCCTGGCACTTAGCAACTGAAGTTTCAGCCAGAGCCTTCCAGGTTTTAATATCATAATTGTGAAACAGGCTTCGAATCTTAGGCCCGATCCCTTCTACTAGTGTAAGATCATCAAGTTTAACTGATTTTCCAATATATTTTTTTGCTTCAGCAGAGTCAAAGACGGTGTAATCCCCATTATTTAAGGAGGACCCCGCAGCTAGTTTCTGCTCACATTTGGCGAGATCGTTCTTAGCTTTTTCATTTTCCCGACTCAACTCTTTTATCTGAGACTCATAATCAACCTTTGGGTTTGATCCCCGACCGATTAGGTAGCCAAAAAAACCGCAGATAAGCCCCACACTAAGGGGAATAAGCCAGCACCAGATATCCATATATTCTAACTCCATAGTGAAAGATTTAGTTTGCTTTTAGATCATTTTGATTTAACGCTCCCAGAACAAAGAGTCCAGGTTGTGTTCTTGTCCTTTGCTGATTCACTATCAGGAACACTGACTACAATACATCACAAAGAAATAGATACCGGCCAATAGGGTGATGATAAACCCTATAATATTCGTGGTTTTTTTAGACATGAATGTAATGGTTAGGTAAATCTCTTTACAAGATATTAAAAAAACGCTAATCCCAGGGCTCTCTGATCAATCCTGTAAGGAGGCCCTATTTCAATACAAGAAATGAGTAATCTGTTTACAGATCGAATTTAATTCCCTGCGCCAGGGGAAGCTCTTTTGTATAGTTGATGGTATTTGTCTGCCTTCTCATATAGATCTTCCACGCATCAGAGCCTGATTCTCGTCCTCCACCGGTTTCCTTCTCCCCGCCAAACGCTCCTCCTATTTCAGCTCCTGAAGTACCGATATTCACATTGGCAATACCGCAATCACTTCCCGAAGCTGACAGAAATTTTTCAGCCTCCCTGAGATCACTGGTCATAATGGCTGAAGACAGCCCCTGTACCACTCCGTTTTGCAGGGCGATAGCATTTTCTGCTTCTCCGGAATACGGGATGAGGTAGAGAATGGGAGCAAAGGTCTCGTGCTGGACAATATCAAAGGAGTTTTTTGCTTCAGCAATGGCAGGTTTAACATAACAGCCGCTCTCATATCCTTCTCCCTGTAACACACCACCTTCTACCAGTAATTTTCCTCCCTGCGCCACAACCTGCTCCAGGGCATGCTGATAATTTTTTACCGCATCTGTGTCGATTAACGGGCCTACGTGATTAGATTCGTCTAAAGGATTCCCGATCCGCAACTGGCTGTATGCGGCCGTAAGGGCATCTTTTACCTTGTCGTAAACCGATTCGTGAACTATTAGTCGTCTGGTAGAAGTACACCGCTGACCGGCAGTCCCAACCGCACCGAAGACAGCACCTATAACCGTCATTTTAATGTCTGCATTGGGCGTTACAATTATGGCGTTGTTCCCTCCAAGTTCCAAAAGGGATTTTCCGAGTCTGGCAGCAACAGCCTGGGCTACTATTTTTCCCATTCGTATAGACCCGGTAGCAGAAATCAGGGGAATACGCTTGTCCTGGGTCATGTATTCGCCTACCCTGTAGTCTCCGTTTATCAGGCAGGAGATTCCTTCAGGCAGGTTATTTTCTTTTAATACTTCAGCTATAATATTCTGGCAGGCGATACCACATAATGGCGTTTTTTCTGAAGGTTTCCACACGCATACATCACCACATACCCATGCCAGGGCAGTATTCCAGGCCCATACAGCTACTGGAAAATTAAAAGCAGAGATAATCCCCACTACCCCCATTGGGTGGTACTGTTCGTACATACGATGTCCGGGTCTTTCCGAGTGCATGGTTAGTCCGTGCAACTGTCTTGAAAGGCCCACTGCAAAATCGCAGATATCGATCATTTCCTGGACCTCACCCAGGCCTTCCTGGTAAGACTTGCCCATTTCATAGGATACAAGTTTTCCCAGTGGTTCTTTCAGTTCACGAAGCCGCTGTCCGAACTGACGAACAATCTCGCCCCGTTGCGGAGCCGGTTTTAGTCGCCAGTCTAAAAAAGCACTCCCTGCCTTACTCATAACCTCTTCATAATCTTCTTTTGTGGTTGTGCGGACCCTGGCGATAAGGGATCCGTCTACGGGCGAATATGATTCGATAATTTCACCTGAGGAAAAGAATTTCGAACCGGTTGAAGTACCGTCGTTAAGCTCTTTTATTTTTAATGCTTTTAAGGAGTCCTGTATGCCGGAGTCAACTAATGCCGTTGCCATAATATTCTGTTTAGTATTGTGAAGTTCGTTTGGCTGCAAAGCTACAAATAATTAAGATCTTGCAGTGCTACCCGATATACACTTAGCAGGAAAAAAAGGATTACCACAGATGAATGAGGACCAGTGCGATTAAAGCCGGGAGGGCCTGAACGAAAAAGATTTTTTTTGACACCGTCATCGCCCCGAAAATACCGGCAATCAGTACACAACTTAGGAAAAAAATGGAGATGTATAGCTTCCATGGATATTCCCCGATAAAAAAGGTCCATATTAGTCCGGCTGCAAGAAAACCGTTGTACAACCCCTGGTTAGCTGCCATGGTCTTCGTCGGCTCGAACAGCTCTTTTGGAAAACCTTTAAATACCCTGGGAGCCCTGCTTGTCCAGGCAAACATCTCGAGCCATAGAAAATACAAGTGGAGTAGCGCAATAAAACCAATAAGCAGATCGACAGCCAGATTCATATTATTTTTTAATCCTGATTATTAGCGATAAATCTTGGGTCAACATCCATAACTGTACCACAATTGGAACAGCTGCGAAGTGTTTCTGAACCGTAAAAATGTTCAAAGTGTTTTAAGAAGTCCTTTTCAATATCCTCGAGTGTAAAATAGACATCGTATAATTTGTTGTTGCAGTTGTCACAATACCAGAGTAAGCCATCCTTAGCGCCGAGATCTGCTCGTTTTCTTTCAATAACAAGGCCTATAGAACCTGAATGTCTTTCAGGAGAGTGCGGAACTTTTGCAGGGTGGAGATACATGTCTCCGGGGCCCAGTTTCATCGTCTTTTTCACTCCATCTTCCTGAATGTGAACTTCAATAATTCCTTCTATCTGATAAAATAGTTCTTCTGTTTCGTTGTAGTGATAATCCTTTCGGGCATTTGGCCCGGCTACGATCATTACAATATAATCATCGGCATCCTTATATAGGTTTTTGTTCCCCACAGGAGGTTTAAGAGAATCACGATTTTCTTCTATCCATTGGTGGAGGTTGAAAGGAGGTAATACGGCCATATTAAAAACTAAGGTGTGAACAGAAAACTGATGTTTTCATTCAAAAATACGAAAAGTAAGGGACTGAATTTTACTTAAAGAAGATCTGTGTATAAAAGAGGGTTCCGTCAGTACTTTTTTTAACACTGATGGCTGTATTTGTGTAATCAGCTTCCATGGTGCCTTTGTGGTTCGGACTTGCTAACCAACCCTGAAAGGCTTCCGCTGCATCCGGGTAATCCATAGCAACATTCTCCGCTATTTCCTTCGCATTGGTTTCCGCTGCAATTTTAGAGGCTCTGGAACTGAAGTTATCATGACTGATGGTTCCTTTGGTAATCATATAGTCATTATGGAGATTGGCATAATCATATGCCAGGGCATTGAATTGGAGAGGTTCTGAGCCAAGAGAGATCCTGTGTTCATTGACAATTTGTAGGAGCTCCTGTTCTACTTCCACTGCATTTAACGCAACCGGAATCACCGCATCATCTGTAGTTTCCTTGGTACAGGAAACAGCAACAAACAGGCAAATTGCCCAAAGGATGGCATGCAGACTTCTTCTCATTATAGTGTTCCTCGAAAGCAGGTAGGGAAGAAGTGGGGAGTTCTCGTATTAAAAATTGAGGTTGGTAATGATAGTAAAAAGGATTGAAAAACAGCTTTAAATGTTGAAAATATTCGATGAAATGCACGTTTTGTACCCTCTGATCAATTTTACATCCCGGGAATTAAGGAGCTTAATGACATAGCCTATCTACTCTGCGTTTTCAACATCAGCACCGTCGTTTTTAATAACCGCACTGAATACAAGTTCGCCTAAGTTCCTGATAGGTTCGTAGAGTACGGATTCTGCCTTAGTATCTTCGTTGACGAGCTTAAGATTTTTGTTTACACTTTCCAGAAAGATTAACAAAGCCCCCAGGATTATGGCTACTTTAAGTGTACCAAATAGTCCTCCTGCAATTTTATTCAACAAGCCCAGCATTGCAAATTCAGCTATTTTAGTAAGCAGTTTGGCAGCAGTAATTACCGCTATCACTATAATAAAAAAGGTGATAATAAATGAGGCCAGGCTCATCGTTCGTTCGTTCCAATCCCAATGAGAAGCGAGATAATTCCCTACGATATATGAAAAGTGTATGGCTCCGTATAGGCCTGCGACTAAGGCCAGGATGGAGGCTATTTCTATCACCAGACCATTTTTTACGCCTTTAAACAACCCGTAAAGAAGTAAAAGTCCCAGTACTATGTCGATAAAACTCACGGACAACCGATTTGTACAAATATAGAACTTTGATTTGTACCTTTGGTTTTTTAGAAAGAAGGGGGATTTAATCTTTAGAAATTTGCAAAAAGATGGCAAGAGATCAGGTATTAAAAGAACAATGGGATCTGTTAGTGGCAAAGCTCTCTTCTCAGTTTTCAGATAACGACCCCCTAGAACTCGATGCAATTATCTATCTGGTGGGAGTGCAGGAATTAGGGCAATACCACCGGTCGTTTAAAAAAGACGAAAAGGTTAACCTGATGCATATCGCTATTTGCAGATTGCTTGAGCCCTATGGATATTACGAATTTGAATATTTCGACGAAGAAGGATGGCCGCATTATAAGGTGAAGGAAGAATTGCCTCCACTGAAGGCCGGAGAGCAGGCCATTTTAATGAAAGAAGCCATTGTCGGATACTTTCTTGAGAAAGAATACATGCCATGAACAATTTCTGTCCATATTATGCTGTCATCTTTACTACCCAACGTACTGAAGGTGACCATGGGTATAAAGAAATGGCAAGTAGGATGGAAAACCTGGCTGCGGCACAACCGGGATTTCTGGGTTTTGAAACCGCAAGGAGTGATATAGGTATTAGTGTGAGTTACTGGGAAAGTCTGGAAGCGATAACCCAATGGAAAAATAATGCCGACCATCTGGAGGCACAAAGACTCGGCCGTGAAAAATGGTATCAATGGTACCACCTTCGCATATGCAGAATAGAACGAGAATACAACTTTCAACGTCCTGATTGAGGGATAGCATAAGTATTATCAGAGTTATTTTACACTATCGGGGCAAAATAATATATCAGACAAACCATCAAAACGATTTTTTATGAAAGAACCAATTCCTTTCTCCAACCTTAAAAGACAGTCGGTCACCCGGGAAATAGTCGAAACTAATTTTGATCTGGTCGTAATTGGAGGGGGAATTACAGGAGGTGGAATAGCATTAGATGCAGCCTCCAGAGGCCTAAAGGTGCTCCTTCTGGAAAAAGGTGATTTTGCTTCAGGCACGAGTAGTAAATCGACAAAACTAATTCACGGCGGACTTCGATATCTGAAACAATTTGATTTCTGGTTGGTGAAGGAAGTGGGTTCAGAACGAGCTATAGTCCATAAACTTGCGCCCCACCTGGTCTTGCCCGAAAAGATGTTGTTACCCCTTATAGAAGGTGGTTCCTATGGGAAATGGCTTACTTCTGTAGGCTTGAAGGTATATGATATCCTGGCACAGGTAAGTGGGGATGACAAAAGAAAGATGTTGGAGAAAAAAGAAGCGATGGCCCTTGAACCCCTCCTGCCTAAGAAAATAGTAAAAGGTGCGGGATACTATGCAGAATACAGGACTGATGATGCCCGACTCACCCTGGAAAATATTAAAAGCAGCCTGCAATACGGTGCCAAAGCACTTAACTATGCTGAGGTCACCGATTTCATATACAAGGATGAAAAGGTGGAGGGAGTTAAATTTAAAGACCTTCTGAGTGGGGATACTCATCATATAAAAGCGGATCACATCATCAATGCTGCCGGTCCCTGGGTGGATGAGCTGAGGAGTATTAACCACTCAAAGAAAGGGAAACGACTACATCTTACCAAAGGGGTTCATCTGGTGTTTCCGCATGAAAAGCTCCCCGTGAAGCAGTCGGTTTATTTTGACGTTCCCGATGGGCGAATGATCTTTGCCATCCCCAGGGGGAAAGTAACCTATGTGGGAACCACAGATACCAACCACAATTCGGATAAGGACAAAGTGGAGACTGATTTGGCTGATGCCATCTACCTGATCGCTGCGGTGAATAATATGTTTCCGGATATCGAATTGGGAATGGAGGATATTGAATCTTCCTGGGCAGGTTTACGCCCCCTGATCCACGAAGAAGGGAAATCGGCATCGGAGCTTTCCCGAAAGGATGAAATATTTACTTCAGATACCGGACTCATCAGTATCGCCGGAGGGAAACTTACGGGATATCGGAAAATGGCTGAACGTGTTGTAAATCGAATTGTTAAAAGAATAGAGGAAAATAACGGGACAAAATTAAAGGAGTGTACTACGGATTCCATTGCCTTGTGCGGGAGTGACTTTAAAAAGTTCAAACACGTAAAAAAATATATTGAGGAAGTTTATTCAAGGTTAAAACCTGATGGTTTTAGCAAGTACGATGCTTGGTATCTAGTAACCAACTACGGCGTTCAAGCTGAGATGATCCTGGATTTCTACAAAAAGCGAAAAGAGGAGGAGAATGCCGAGCGTCTCATTCTTTCTGAGCTTCAGTTTGGGGTGAAGTATGAAATGGTACAATCGCCACTCGATTTTTTTATCAGGAGAACAGGGAGGCTGTATTTCGACATTCACAGTGTAAGGAAGTACATGGAAGCAGTGTCGGGGGAATTACAAATACTTCTCAAAGCAGATGAGAAAACAGTAGTTGCATGGAGGGATTCACTCAATAATGAATTGAAAAAACATAGTGATTTCTCCCTGGACAGGGACTAAGAAAGAGAGTTAGTCTAAGCGATCTGCCAGTTTCTTAAAACTATTTCTTGCATTTTCCTTCAAGTAAAGGATGCCGTAAACCGTATCGATTATTGGAGTACGCACTTTGCGTTTGAAGGAATTTTTTTGCTCATAGGCACTTTTGGCGGCATAGTATCCCTCGGCCACCATATTCATCTCCATCATAGCACTTTTTACCGTATACCCTTTTCCGATCATATTGCCAAACATACGGTTTCGGCTGAAAGTGGAATACCCTGTTACCAGCAGATCACCCAAATAGGCAGAATTGTTGATATTCCGCTTCATTTTGTGAACCCGCTTGATATAGCGTTTCATCTCACGGATGGCATTGCTCATCAACACACTCTGGAAATTATCGCCATAACCCAGTCCATGGGCAATTCCAGCGGCAAGGGCATAGATATTTTTTAACATCGCAGCGTACTCTGTTCCTATGATATCATCAGATATTTTAGTTTTTATATGCTCGCTGCTGAGCTGTTTTGCTATGAGTTCAGCCTTGTCCTTATCAGCACTGGCTATAGTGAGGTAGGACAGTCTTTCCAGCGCTACTTCTTCAGCATGACAGGGGCCGGTGATGACCCCTATATTTTCGAATGGAATATCGTAGTTATCATGGAAATGTTCTCCGACTATTTTACCGCTCTCGGGCACAATCCCTTTGATAGCGCTAAAGATGATCTTGTTCGTCAGGGGCACACTCAATTTTTGCAACTCCGATTCCAAAAAGGCCGATGGAATAGCAAAAACGAGAATATCTGCCTGGGTAACAGCCTGGTCTATACTGTCTGTAAGAGTTAACTGCGAAAGGTTAAACTCTACAGAGGTGAGATAGTTGGGATTGTGTTTTTCCTTTTTAATAAAGGCAATTGCTTCGGAATTCCTCATATACCATATTACATTGGGAAGATTTTTAGTAAACATTTTTACAATGGCTGTGGCCCAGCTTCCTCCACCTAATACCGCAATTTTCACTTCTTTATTCATCTAATCTCTTTAATAGAGCAAATGTAAATAAAAACCATCAGCTTATAAGTAATTGAAAATCAATATAATACAACAAATGGCACGATGCTTGTTTTACAAGAAGTAGAATATTAAAACTGAACGCCATGAAAAAATTTACCTTCCTTAGTTCCGTGATATTGATGATGCTCTTTCTGAGTAGTTGTTATACTGAGGTGATCCTCGAAGACGTATTTATTGAGGATACTCCTTTGCAAACACGACAGGTATTAGAGGCGTATGACCTTTGGTATGTCGATATCCATTCGACTCAGGGAAACGGAGAAGTTCCTTTTCTACAAAGGGCATTTACTCTATCCTTTGTCAATGGTTTGTTCTATGCTAATAATAACATATCAGGAATCGGGAAGACGGGGAATGGTCTGGGAATCAGGGTAGGATATTACGATGCAGTAGCAGGAGTCCTGGAAATCGACCACGATGTGGATGGGATATGGACCCTCGAAGTGATTGGAGTAAACAACAGGACTATCGAGTTGTATGACAGGCGTTCAAATACGTCTTACTATCTGGATGGTTATCAAAGATCCAATTTCGATTATGACAGATTGTTTTACGAGAACATAGAGCTTTTGTTACAGGAGTACGATGTATGGGAAAAGACCTATGTTAGTGATACCGGTTTTGCCAATGAATTTGACGAGGAGAACTTTCTGCAGTTTTTTGAAGGGAATTCAGGAACCCGATTCAGGTCTTCTGTAGACGCAATAGGGACTCCTTTGTCGAATATCGTATGGGATTACGAAGGTTTTTATGAGATATACAATGTAGAAAACGATGAAACGCTTAAAACTTTAACGTTAGATTACGCCTTTATGGGCAATGATTATTTCGAACTGTACGTTATTGATGACAGAACGATTGAACTATATCATCCCGACAGCCAGACGGTATATGAATTCCAGGGCAAGGGATATATCCAGTATCTGAAATCGGATAGTACAACAAAAAGCAGAAAACGCGTTAAGAGCAATCATCCGACAATGAAGGTAAAAAGGCAACGTAAATAGGAGAACGCTCCTGACATTTAAAATTTAGATAATAATTTTTTTGGTTGGTTATTTGGTTAAAAGCCGTCCTGTACATCTAAGACAGGGCGGTTTTTTGTTGGGATTCCTGCATTTTGCGTATCTTAATAGGGTTAATCTCTCAACGAAATTAAGATGGACTCCAGGTACAAAGTTGAATTGGGGAATGCCGGACATAAGGAGATTCCGGGTAACCCTTCCACGGCAACCAGTAGCACAAAAAAGTTAAATGACAGGTCGAATGGCAAACCTCTGAAGGTTCTCAGTGAGGAAGACTGGGAATTCTGGATTCACAATGGGTATATAGTTATTAAGAATGCTATTTCCAGATCTCAGGCTGAAGAAACGGCTGGTTTCCTATGGGAATTTGATGAAAAAGATCCTAATGACCCCAAAACCTGGTATGCTCCACCCAGGGCTGAAATCCAGATGAAAGAACTCACCGGGACCGGGATGGTGGAAGTATACAACCATCAGCAGTTGTGGAACAACAGGCAGGAACAACGGGTTTATGATGCGTTTACGGATATCTGGGGGACCGATAAACTATGGGTGACCATAGACCGGGCAAATCTTAATTTTCCGCAACGCCCCGGACACGAACAAAAAGGGTTTATCCATTGGGACTACGATCCTGAAACCAAACCTCAAAACGTGCAGGGCGTACTGGCCCTGGCAGATCAGACCGACGAGAATATGGGTGGCTTTCAATGTATTCCGTGGTTGTACAGAAATTATGAAACCTGGAAGAAGGATCAACCTTCAGACCGTGATCGATTTCAACCTGATATAAGCGGATTGGAAGATAAGATCGTAAAGGTAAAATTGGAAGCTGGTGACCTCCTGATCTTTAATAGTACCCAACCTCACGGGATAAGGCCAAATCGCTCCGGAAACAAGGTGCGTATTGCTCAATATATTTCAATGATGCCGGCAGAGCCTGAGAATGAAACGCTGCTGAACTGGAGGATACATTCCTGGAAAAACAGAGTAGCTCCCGAAGGTTACGCCTTTCCTGGTGACCCTCGAAAATGGGAACAGCAAAAGTATGAAACCGCAAAATTATCCCCCCTGGGAGAACGATTGCTGGGAATTACCCCCTGGTAATTGTCATATCCCTAATTCTCCCTGGTCAAAGAGGTTACCTTCTAAATTAATGCTATTTTTGCGCCCTTAAAGACAAAAGGGTTTGAAGAAGTACCTCAATCTATTCGATTTTTCACAGGAAGTTAATTACCGTACTGAGATCCTTTCCGGACTCACCGTAGCTCTGGCTTTGGTACCCGAAGCGATTGCATTTGCACTGATTGCCGGCTTATCTCCCTTAACTGGATTATACGCAGCATTCGTCATGGGCCTGGTGACCTCCATTCTTGGGGGTAGACCAGGGATGATCTCGGGGGCAACAGGAGCTGTGGCTGTTGTAATTGTTAGTCTTGCCCAACAACATGGGGTTGAATATGTTTTCGCTGCTGTTGTGCTGGCCGGACTGCTACAGGTGTTGGCCGGAGTGTTGAGACTCGGAAAACTAATGCGCCTGGTACCACATCCTGTGATCTTTGGTTTTGTAAACGGACTGGCGATTATCATATTTATGTCGCAGCTCGATCAGTTTAAAAATGCTGACGGCAGCTGGTTAAACGGCAACACTTTGTGGCTTTTCTCAGGCCTCGTATTACTTACAATGCTCGTGATATGGGGATTGCCTAAGATCAGTAAAGCAGTACCTGCATCCCTTGTGGCCATCCTTCTGGTATTTGGTTTGGTACTTGTATTTGGGATTGATACACGGACTATTGGAGATATCGCCTCAATAAAAGGCGGCTTTCCTCCTTTTCACCTTCCGGATGTACCGGTAAATATGGAGACTCTTCAGATCATTTTCCCATATGCGGCTATTGTAGCAGGAGTTGGACTGATAGAAAGCTTACTTACCCTGAATATTGTGGATGAGATCACCGAAACCCGTGGCCGCGGCAACAAGGAAGCTGTTGCCCAGGGAACCGCAAATATCTTGTCCGGAGTTTTCTCTGGTATGGGTGGCTGCGCGATGATCGGTCAAAGTCTTATTAACACTTCCAACGGGGCAAGGGCAAGGCTATCGGGAATCGTAGCTGCCCTGATGTTACTCGCTTTTATCATGTTCGGTGCCGATCTGATTGAAAAAGTACCGATGGCGGCTTTAACCGGCCTGATGATCATGGTGGCCCTGGGAACTTTTGAATGGGCAAGTCTGCGAACCTTCAGGCGGATGCCAAAAAGTGATGTGCTGGTGATGGTACTGGTAACGCTGGTAACGGTATTCCTCCACAACCTCGCTCTTGCCGTACTAGTAGGGGTGATTATCGCTGCCCTGGTCTTTGCCTGGGACAATGCCAAAAGAATTCGTGCCCGAAAACACGTCGATGAAGACGGAGTGAAGCACTATGAGATCTATGGCCCCCTCTTTTTCGGATCCGTAACTTTATTTAATGAAAAGTTTGATGTTCTGAATGACCCAGATGAAGTTATAATCGACTTCAGGGAAAGCAGGGTGGTAGACATGTCGGCTATTGAAGCCCTTAACAAGATTACCGAGCGTTATCTCAAGGTAGGGAAAAAGGTTCACCTGAAACACCTGAGCGGTGACTGTAAACGTCTGCTGAAGAATGCAGACGATATCATTGAAGTGAATGTCCTGGAAGATCCTACCTACAAGGTTGTGGTAGATAAGATCTGATCAGATCTGAAGAAATCTAAAGACCAGATTTTGTTTAATTTGATTTGTATAATCTAGTTCAATTTCTCTCCTAAGATAGCCAACATAGTCTTTATCCCTTCTCGATAATTCCCGAGCCGGAGGTTTTCATTGGGACTATGCTGATTGTTATCCCTGTTTACGGTTGGGACTGTGACCGCCGGAATGTCTAAAGTGGTTACAAAAGGAGAAATGGGAATAGAACCACCGCTCATACGGATCATTATGGGGGATTCACCAAAGGCCTTGGTAAGAGCACTGCGGAGCCAGATTCCTACCGGGGAATCAAAAGACGTCCTGAAAGACTGATAGGAGATCTCATGTGTGAAGGTGGCGATCTTGTCATGAGTAAGCCGTTCTTCTTTGGTGGGCTCCCGATCCAATACCAAATACCCTTCTGAGGCCACATGCTCCTTAACAAGATTTATGAGTCGGTTTGGATCGGTTTCCAATACCAGTCTTACATCCAGCTCAGCCCTGGCCCATCCTGGAATGATAGTCCGTACTTTTTCATCGATCCATCCTGATTGCATCCCGCGGATGTTCAGGGAGGGATATTGAATGGCTTCCTGATAGTAACGTCCAACTGAATCAGCCGTTTTGATCTGCAAGCGATCTTTTATCTGCGCTTCATCATCCGGGACTGCTTTCAGAATAGATTCTGTTGAAGGATCGATCGAAACCCCATCATAAAACCCAGGGATGATGACACGGCCCACATAATCCTTCATAGATGCCAGTAATTTGGAAAGGCGCAGTGCCGGGTTAGGAGCATAATTTCCAAAATGTCCACTGTGCTGAGGTACCACAGGACCATATGTGGTGAGGGTAATTGTGGCAATGCCTCTGGCTCCAAAGGTAAGGGTGGGCTTGTTGGTAATATGCCGGGGTCCGTCAAAAATAATGAGCATATCGGCTTTTAAGAGATCAGAATGCTCTTTTACAGCTCTAGGCAATTGGGGCGATCCCAATTCCTCTTCAAAGTCCATGATCACTTTCAGGTTGTAGTTCGGGACAGTATCTGAATTGGCAGCGGCATCCAATGCGGTCAGGAACATTGCAATAGGCCCCTTTGCATCGCTTGCAGAACGGGCAAACACCCGCCAGTTGTCTTCATAATTTGCGATATCGTCCCAGGGGAGAGCTTCCCAACTCCCGTCAGGAAGTGGTTTCTTAAGTACAGGGATATAGGGGCTTTCCTGAAACCAGCTGGTACTGTCTACCGGTTGCCCATCTACTTGCAGATAGACAAGCACTGTTTGTTGTGCACCCGGGTGTTTTCTTTCGGCCAGCAGTAAAGGAGCCGTACTTGTTGAAATCCTGGTGTTGCTAAACCCTCTTTTTTGAAAGGCCTTTTCACACCATTGTACATTATCTTCAATGGCCGTGGGATAAAAGGCATCGTTGGGGATGCTAAGCAATTCCCGTAACATGGGAAAGGAAGTTTTGGCATAGGCCGAGGATAGTTCATCCAGAGATTCTCGAGTCTGACCGTGACCCATTAAATGACCCAAAAGAAGGAAAATACCTGTGCATTTAATGATGTAATTTCTCATGGCTTTTTACCAATTTACAAAGAGATTATTTCAAAATATTTTTCAATTGTTCAGCCTGCCCGGTCATTTCCCAATGGCCAAGAGAGATAGGAATGTTTCCAATGCTGTTCAGCCTGTCCATAAACTCCCTGATCTGAAAAGGTTTTCCTTCATCTTCCTTCATTTTGGCATAGTCGGCAAGGGCACTTTCCAGCAGGTATTTCCCGGTTATATAACTGGTTCCATATCCGGGTTGCCTCATATAGAGGTGCTGTTCAAAGAGCAATAGTTCTTTTTCTGTTTTCATCCAGCCCCGGGGTGTATATTCAGAATGGATACCCCCTGCTTCTTCCATACTCATCTCATTGGCGTGGGCGTAGAGTGAACCTAATCCCCTGGCTGCCCTTTGGGCGATCATGATGTACACGATTTCCTTGCCTCTGGGAGAATCGTCGTACAGCCCGGCTTGCAGGAAGAGTTCTTCCACAGCGGTTGCTGTTCCCTCATTGCGGGAGTCAAAAATATTGTAGAGTAAGGGACCACGTCTGATCGGGCTGGCATGGGGTTCCAGGTCCATTCGGGCCAGTTCAAACCAGTGGTAAAAATGAGAGTAAAGAGGCCTGGGGTCATAGTGCTCCCCGATCAGGAAAAAATTCCGTTTGGCTTCCGGAACAAAACTCCCGAGATGTTCCCTTAAGGCAGGTTCAAAATACTCTTTTACGGTCACGATCTCCTGCTCTTCCAAAAATCTAAGCAGGCTCTTTGCTGCTTTGTCGGCCATCAGATTATAGGCTTCAGGACTATCGGCTGCTACCAGGGGCGGGAGTTCTCTGTTCCTGTGTTCTTCGAGTTTCAGGGATGCCCAGGCCCTGGCCAGTTCCCTTTTCAGCAGCATTACCTCATCTTCCCAGTTCAAGGGCACAAGATGTACGTTCTGAAGATACCAGCTATAGTTTTCTTTTCCGATTCCGGAAGGTCCGGTTTTCGAAGGTGCTTGCTGCACCAGCCAGGCGGTAAAGGAATCGGTTGATCTGATCGCCTCTTCTACAGCTCTACTGATCTCTGCATCAACGGAGATACCTTGCTTGTTTAGGATTTTATTGAGAGATTTTGACTGGTTGGCAATGACCCTAATCCCGGCCTGCCATAGTTCTTTGGCGTTCCCGATCAGGTTTTGCTGTGCCTGCTCGTTAAGGGGAGGGATCACACGAAGATCTGTTAAGAGCCTTGCACGCTCTTCCTTATCCAGAGGAAAGGAATAGGTCCATAATTCTAAAGTTTTATGGTGGGTGGGGCCTTCATGAGCCGGAACATCCGAGCGGTATTCCCAAACCGATTTGTAATAAGCGGGGTCCCGATCCCATGGTTTCAGGATACGATAGTTAAAATCGTACCCATTCATCTCAGCCCAGACAAGCATCCAATCAACTCTTTGAGGAATTGTCCAGTTCGCGGTATCAATTTCGATTAATTTACGTCTCAGGTCTTTAAATAGAGGCCATCGCTTTGTAAAAGTGTCTTTCGTATAGTCAGGAGCACCGTTCTTTAAAGGCGGACTTTCAAATGAACGCCATACATTGAACAGGGTAATCAGATCTTCATATGAAGATTTTTTACTTACTGTGTTCTCCATCAATGTTTCGCTTTGAGCTGTGGCGCTCATATTGGCCTGACCAACTAAGGAAATTACAAAGAGGAGGGAGATATTCAGCAGAAGGGTCTGTTTCATGATATAGAGGTTGAAGGCAGGTAATAATGATAATGGGATGCAGAAAATTTAATCAGTATCGGAGAGGGATAAAATAATTTTCTGCGTTTTGGAGATTATGGATTCCACTTCCTCGGTTTTGCCCTTAATGGTAAACTCAAAGGAATCCATGGTATATGTTTCTCTTTTGACTTGTCTTTTTAGCAAAAAGCCTAACTCAATGGGTTCTTCCGGGGTATTATCTCTAAATAAGTCCCTTATCTCAACCCAGTCTATTTCCTGTAATTCTTCAACGGAGTCCACTGAAAAATGAAGGGCGTTTACCGAAATATCAGTCTGTCCGGAAAATGGCATATCCCGCTGAGCACTGACTTGAGAAATAATTAAGAAAAGGAGAAAAAGGAGGAGGAGTTTGATTTTCATTTGGAATAGAGTTTCCCTAAAAATAGACATTTCTGGAAAACCTGAGTATTTTATAAATTACCAAATAAGACCTTAGGGATTCTTATTAAAAAATTCGAGTAATTTATTCCAATTCTCTTCAAACCAGCTTGTGCTAAGTTTCAGTTCATTTTTGGACAAGCAGTCTCTGGTGTCTTCATAGCCTTTCTGAATAAGGCCTTCAATCTGACTGGTATCTGCTCTTCCAAATGCCGATAGATTCGGTTTGATAAGGAGATCGGCATGTTCGGTTTGTAACGCAGCCGCCTGCTGCATAATAAAATGAAAGCTGTTTAAGAGTACATCGAGGATATTTGCTGGATCCTCGTAGGCATGCTTGGCATTGAGGTCTACTCCAATCACATAATCGGCCCCGATATTACGAAGCGTTTTAATAGGTACGTTTTCCACGATCCCGCCATCGAGAAGCATCCTCCCATCGAGTTGAACAGGCTTGAACAGCCCGGGAATACAAGTACTTGCCATCACGGCCTCAGCAACAGAGCCTTTTCTCAGTACCACTTTTTCTCCACTTCCCGCATCGGTAGTTATTATAGCCAGGGGGATCTGCGCATCTTCTATATTCTTGTTCCCTATATTTTCTGTAATCAGAGCTCCAAACTTATCATTAGACAGTAGACTGTACCTCGATAAGGAGATGCTGCTTATGTCCATCCATTTTAATTCTGAAGCAATATCCCTGATTTCATCCCAGGATTTTCCAAAAGCGTACAGGGCAGCCACAAAGGCCCCAATACTAGTTCCGGTTACAAAGCTAATCTCAAGGTTATTTTCCTTGAGCGCCTTCAAAACCCCAATATGCGCCGCACCTAGTACGGCACCTCCTCCGAGTGCCAGGCCTATTTTCTTCATTTTTCCGGGAGTTTTATATATTTCATTAGCAAGATAGAAATTTACCTTTTCTTTTTTCGAAATCCTTGCTGATGTCCCCCGCCTCTTTTCTTATTCCGGTTGGCAAAGAACTCTTGTTTCCTTCGCTGTTTTTCTTTTTCCGCTTCTTTTTTTTCGGCGGCATTCATGGGGCGATCTGTCTGAGGGAAGGGATGATCCGAGACTAATTCGATCTTTTGCCTGGTGAGTTTTTCAATATCGGAGATATAGGCATTTTCTTCCGGTTCGCATATGGAAATGGAAATTCCTTCTTCCCCTGCCCGACCACATCGTCCTATACGGTGAACATAGGTCTCGGGTTCATTGGGAATATCATAATTGATTACATGACGGAGTTTGTCGATGTCGATTCCCCTTGCAGCTATATCTGTGGCAACCAACACTCTTTTCCTCCCTTCCTTAAATTCCTTTAAGGCTTTTTGGCGTTGATTCTGCGACTTGTTCCCGTGGATAGCCGTAGCCTCAATCCGATTTTTGTGAAGGTTTCGTACGATCTTATCCGCCCCGTGTTTGGTGCGTGAAAATAAGAGCACTTGTTCCAGTTCCGGATCTTTGAGAATGTGGAACAAAAGATCTTTTTTATCTGCCTTGTTGGTAGTGTATAAATATTGCTGGATGGTCTCTGCCGTTGAAGAAACCGGACTTACAGCTACTTTCTTTGGGTTTCTTAGGATTTCGTGTGACAGTTTAACAATGCTCTTAGGCATGGTAGCCGAAAAGAAGAGTGACTGCCTTTCCTTTGGGAGTTTGGCTATAATTTTTTTAATGTCATGGATAAAGCCCATATCGAGCATTCTGTCAGCCTCATCGAGAACAAAGTATTTTATATGGTCCAGGGTGATAAAACCCTGATTCATCAGGTCTAATAAACGACCCGGAGTGGCTACCAAAATATCGATGCCGTTGCGCAATGCGTTGGTTTGAGACCCTTGGGAGACCCCTCCAAATATGACTGTATTTCTCAAAGGAGTGTACTTTCCGTATTCGGTAAAGCTTTCTGCAATCTGAATGGCGAGTTCACGTGTAGGGGTCACAACCAGGGCCTGCACTTTTCTTTTTCCTTTGCGGTTTTGAGGTTGGTTGGCTAAATGCTGGAGGATAGGTATAGCAAATGCAGCGGTTTTCCCGGTTCCGGTCTGCGCACTTCCGATAACATCTTCCTTGTTCAGAACAAGGGGTATGGCTTTGGCCTGTATATCTGTAGGCACAATGTAATCAATATCCCTGAGGGCTTTTTTGATAGGGGGGATCAATTTGAGGTCTTCGAAGGTCATATATTTTATTTCAGGCCGCAAAAGTACCACTAATTGGGCCGGCAGCGAAGGGAAAGCCAGAAGAACTATGTCTGCTTAGATCAAAAAGCAGCACTGAAGAATATGATTCTGCAAGATTAGTCTCATTATTTTATTCTTATATTGAAGCAAAATAATATCCATATGAGAAATCTTCTTTGGCTTGTTGCTGTGATTTGTATAGTCGTTTGGTTGCTGGGATTGTTGGGCATCGTGGAGGGTCTTGCTACCGGGAACCTAATCCATATATTATTGGTAATTGCGATCATTACCATTTTATACAACCTAATTTCAGGGCGTAAGCCGATGTAAAATAGATCCTATGAAAAGAATTATTGGCATCCTTCTTTTACTCCTGGCAGTATATCTGGGGTATACGGGTATTACTTCCTTCTCCGAAAGCACCTCTTCTGTTGATGTACTGGGAGTGGAATTAAAGGCTGAAGACAAGCAACAAAAGAACACATCTTATCTTTATCTCGGCTTTGCCGTTATAGCTGCAATAGGAGGCATTGTACTTGCCAAGTCGGACAGCAAATAGGAAATAAGCAGTTTTCTCAGAGCAGGATAATAAGCAAGAGAATAATGATCAGGGCTCCGGCAGAAATATAAATTCCATTGCCGGTAGTGCGCAACTGTGTTTTGATTGCTCTAACTTCTTTGCGCAATGCCTTTTTCTCAGCCCGTTTTAAATCTGATTTATCCATTGCCTTAATTTCTTCAAGTCGGTCAAGCATTACTCTAACTTCGGCAGGAATTTCGGTAGGTTCCGGAGCTGGTTCTTTTTTGGCCGCCAATACCGGGGTACTTACACTAAGGGACAAAAACAAGAGCAGAGTAATAAAAATGGCTTTCTTCATGATTTAAACTTTATGGGTTATACGTTTAATATACTTAATCTATCTAAGGAAATTTAATAATAGCTATTTTTTATTAAATACAAGGGAGTATCAAAATAACATCTTCTAATTTTCCTTTATTCCTTCAAACGTATTCCCGTCGTTGTTGATCCAGAGCATTTTATCAACGGAACCTGTTTCGTCTTTTTTAAAATCGATATAGGCATAGAGTGTCCGATTGAAGAAACGGCCGTCCTCAAGCGGTACCAGTTCAGAATATCCACCTTCATTGGCTCTGGCCTGCATACTTCCATCTATAAATTCCACATAGACTTTAAAATTAGGACCGAAGGCGTAGGTTCCCAGGTAAGGTATTGGAATAATTTTCCTACCAGTTTTAGGAAGTGCGGTTTTAGCCCTGCTTTTGTATTCCTTACCAAAAACAATAGCTGCTATATCACTCCTGAAAAAGTCGGCCACCCCCGTTTGTATATTCCCCAGAATAACGATAGAAACATCAGAATCCCTGTAGTGCAGATAATCAGCGATATATCCATTGACCCTGCCATCGTGACCAAAAACCTGTTGCTCATATGAGGTGTAAACCGATATTCCCAAACCGTAATTATTGCCATAATCCTTCAGGAATTTATTATAGGAAGACACTTCAAGTAAGGACTTTTCATTGATAGAATTGATCCAGAGTTGTATATCTTCTACTGTGCTGTAAAGGGAACCCCCTCCTTTTAGGATTTCGGGTGCCAGATATGGAGTTATTTTCAGATCGCTATAGCCCAGGGCATCATATCCTACAGCGAGATTCGGAACAACAGCATTGCCCTTGGCATGACCCGTATTCTTCATTTCAAGTGGGTCGAAGAGATGCTTTTTCAAAAATTCCTGATAGGACATTTCACTTGTGCGCTCGATGATCTCAGCCAGCACAGCATAGCCTCCGTTGGAATACTGGTAACGAGTACCAGGTTCAAATTCGAGTTCAGCACTTAATACCATACCGGCAATATCAGAGATTGTTGTATTCCTGGAGGAAAGCGCATTAAAATCCGGGATATTATAGATGTCAGTTATCCCTGATTGATGGGTCAGGAGGTGTTCCAGACTAATCTTTTCTGCCTTGGGGATCTCGGGGAAAAATCGGGACAGCATATCAGAGGTCTTTAATTTCCCTTGTTGTTCCAGGATCAAAATCGCTGCAGCAGTAAATTGTTTGGATACGGAGCCAATTCTGAATTTGGTCTGAAGCTTATTGGGAACATCAAATGAAAGATTGGACTTGCCAAAGCATCCGCTGTAAAGCGTAGTACCTTCTTTGGCGATAAGGATACAGCCACTGAAATCACCTGTTTTAACAGAAGACTGGGCGTAGCGTTCAATTTGCAGATTTATGTCCTGGCCTTTGAGTATTCCGGTCAGTAGAATTGCAATTATAGTCAGCTTGATTTTCATTTATTTTTGATTTGATTGATGAATAGTCTAAAAGGGTTTTAGTTTATCATTTCGGAGGAAGGCTCATCACGTAATCAAAACTTTCATTAAGCAGATTAACCAGATGGTCAGGATCTTTCAGCATATCTGCGGTTATCAGAATGTAGCCGTGCATTATAGAATTGTATGATTTAAACAGGCTGGTGTTGTACTTTTCCAGGTATTTCTTCTGTACCTCTTTGGAGAATCGTATCCCTAGTTCCCCGGCCTTGTTAAAAAGCGAGAACATATGACCATTGGCTGAGGTGTAAGGCATGGTCTTCCCTTTTCGCTGAAAACGAGGACACTTAGCTACTAGTTCGTCATATATCTTTAATTGCTCTTCCCACATCCTTGAAAATTTGTATTAAAATACAAAAAAAGTACCCTTATCTTCTGGGATAGAAGCATAAGGGTACAACTATATTTTATGTAGGATTAAAGCGTACGCAGGTATTCAGCAAGATCCCGGGCTTCTTCCTGGGTAAGGTTTTGGTTGAGCATGATGGCATTGTTATACTCTTTCAGAAGGGCCATGGCAATGGGGTCCTCTCGCAGCATGCCATCGGGGTTTAACATCATATTCATCACCCATTCCGGGCTGCGCCTTTCGTAAACTCCGGCCAGGGCAGGACCGATCATTCTTTGTTCAGCCAAATGACAGGCCGTACAAATGGCATTGTATTTAGCTTCTCCCCGTGCTGCCATCTCCTGATCGATCTCATCCGGGAATGTAAGTTCGGTTATCGGACCAATCCCTTTATTGTCCATATCCACCGGGACACCTTCAGACTTGGTTTCCACGCTGGTGGTCGACTTTGTCCTATTCATTTCAAAGCCTTCTTTTTTCTCTTCTTTTTTCTCGCCGCAACTCAGTGCAAAAAAGCCCAGTACAGTTGCCAGTAGTATTTTTTTCATCGGTTTTATTTTTTTACTTCACTAAGATAAGAAATTAGGCTCTACATAGATTTGCTCGAAGAACTTTAGTGCTCTTTTTTCTGTATAGGCAATATTTTGAGCATCGTAAAAGCCCACGTGTCCACCGTAATCTGGCACTTCCAGATAAATATTTTCATTGGCCTCAGCCTGTTTATAAGGATAGCATTCCGGCCCGAGAAATGAATCATTCCGGGCGTTGATTATTAGTGTCTTTATCTTGATATTATGCAGGAATTGTAAAGAACTGCAGCGCGCATAATAATCCAGAGCATCTGTAAAACCGTGGGCCCTGCTTGTATAGATATCATCAAAGTCTTTAAGGGTCTTTATCTTTTGGATTTCGTGGTCTGGCAAGAGCTCAGGGAATTGAGGTTGCTTCGCTTTGAGTTTTGCCACCAGGTGTTTCCTGAACCTCCGGGCATAGGGAATGTTCTTCCATCCCATCAACGCCTTAAGAGAACTGTAGAGATCAACGGGCGCTGAAACCGCCATGATAGCTTTCAGGGAGGGAGGAAGCTCTCTGCCTTCCCCTGCGTATTTCAATACCATATTCCCGCCCAAACTAATGCCTTTGATGTAAAGTTCTGAATACGCTTTGCTTCCCAAAATATGTTTAACAACCGCATCAAGATCTTCTGTCGCCCCTGAATGGTATGAACGATAAAGTCGATTTGACTCCCCACTACAGCCACGAAAATTTACGGCACAACAGTCGTACCCGGCCTGATTAAGGTGTTTGGCACTCCCTGTGATATAAGGTCTTTGGCCATGGCCTTCCAAACCGTGAAGCAGGATCACTACTTTCCCGGAAGTCTTATCAGCGTAGCTCCAGTCGAGATCCATAAAATCCCCATCTGCAAGTTCCAGGCGTTCTCGTTCCTGATCAAAGTCGTCAATTTTTCGAAAAAGGCCATAATATACTGTTGAAACATGGCCGTTCCTGAAGAGCAGGGGAGGGGAGTAGTCTGAGGGAATAACTGCCATTAATATAAAATATGATCCTTTGGAAGAATTGGGTCTGGCAAGTCTTTTTCATCCAACATATCCCGCAAATCAATTTCAATTGTCCGGCAGAGTGCCGTCATTGGGACATCATTGATACGGCCATCAAAAGGATCTTCACTATTATCCCCAATACTTTCCATACTAACAAATATCCATGAGATTAGAACGGAAAAAGGAATCATCAGAAATTGATACCATTCTCTGGAGCCGGCCATGCTATCATCACCAAAAATATTTGGCAGACCGAAGGGTAGAAGAAGTACAAAAATCCAGGTAAATATTTTTGAAAAATATCCGTACTGTCTGGGAAAAGGCGTGTTCTTAATCCTTTCACATTTACCTTGCAGATTATAAAATTCTTCAAGCACCGATTGTAGCTGGTCTTCCTGAAATCCGTCAATTACCCCCTTTTTTTTGAGTTGAATTAATTGTTTCGCCTGGTTTTTTACCAGATGAGTCGCAGGATTCACTCTGTTGCCTAGATCTTCAAACTCGTTTTTGCTTACATAACCGCTGGCTTCGTTGCAGGAGGGATTTCGTTCTCCATGTTTGTCATGTAATCTTTCTACAGAGGAATTTGCCTTTATCGACCATGCTTTGGGTTGTCTTAGTTGAACCCTCAATGCGTTAATCCAGGCAATATGCCTGTATATCATTTCACGCTGTATTTTTTGGTTGTATTGTAAATCTTCAGACTGAATAAAACTAATTACCTGTAGTGCCCATGTTCTGCTGTAGTTAACAATACCTCCCCATATCTTTCGACCCTCCCAGAAACGATCATAACTCTGGCTGTTTTTGAATCCAATATAAAAAGCCACTGCTATGCCGATGACTGACAAAGGCTGGAAAGGAATATCAATAAAATCGAACCAAAGAAAATGATAGGCATAAAAAATGACTGCAGCGTAAAGGGTAAAAAAGATGAGATTTTTCCACGCAAAACGAAGAATTAATCCCCATCCTATGTTTCTTTTTACATACATCTATATTTACGCTTTAGGGTAAGTATTTAAAAGTTCAGCCTGATCTTGAACAGCGTCTTTAAATTCATTTTTGAGATGTTCTACCAATTCAGCAACAGGCAGAACATCTTCAACTGTAGTTACTCCCTGCCCTGCAGACCAGATCGTCTTCCATGCTTTGGCTTCTGTGTCGAGTTCTTTCCCAAAATCGATCTTCCGGTCTTTTTTAAGGTCCTCCTCTGAAATCCCTGCAGCTTTAAGGCTTGCCCCCAGGAAATTGGCATGCACTCCCGAGATGGCTGCCGTATAAACCACATCACTGGCCCCAGCCTCAATGATCATTTTCCGGTATTCCTCCGGAGCCTTACTCTCAGTAGTATTGATAAAACGGGTACCCATATAGGCAAGGTCTGCCCCCATCTGCATAGCCGACGCGATGTCGCGACCTGTAGAAATGCATCCTGAAAGGATGATGGTTTTGTCAAAGAATTTTTTAATCTCGGCAACCAGCGACATTGGGTTGATGGTACCGGCGTGTCCGCCTGCTCCGGCTGCTACAAGTATTAGTCCGTCTACCCCGGCTTCAGCTGCCTTTTCGGCATGACGCTTTTTAATGATATCGTGGAAAACAAGTCCGCCGTAACTGTGTACTGCGTCTACGACTTGTGACACAGCTCCCAGCGAAGTGATAATAATTGGCACCTTATGTTTGATACAGAGTTTTAAGTCGGCCTCCAGTCTTGGATTTGTAGGATGTACAATGAGGTTTACCCCAAATGGAGCCGCTTTTTTGCCACTCTGCTTTTCATACTCGGCCAAAGCCCCTTTAATTTCTATGAGCCATTCTTCAAAGCCTTCACTGCTCCTTTGATTAAGGGCAGGAAAGGTGCCTATGATCCCACTTTTACAACACTCTATGACGAGTTTAGGCCCTGAAATCAAGAACATGGGAGCGGCAATGGCAGGGAGGGATAGCGATTTTATAAAGTCGGGTTTTGAGCTCATTTTTTAAGTTTAAGGGCTAAAAATAGGGATTAATTTTTTTGTATAGCATCCTGTAGAAAGAGAAAACAATGGTATTTTTGGCGCTTTAATAAATAGAAAGATGACCTATTTTAAGGAATTTGAAGTGCGATGGAGCGACCTTGATGCCAATCGCCATATGGCCAATAGTGCGTATACCAATTTTATGAGTCATACCCGGATGGCGTTCCTTATGGAGATGGGATTTGATCATAAAACCCTGATCGAGCATCAGATAGGTCCGGTTGTGTTTTACGAGCATATGTATTACTTCAGGGAGGTTTTTCCCGGTAAACCGATAAAAGTATCCCTTGAGGTTGCCGGGATGAGCAAAGACGGAATGTTCTTTGAATTCCATCATAATTTCTATACTGCAGATGGGAAAAACGTTGCTCATTGTGAAATGATGGGAGCCTGGATAAGCCTGGAAACGCGAAAACTAATCGGACTTAATGGTGAACTCCTCAATAAATTCCTCGAATTTGAAAGGGCCGATAATTTCAGGATACTTACCAAAGAAGACACTCGAAAATTTAAGAAGACACCGAAGGATCTGGTTTAGGTTTTTTACTGACCAGATAAACGCCAAGGCATACCAGGAGCGCCGCAATGATCTTTACAGGACTCAGTTCATCTTTACCACTAAAAACGGCAAAAACAATTCCAACCAGGGGTTGAACATATATAAAGGCGCTCACGGTTGAGGCTTTGAGCTGGGTTAGAGCATAGGCGTTAAAGAGATAGGTGCAAAAGGTAGTACCTAATACCACAAAAGCGATTTTCCAAAGTGCCTCGCCCGGAAGTGTACTCCATGAAATTTCGAGGAATTCAGGCAGCGCTATGGGGAGGTTAAGGAAGATACCAATCAGAAAGAGCCATTTCATCAGCGTAAACGGATGGTATTTTGTGATAAGTTTCTTAGCCAGGATCAGGTAAAGGGCAAAAAAGAGCGCATTGACTAAAAACAAACTGTTTCCAAGGGGAATATTGGGAGCGTCCTGTCTAACTTCCTGTCCGTAGATGATGAGTCCTATTGCCCCTACCAGGCCAATTATGATGCCTATTCCCTTGAGTAACCTGATTCGTTCCTGAATCAGAAAGGCAGACAGTACAACAACAATTATTGGAGTGGTTGTTACCAGGACTGAACTGTTGATCGGAGTAGACAGATCAAGGCCCTTAAAAAATGCCAGCATATTGATGGCCATACCAAACATAGCGCACAGTATGAGTCGGCCCCAATCTCTTTTCTCAATCTTTTCCTTAGGACCTAAAAAAGAAATAGCCCAAAAGAGGGCTGTCGCACCCAGAACCCGTATCATGATAAACCCAAAGGGCTTTACATAGTCGGGCATGACTCCTTTGGCGATGGTATGGTTCAGGCCGTAAATTGTAGTTGCACCCAGTGCTGCCAGTATGGCCAGGGTTCTTTTGGTCAAGGGTGGAGGGTTTCTCTGGCCGCAGCCACGGTTTTTTTTGCATTACCGATAAAGATCTTCTCTCCGACAAGCAAAACGGGTCGCTTCAGGAACGTATAATGTTCTAATAGAAGATCCCGATACTCTTTTTCGGACAGATTTCTGTTATTAAGACCTCTTTCCTTGTACATTCTTGCGCGCTTGCTAAAGAGGGCTTCGTAACTGCCGGCAAGGGTCTTTAGTTCTTTAAGTTGGCTCTCACTAATTGGATTTGACTTGATATCCTGCAGGGTAATTTCCTGAGGTAACTCGAGTTCCCTGATGATTCTTTTGCAGGTGTCACAGGTGCTGAGGTAATATAGAACTCCTTTCATCTTCAATATCTTTTAGTGCTTGGAGAATATCCTGCTGCAAAGAAACCTATTTATGGTCAAAATCTATACTTTTATCAAAACGAAGTCATGGAAAAACTATTCGATATAACAGAAAAACTTCATGAGATATATCACAAGGTGCTTTTGAATACTCCGGAAGATCAACTTTTTGCGATTCCTTCATCACATAATAATAACTTGTTCTGGAATATCGCGCACGTAGTGGTAACCGAGCAGTTACTCATTTATAAGTTGAGTGGATTGACGCCCAGATTGGACGGGGATTTGATAAAAAAATATAGCAAGGGTACCTTCCCTGAAAAAAGCGTGACAAAAGGAGAAATAGAAAAGGTTGCAGACGGTTTATTGAATGCCCCGGGGTGGATCAGGGACGACTATAAAAAAGGAATCTTTAAAGAGTTTAATCCCTATACAACAAGTGCGCAGGTCACTCTCAATAAGGTGGAGGACGCCATTAGCTTTAACCTGGTACATTTGGGTATCCATTACGGTACTATCCGAAGTATTCAGAAACTGATATCTTCTCCAGCTTAGCTTACAGTTTCATTGCCGGGGTCACAAATTTCTTCGCCTCTTTAAATGGGATAAGTAATTGTATCTGTCCGTCGGCATAGGAAGCCACTTCGTACTGGTTGTACAGGAGTAAAATACCTTTTGGGGTCAGGCCGATATTTTCGGGAAGGTAGAAAGTGTCGAGTTCGAACATAAATCCGGTACTGTTGATAGGGGCTTCTGTGGGAATTTTTTCCTGTTCCCGAAATTTGTCTTCCGCATAAGCGCGAAAGGCAAGAAGGTCGCTGAAAAGTTCTCTGGTATCAATTTTCTCTCCTTTTTCAATATCGAAATTCAGAAAGTTGGTGGCTGAGTACCCATGGGCACCTCCTGTAAAAAGATAGGAGTCCATACGTATAGAGAGGACACGCCTGTTCTCAAAAGAGACTTCTGCATTTATCCTTGCTTCCCAGGGTACTGTTTCATCGGGATACACTTCTTTTAGTTCCGAATACCCAAGATTAAATGAATTTACAGCCTCATTCAGGTTGGTCACTTCAAGGCTATCTGCGAAAGTGAGTAGTTCGATGATCTCTTCCTGTATCCCTGTGTTTACAGTTCTGCCCAGCTTCGTATCTTCCAGGATACGCGGGTACTGTATTGTAATCTCCGGACAATTGTCACAGGGGGCATTGGTATATACCACCGGTTCCATTACCAGGGTTGATTCTTCCTCACATGAAATAAAAATCGGAAATAAGAATAAGATAAAGAGGGCTTTAAAAAACTTCATTAGGTTATGTTCTTTTGGTGTTACAAATCTACATTTTAATCCATTCAGTGCCATTTGTTCATAGTGTGTATTTCATAAAAAAAAGGATTCGTTAAATACGGGGCAGAACAATACCTTTGTAGCTTGATTCCATTATTATGAGCAAGAAAACCTTGAAATTCAATAGTAAGACTATACACGGAGGACAGCAACCCGATGAGGCATATGGTGCGGTTATGCCCCCTATTTATCAAACTTCAACCTACGCACAGACCACTCCGGGAGGGCACAGGGGATACGAATATTCACGAAGTGCAAACCCTACGAGAACAGCTCTGGAACAATCCCTGGCCAGCATTGAGAATGGCAGCTACGGTCTGGCTTTTGCGAGCGGTCTGTCGGCCATAGATGCAGTAATCAAATTACTTTCCCCGGGAGATGAAGTGATATCTACCAATGATCTCTACGGAGGAAGCTATCGTTTGTTTAAACAGGTCTTCGAGAAATATGGGATCACTTTTCATTTTGTTGGCATGACCGATCTGGGCAAGGTGGCCGAAAAGATCAATTCCAATACAAAATTGCTATGGGTAGAAACTCCAACCAACCCCATGATGAATATCATCGATATTAAGGGCGCCGTGGAGTTGGCCAAAGCACACGATCTTTTACTTGCAGTAGACAATACCTTTGCCACGCCTTATTTGCAAAGACCCCTGGAACTAGGAGCAGACATCGTAATGCATTCTGCTACCAAATACTTGGGGGGCCACAGTGATGTAGTTGTAGGAGCATTGGTTGTCAGAGATAAAGAGTTGGCTGATAAGCTCTATTTTATTCAAAATGCCAGCGGTGCTGTATGTGGGCCTATGGATAGTTTTTTAGTCTTAAGAGGGATTAAGACTCTTCATGTAAGAATGCAAAGGCACTGTGAAAATGGAAAAGCAATCGCTCACTATCTCAGCAAGCATCCGAAAATTGAGAAGGTATACTGGCCGGGGTTCGAAGAGCATCCCAACCACAATATCGCCAGAGAGCAAATGCACGACTACGGGGGGATGATCTCCTTTATTCCCAAAGGCAGTTCCTTTAAAGATGCAGTTAAGATTGTAGAAAAATTTCAGGTATTTACCCTGGCCGAATCCCTCGGTGGAGTAGAGAGTCTTGCTGGACATCCGGCCAGTATGACGCATGCGAGTATCCCCAAGCAGGAAAGGGAAAAAAGTGGTGTAGTTGATGCCCTTATACGATTGAGTGTGGGTATTGAGGATGCCGATGACCTTATCGCAGATCTTGAACAGGCAATTGGCTGATGCATTTATCAAATAGTTAAAAAAAAGACCTTATAATTATTCAAATAATATAATTTTGCCGCTATATTGTCAATCTATTAATAGCCAATAAATAGCAAAAACCTATGGATGCAAAAATCAAAGCCTTTATGGATGAGGTTAAAGGGAGAAATGGTCATGAACCCGAATTTATCCAGGCAGTACAGGAAGTAGCAGAAACAGTAATCCCATACATTGCCGAACACGAAATTTACAGCGGAAAGAATATTCTTTTGCGCATGGTTGAGCCAGAGCGTTTACTTTCTTTCCGGGTTGCATGGGTTGATGATGATGGCGAAATACACGTAAACCGCGGATACCGGATTCAGATGAATTCTGCCATCGGACCTTATAAAGGCGGATTGCGGTTTCACCCTACGGTAAATGCCAGCATCCTGAAGTTCCTTGCATTTGAACAGGTTTTTAAAAACAGTTTAACTACCCTGCCCATGGGGGGTGGAAAAGGGGGGTCCGACTTTGACCCTAAAGGTAAGTCGGATGACGAAGTGATGCGGTTCTGCCACTCCTTTATGACCGAGCTTTGCAGGCATATAGGACCCAATACCGATGTTCCTGCCGGAGATATAGGGGTAGGTGCAAGGGAGATTGGATTCCTGTTTGGGATGTACAAAAAAATTAAGAACGAATTTACGGGAGTACTGACAGGAAAAGGACTTTCCTGGGGAGGCTCCAAGATCAGGCCTGAAGCTACTGGTTATGGAACGGTTTACTTTGCCCAAAGTATGTTAAAGACCAGAGGTGAGGGGATTGAAGGAAAGAATGTGGTTATCTCCGGATCGGGTAATGTTGCTCAGTTTGCAGCTGAAAAAGTATTACAATTAGGTGGAAAAGTTATTACCCTTTCCGATTCAGGTGGGTATATTTATGACAAGGATGGTATTACGGAAGAAAAGCTAGAATGGGTAATGGACCTGAAAAATAACAAAAGAGGTCGTATTTCTGAATATGTCGATAAATTCAAATCGGCTACCTATCACAAGGGAGAAACCCCATGGGGAGTGCCCTGTGATATTGCCCTGCCATGTGCCACCCAGAATGAACTGGATGGTGAAGGTGCCAAAACACTCATCAAGAATGGATGTATTTGTGTAGCCGAAGGCGCCAATATGCCTTCGATGCCCGACGCTATTCATGCTTTCCATGAAAATAAGATCCTTTTCGCACCCGGGAAGGCCTCAAATGCAGGGGGAGTGGCTACATCTGGCCTCGAAATGTCGCAGAATTCCCTGAGAATCAGCTGGACAAGGGAAGAAGTTGATGAGCGACTAAAAGGGATTATGGAGGACATTCACGACTCCTGTATTGAATACGGGAAAGAAGAAGATGGATACTGCAACTATGTTAAAGGTGCAAACATCGCTGGCTTTGTGAAAGTAGCTGATGCCATGTTGGCCCAGGGTGTGATTTAATACTCCCATAACAAAATGAAACAGCCCCCCGGGATTCTCTCAGGGGGCTTTTTTGTACTTTAGACGTAAGCTTTTTTCCATGCGAGTAACAACCAGGGCCATTGTGCTCTCAACAATAAAATACGGTGATTCCAGCCTGATCGTAAAGATGTTTACAGAATCGGACGGTTTAAAGACATATCTGCTTAAAGGGGTATTGGGGTCGAAAAAGGGGAAATTGAAATCGGCCTATTTCCTGCCTCTTACGCAATTGGAAATTGTAGCTGTTCACAGGAACAAGGGGAGTATGGAAAGGCTACAGGAAGTCAAAATTATCTACCCCTACCAGTCATTACACTCTGATGTTGTTAAAAATGCTCTTGCCTTTTTCCTGGCAGAAATGATGGGGAACAGTATTTATGAGGAAGAAAAGAATGAGGGCCTATTTCAATTCCTTGAAGCCGCTTTCCAATGGGCAGACCACCATGAGCAGATCGGCAATTTTCACCTGTACTTTCTTTTGGAGGTAAGTAAGTATCTGGGTTTCTATCCTGATATTTCAGATCCGGGATCAGACTATTTCGACCTGCAGGACGGTCGGTTCGTTTTACAGCCCTCCCTGAACCCTCTTCTCACAGGGCGCGAATTATCTCTCTTTCAGGCATTCTTAGGCACAAATTTTGATGCTATCCATACGATCAGGATCAAGAAGGAAGAGAGGCAGGCTTTATTGCAAAAAATAGTCCTCTATTTTGAATTACATTTGCACGGTTTTAGAAAACCCAAATCACTAGAGGTTTTAAACGAAGTTTTTAAGTAAGCATGCGCCTAATACTAAGTATTGGTTTTTTCTTTATGCTATTCTGCGCACAGGCGCAGAAGATAACTGTGGTAGACGGGGAGACGAAAAATCCACTGGTAAATGCCCTTTTATACAATGCCGATAAGAGTAAAACATTGATAACCGATATTGACGGAATCTGTGACCTATCCGCTTTTAAGGGATCTGAAAGATTTACCATAAGTCATATCGGCTATGAAATCAGGACGGCAACAAAAAATCAGATTCTTCGAAGGGGGAATGAGATAGCATTGATACCCAAGACAGAACAGTTAGACGCTGTGGTAATGTCGATTTCCAAATGGGAGCAACAGAAGAAGGATATCCCTCAAAAAATCGCATCCATAAGCGCCAGAGATATCGCATTTACCAATCCGCAAACCTCGGCAGATCTATTGCAAAACAGCGGACAGGTATTTGTGCAGAAGAGTCAGCTTGGTGGAGGGAGCCCAATGATCAGGGGATTTGCTACCAACCGCTTAGTCCTTTCTGTTGATGGTGTTCGGATGAATAATGCTATTTTCAGGGGAGGAAATATTCAGAATGTTATCTCGATAGACCCCTTTACCATCAAGAACACTGAAGTCGTTTTTGGTCCGGGGTCCGTTATCTACGGAAGTGATGCCATCGGAGGCGTGATGAACTTTTATACCCTGCAACCTCATCTGCCCCGACTCGATACTCTTGTGGTTACCAGAAACGTCGATCTGCGATACGCAACTGCCAACAATGAGAATACGCTGCACGGAGACGTTAATGTAGCCTCAAAAAAATGGGCTTCCCTCAGCAGTATAACCTATAACCGTTTTGACGATCTTAGGATGGGATCTCATGGTCCTGAAAGATACCTGAGAGATCGTTTTGTACAACGTCAAAACGGAACAGATGTTCTGGTAGATAATACTAAGCCGAAGAGACAACTTCCAACAGGCTATGATCAAATAAACTTGTTGCAAAAAATTGCATTCAGGCCAGATTCGGACTGGCAGTACGATCTGGGACTGTACTATTCAGAAACATCGGATTATTCACGTTATGACCGCCTTATCAGGCCCGATACTGAGGGTTCCGGACTTCGTTCTGCAGAGTGGTATTACGGGCCTCAAAAGTGGTTTATGGGGAATTTGCAGCTGTACAAAAAAGGGAATAGTAAGTTTTATGACGGACTTAAGTTAACTACAGCTTATCAGTTCTTTGAGGAGAGTCGGAATGATCGTGATTTTCAGGATCCCATTTTAAACCGAACCAGGGAAAAGGTAGATGCAATTTCTTTCAACCTCGATTTTGAAAACAAGAGGATAGGTGATCTGAGGTTGTATTACGGGGGTGAATACATTTACAACAGGGTAGGTTCAACGGGAAGCCAGTTAAATATTGAAACACAGCAGGAGGAGGAAGCTCCTTCCCGATATCCCGACGGATCGAGCTGGCAAACCCTGGCAGGATATGTCAATGCCGAATATAAGGCCCAGCCCAATCTCACACTATTATCCGGACTGAGATACAGCCATGTCTGGATCAATGCCGAATTTGACACTACTTTCTACCCTTTTCCCTTTACAACTGCTAAGCTAGACAATGGCGCATTAACGGGAAGTCTTGGTTTGAGCTGGTTTCCAAATCAGTCGCTCCAAATTACCCTAAACGGCTCTACCGGCTTCAGGGCCCCGAACATTGATGATATCGGGAAAGTCTTTGATTCAGAGCCGGGCTCGGTGGTTGTTCCCAATCCAGAACTGGAACCAGAATACGCCTACAATGTAGATTTTGGGATCAAAAAGAACTTTAAAAACAAAGCCGTCTTGCGAGCCGCTACTTTTTATACGTATCTGGTCGATGCTCTGGTACGCCGCGATTATACCTTTAATGGGCAGCGTGAAATACTTTACAATGGGGAACTGAGTAATGTACAAGCCATACAGAATGCAGCAAAAGCCTATGTCTACGGTTTTGAGTTCGGAGGCGAAGTCTACCTGAATAATGAAATGCAGCTTACCTCTAACCTTACCATTACCAAGGGAACAGAAGAGGACGATAGCGGAGAGGACTCGGCAGCCAGGCATGCAGCTCCCACTTTCGGGGACTTCCATTTTATCTGGACAAAAACAAGACTCAAGACCGATCTCTTCCTTAACTTTAATGGGGAAATACGCTATGAGGATTTGGCGCTGACTGAGCGCAGTAAAGACTACATTTACGATCTGGATGACAACGGAAATCCGTATTCTCCTTCATGGTATACCCTAAACGTAAGGTCGCAGTATCAGATCAGCGATGCTTTAAATGCCTCTTTGTCCCTTGAAAATCTAACCGATCAGAGATACAGAACCTATTCTTCAGGAATATCGGCCCCTGGTATAAATCTGATCCTGGCATTGGGCTATACATTTTAACATATTTCTTCCCCTCCAAGATTAACATTTAGTTGCCTCAGCAAGTGATCTCTCTCAGCCTCTGGCAATCAGGCAGATAGAGTAAAAAACCTTTCGAAACCCCCATGTTTATTACAGTTTTAAAGTTTGACCTTAAACGAACTTTAACAAATATTAACAATTTTTTAAGGGGGTAAAGTGCGTAGATATTGTTGTATGGATGAACAACAAACCCAAATTAAATTTAAGTATTATGAGACATTTATTTAAATCGTCAATTTTATTACTAGCAACAATTTTTTTAACTCAATCCTGCAGCAAGGATGACAACGAAGGGGATATGTCAGGAGAAACCTACAATACCACCTTTAAGGTTACCGATGCACCTATAGACAATGCCAACATAGAGGGCGTATTTGTTACGATTACTGATGTAAGAGTAGATGGGAATTCCCTCGAAGGCTTTAACGCTACAACGGTAAACCTCGCTGCTCTGGTTAATGGCCAGACAGCCACTTTGGGGAATCTCGACCTTGCAGCCAGATCCTATTCAAATCTTGAACTATTTTTAGATTATGAGACCGATGCTGACGGGAACTCGCCCGGATGCTATGTAGCCCTTGCTAATGGAGAGAAAGACAAGCTAACGGCTACTGCGAATAAAATATCGGTGAACGATGCTTTTGAGGTCTTTGCCAATACCTCTAATGAAGTGATCTTAGATTTTGACCTGAGGAAAACCATCAAAGAAGAGCAGGGAACCATGGGATCTGATTTTGAATTCGTTTCCATGTCTGAATTAACAGCCGGGATCAGAACGGTAAATGAGGAAACTACCGGAGAGATTTCAGGAACTGCAAATGATGCTGAAAATACCTCAGACAGAATCGTGGTTTACGCTTATGAAAAGGGGACTTTCAATGCCGAAACTGAAACTAGTGGGCAGGGGGAAAGTAATGTTACCTTTAAAAATGCGGTAACCAGTTCCGTAGTGAATAATACTACCGGATCGTATACGCTCAGTTTCCTTGAGGAAGGTGAGTACGAGTTGGTATTTGTATCCTATACAAAGGACGGTAACGTTTTCTACTTCAATGCATTGTTGGAGGCAGAATCGACAACCGGACTAAATTTAGGTGCTATCAGTGTAAGTTCAGCTCTGCAGATCAGTGCCAATGTAACGATTACCGGCACAATATAAAGCAATTAGTTTATCAGAATAAAAGGCCCTTAGCAGGGCCTTTTTTTGTTTCCGATTCATCAGAAATATGGACAAAATTCACTAATTTTGCCACCTTTAATTAGGTGAAAGAACAGTAGTTATGAAATTTCAGGAATACAAAGGTTTGGATTTATCCAGAATAGGCGAAGAGGTACTTCAGCGCTGGAAAAACGATCGTATTTTTGAAAAAAGTATTTCTACCAGAGAAGGGAAGCCCAGATATGTGTTTTATGAAGGTCCGCCTTCTGCAAATGGCCTGCCGGGAATCCACCATGTTATTTCACGTACCATCAAGGACATCTTTCCCAGGTATAAAACCATGAAGGGCTATCAGGTAAAACGTAAAGCCGGATGGGATACCCACGGACTGCCCATTGAACTGGGGGTTGAGAAGGAACTGGGAATTACCAAAGAAGATATTGGGGTAAAGATTAGTATAGAAGAATATAACGCCGCCTGTAAAAAGGCCGTGATGCGGTATACCGATGTGTGGAATAACATGACGGAAAAGATAGGATACTGGGTGGATATGCAGGACCCCTATATCACTTACAAGCCAAAGTACATGGAATCGGTATGGTGGCTGCTGAAAGAGATCTATGACAAAGGCCTCTTATACAAGGGATACACCATCCAGCCGTACTCGCCAAAGGCAGGGACCGGACTCAGTTCTCACGAGCTGAACCAGCCGGGGACATATCAGGATATTACGGATACTACCGTAACAGCTCAGTTTAAGGCTAAGGAAGAAAGTTTACCTTCCTTCCTGCAAGAGGTGAAAGGAGATATCTATTTCCTGGCCTGGACCACTACCCCTTGGACATTGCCATCAAATACTGCCCTCACAGTGGGTCAGAAGATTGAATATGTACTGGTCAAGACCTTTAACCAATACACCTTTGAGCCCATCAATGTTATCCTGGCTAAGGCCCTGATAGGCGAGCAATTTAAAGGCAAATTCACAGAAGTATCATCGGATGAAGAACTCAGTTTTTACAAAGCCGGGGACAAGAAAATTCCTTTTAAGGTAGCATTGAGCTGCCAGGGGAAGGACCTTTTGGGAATCAAATATGAACAGTTATTACCCTACGCCCTGCCCTATCAGCATTCGGAAAATGCCTTCAGGGTTATTTCCGGGGATTTCGTAACCACTGAGGATGGTACAGGGATTGTTCACACGGCACCAACCTTTGGAGCAGATGATGCCCTGGTAGCCAAACAGGCTTCTCCTGAAGTTCCGCCCTTGCTTGTCCTGGATGAAAATGAAAATCCCGTACCTCTTGTAGACCTTCAGGGGAAGTTTCGTACGGAGATGAAAGAACTGGCGGGGAAGTATGTAAAGAACGAATACTACGAAGAAGGAAAGGCACCTGAAAGGTCGGTCGATGTTGAACTGGCCATAAAACTAAAGGAAGAAAACAGGGCTTTTAAAGTGGAGAAATACCTCCACAGTTATCCTAATTGCTGGAGAACAGACAAGCCCATCTTATACTATCCGCTCGATTCCTGGTTTATCAAAGTGACTGATATCAAAGACAGGATGTTCGAGCTTAATCAGACGATTAACTGGAAACCAAAAGCCACAGGAGACGGTCGGTTTGGGAATTGGCTGGCCAATGCCAATGACTGGAATCTTTCCCGCTCTCGTTTCTGGGGTATACCTCTGCCTATCTGGAGAACAGAAGACGGGACAGAAGAAATTATCATCGGTTCAGTGGCACAACTGAAGGAAGAAATTTCAAAGTCGCTCAAAGCTGGTTTATTACAGGAGGATGTTTTTGCTTCCTTTGAGCCCGGAAATATGGATGAGGCGAATTATGATAAAATAGATCTGCATAAGAATGTAGTTGATGCTATCATCCTGGTTTCTCCTTCCGGCAAGCCGATGAAAAGGGAAACAGACCTGATCGATGTATGGTTTGATAGTGGCTCCATGCCTTATGCACAATGGCATTATCCTTTTGAGAACAAGGAGCTGATTGATGATGGGAAGACATTTCCTGCCGATTTTATCGCTGAAGGAGTAGATCAGACAAGAGGATGGTTTTATACCCTTCACGCAATAGCCACTATGGTTTTTGATTCGGTGGCATACAAGAACGTTGTCTCTAATGGCCTTGTATTAGACAAGGAGGGAAAGAAAATGTCGAAAAGGTTAGGAAACGGGGTCGACCCTTTTGAGACGATTGGTGAATTTGGTCCTGATGCCACCAGGTGGTATCTTATTGCCAATGCCAATCCATGGGATAACCTGAAATTCGACTCAAAGGGTATCCAGGAGGTCAAGCGGAAGTTTTTCGGCACCCTTTACAATACCTATTCCTTCTTTGCCCTCTATGCTAATATCGATGAGTTCAGTTATAGCGAAAAGGATATACCCTTAAATGAAAGGCCCGAAATCGATCAATGGATTTTATCTGAACTGCACTCCCTTATAAAAACCGTTGATGAGGCCTACGCAGACTATGAGCCCACTAAAGCGGCCAGGGCTATTTCGGATTACGTCCAGGAGAACCTAAGTAACTGGTATGTACGCCTTTGCAGAAGAAGGTTCTGGAAAGGGGATTACCAAAGGGATAAAATTTCAGCTTATCAAACTCTTTTTACCTGCCTTCGTACGGTTGCCCAACTCTCAGCCCCTATTGCCCCATTTTTTATGGAGCAATTATATTCAGACCTGTCTAAAGGAATAGGAGATACTTCTTTGGAAAGCGTCCATTTGTCAGACTTCCCGGTCTTTGATGAGACCATGGTAAATCGAACACTGGAAAGTAAAATGGAAAAGGCACAGACTATTTCGTCTCTGGTGCTATCAATCAGGCAAAAAGAGAAGATCAAAGTAAGACAGCCCTTGCAAAAAGTAATGATCCCGGTATTGGATGAAATGCAGCGCAAAGAGATTGAAGCGGTTGCAGACTTGATAAAATCGGAGGTCAATGTTAAAGAAATTGAACTTCTGGACGATGCCTCCGGAATTTTGGTTAAAAAGATCAAGCCCAACTTTAAGGTTTTAGGCCCCAGATTTGGCAAGGACATGAAAAAAATCGCTCAGGAAGTAGGGAAATTCGTACAGGAAGATATCCAGAAAATTGAGCGGGAAGGCGAAATTCCGCTTGAGATAGAAAATAAAAGTATTATCTTACAGTTAGAGGAAGTAGAAATAAGTTCCGAGGATATAGAAGGCTGGCTGGTTGCCAGTTCTGGAGGACTCACCGTAGCACTTGATGTGACTATAGATGATGATCTCAGGAAAGAAGGTATAGCCAGAGAGCTTGTAAACAGAATTCAGAATCTCAGAAAAGAGTCCGGATTTGAGGTTACTGATAAAATAGATATTAAAGTATTAAAGGACGGTTTTGTAGAAAAGGCGATTGAAAGCAACATGCAATACATCAAAACTGAAACTCTTACGGCCGACCTGGCCCTGGAGGAGCAACTGGATGCAGGAACAGAGATCGTGTTTGATGAAGTAAATACAAAATTGTTCATTCAAAAACATTAAGAAATTATGGGACAAGATTTAAAAGTTAGGTACTCAGATAAAGAACTGGAAGAATTCCGGGTTTTGATAGAGGAAAAAATTGAAAAAGCAAAAAGTCATCTCGATTTGCTGCGCAGTTCATATATGAATGATGGTAATAATGGTACGGATGATACGTCACCAACTTTCAAAGCTTTCGAAGAAGGCTCCGAGACCATGAGTAAAGAAGCGAATACCCAGTTGGCTATCAGGCAGGAAAAATTTATTCGCGACCTGAAGAATGCGCTTTTGCGGATTGAAAATAAAACTTACGGGATCTGCAGAGTTACAGGGAAGCTCATAAATAAGGAGCGATTGAAACTCGTGCCACATGCTACCTTAAGCATAGAGGCAAAAAATATGCAAAAATAAATGACACGCCCCGGGAAGGGGCGTTTTCATATCAGCTTAGTGAAGAACTTCGTCTTTTTGTTAATTCTCGTCCTGGGAATAAAGTCGGCCTCAGGCCAGAAAGTAGTAAGGAAAGTTCTGCTTCTTCCACATATTACACATATTCAGATCGATGCTAATAGCCTGGCCAAAGTAGATTTGGAAACGATCTCAGGGGCAGATTTAAGTTTACAGGCCATCATAGAAGGGGAATACCGGAAGGATCTGGCCATTGAGTTGGTAGAGGAAGGGAATACATTGAGGGTTTACGCAGCTTTACAACCTTATTTTAAGTTTCCAAATGATAAACTGAGTGCACATAAGGTGATCGCCATTTCCCTTCATATTGAGGTGCCGGAAGATAAATTTGTGAACCTATATGGAACCAGCGCACAGGTTACGGCTAGGGGAATATATAAAGAATTGGAAGTCGTATTAAGTGATGGGCAGTGTACCTTAAAAAATCTTAAGGATAATGTCCATGTTACCACCCAAAGCGGAAATATTGATCTGGAGACGGCGAGTGGAACAGTGAATGTGAACTCAAAATACGGTACCGTTAAACAGGACAACATCCCGGAAGGGCATACCAATTATCACCTTCAGTCGAACAGCGGAAACATAACAATTAAAGCGGTAGAGTGATGATATAATTTCTATCAGAAATACAACAACTACATTGTATTAATAATCCCTATTTTTGCCCCTGCAGAAGAAACCCTATGAATTTAAAGAAGTCCCTCATCCTCATATTCATCATTTTATTGGTAGACCAAATCAGTAAAATTTATATCAAAACCCATTTTATATTAGGGGAATCCATTGATGTAGTGAGTTGGTTTAAGATACTTTTTATAGAAAATGAAGGGGCAGCCTGGGGAACGAAACTGAGTGACATTCTACCCATTTCCGATAGTAGTGGAAAACTTGTACTTACCATCTTCAGGCTATTTGCCATCTCAGGAATAGGCTACTGGCTTTGGGATAGTATTCAGAAAGGAGCGTCAAAAACCTTAGTTATTGCGGTTTCATTGATTTTTGCCGGTGCCGTTGGAAATATCATCGATTCCCTTTTCTACGGGATGATTTTCGACGACAGCTACAATACTGTCGCAACTTTATTTTCTGATGAACCTTACGGAAGGCTTTTTTATGGTAAGGTGGTAGACATGCTCTATTTCCCTATGATCGATACCGTATGGCCCGATTGGGTTCCATTTTTTGGGGGGAATGATTTCCGCTTTTTTGAACCGGTCTTTAATATAGCAGATACCGCTATCAGCACAGGAGTTGGCATTCTGATTGTGTTCAATAAAAAGGCCTTTGGGAAAAAAGAAGATACTTCAGTAGAAACTGATCAGAACGAGTAGACTTTTTCGGGCGTGACACAGTAATCCAGTCTTATATCCTGTGCGTTCGTGTCCGTTATTTTATCAACGGCATCAAATAAGCTCAGACCAATTTTTCTGGTATTTTCTCCACATTCAGCCAAAAACTTGTCGTAATACCCGCCGCCGTAGCCTACTCTGTTCCCGGCTTGATCAAATGCGAGTAAAGGGACAAAAACTACCTCTATTTTTAAAGGGTTAACCTCAATTCCATTCTGAGGTTCCGGAATACCCCAGCTATTCGGTTTTAAGGAGGTGTTGTCTGTCAATAGAAAGTGTTCCAACTTATTTTTTGGCGCAATTTTAGGAACGATAACCTCTTTGTCTCTCCCCTGGAGAAGGGTAATAACAGGGCGGGTATCTACCTCTTTTTTAAGAGTACTGTGTAAGAAAATATGATAATAAGTAAAGTCCCATACATCCAGGGCCAGAAGGTTGTTGGCCACTTTCAGGCTGGCTTCATCGATGACGACATCGGATGTGTTCTTTCTCAATTCAAGAAAATGCGTCCGGAGATCTTTTTTAAGCATAAGGCCGAACAGTTCTTAGAAGTGGGGCTATGAAATGAACTTTAATCCTTAGCGGAAACAGTAAAATAAATCTTGAAGAAGAGCATCAAGATCAGGTACATTCCCAGGGTGATCAGGTAATTGTCCATTAAGTTATTGTTACGTTTGCGCTAAAAATAAGTAAAATATTTTCACTAATTCTACAAGAGGTATGATTTACTCGATGAAATACACATTTTTAGTAAATATTTAACAGGCCCATCAAAGTGTACAAAATAAATACATCTCTAAAACACAGATAAACAGCGACTTGAGTAGAATGTGAAAATTTAGCGCAAAGAAGGCTTTTTTGTTATTTTTTTAACGCACTTTTTCATCCTGATATCTGGTCCCTAGTGAGGATCGGCATTCTGTGGTTATTTTTAAAAATCTTTTCCCTAAATGCACGTCAGTATGAAGAGCAAAACCTACTCAATTTATAAAATAAAGGAATTTAGGGTTTAATAGAATTTGCTAAATTATCTTTGTTTATCGCGCTTCCAAATATTCCATATGCCTGAATTATCGGTAGAACTCCAGTTGAATACCCTCCCACAGTCGCCCGGGGTCTACCAGTTCTATGATAAGGACGGGAAGATTCTCTATGTTGGCAAAGCTAAAAACCTTAAAAAGAGGGTGA
This sequence comes from Muriicola sp. SD30, assembly GCF_041205185.1. NCBI lineage: Bacteria > Pseudomonadati > Bacteroidota > Flavobacteriia > Flavobacteriales > Flavobacteriaceae > Muriicola > Muriicola sp. SD30. The sequence goes on from NZ_JBGEWB010000002.1 coordinate 468,516, forward strand.
CTTCATACTTTACCAAAACCCATGAAAATGGCAAGACCCGGGTTATGGTAAAAAAGATCCGCAACCTGAAGTACATTGTTGTCCCTACCGAATCGGATGCCTTGCTGCTCGAGAACAACCTTATAAAAAAATATCAGCCACGCTATAATGTGTTGCTGAAAGACGACAAGTCTTATCCCTGGATCTGTATAAAGAATGAGCGCTTTCCCAGAATATTTCCGACCCGAAAATTGATTAAAGATGGTTCGGAATACTACGGGCCCTACACCAGTATGAAGACGGTTAAAACTCTTCTTGATCTGATTAAAAGTGTTTATCCGCTGCGTACCTGCAACTACGATCTCTCTGAAGAGAAAATTGCTGCCGGAAAGTACAAGGTATGCCTTGAATACCACCTCGGTAATTGCAAGGGTCCCTGTGAAGGATTGCAAAAGGAACAGGAATACCATCAGCAGATCAGTGACATCAGAGATATCATAAAAGGAAACTTTAAATCATCTCTACACTATTTTAAAAAAGAAATGAAGTCTCTTGCAGCAGATATGCAGTTTGAGAAGGCGCAGCAGATTAAAAATAAGATTGAAGTACTGGAAAACTACCAGGCAAAATCTACCATCGTAAATCCTAAAATTAATAATGTGGATGTATTCTCCATTATTTCCGATGAAGCCTATGCCTATATTAATTTCTTGCAGCTTTCACACGGCTCTATAATCAGGTCTCATACCATGGAGATAAGGAAAAAACTGGAAGAATCTGATAAGGACCTACTGCAACTGGCAATTGTTGAAATCCGGCAGCGTTTTCAATCCCAATCCCGGGAACTTTACCTGCCTTTTACTGTGAGCCTGCCCGAAGATTTAAAAATTACACTGCCCAAACTGGGAGACAAAAAGAAGATCCTGGACCTCTCCAAAAGGAACGCCATGTTCTTCAGGCAGGAACGATTTAAACAAGTTAAGATTACGGACCCCGACCGGCATGTAAACCGGATTATGGCCCAGATGAAATCAGACCTGCGACTTTCCGAGGAACCAAGGCACATAGAGTGTTTTGACAACTCGAACATACAGGGGAGTAACCCGGTTGCAGCTTGCGTAGTCTTCAGAAATGGGAAGCCGGCTAAAAAGGAATACCGTCATTACAATATTAAGACCGTTGAAGGTCCTGACGATTTTGCTTCTATGGAAGAGGTGGTCTATCGCCGATATAAACGCCTGCTTGAAGAAGATGCCTCCTTGCCCCAACTGATCGTGATCGACGGGGGGAAAGGTCAACTTTCATCGGCCCTGAAGAGTCTCGATATTTTAGGGCTGAGGGGAAAAATAGCGATCATCGGGATCGCCAAAAGACTGGAGGAAATCTATTTTCCCGGGGATCCTGTTCCGCTCTATCTCGACAAGAAATCTGAATCCTTAAAGGTGATACAACAATTGAGAAATGAAGCGCACCGTTTTGGCATCACCTTTCACAGAAACAAACGCAGCAAAGAAGCAATCAATTCTGTCCTGGAAGAAATTTCAGGAATAGGCGAGAAAACCGTAGAACAGTTGCTGAAAAAATTTAAATCGGTCAAACGGATCAAAGAAGCTTCACTGGAAGACCTCAGCGAAGAGGTTGGCTGGGCAAAGGCAAAGAAAATATATGAAAACTTTCATTAAACTCCTATCTTCACTTTATGCGGAATAGTTATTTTTTCCTCTTGATGTTCATGGTGATCTGCCAGGTTAACGCACAGCAAATACCCATAGAGGACGCGCCTAAAGTGGGTCTGGTGCTCAGCGGAGGGGGGGCAAAAGGAATGGCACATATCGGCGCTCTTAAAGTCATAGAGGAGTCGGGAGTACACATCGATTACATCGGAGGGACAAGTATGGGGGCTATCATTGGGGCATTGTATGCTTCCGGCTACTCGGCCGATCAGCTCGATCAACTCTTTCGAAGTTCAGATCTCGCCAATCTGATCCAGGACAACCTGCCCAGAGATGCCAAAACTTTTTATGAAAAAGAGAACTCCGAACGTTACGCACTAACGTTGCCTTTTAACGATTTTAAATTATCATTTCCGCAAGGCCTATCCAGTGGTCAGAATATCTACAGTACCTTGGTAAGAATGCTTTACCATGTAAAGGATATTCGCGACTTTAATAAGCTTCAGATTCCGTTTTTCTGTATAGCAACCAATGTAGAAACCGGGAAAGAAGTTTTACTTAATAGCGGATTTCTCCCAGAAGCAATACTGGCAAGCGGGACGTTTCCCTCCTTGTTCCAGCCGGCGGAGGTCGATGGACAAATCCTTATCGACGGGGGTGTGCTTAATAACTATCCGGTTGATGAATTAAGGGCCATGGGTGCCGATATTGTCATCGGTGTGGATGTGCAACACGGCCTTAGAGACCGTTCATCTCTTTCATCTGCCACGGAGATCCTATTGCAGATCAATAATTTCAGGACTATCAAGGATATGCAACGAAAATCGGAGCTCACCGACATCTACATAAAACCCGACATGAATAATTTTTCCGTGATCGATTTTGAGCTAAAGGATACCATAATAAACACCGGGGAGCAAGTGGCTTTAGGGCACAAGGAAGCGCTGGAAGCCCTCGCCGCAAAACAAAACCGTGCTCCTGCACCAAGGCCTGAAATTCCGATTCAGGATTCTCTTATGGTAAACCGATTGGTCCTTGAGGGGAATACCAATTTTTCCAGAGGGTATATAAAGGGAAAATTACGTATTGACCTGAATGAAAAAATAAGTTTTGCAAAGCTGCAGCAGGGGATCAATAATTTAGCTGCTACCGGAAATTTTAAAACCATCAGATACGAACTTACATCCAATGGACTGGGTCAGGACCTTATAATGAACCTTACAGAAAGTACTGATAAGACCTTTCTGCGGATCGCGGCACATTACGACAATCTGTACAAGAGTGCGGCCCTCATCAACCTCACAAGAAAAAACTTGTTGCTGCAAGACGATGTGGCATCCATTGATCTAATTCTCGGGGACAACGTAAGATATAATTTCCAGTACTATCTGGATAAGGGATCCTACTGGAGTTTCGGAATCAATTCGAGGTTTTATGAATTTGAAAAAGAGATAGACTACCGTGTAATTGAATCTAACTATGATGTGCCTATAAATTTCAATGTCAACAATATTAACCTGAAGGTAACAGACCTGACCAATCAGATTTATCTTCAAACGGCCCTGAATGAAGAGTTTGCCTTTAAGATTGGAGCCGAACACAAGTTATTGACCTATAGCACAACCACCCTTGGGGAACAACAAAATGACAGTTTGCCACCTCCGCCAACCGGTTCAGGGAATACCACTTTTTTTGAGAAGAGCAATTACGTATCAGCATTCGGGCGTTTAACGCTCGATACCTACGACGACAAGTATTTTCCCTCAAGAGGGCTTTATTTTGACGGAGATTTTCACCTCTATCTCTGGTCATCTGATTTTAACGATAATTTTAAGGAATTTTCTATTGCAAAGGCTACCATGGGGGCCGCATTCCCTCTTTTTGATAAAATGAGTCTTAACCTGGAGACAGAAGGGGGATTTAAACTGGGAACATCGCGAGTTACTTCCTTCGATTTTGTTCTCGGGGGATTTGGTAATTACCCCCTGAATAACTTTCAATCCTTTTTGGGGTATGATTTTCTTAGCCTGCCGGGGAATAGCTATGTAAAAGCGTACGCTCGTTTCGATTTTGAATTCAGTCCGAAGAACCACCTCCTTTTTGCTGCCAATATGGCCAATGTTGAAGATGATATTTTCAGGACAGGAGAGTGGTTTACAGCACCGGATTATACAGGTTATGGTGTGGGATATGGCTGGGAATCCTTCTTTGGTCCGGTACAACTTATTTACTCCTGGTCCCCGGAAACGGAAGAAGGTAATTTTTTCTTCAGCCTTGGATATTGGTTCTAGTTCAATTCGTATGCTGAATTTCTCGGGCAGGGATACAGCCATACCGCATTTTCGCTCATTTTTTACGATCTTTGCAGGGATAATATAATTATGCTGATAAGGAGAATAGATATTACAGCCCATCTCCGGGCCATGTGGTAGTAACCCAATACTTTCAGGGGAATAACTCTACATAATTTTGTAAAATCATTTCAAATAAAATATCATGGCTACTTTAGATAACACATCATTACACTTGCCAAAGGAAAATCCTGAGGCAGAAGATTTCCTGCCCCTTTTAGGGACAGATCATGTTGAGCTCTACGTTGGGAATGCGAAACAGGCAGCGTATTATTACATGGCGGCATGGGGATTTCAACCTCTGGCATATGCCGGTCTGGAAACCGGACTAAAAGATCGGGTTTCTTATGTGTTGCAACAGGATAAGATAAGATTAGTTCTTACTTCTCCCTTGAAATCAGGGGGAGACATAAATCGGCACATAGACCTGCATGGAGATGGTGTTAAGGCTATTGCCCTGTGGGTAGATGACGCCACCAAGAGTTACGAGGAAACTGTAAAGCGCGGAGCGGAATCATATTTCGAACCAAAAACCATGAAGGACGATCAGGGAGAGGTGGTGCTTTCCGGGATACACACTTACGGTGAGACCGTACACGTGTTTGTGGAAAGAAGCAAGTACAATGGAGTTTTTATGCCCGGTTACAGGGCGTGGAATCCATTTTACCAGCCCGCTGATGTGGGACTGAAATACATCGACCATATGGTTGGGAACGTAGGGTGGAACGAAATGAACAAGTGGTGCCACTTTTACGCCCATGTAATGGGGTTTGCACAATTGGTTTCTTTTGATGACAAGGATATCTCAACAGAATACACCGCCCTGATGAGTAAGGTAATGAGTAATGGTAACGGACGAATAAAATTTCCAATTAACGAACCTGCCGAAGGACGTAAAAAATCTCAAATAGAAGAGTACATAGAATTCTACAATGGTGCCGGAGTACAGCATATGGCCCTTGCAACAGATAATATTATTGAAACAGTGAGTTCTTTAAGGGACCGGGGAGTAGAGTTTCTCACAGTTCCGGTAACCTACTATGAGGATGTACTTGATCGCGTTGGGGAAATTGACGAGGACTTAGCTCCCCTGAGAGAGCTCGGGATTCTTATCGATCGGGATGATGAAGGGTATTTATTACAAATCTTTACCAAACCTATACTGGACAGGCCTACCATGTTCATTGAGATCATACAGCGCAAAGGCGCTAAATCTTTCGGGAAAGGAAATTTCAAAGCGCTTTTTGAAGCTATTGAGAGGGAACAGGAATCGAGGGGAACCCTTTGATTTGGACTACCTTTTGTCTGTTTTAAATTGTGATTTAATAAACTATTGTTAACGATCTAGTTAAATTACGTTAAAACGAAATGCAGTTTCAGGAAGTTATATTAAATTTGTTGTCATAAGGGGTGGTTCCCTTATAACTTTAAGTATTGGTTTTTCATAATTTAAAGTTTGGTTGGTTATTTAGGAAAAAGCTCCGACTCTCGTCGGGGCTTTTTTTTGTTTTGAAGTTTGGAATAAATATTGTTTAAATAACGTTAATGAGATGGCTGTGATGCCCGATTTAGTAATTTTGAACAAAATCTAATATGAAAAAGAAGGTATTTCTTGTGTTTCTTTTTCTTCAGGGAATGATGTATGCCCAAAACATACATGAAGCCTTTAAGCCTGGGGAATGGCTAAAATTCAGGATTCATTACGGTTTTCTGAATGCTAGCTACGCCACTCTGCACGTCAAAACCGACAGTGTGGGGGAAACGCCTGTTTACCATGTGGTAGGGAGGGGAAAGACCACAGGGTTTGCCAGTATTTTTTTTAAGGTCGATGACACCTATGAAAGTTATTTTGATATGAATAACGGGAAACCGTATCGATTTATCAGAAAGGTTGACGAAGGAGGATATACCAAAGACATAGAAATCAACTTTGATTACGACCGGAAAGAAGCCCTGCTTGACGATAAGAAAAATGATAAAAAGTTTAATTTTGACCTGGGTGGGAATATCCAGGACCTGGTATCAGGCTTCTATTACCTAAGGAACAATTACGAAATAGGGGATCTGGAGATTGGCAAGTCGATTGAATTAAATATGCTCTATGATGATGATGGAGTGTTTAAGTTTAAACTAAAATATCTGGGGAAAGATATCCTAAGGACAAAATTCGGTAAAGTTGAATGTCTTAAATTCAGACCTTACGTACAGGCAGGGAGGGTATTTAAAGAACAGGAAAGTCTTACCTTATGGGTGTCAAATGATCTGAATAAGATCCCTATTCGTATTAAAGCTGATCTGGCCGTAGGATCACTAAAGGCCGACCTCGACGGCTATAATGGATTAAAACACCAGTTTAAGATCATAATGGATTAACGAAATCATGGAAAAAAAGGAGCAGATCGCATCCCAGATCGAAAAGCTGGCAGAGAAGTACAAGGATTCAGGACAGGACCTTAGTTCTTATCTGGACGGACTTCTTTACCAGCGATATCTTACCTATTGGGACTATATCCATCTCGATACCCTTTTGAGTCTGCAGGTACCCAGGACCTATTTTCCGGATGAGGAGATATTTATCATGTATCACCAGATCACAGAATTGTACTTCAAACTGATCATACACGAAGAAAAACAAATAGTGGATGACAGGTCGCAGGAAGTAGACCACTTCATTGAAAAACTAAATCGAATAAACAACTATTACAAAGCACTGATCTCTTCCTTCAGTATTATGATCACCGGGATGGAAAGAGAGCAATTTCTCCGCTACAGAATGGCCCTTTTGCCTTCAAGCGGATTTCAATCGGCTCAATATCGCATGATAGAAATTTATGCTACTCCCCTGGAAAACCTCTTACTTCAGTCAGATAGGTCGAATCTGTCAGAAGAAGACAGTATTGAAGACCTTTACGAGCATATATACTGGAAAAAAGGAGCAACAGATGTCAACACAGGCGAAAAAACATTAACCCTAAAGCAATTTGAATATCGCTACACGCCCAGATTTATAAGGATCGCAAAAGAAGTAAAAGGAAATACTATCTATCACAAGTACCTGAATTTACCGGAAAAGAGCCGCAATAATAAAGCTCTAAAAGACGCGTTAAGGAGGATGGATCTGAATGCGAACGTAAACTGGCCACTGATGCACATGGGGTCGGCCTACCGTTATCTAAGCAAAGGCGATAAGGCAATAGAAGCAACAGGTGGGACTAATTGGAAGGAATATTTGCCGCCAAGTTTTCAAAAGGTGGTGTTTTTTCCGAAATTGCATAGCGAAACGGAATTAGAAAATTGGGGGAAACAATGGGTAGACCACTTATTTAATCCCGAAAAAATAACTTAAAAATACGATGCGAAAATACTGGGGCCTCTTTTTAGCATGTATCCTCCTGTCCTCATGTGGAGAGGATAAATCAACATCTTCTATAGCTGATGAAGATGCAATTGCACAACCAATCATCCCTGAAAGAAATATTGAGAAATACGGCTTTAACCTCTCAGATTATATAGTAGTTGAAGACACTATTAAAAGGGGCGATATTTTCGGGGACCTGATGACGCGGAACAAAGTTGATTATCCTAAGATCTACGAGCTTACCCAAAGGTTTAAGGACACTTTCGATGTAAGGCGAATTCGGGTTGGAAATCCATACACCATTCTTAAATCCAAAGATACCTCGCAGGTTGCCAGAATATTCGTCTATGAGAATGATCCCATTAATTATACGGTGGTCGACTTCAGGGATACTGTACTTGCCTACAAAGGAAGAAAGGAAGTTAAAATTGTACAACGCGAGGCATCGGGAGTCATTCCCCAGGGTGGGTCTCTATCCGATGTCATTGTAAAACAGAATATTGATTACCTCATGGTTAATGAATTATCGGGGATTTATGCCTGGACGATCGACTTCTTTAAGCTTGACGCCGGGGATAAATTCAGGATTATCTATGAGGAAAAATATATCAATGACAGCATTTATGCCGGGGCAGGTTCAATAAAAGCTGCCTATTTTGAGCACAGAGGGGAACCTTTCTACGCCTTCGCCTACCATAATGATTCGCTCGACATAAAAGAATATTACGATCAGGAGGCCAATAACCTCCGTCGTACTTTTTTAAGAGCCCCTTTAAAATTTGGCCGACTCTCTTCCCGCTATAATCTCAAGCGAAAGATTCGCTATTACGGATACAAGGTAAGGCCTCATAAGGGTACGGATTACGCCGCACCGATTGGCACGCCCATCCTGGCCACGGCAGATGGGGTAGTGACCGAATCTACACGAAGGGGAGGAAACGGCAAATACGTCAAGATAAGACACAATGGTACATACAGTACTCAGTACCTGCATATGAAAGCACAAAATGTTCGAAGGGGGGAGTATGTAAAACAGGGTGATGTCATCGGCTGGATTGGGATGACAGGTAATACCGGAGGACCACATGTCTGCTACCGCTTCTGGAAGAACGGCAGACAGGTAGATCCACTCCGCGAAAAACTCCCGGCTGCAGAACCGCTGGCTGAGGTACTTAGACCGGCCTATTTTGAGTTTATGGATCCTGTGAAAACGCAACTCGATTGTATCGAATTTCCGGAGGAGCAGGCAGAAGAACTCTTAACCCTTAACCAGTAAAATGCCATTAGCCAACATCAATCCAACCACTACCGACGCCTGGAAAAAGCTTGAAAAACACTACAGGGAAAATAAAGGACAACACCTCAGGGAATTATTTGAAAGCGACCCGGGAAGGGCTGAACGATTTTCAAGGCAATGGCAGGATTTTTTTGTTGATTTTTCAAAGAACAGAATTACAGATACCACCCTGGAATACCTGCTCCAATTAGCAGAAGAAGTAAAGCTCAAGGATTCAATTGGTAAATATTTCGAAGGAGATATTATCAACGAAACCGAAGGCCGTGCCGTTCTGCACACAGCCCTGAGAGCAAGGAAATCAGATAAAGTTCTGGTAGACGGGGAAAATGTAATTCCGGAAGTATATCAGGTAAGAGATCATATCAGGAAGTTTTCAGAGGCGGTCATTTCAGGTGAGAAAAAAGGCTATACAGGCAAAGCTATTACCGATGTGGTCAATATAGGAATCGGGGGATCTGATCTGGGCCCGGTGATGGTCACAGAGGCTCTTAAATACTATAAAAACCACCTTAAGACACACTTTGTCAGCAATATTGACGGGGATCATGTACAGGAGATCCTGAAAGAAATCAATCCGGAGACTACCCTGTTTGTGATCGTCTCCAAAACCTTTACTACCCAGGAAACACTCACCAATGCATTAACCATCAAAGATTGGTTCCTGAAAAGCGCATCCTCCAAAGATATAGCCCTGCATTTTGCAGCTGTATCTACCAATACCGATAAAATAAACGAATTTGGAATCGCACAGGAAAACGTTTTTCCGATGTGGGACTGGGTTGGAGGCCGATTTTCCCTTTGGAGCGCTGTAGGACTATCTATAGCCCTGGCCCTGGGGCCAGACCATTTTGAGGAATTACTTGAGGGCGCAAGGGAAATGGATGAGCATTTCCGAACAACCGATTTTAAACAAAATATTCCTGTATTGCTCGGCCTGCTTAGTATCTGGTATAACAATTTTTACGGGGCAGAAACCGAGGCTATTATTCCCTACACCCAGTATTTGAGCAGATTCTCCGCCTATTTTCAGCAGGGCATCATGGAAAGCAACGGGAAAACTACCGCAAGGGACGGATCAGCAGTTTCATATCAAACCGGGACCATCATCTGGGGGGAACCGGGGACCAATGCGCAACACGCGTTCTTTCAATTGATCCACCAGGGGACAAAACTAATTCCGGCCGACTTTATCGGTTACAAAAACTCCCTTTACGGCAATACCGATCACCACCAGAAACTCATGGCAAACTTTTTTGCCCAGACCGAAGCCCTGATGAATGGAAAAAAAGCCAGTGAAGTAAAGGAGGAATTGGTAAACAAAGGGTTGAATGAAAAGGAGATTGAAAAACTCCTGCCCTTTAAATTATTTGAAGGAAATAAGCCCACCAATACCCTGTTGATAGACAAGTTAACCCCTAAGAGCCTTGGGTCCCTGATAGCCCTGTACGAGCACAAGATATTTGTTCAGGGAGTGATCTGGAATATATTCAGCTATGACCAGTGGGGGGTGGAATTAGGGAAGCAACTGGCCAATACAACCCTCAAGGATATCACATCTTCCGAAATTTCTAATCACGACACTTCTACCTTGCGATTATTGCAAAAATTTAAGACTTAGAAACTCAATTTCATATTTTAAAATTACCCCAAAATATCCCTATCCATTATGGGATGTTTTAGATAATTTTATGTTAAATTTGTTCTCCTTAATTTAACACTGTCTTAATGTATTTGTCTCTGAAATAGGGCATTTTTGCGGACGGTTTATAACTAAATAACACGAGAACTATGAAGAAAATTTACTTTGTCCTTGCTGCATTTTTGATGACAGCGATGGCTTTTTCACAAGGGGTTACTACTTCTGCAATCAGTGGTAAAGTAACCGATGACGCTGGTGAACCACTTGGTGGTGCCAGTATCGTGGCAGTACACCTTCCAACAGGAAGTACCTATGGGGCTGCTGCCGATTTCGATGGCTTTTATCGAATCTCCAACATGCGATCTGGAGGCCCATACCAGATTACCTTTTCCTATATTGGGTTTACAGATAATGTAAAAAACGAAATATATCTAACTCTGGGTAGAGCTTCTCAGTATAATGTGCAATTGTCAGAATCGGCTACTGCACTTGAGGAGGTTGTGATTTCAGCATCAGCTTCCGGAGTTTTCGGAGCAAATAAAACAGGAACAGAGACTACAGTTTCCAGAAGAGATGTTGCTACGTTACCTGCTGCTTCCAGATCTATTGCTGATTTTGTTCGGATTACTCCACAGGCACAGATTACTGAAGGCAATGACGGATTCTCCGTATCACTTGCAGGACAAAACAATCGCTACAATGCCATTTATATTGATGGAGCAGTAAATAATGATGTTTTTGGTTTGGCAGGTTCAGGTACCAATGGAGGACAGACAGGGGTGAATCCTTTCTCTGTTGATGCGATCGAAACTTTTCAGATCAACATCGCTCCTTTCGATGTACGTCAATCAGGTTTCTCAGGAGGATCAATCAACGCCATTACGCGTTCGGGATCAAATACCTGGGAAGGATCGGCTTACGCCTTTGTTCGAAATGAAAGCCTGGCTGGTAAAACACCAACCTCGCTTACTAATGACGGAGACACCCGTGAGAAATTAGCTGATTTCAGCGCACTTACATACGGTGTTCGAGTAGGTGGTCCGATAGTAAAAGACAAAGTGTTTTTCTTTTTAAACTATGAAAGACAGGACGACGAAACTCCACAGCCTTTTAATATCAGTAACTATACAGGGCGCTCATCTGCAGCCGACCTGAATAACCTCAGTAGCTTTTTGGTAAGCAACTACGGCTATGATCCGGGAATATTTGACAACAATACCCGTACTTTGGCTGGGGATAAGCTCACCGCAAAAATCGACTGGAATATTAATCAGGATCACAAGCTTTCCTTCCGTTATGGATATGTGGGAGCTGATAACCTGGAAGCTCGTAATTCCGGAAACTTTGGAATAGGATTTATCAACGGTTCTGAGTCCTTCGAAACTCAGACACATTCTATTGCCTTAGAACTAAGCTCGCGTTTTGGCAATAAGTTTTCAAACAACTTCATTCTTGGATATACTCAGGTAAGGGACGACAGAGATCCACTAGGAGATCCATTCCCAACCGTTGATATCCAGGACGGTTCAGGAACAATTTCCTTCGGAGCAGAGCCTTTTTCAACGGCTAACCTGCTCGACCAGGATGTCTTGACCCTTACTAACAACTTCGAAATTTACTCAGGAGCCCATACCGTGACCTTGGGAACTAACCTGGAATTTGCAAAAGTTAAAAACCTCTTTTTTGCCTTCAATTACGGGGATTATACCTTTGAAGATCAATTTGACGGAGCAGGAACTTTAACCTCTTCAGGTCTCAATCAATTCCTTACCGGGCAGGATGCAGATGTGTATCAGCACGGTTATTCTCTTGTAGGAACAGGAGTTGTTGGCGATGAGTCTGCAGGGGCATCAGAATTTGATACCTTCCAGGCCGGATTCTATATCCAGGATGACTGGCAGATGACCGATGACTTCAAATTGTCATTCGGAGCAAGAATAGACATCCCTTACTGGAGTGATGGAGTAGTAAATGACGATTTTAATGATAGAACAGTCCCATTACTGGAAGCTGCCGGTAAGGATTTACAAGGCGCCAGAGTAGGACAGGGAATCGATCCGACCCCTATGTTTGCGCCTCGTCTTGGCTTTAACTGGGATCTTAACGGTAAAGGAACCACGCAGATACGTGGAGGTGTTGGAGTTTTTACCTCCAGACTTCCTTTGGTATGGCCAGGTGGAACGTATAATAATAACGGTATCACTGGAGGATTTATGTTCGAATTCGGACAGCCTTTTGAACCCAATGTAAACAATCAGTTTGAAGATCCGGCTCCGGGATCCGGAGGATCAGGAGGTAATGTAGACCTTATCGCTAAGGACTTTAAATTGCCACAGGTAGCCAAGTTTAACATTGCGGTAGATCAGAAATTGCCAATTTGGAATCTAATCCTAAGTGGTGACTTCCTCTATACAAATGTGATTACAGATGTATACTATCAGAATCTGAACTTAAAAGGTCCAACCGGAACCTATGCAGGAGCAGATAACAGACCTTTCTACGATAGGAGAGATGAGATTGATCCTACCTACCAGGGAGTTTACCTGGCATCTAATACAGGTGGTGGTTACGCTCATAATACAACTTTCTCTCTACGTAAGCCATTTGAAAATGGATTTTCAGGACAGGTTTCCTATACTTTCGGAGATTCATTTAAAATCTTTGATGGCACTTCTTCACAAAACAGTTCACAGTGGAGAAATATCCAGAGCGTAAACGGTAAGAATTCAAACCTTCCCGTTACCCGATCAGATTTTGCCCTCGGTAACAGAATCACAGCTAATGCTTCTTATGAAGTTAACTGGAGTGATAATGTAAAAACGACCTTCGGTGTTTTCTACGAAGGATACCAGAGTCAGCCTTATAGTTTTATCTATAGAGAAGGACGTGATTTACTGAACGATGATTCCAGGGATAATGCCCTGATTTACATCCCTGCTTCTCAGGATGAAATTGTTCTGGCAGATATCACTGATAGTAGTGGTAATGTTGAAGTCTCAGCTGCTGAACAATGGAATGATCTTGATACCTTTATCAATAGCGTTGAATATCTTAGTGAGAACCGAGGAAAATACGCAGAGAGAAATGCTTCAAGAGGAATCTGGAATCATATCATCGATTTAAAAATCCTTCAGGATTTTAGCCTTGAATTTAGCGGGAAGACACATACTTTCCAGATCTCGGCAGACATCTTCAACTTTACTAATCTTATCAACAAGGATTGGGGACAAAGAAGGTTTATCAGTTCTGAAGTGAGTCCGTTGACAACAGTTTCAACAGGGGCAACTCCGGAATTCCAGGTGAATTACGGAACTGTCAACGATGATGGTACGCCTAATATCACTCAGATTGATGATTTTGGATTAGCATCGTCAAGATGGCAAGCTCAATTAGGGATCAGATATATCTTTAATTAAAAGATATCCTCAACTAAATAATAAGAACCCCGCTTTATGCGGGGTTTTTTAATACCTAAAAATTAGTACTTTTAAGACTTAAACTAAACAAAATGCAAGAAAGCAGTCTACTTTTAGAATGGATACAGGTATTACATTCTTATCTGGCCTATATCGTCCTGATCCTCTTATTTCTGGCTGTAGCTAACGCGATTACAGGCCTCGTAAGCAACAGAATGTTTACTATGGGCAAAGATCTTCGTCTCAGCCTGTTTACGCTAATCCTCTGCCATATCCAACTTCTGGTCGGGCTTATCCTCTGGTTTATTTCTGCCAGTGGTTTTTCGGCTATTAAAACCCTTGGGATGGGCGGGCTGAACTCTGCCGCCAGATTACTGGCCGTAGAACACCCCTTTGTCAATATCCTGGCCCTGGCCCTGATAACAATCGGCTGGTCCCGGCACAAACGATTTTTGGAAGGGAAGAAGAAGTTTAAAAGTATTGCTCTTTTCTACGGGCTCGGCCTTGTGCTGATTCTTAGCAGAATTCCATGGACACAATGGTTCAATTAAATACCTTATTATGAAAACAATACAATTTTTATTCTCCCTGCTTATGGTAACAGGACTCTCCGCCCAGGGAAAGGAACTTTTTAACGGGAAAGACCTAGAGGGCTGGACTGTCTACGGCACTGAGAAATGGTATGTGGAAGACGGCCTGCTTGTCTCTGAAAGCGGCCCCGATGCCCAGTATGGTTACCTGGCAACGGATGAGTACTTCAAGGATTTTGAGCTCAGCCTCGAGTTTCTACAGGAAGCCGATGGTAACAGCGGGGTTTTTGTCCGCTCTACGATTGACGGCACAAAAGTAAGCGGCTGGCAGGTAGAGGTGGCACCCAAAGGGAAACATACCGGAGGTGTTTATGAATCCTATGGCCGTGGCTGGCTGGTGAAGCCGGAAGTGGAAAAAGAACTCGTCCTGAGAGAGGGACAGTGGAATACCCTAAAGATCCGCCTAATGGGCGACCAGCTTACTTCATGGCTTAACGGGGTACAGATGGTCAGTATCAATGATGAAGCCATTGGTGCCGGTGAAGGCGCCATCGCCCTGCAAATCCATGACGGGGGAGGGATCAAGGTAAAGTGGCGGAATATCAAATTAGTCGTTCCGGAGTAACGGCTCTATCTCCTTTATCAGATATCCATATACCGGAAAGTGATCACTATAACCGGCAGTATATCTCCCGGCAGTTATAGTGCGTAAGGGATATCCCTTATAATTTCCCTGTGCTTGTTTTAAATGGGGCGGGTCAAAAATATTTACCTTCCATAGTTGAAATGGGTTTTGCCCGTTGACCAAATTTCCACTTGTATAGATCTGATCAAATAGACTCCATGAATCTCTGTATGCCAGACTCCCCTTCCCCTTTTTGAATAATCGGACCATTGGGTTGAATAATTCTGAAGACTGTATGCTCCGAGTTTCTTTTTTTATTGACAGGACCTTTTGCATAGAGTAATCAACAGGATTATCATTAAAATCTCCCATGGAAATAATCAAAGGATCAGGAGAAATTCTCCTTATAGAATCGATGATTTTTAAATTTAATTCAGCGGCTGCTATTCTGTAGGGCCTGCTCCTTAGTTCACCTCCCCGGCGGGATGGCCAGTGATTTACAATAAAGTATAACGAAATCCCATTCATAAAGCCGTGAACAACCAGTTGATCCCTGGTAGGTTCTCTGAATCGTTCTTGGTTTAATATTACTAATCGATGTGTTTGAAAATTAACAGGAACAAAGGAAGCTTTCCGAAAGATTAACGCAACATCAATCCCCCGTGCATCAGGTCCATCCTTATGAATAATTCCATAGTCAAATCGCGCAAGTTTTGGATGAGCAATCAGGTCGGATATAGTCTGAAAGTTTTCCACCTCACATATTCCCAGAATGTCTGGTGGACTTTTTCGTAAGGAAGATCCAATTTCAGAAATAACCCCAGCCAGATTTTCTATTTTCTCTTTGTATCGTTTTGCAGTCCATTTATACTTTCCTGTTGGAGTATAATCTTCATCAAAAGTACTCGGGTCATCAATGGTATCGAACAGATTTTCCAGATTGTAAAATGCTACAGTTCTGATTTGATATACGGAAGATTGTCCATTGAGAAAAGAACACAGCAAAAAAACCCAAATCATCCTGAAGTAATGTATTCTCATTTTATGAGGGAATTTCAGCCGCAATATAGCCGCTAAAGTTGCAAGGCGATTGCAGCAGCACAGCTTACTTTGGCCAAATTAAAGGATGAATCAGGCTAAAATCTGAATGATGATGAGGACGGTTATAACAAATGATAGAATACGAACAATCCTTCTCAATTTACTAGTGATGTTATTTTTTATACACATACAAAAAGCCGCAGCCCAGAAAATTATGATCACAGGGCAGGTGATAGAATTTCAGGAGAGAAAGGGTATAAAAGGTGTCAGTATATGGATTGATGGGGAGTCGGAAACCACATTATCCGATACATCGGGAAAGTTTCGTCTGTATACTTCTAAAAAAGGGAATTTACAACTGAATATCTCGGCTTTAAATTATGTCACAATGACTTATCCCCTCTTTGTTGATTCTGAAAACATCAATTTGGGGGCGGTTTATCTGAAACGCGATCTCGACCTCGAAAAGAGGGATCAATTATTAACACTTTCTGAGACTGATTTAAAGGATGAGTCGAATCTGGACAGTAATTCTGGCTTACTTCAGGCTACAAGAGATGTTTTCCTGAAGCGGGCGGCTTTTGATTTTGGCCAGGCATTTTTTCGCGTAAGAGGATATGATTCCAGGGAGGGAATGGTGTTGATTAATGGCATTCCGATGAATCGAAATTGGGATGGGAGGCCACAGTGGAATAATTGGGGCGGACTCAACGATATTACAAGGAATCAGGACTTTACTTTCGGCCTCGAGGCTTCAGATCATAGCTTCGGGGGCGTCCTTGGAGTTTCAGCTATTGATCTTTCACCGCACAAATTCAGACCGGGCATGCGGGTATCTACGGCGGTGTCTAACAGAACGTATAGGAACCGACTAATGGCTACCTACCATTCAGGAAAAGGAGAAAAGGGGTTTGCCTACTCCTTGTCCTTCTCAAGACGATGGGCTGAGGAAGGATTTGTAGCCGGAACTCCTTATGACGCTTATTCTATCTTCTTGTCAGCCAGTCTTTCTTTATCGCCCCATCAGACCCTGAATGCTACACTTATTAATGCATATAACAACAGAGGGAGGTCTGCACCATTAAATGACGAAGTTGCTAACCTGGCAGGAACAAACTATAACCCTTATTGGGGTAATCAAAGTGGGTCTCTCAGAACTTCAAGAAGCAGAGAGATTCATGAGCCACTTGTTCTTTTATCACATGAGCTTTCAAAGAATAATCTGCGCTTCATGACTTCCTTTGCCTTTCAATGGGGGAACAGGAGTTTTACACGGGTAGGATATTTCAACGCCCCGAATCCCGATCCGACCTATTATCGATATTTACCCAGTTATTACGTCAATAGTCCGATTGGAGCAAATTTCATTGGTGCAAACGAAGCAAGAATAGGATTTATTGAAAATTCACAATGGTCCTGGACAGATTTATTCGAAGCCAATTCAGTACCGGCCAGAATAAATGACGCTGCCTATATCTATCAGGAGGATGTAAGCGATGAGAAGACATTTTCAGGGAGTACCATCCTGAATTTACCTATCGGTAAAAGACTCAGGATTGATACTGGATTTCTAATGCAACATTCAGATGCTGAAAATTTTGCCAGGGTTATCGATCTTTTAGGAGCAGAACAATTTCAGGACGTAGATCCATTTAGCAATACCCTAAATAACATGAACGAAACAACCGAGAGGGTGGCAGGCGACCTTTTTGGTTATCACTACAAGATCAGTACAAAGTATTGGAATAGTTTTTTACAAGCCCGTTTCGATTGGAAACAATGTGATTTTTATGTCGCTGGAGAATATGCTGAAAAGAGTTTTCAGCGAGACGGGCTTTTTTTAAATGAACGATTTATTGATAATTCATTTGGAAAAGGGGAAAAAGTACAGTTCCAAAGCTGGGGAATCAAAGGTGGTCTCTCGTATGGACTTACCTCAAGACATTGGATAAAAGCCTTCGCCTACGCGGGAAATGAACCTCCTCCACTTAAATATGCTTATATCAATCCAAGAGAAAATCATTTAGTTGTCCCGGATATTTCAGAGGAAAGGATTTACAGCCTGGATTTGACATATCTCGTACGACTATCGAAGCTAAAAGGCCGCATCTCTGCATATTATACCCGTTTTATGGATGGAACTGAAATTAACTTTTTTTACGTGGATTCAGGTATCGGATCAGAATTCGTACAGGAAGTGGCTACAGGTGTTGACAGACTGCACAAAGGTCTGGAAATGGGCCTGGAAGTTGACGTTTCACCAACCACAAAGCTCTCGCTGGTTGGTTCAATAGGAAGATATGAATATGCCAGTGACCCTGCTGTATCCATAAATTTTGATACGAGTGGCGAAGATGAAATCCTGAATGGAACCGGTGGGAATATCGACCTGGGTTTTTCGTCTGTTAAGGGATATCATTTGAGTCAGGGACCTCAGACTGCACTTTCATTAGGAATAGAATACAGGGATCCTATGTATTGGTGGGTAGGGTGTACGGCCAATTACCTGGCAAACAGTGTTGTTGATATAGCCTATATCAAACGTACGCGGAGCTTCAGAATAGATCCTGAAAGCGGAAAACCATTTCCGGATATTTCAGAAGATCAACTCAGACATTTACTAGCACAGGAAACACTCCCCCCAATTTACCTTCTCAACCTTATCGGGGGTAAATCCTGGCTGTATAAAGGGAAGTACATCAGTACATTTCTCAGTGTTAACAACATATTCAATGTAACCTACAAATCCGGGGGTTTTGAACAAAGTCGGAATGGGAATTATCAGCAAATGCTAAGGGACAACATGAGTGGTACACCTTCTTTCGGATCAAAATATTGGTACGGCTTTGGCCGGACCTTCTTTTTAAACCTTGCTATAAGCTTCTGAAATGATTGTGATCTCTAATAGGTGGAAGAAACTTCAGGTGGTGGGTTTAATACTAATTGTTTTTTGTTCAGCTTGTATAAAAATGGATGAATGGGCTGTTCCGGTAGAAAAGTGCAGCAATGATATTCTACCCAATATTTCTTTAGGGGAAGTCCTTGATCAATATTCTGATACAACAATGGAAATTGTTGAAGACTGGGTTATTGAAGCCTATGTCATCTCTTCTGATCAAGAAGGCAATATTTTTAATACCCTTCACCTCCAGGATAAACCGGTAAATCCTACCGCAGGGCTTCAACTCGAATTGGAATTACGGGATTCTTATTTATTCTTTCAGCCCGGAGATAAGGTGCTCATTTCTCTAAAAGGACTCTATCTAGGTAAATCTAAGGGCTTGTTTAAACTCGGAAGTGCGTTTTCCACATTTGGAACACTTCAGCCTGGCCGACTTCCCAAACACCGTATTTTTACTCATATAGCCAAAAGTTGTGATCAACCCTTTTCATTGCAACCACAGATTATATCAATAGATGAAGTTCCCTTTCAGCCATTGAATACACTTGTACGTATTGAAGAAATGGAGTTCGCAGAAGAAGAGCTTGATTCCAGCTACGCTCAAGAAAATGAACAAACTCTGCGAAAACTTATAGATTGTCAGGACAATGAAATTAGACTGCTAAATAGTGGATATTCCGATTTTTATGCAGAAACGCTGCCAGCTGGGATGGGGAGTATTACAGCCATTAATTATACTGAAAATGGGGAACCGACTTTAATCATTCGATCTGTTGATGATATCCATTTTACTCAGGATCGATGTGAAGAGTGGATTACAGAATTCACTTCTAAGCATCTCTTTATCTCAGAATTGGCAGATCCCGATAACAATAGTTCAGCAAGATTTGTGGAACTCTATTATTCAGGTGATGAGCCCCTCCCACTTAAAGGATGGCATCTGGATCGATACACCAATGACAATGCTGATAAAAGTTCCTCTGTAGATCTTTCTGATTTTGTTGTGGATCCAGGTCAATTTTTAGTCATTGCTTCCAATGCAGAGGTATTTGAACAAACCTATGGTTTCGCCCCTGATATAGAGGGGGGATCTAATAGTCCGGCCGATTCCAATGGAGACGATAATCTTACCCTGGTTGATCCCTTCGGAAAGCTAGTCGATATATTTGGGGTCATAGGAGAGGATGGGTCCGGCACCAGCCACGAATTTGAAGACGGAAGGGCATATAGGAAAACAGGAGTAAGCCTGGCAAATCCGGTATTCACCTCGCAGGAGTGGGTAGTTTACAATGATACCGGAGCTTCGGGAACTATAAATCAACCCCAGAATGCTCCAGGAGACTTTAGTCCGGGATTGCCCAATTAATTATAGAGGATGTCATGTAAAGTATCGGGGGAAATAGGCTTGGAAATAAAATCCTTGACCATCTTGTATGAATTCGCCCTTTCGGTATCTTTCGGATCAATCGAAGAACTTAGGATGAATATTTGAAAATTGAGGGAATTGAATTCAGCTTGTTGATGGATGGCCTCCAAAAATTCCCACCCATTCATAACTGGCATATTGAGGTCTAAAAAAATGATGGGCGGCATGGGCTTTCCCTCGTTGTGTATTTGTAAAAGGCCGGATAATCCTTCTTCTCCATTTTGAAAAACGGTAATGTCGCCGTTAAAATTGGCATCCATTATAAGGCGCTTGGTCCCGTAAATAAATATAGGATCATCATCAATGATGCATATGTTCTTAACTTTCCCCACTACCATTTTTTAAGCTGTTTTTAATAGAAGCGAGAAAGTAGTGCCCTTATCTACTTTACTCGAAACACTTATTTTACCATCCATGGCCTCGATCTGGTTCTTGGTAATAAAAAGCCCGATCCCTTTCGCATCCTTGTGATGGTGGAACGTTTTGTACATCCCAAATATCTTGTCCTTGTGTCGTTCAAGATCAATTCCCAGACCATTATCTGCAAATTCGATGGTACAAGAACCACTTTCATTTTGCTTTACCTTTATTTTTATGATGGGATGACGTTCAGGGGATTCGTATTTTAAAGAGTTGGTAAAAAGATTTAAAAAGATACTTTCTAAATAAGCGGGAATAGCCTTCACCCTGAGATCTTCCGGAATATCGATTTGGCATTCTGCATTCTTTTCAAGGAGCAGGGCATTGATGTTCTTTTTTACTCTGTTGATCTTTTTAAGTAGATTAACAGATCTTACTTTTTGTACTCCTCCCACCTTTACCTGTACTACCTCGTTTAGGTGAGCCACCGTTTCATTAAGACTCTCTGAGGCGTCTTTCAGCATCTTGCCAATGTTCTGTAACTCTGAAGGATCGTTTTCCTTAAGAAGAAAATCGGTAAGCATAGTCATATTGCTGGCATGCGACCTCAGGTTATGGGAAACGATATGGGCAAAATTTAAAAGACTGGCATTTTGGTCCTGAGTAATCTCCACCAGAGATTTCAGATGCTCTTCTGCCTTTACTAATTTGGAGATGTCCATAATTTGAGAAATGACATGTGAGAGCTCCCCATCAATATTCTTGACCCCCGTAATGGACACGATGAGGTGCACTATGTGTCCTCTTTTATGATAATATCGCTTTTTAGTTTGATATGAATTCCTTTTACCCTCCAGAACTTCTGACCGAAATTGCAAATCCCTGGATCGATCTTCGGGATGTGTGAGGTCTAAGTAGTTCATCTTCATCAACTCCTCTTCCGAATAGCCGGTGATTTCACACAGGTTTTGGTTGAATTTTATCCAATTTCCTTCGAGAGAAACCAGAGCCATTCCGGTAGCGGCATGTTCAAATGCACGTTCAAAAGACTCTTTACTGTAATCCAGCTTCAGCTGTGTTTTTTTTAATTCTGTAATGTCCCAGTTCGTTCCAATGACATTGAATGCATTTCCTTCAGAATCTCTTCTGATAACACCAAAGGCGCGAATATATCGAACCTCTCCAGAGGGGTACACAATCCTGAATTCGGTATTGAAATCTCTATGCCCTTTAATAGCTTCCTGCAATTCGTATTGTGCTTTTTCTCTATCATCTGGATGTACCGCCGATTCCCAGGCGTCATAAACACCTGAAAAATCCTTTTCTCTGATTCCGTAAAGTCGGTACATATTTTGATCCCATTCAAGGGAATTATCCCTGAGATTTAAATCCCATATACCAATTTGTGAAGCTTCTGTAGCGATTGAGAGTCGCTCACTAACTTTCTTATATTCCAGATCGGCTTTCTTTTTCTGATCGATGTCCCGAAAAGTACCTGTAATTCTAACAGGCTTGTCGTTTAACAACTCTACCTCACCTTTGGCATGAACCCAGCGCTCATTTCCCTTGGCCGTAATTATCCTCAATTCAGTATCCCAGGGGGTCCCATCACTAATGGCTCTACTTACCAGTTCTGTGATCCTCTCCCGATCTTCCCCTTCCTTATAGAAATTAATTCCTTCCTCTAAGGTAGGAACATAGTCTTTTGAAACCTCATGGATTTCTTTGGTTGTTTGGGTCCAGTATATTGTGTTATGTACAAGATCGACCTCCCATCCGCCAACTCTCGACACTTTCTGAGCCTTTGAGAGTAATTGTTCCTTTTTGATACGCTCTGTAACCTCTTCCCTTAGAATGTATGACCCCTCAGCATCGCCATCCTCATCATAATAAGGCATGATTTGCCATCGATACCACAGGAAGTTTCCCTTTTCACAGACCACGGGAATAACCTTTTCACCATTCTGTTTTTTTTCCAGACAATCTTTGTTCAGTTCCCTCAGGGAATTAATCGGAAAAGCGAATTCCTGCTCTGTTTCTGAGGTATTTTTTTCCTGATTGATAAAGATCATGTCCCAAACCCCTGAGGTTTCGATCATGTTGAATTTACGATCGACTTTGGCTATGGGAAAGGGAAGGTTTTTAATGGTGTCAGTAGAAGAGACGGTCTTCATAAACTAATACTTAAGTATGGTTCATGAAGGATAACGTTCACAACGGGGAATAATTTTGTATATGTAGGAGAATTCGTCAATAAAAATGTGAAATAACCTTATAAGCCTTAAATATGCCAGGAGATTAATTATCGGAAGGCATGTAAGCATATTTTACAAGGGTATCCAGTTCGGTATATTCCAGTGCTACTTCATGGGTTGCTTCCAGTACCACCTGAGGTGCTACTCCTGCCTTTTCTGCTTCTAACCAGCGGGAGATACATAAACACCACCGATCGCCGGGCTTGAGTCCGGGAAATTGCCATTGAGGAACGGGGGTAATCAGATCATTCCCGCGTTTTTTTGAAAACTGTAAGAATTCTTCGGTAACCATAGCACAAACTACATGGGTTCCTCTGTCCTCGGCCATAGTTTTACAGTACCCATCCCTGAAGTATCCGGTTACGGGATCATAACAACATGCCTGTAGGGGCAGGCCAAATACATTAAGTGGATTTTTCTCCATACAGCAAGATAGTACACATTATCCAAAAACACTTCAGGAATCAAATTTCTATTTTGCATGGATTAATAAAGGATTTCTATAATTTTTATCTCCTTTTTGGCAGCATGTTGTACCTTTAATCGGGTATTATATTTGCTACTCATGGAACAGGAATCGTTTTTCGAGGCTATCAGACAAGGGGATTTAAATACCGTTAAAACACTTGGCAACAAACATCCCGGATTGCTAAAAGGAAAAGACCAGAGGGGTTCCACACCTCTCATTCTGGCAGCCTATTACAATCGAGGAGACATCGTTGAATTCCTCTTGGAAAAAGGAAGCGATGTCAATGAAAAAGATGGCACAGGAAATACAGCCTTGATGGGAGTTTGTTTTAAAGGGTATACCGACATTGCAGAGCAATTGATGAATGCCGGAGCAGATGTAAATATTACCAATGTGATGGGGTCGAGTTGCCTGATTTATGCAGTAACTTTCAATCAATTGGAAATTGCCCAACTCCTGATCAAGCATGGTGCTGATATCCATATCAGGGATGCACGTGGACACAGTGCGCTTGACCATGCAAAAATGCAGGGATTTGATCGTTTTCTATCCCTGTTAGCTCAATAATCATTTTCGAACTTCAATTTTGGACACACAATTAAATATTGCCCTTGTACAAACCTCATTATTCTGGCAACAACCTGAAAAAAACAGAACGCATTTTGCCCGACTTATAAGAGACTTAAAACAGAAGGTAGATCTTATTGTTCTTCCTGAAATGTTCACCACTGGGTTCACCATGACCCCTTCTGAGATTGATAAGGAAGAAGGACCCGTTACGTTAGAGTGGATGAAAGGTCTTGCAGAAGAAACAGGATCGGCATTGACAGGAAGTATTGTATTTTACGAAAACGGGAAGTATACCAACCGACTGTTTTTTGTTAAACCGGACGGGAATTTTGAGCAATATGATAAGCGCCACACCTTTACCCTGGCTGGGGAACACCTGACATATGCATCCGGGAAAGAAAGGATTACAATCGATTACAAAGGATTCAGGATATGTCCCATGATTTGCTATGACCTTCGTTTTCCGGTATGGGTGAGAAATACGGAAGGCTATGACCTGCTGATTTTTGTGGCTAACTGGCCTAAAACACGAATCGCAGCATGGGACACCTTGCTTAAAGCAAGGGCAATTGAAAATATGGCGTATTGTCTTGGGGTCAATCGAATTGGCGAGGACCAGAATGGCTATGAGTATAATGGGCATTCAGCATGCTATGATCCTCTGGGAGAAAAACTGGTATTTTCATCCGAGGAAGAAGTGCTGTTCGTGGAGATAAATAAAGTACATCTCAGAGAAGTAAGGGATAAACTGAGATTTCTCGATGACCGGGATTCGTTTACTCTTCAATAACAAAGAGTTGTTCAAGTTCCCAATTGGCCCTGACTTCAATTTCCTGGGGGAAGTAAATTACTTTTTCAGGCTGAATCTTTTCCTTAAAGTTTCCGGTGTCCCAACGTTGATTTCTATTTGTATCGAAGATTGCACGTAACAAATACTTAGCCGGATTCAGGAGGTTGAATTCAAAAAGCTGATCTTCTTCTGCTGCGATTGATCGAACTATTTCTCCCTGTGGAGTGGTCAATTCAACAAGTACCGGATAGTTTACATCCCCGCTCAACCGAATCCTTAGATTACCATAATCTGCATAACTACCCGTTGTCAGCCTGTAATTCAGGGTATCATTAGTTGTTCCGAAGATATCAGTAAGCGCCCCTGGTAAAATGCTGAGTAAGTATGTTTCGTTAGGTTCCTTTTCAAAATCAACAACAAGGCGATTTCCTATGGTATCAAGCGATATTTGTAAAGGTTGGGGAAGAGAATCTTTGTTGATCATGGAAACCCGTGCAGTATCGCTCGCTTGAACGGGGATATTGGCAGAGAGAGTTAGGGTGTCTAAGAAATTTATAGAGCTGCGATGACTTGCTGAGACTAACAGTGTGTCTATTGGGAGTTCCCGTGTTTTGATCGTAAATGTATCTCTCTGTTCTAAACGGGGATTGATGATTTCGAAGATGAGGGAATCGGCTTTAAAGGGGGTGAACCAGTAATTGAGGGTATCCTTTCCCGGCTCTTTGGCCAGGTAAGTGAATACCGTATCTGGGATTTTTGTTATTGGTTGAACTTCCAGCTTTTCATCCGGTCCGTTATAGCCAAATACAATTTTGTTACTTGCCGCCAACTTAGGCACTACCGGACTATAATCAGCGACTTCCCTAAAAAGATCTAACACATATATAGAATCTGTTGGTAAAGTAATAGTGTCCTCCACGAAACCTATCTTGTCTACAACGGGGTCGTAAAGGTTATTTTTTGCCTCATCTTTTATGGCAATCAAACGATAATCCCCTGCTTTTAAATATTTTAATCGGAAAATAGTGGTACTATCCAGGGTATTCGTAAGATAGTTCGGAGGGTTTTTCCGGATGACAGAATCTGTGTAGCTCGAGTCGATTTCATAAAGCATTACACTTATAAATTCGTCTGTTTCTTTATTAAAAGCATCCCTAACTACCCCCATGAGCGAAAGCGAATCTAGATAATCGCCTGTGGAGAAGACATAGGTTAGGTAGGGGTATGCGTTGCCCTCATTATTATCTACAATACTTTCTCCAAAATTCATGGTGTAGGTGGTGTTCTCCTGCAACGTATCATTAATCACGATTTCGATGTATTTGCTGGCACCTCCCTGCGGACTTATGTCAAGGGGATTCTTAAAAGGCGGAGAAACGATCAGCTGGTTCTGGACATCCTGGAGCTTGATGTATTCATCGAAATACAACCTGATTTTTTTAGTCGAAAAATTGGTGCTCAGATTTTCAGGTTCAGCTTTAACCAGAACAGGAGGTTCGGTATCTCTGGGTCCCCCGGTAGGACTGCCGCGTCTGGCACATTGAAACAAGGCAAGGACAATAAACAGAACGAATACCCCAGAAAGAAATCGCTTTACGTTAGCCATTGATCCCAATGTTTGGGCAAAGAAACAACTAATTTGCAGAATTCTAAAATCAGGGTACCATAGCCATTGTCGCGATGTAAACTTCAACTTTGCCGGCCTCAAGCAGAACCTTTGAACAGGCTTCCAGTGTAGCCCCTGTGGTCACTACGTCATCTACCAGCAGAATCCTGCATCCATTCAGAATTGAAGGGTATAATAGCTTAAATACAGGTTTTTCGTGTTGCCATCGGAATATCCTCGATTTTTGAGTTTGAGTACGGGTATGGGATGTTTTTGAAAGAATGTCTTCTCTGTAGTCGGCCTTGAGTAGATTGGCAAGTTCCTGGCCAAATCCGGCTACCTGGTTGTAGCCTCTTTTTTTTAATTTTTTGGGATGAAGAGGTACAGGGATGACCATATCAATTTCGGGAAGTGCATCGTCTTGCTTTAAAATTTCCCCATACCATTTTCCGAGGAGGTTACTTATACGTGACTGATTGCGATATTTAAGGTAATGAAGGAGGTTCTGAACCAGTCCGTTTTCATAGAAATGCAGATAGCTTGCCGCTTTTTGAACGGGTATTCGTCCATAAAAAACCCGATCTAAACTGTTTTCTGTCGAAAAATTGAACTCGGTAAGTGGTAATTGGGCTCGACAAGAGACACACAAAATCTGCTCTCCCCGATATAATCGTGCATTACATCCAAAACAGACAGGGGGTACCAGAATGGTGTTGAGATCATTTATTATATTTGGTAGCTTACTGAAATTCAAATCTGAACGTATCAAAACCTACTTGCAACGTACCCCCTAGCGAATGGACTTTCAAGAAACTAAATTCAACTACAAAATCATCCTGGCGGCTTTGGTGGCAGTAATTATAGGTATACTAATTGCCTTTTATTACAGCTATGCACAATCTCAGAACCAGATTTCGTATCTGGAAGACGAAAAAACACTTCTGGTTAGGGATCTCACCCTAATGAAAACAGAGGTAGATCGTCTGTCGGCACTCAACGAGGTCAATGAAATTGAATTACAGGATTCCAGGGACCGTGTGCAGCAATTACTCGATTCTGTTGGGCGTCTTAATTTTACCATAGGGAAACTCAGCGAATTTAAAAACGAACTCCGCAAATTGGAAGCACAGTACGACAGTATTAAATTAAAGAACAATCTTTTACGCTATAATAACAGATTGCTGGCTGATAAGTTTAACGAATCTCAGGAAGTGCTTGAAGAGCTGAGAGGAAGAAGCAGTTCCCTTGCACAGGCCGAAGCGCTTCTGAGGAGAAAGAACCAGGAACTAAGCAGGGAACTCAAGATGAAAAGTTACCTCAACCTCAGCAATGCCGAAGGCAGTGGTTTTAGAATGCGTAGCGGGAGACCTATCAAAACAAATAAGGCTTCAACCATTGAAAAGCTCAGGGGTTGTATAACCGTACAGGCAGATCCCAACACGCCGGCACCTCAGGAGAAAGTGCTGTATTTTCAGTTTCTCGGTCCGAATATGGGAATCATCGAAGACAATGCCAACATCATTTCAGTAAATGGCAATATATACAGTAAGCGGGTAACACTGATTTTCAGAGGTGAAGAAATGAGTGTATGCGACTTTATAACGGTACCGGAAGGGTCACTTCTCGATGGGACCTATACCCTTAATGTATTTGAAGACGAAAAATTACTGGCTACGACAGAATTTCAGTTAAAATAATCCATCCTTTCTTTTACTAAAGTTCTATTTTTGCCCCATGGCAAATCAAGAAGATATATTTAAAAAGGTCATTTCACACGCCAAGGAGTACGGCTATGTTGTGCAGTCGAGTGAAATTTATGATGGTCTGAGCGCAGTATATGATTATCTGCAAAATGGAGCTGAATTAAAAAAGAATATCAGGGAATACTGGTGGCAGGCCATGGTGCAGCTCAACGAGAATATTGTTGGAATCGATTCAGCCATCTTTATGCATCCCACTATATGGAAGGCCTCGGGGCACGTCGATGCCTTTAATGATCCTCTGATCGACAATAAAGACTCCAAAAAAAGATATCGGGCAGATGTGTTAATCGAGGATTATGTGGCCAAAATTGAAGCTAAAATTGACAAGGAAATAAAAAAGGCAGCTAAGCGCTTTGGAGATTCCTTTGACGAAGCCCAGTACCGTGCAACCAACCCCAGGGTATTAGACTACCAGAAGCGATCTGAGATTATTCTTCAAAGAATGGCCAGATCCCTGGAGAAGGAAGACCTGGCCGATGTTAAAGACCTTATTGAGGAACTTGAGATTGCCTGCCCTCTTTCCGGCTCCAGAAACTGGACGGATGTAAAACAATTTAACCTGATGTTCGGTACAAAACTCGGAGCATCAGCTGATTCTGCAATGGACCTGTATCTTCGTCCGGAGACAGCTCAGGGGATCTTTGTAAATTTTCTCAATGTTCAAAAATCGGGACGTCTGAAGATTCCATTTGGGATCGCACAAATAGGAAAGGCCTTTAGAAATGAGATTGTCGCCCGCCAATTTATTTTCAGAATGCGGGAATTTGAACAGATGGAAATGCAATTTTTTATCAGGCCCGGCTCACAGAAAGAATGGTACGATACCTGGAAAGAAACCAGGATGAAGTGGCACCTTTCGCTGGGGATGGGAGAAGACAACTACCGTTTCCACGACCATGAGAAGCTGGCTCATTATGCCGATGCGGCTGCAGATATTGAATTTAAATTCCCATTTGGCTTTAAGGAATTGGAAGGGATACATTCCAGAACCGATTTTGATCTGAGCAGCCATGAGGAATATTCAGGAAAGAAACTGCAGTATTTTGATCCTGAATTGGAAGAAAGCTACGTCCCTTATGTTATTGAAACTTCAATAGGGCTCGACAGGATGTTCCTTGCAGTGCTCTCCAATTCCCTCGTTGAGGAAGAATTAGACAATGGATCGACTCGTACCGTACTAAAAATTCCGGCAGTGCTTGCACCAACCAAAGCAGCTGTTCTGCCCCTGGTAAAAAAGGACGGATTACCCGAGATTGCCCATAAAATCATTGAGGAACTTCGCCTCGATTTTAATGTGATATATGACGATAAGGATGCGGTAGGTCGCCGCTACCGCAGACAGGATGCTGCCGGGACCCCCTTCTGTATCACCGTGGATCATCAAACTCTGGAAGACAATACGGTAACCCTGCGCCACCGGGATACTATGGAACAAAGACGTCTTCCAATTGAGGAATTATATCCGGCCATAGAAAAGGAAGTGGCCATGAAGTACTGGCTGAAAAAAGTGATCGTAGGTTAAAGTCGGTATTCAAGGCGGAAGCCGGCGTAATAATTCCGGTCATTTCCAGGGTAATAGTATCTGGGTTCAGCTCCCCCAAAGGCTTGGGTATTAATTAAAACAGACTGGGCATATCGCACATTGAAAAGGTTGTTGATCCCTAAGCTCACGCCTAAAGTCAGGGCGCTGGTCAGACTTGTTTCATAGCGCCATTTGGTACCAAATACATGAAAGGGTTCACTAGACAAAGTATTGGCATCTGTAAGTGGAATATCGCTCACATACTGATGGGTTGTGTTCCAAAAAAAGCGATTGCTGTACTGCAGTTGTATACCATTATTTAACCGATGCCTGGGTACACCGGTTAAAGGATTTCCGGAGAAGTCCTGGTCCTCATCCAAAAATTCAACAAATTGATGATCGTTGTAGGTATAATTTATAAACGGAGTTAGCGTCCAGTCCCGACTTATATCCCATCGATAATTTAAAGCCGCTTCCAATCCACGGTGCCTTGTTTGACCGGCATTTCTTCCCACAAACTGATCATCTCCTATACGTTCAGCCACCAGCAGATCTTTGACATTCATCTGGTATACCGTTAGCAGGAGATGTAATTTGTTCTTTAAGAGGAATAAGCGGGAGCCCAGCTCGTAATTTGTCCCTGTTTCCTGGGCAATATCCGGATTGATTAGTCCGCCGGGGGTCAGGGTTTCTTCCAAAGTAGGATTTGAAAATCCTCTGCTGATATTAGCGTAGACCGATTGGTAATTGTTAATTTGATAATTGAGGTTGATACTCGGGAGGGCGATGACCTTAAACTCTCGTTCTGCACTGCGATTGGTATCTCCTGTATTAAACATATCCCTGTAATCATATTGAGTCTGGTTTACATTGAGGCCAAGCTGAATATTGAATCCGGGAAAGAGGTCTGCACTAAGCGTTCCAAAGGCGTTAAATTGGGTGCGGTATTCCTTGTTGTGAGCAAATTTATCCCCCTGTAAGCTGCCTTCCCCCTCGTTTTCGGCATACAGGTTTTCAAATTCGCTCCAGGTATATTCATCTTTATAGACTTCAGTACCGAAGCTATAAATAGAATTTAAGCCTATCAATTTTGCACTTCCTCTGAATAGGGTTCTGAAACCAAAGCCGTTGGTGTATTCGTCAAGGATCCCAAAAGGCCGGGCCTCATAATGGTCGAGATAGGAATAAAATAAACTGGTAGAATTCTGGAATTTAGGAGAAAACCGATGCTTGTAATTGATGCCTACCAGGGAATACTTGTTTGCTTCAAATCCCTTTGAAGCCGCCCAGGTAAATGCGGCCTGAGTAGGATCATCCTGGAAAGCTGTGATTCCGAGTGAACTTGGGATTTGAGCCGTATAATCAATATAATTAATCAGAATTCCGATCTGACTCTTATCGTCGATGGTGTATGAGCCATGTAATAAGACACCATCCCTGTTAAACTGGCTATTGTCTCGGTAACCCTCGCTCTCGAGATGGCCGTAATTCATGTTCAGTGAGAGAGAACCATCTGTATGTCTGAAGGACAGATTGTTCTTAAACAAGCCATAGGAGCCAAAGGTTGTATTGTTAAAAAGGGTGCTGCCCTGCCCCAGACCTTCTTTGGGCGTTAGTATTATAGCACCACCAAGATTGGTGCCGAAGGTAGTAGCCTTGGGTCCTTTTACCACTTCTATCTGACTCAGGTTTTCAAGGTCAAATGCTTCTATACTCGAAAAACCACTTCCATCCGTAACAGGAATATCCTCGTAATACAAGCGTAATTTATCGGTCCCAAAAAGGGTTCTGGCTCCAATTCCCCGGATGGTGATTCGGTTCGTATTTAATGCCCCGGATAGGATATATACTCCCGGGATCTGATTGATGGCCGACACTGCATCTACCGGGCTGAAATTGTCGAAGATCTTCTCTCCGATAATCTGGGAGGGAATGATCCCTTCGGTGTGCTTTACTTTTTTTTCCTCCAGTAAAAGAACTTCAGGTAATACGGTAACACTGTCTACGCCTGACACGACTTGCGCGTAGAAAGAGAAGCTCCCGGAAAGGAGCAAACCAAATGTCAGTATTTGTCTGATTGTATACTTCAAGAAGGCAAAAGTAAGTATTAATAAAGACTGGGGAAAAAGAGAAATTCCGATTTACGAGTCATATGATGCAAAGTAAGTGGGGTAGCCCTCAGTTTTCACAAATAACATAGTTTCTTTAATTTCGGCGAAAATCAGATTGATGAAGATTGTTTCCTATAATGTAAATGGCATAAGAGCGGCACTTAATAAAGGATTTTTAGAATGGTTGCGAACGGTAGATCCGGATGTAGTCTGCCTTCAGGAGATCAAAGCCATGGAAGAACAACTCGATGTAAGTCTTTTCGAAAAAGCGGGTTACCCCTTTCATTACTGGTATAGTGCTGAAAAAAAAGGATATAGTGGTGTAGCTATCCTTTCCAAACAAAAACCTGAGCATGTAGAATTTGGAACAGGAATAGACTATATGGATAAGGAGGGAAGAAACCTAAGAGCAGACATTAACGGGGTTTCTGTAATGAGCCTCTATCTACCCTCAGGGACAAACATTAAACGTCTCGACCACAAATTGCAGTATATGGCCGACTTTCAGGACTACGTCAATGGACTTAAAAAGACAAACCCCAACCTGGTTATCCTGGGGGATTACAATATATGTCATCGGGCTATCGATATCCATGATCCAGTGAGAAATAAAAATGTATCGGGCTTCCTTCCTGTAGAGCGCGAATGGATAGGGAATTTTATCGACAGTGGGTTTATTGACAGTTTCCGTTATTTCAATAAAGAACCTCATCAGTATACCTGGTGGACCTATAGGGCAAATGCCCGTAATAACAATAAAGGTTGGCGGTTAGATTACGGAATGGTGAGCGAGACTCTGGAAAACAGGCTGAAAAGATCTGTAATTTTGTCAAAAGCGAAACACAGTGACCATTGTCCTATTATGTTAGAATTGACCACAGCTTAATTTTGACTTAACAAAGGGATGCCTACCTTTGCTGCCGAATTATAATTCAAGAATTCATGATTTATACTACACTGCCACATACTTCCCTTGAAGTGAGCAAAATCTGCTTAGGTACCATGACATGGGGAAAACAAAATACTGAAGCTGAAGGTCATTCGCAGATGGATTATGCGGTAGAGCAGGGGGTCAATTTCTTTGATACGGCCGAACTTTATCCCATACCTGCACACCCCGATCGGTATGCCCTGACTGAGAAGATCATAGGAAACTGGTTTCATAAAACAGGGAAGAGAGATAAGATTGTTCTGGCATCCAAGATCGCAGGGAAAGCGTCTTTCACCAAATTCATCAGGACAACAGGTTTTAAAAAAGATGGCTTGGTGGAAGCAGTAAACGGCAGCCTTAAACGCCTGCAAACGGAGCATATCGACTTGTATCAATTGCACTGGCCTGAGCGTTCGACCAACTACTTTGGGCAAAGGGGATACAAACACGACATCTCGGATTTCTGGCAGGATAACATTCATCAGGTTCTGGAAACCCTGAGGGATTTAATTAAGGAAGGAAAAATAGGTCATGTGGGCCTGTCTAATGAGACCCCCTGGGGAACCATGCGATTTCTTGAGGAAAGCAAGGTTCATAAAAGTCTTCCGCGTATGGTTAGCATACAAAATCCCTACAGCCTTCTGAACCGAACTTTTGAAGTTGGACTTTCTGAAATAGCCATAAGGGAAAAGATTGGATTGCTTGCTTATTCTCCCCTTGGTTTCGGAGTGCTTAGTGGAAAATACCTAGGGGGACAAAAGCCGGAGAATGCCAGGATCACGTTATTTCCAGCTTATGCGAGATACAGTAATGAGATTGCTCTGGAGGCAACTCAGAAGTATCAGGATCTTGCCAGGGAAAATGACATGTCGCTTACACAAATGGCGCTTGCTTTTGTCAATTCAAGACCATTTCTAACAAGTACAATCATAGGAGCTACCTCTATGGAGCAACTTAAAGAAAATATTGGCAGTATTGACCTTGTCCTCAGCGAAGAAATACTTCAGGGTATTGAAGCCATACACGAGCAACACCCGGATCCCGCTCCCTGATCAGAAGGTCTTTTGATCCACATCGTGAATAAACCGGATCACGCCTTCAAAGTAGTTTTTCTGATCGTCGTACTGAGATAAGTGACTGCCATTTGGGCAATATAAGTATCTGCCGTTTTTGACTTCTTCAGACATCCATTCCATATGGGAGGGATCCATTGTATCATACTGAGCACCGATGACAAGGGTTGCAACTTCAATTTCTTTCAGTCGGTCCTTTACATCCCAGTCCTTTAAGGTAGCATCCCCTGTAATACCAAATTCGCTATAACCCTGCATATGTACATAGACCTGGTTGTTAGCGTGTTTAAGACTTCTCATTACGGCTTCGGGCCATTCCTCCGGAGGCATTCTCAGTACATGTTCGGTGTAGTAATGTTCAAACAGCAATTCCCCGTATTTTGGATTAGCGAAGTCTTCGGCATCTTCCATTGCTTTAATTTCCTGATAGATTTCAGGATCCATTTGTGGCCCAAGGACATTCTGGGCATAAGCGTTGTACTCGGGAACACTACTCATCATATTTGAGATAATCAATCCCTTGAGGTTATCCTGGTGTTTAAAGGCGTATTCCATTGCCAGTATTCCACCCCAGGATTGACCCAGCAGGTAGAAGTTTGAGGCGTCTAATCCCAGGGCTTTCCGTACCTGCTCCACCTCTTCAACAAATCGCTCCTTTGTCCAAAGGCTGAGGTCATCGGGTTGGTCGCTGAAATAAGATCCCAATTGGTCATAGTAGATATATTCAATATTCTCCTGTGGAAAGTATCCGTCAAAGCATTCATATAATTCGTGGGTCATTCCAGGTCCGCCATGAAGGAGTAATACTTTTTTAGTCGGATTGTTGCCTATGCGTTTGGTCCAGACATTAAAAGTTCCTTTTTCAGTAGTGATCGGGATCATTTTAATTCCCCCGGTGAACTGGTCGTCCCTGTTTTCAAAACTCAGATACTGTTCAGCACTGCTGCTCTCAGCCTGTTCTGTTTTTTCTGTATTCGATTTGCATGATAAGAGAGTAAGGACCGCTAAAAAGAGGATGGAATACGCTTTCATTGTCTTAGGTTTGGTGAGAAATAAAGTTAGTAATTATTCGATACCTCAGCTGAACAATTCCCTGATAACATCTTCAATCTTTCCTACTTTACTGATCAGGATCCTGTGATTTTTCAGCGTAATTTTATTGTTTTTAGAGACAAAAATCCGGGTGAACCCTAGTTTTTCTGCTTCAAGGATACGTTGGTCTACCCTTCGAACAGGTCTCACTTCCCCTGCAAGGCCAATTTCTGCAGCAAAGCAAACACCTTTTTCCAGGGGAATATCGGCATTACTGGAAAGAACAGCCGCAACGACACCCAGATCAATGGCAGGATCATCAACAGTTATACCTCCGGTGATATTTAGAAAGACGTCTTTGGCGCCAAGTTTAAACCCGGCTCTTTTTTCTAGTACAGCCAGTAGCATATTTAGTCTTTTTGCGTTGAATCCGGTAGCAGTGCGCTGTGGGGTTCCATACACGGCAGAGCTTACAAGTGCCTGAATTTCAATCAGCAGCGGGCGCATACCCTCCAGGGTAGCAACTATGGCCGTTCCACTTAAGGCTTCATCGTATTTAGAAATCAGAATCTCAGACGGATTACTTACTTCCCTTAGTCCGCTTCCCTGCATTTCATAGATGCCCAATTCGGCTGTTGAACCAAAGCGGTTTTTCAGGGCCCTGAGAATCCGATACATATAGTTCCGATCTCCTTCAAATTGAAGTACTGTATCTACCATATGTTCAAGAATCTTAGGTCCGGCTATGGTCCCATCCTTTGTTATATGGCCAACTAAGATCACGGGCGTATTTGTCTCCTTTGCAAATTTGATAAGCTCTGCTGTACATTCCCGTATCTGAGAGATACTTCCTGCGGAGGATTCTATATAATCCGAATGCAGGGTCTGGATAGAATCAATTACTACAATGTCAGGATTTACCTCAGCAATTTGCCTGAAGATCTGCTGTGTTTTAGTTTCCGTCAGGATAAAACAGTTGGAACTATCAGGTTGGATTCTCTCTGCCCTCATTTTAATTTGCTTCATACTTTCCTCACCGGAAACATAAAGCGTTTTATAAGGCAGCCTCAGAGCGATCTGAAGCAGTAAGGTACTTTTGCCTATCCCCGGCTCTCCCCCCAGGAGTACTAAAGAACCTGGAACCAGTCCGCCTCCAAGAACGCGGTTAAATTCATTATCAAGGACATCAAACCTGATTTCCTTATCCGTATCAATATCTGAGATATTTACCGGGGCAGCACTTTTTGGAGCACCATTCATTTCGACTTTCCAGCTTTTTTTCTCTTCTTTTTGCACTACTTCTTCCACAATGGTATTCCATTCTTTACAGGCGGAGCATTGCCCGACCCATTTGGCGTACTGAGTGCCACAATTCTGACAGAAAAAAGCGGTTTTTGTCTTTGCCATGATATGGCTAAAGATATAGTGGTAATTGTAAATAACAAAAGAAACACCCCGCTAAAAAGCAGGGTGTAAATGTTGTTGTAAGATGTGTGTTTTGCTAATATCCGAAGTCGGCCTTTATCGCATCGATTTTTTCCAGGGCGAGTTCCTTGGTTAGGAAATCGATTTCCTGCATACCGAAGGCTTTTTCAAAGGTCCTCAAGGCCTTTTTAGCCTCTCCCAACTGTTCGTAATATTCCCCCTCAAAAAAGAATCCGAGCATAGTTTCCGGGTATTCTTTCTTGCACAAATCTGAAAGGGGTTTTAAAGATTCAAAATCATCTTTTTTTCTGGTGGCGGCATAAATGGCCATAATATCGTTAAGACTTACGCTTTTGCGAAAACCGAACAGCTCTTCAATAGTGTTGTATTTATCCTCAAGGTATTTAAAAGCGGGCTCATCTGAGGTCAGAATCTCTTCTCTGTACTGCTTTGGGGAAATAGGTTTAAAAACTTCAAACATTTTTTCCCAGGCTTTTCCAAGACCATAAGTAACAACAGAAACTTCATTGGACTCCGGGTAAGCGTCAAAAGAGTAGTGAATGGAAGGCTTATCGACTTTTCTGAGGTTTTGGTCCAGTAATTTGATTTCATTTCCAGTGGCGGGTTTCCCTCCCCCTGCGATGAGGTGATAAAATATTTGCTGTTCCATCGCCATTAATCGTTCAGGCACTCTGATTTCCATTTCCGGTGCCAGATGAGGGGCAATACTGATAAAAGCATTGAAAAAGGATCGGTCTTTAAAAAGGAAGTAATTCCCGAAATTGGCCGTGATATCGTACCCAATAAACATTCTGAAAGGTGCAGTACTGTAGGTAAGATCGAGATATGGGACAATCTCCATCCCAATAAACTCATAGAAACTTTTACCTTTTTCTGCCGGTAACCCGGAAGCCTCTTCAAAAGCACAGTCATCCCATCGCAGATCATCTTTACTCTGATCAATCCCTACAATAATTACCTGGGGCATTCCTTCAAATCTGCTGTAAAATTTGGCGTTAGCAACTACCTGGTCAAAGAGGTATTCCGCATCGAGTACAACTATTAAAGGATATTTTTTTTCAGGGGTATAATCCTCGGGAAAATAATAAGAGACATTACGTCTTTCCTGTAGTTTAAACGATTCGAAAATTTCGTGAGTTACCTGGGCAAAAGTGCTCTGGGTAATAAATAAGACAAGGGTCATTAATATGACATTCCTCATTGGGTTGGTTTTTGGGTTATTGAAAACCTATCGGTTTCTGTTCAATAACGGTAAGAGTAGAAAAGATATTGCACCGAATACAACAACCATGAGGGTTTGGGCGATCCACATAATCCAACCAAAGGCATCTCCGGAAACTGCACTAACTCCATAAATAGATAAGGCTTTACTCACTGCAATAGGATAGAGTCCGATTCCTCCATTTGTGGTAGACATGGCAAAGGCGCCTGCAATAAATGCAACGAGAAACTCAGATAGGTTCAGGGGTATAGTTTCTATAACGGTAAATTTGATTACCCAGAACATGGCAACATAGGCACCCCAGATAAAAAAGGTATGGAAGATAAAGAGCCATTTGTTTTTCATTTTAAAGATGCTCATTACTCCGTCGAGCAGGCCTTTTACAAGATCTTTCAATTTAATCGCAAGTCGGGAACTGGATCTCCTGAGAAAGGCGAGAAAGATAAACAGGAATAGTATACCAGCTGCAACCAGGATAAGGGTTGCGGTAAGGCCAATCCCGTTGGCTTTGAGATAGGTAAGAATGATATTGGTTTGAGAAAGGAGGGCTATAAAAATTATCAGCAGTAGCATCAACAGATCGATTACTCGTTCTGTAACGATGGTTCCGAATCCCTTTTGGAAAGGCACTTTTTCATAAGTAGCCAGTGCCGTTGCCCTCAACACTTCGCCGGATCTGGGGATTCCCAGGTTGGCAAAATAGGCGATAAGAATAAAAAAGATATTATTCCAGATTTTGGCCCGGTAACCAAGGGGTTCCAGTAAATAATTCCATCTGACGGCCCTTGAGATATGACTCAATATCCCGATCAATACAGATATTGCCACCCAAAATAGATCGGCTTCCCTGATGTATCTGAAGATCTCCTTCCTGTCTTCAGGAGATGTGTTGTAATAAGAATACCAAACCAAAAAAACTCCCAGGAGGACCGGGACGATAATTTTCAGAAGTCTTTTTAAGCGGGAGCTCAAAGTTTAGGTTAAAAGATTGTTCTCTTCGTTGGGAAAGATCATGGCAGGCTCAAAGGTTTTAGCCTCTTCGATTTCCATCCAGGCGTAGGTGATCAGTATCAGGATATCGCCTACGGCTACTTTTCTCGCTGCAGCACCATTTAAAGTTAATTCCCCAGTGTTTCTGGGTCCGGGGATAGCATAGGTCTCCAGGCGTTCGCCGTTGTTATTGTTGACGATCTGAACTTTTTCTCCTTTAATAATATTGGCCGCATCCATCAGGTCCTCATCAATGGTAATACTACCGATATAATTCAGGTCTGCCCCGGTAACTTTTACCCGGTGTATTTTTGATTTTACTACTTCAATTTTCATGGCGCAAAAGTAATCAATTCACAGCTATATTGTCAATGAGGCGAACCCCCTCGGCATAAACGGCAATAAAGCCTCTGTATTTTCTGTTTTTTTGTTTTCTAATCATCGGTGTCAGTGTTTGAACGTCGGCGATTTGAAAATATTCTAATTTCATATCCTGTTCCGAAGCGAAAACGCTCGACACATACTTACTTATAGTAGTCGCATTTTCCGTGCCAAACATACGTTTGACCTCTTTCAGGGTTCTGTAGATTAAACCTGCCTTCTTTCTCATCTGCTCCGAAAGCAGACGATTACGTGAACTCAACGCCAGGCCATTGGTCTCACGAACGATAGGACAGCCTATTACCTCCACCTTAAATGGCAGACTTTCTGACAGTCGGGTCACTACCTGGAGTTGTTGAAAGTCTTTCTCCCCAAAATAGGCTTTGTCTGGCCTGATCAAATCAAACAGCATTTCTACAATAGTAGCAACACCATTAAAATGCCCGCCACGGAATTCCCCTTCCATAACCTTGTCGAGACCGTCAAAGGAGTACTGTTTTGAGGCAATGTCTTCACTGTACAGTTCTTCTACTGCCGGGGCGAATACCGTGATGTTTCCGCTTAATACTTCTAATAAGGCCAGATCAGCTTTCAGAGTTTTGGGGTACTTCCTAAGGTCCTCTGCATTATTGAATTGGGTAGGATTTACAAATATTGTTACTACAATTCGCTCATTTTCTGCCAAAGCTTTCTCCACCAGACTTAAATGTCCTTCATGCAAAGCGCCCATAGTTGGAACTAAACCGAGAGTTCCCGACTCAGCTTTATTAGAATTTAAATGGGAAAGGAGCTCTTTTTTACCCGAAATCAACTTCATACCAAAATTTAAAAAGCGAGCAAACT
This sequence comes from Muriicola sp. SD30, assembly GCF_041205185.1. Lineage (NCBI taxonomy): Bacteria > Pseudomonadati > Bacteroidota > Flavobacteriia > Flavobacteriales > Flavobacteriaceae > Muriicola > Muriicola sp. SD30. Next base: position 508,117 of record NZ_JBGEWB010000002.1, read on the forward strand.
TACTATAATTACAGCTAATCTGCATAATTTTTGTAATTTTGCAGCTACGTTTCTGCGATAAATAAAAGACGACCTGTATGAATGGTAAAAAGATATTGTTTGTATCTTCAGAATTAGTGCCCTACCTACCAGAGAATGAAGTTTCCTTAATGTCTTACGAAACACCTAGAATGGTGAATAGCAAAGGCGGTCAAATCCGGATCTTTATGCCGCGATATGGCAATATAAACGAACGGAGGCATCAGCTGCACGAGGTGATCAGGCTGTCGGGAATGAACCTGGTCATAAATGACATGGATATGCCTTTGATCATTAAGGTGGCTTCTATCCCAAAAGAAAGGATTCAGGTTTATTTTATAGATAACGAGGAGTACTTTAAACGAAAAGCAACCTTTACCGATGAGAACGGTGATATGTTTGCCGATAACGATGAGCGTGCCATCTTTTTTGCCAAAGGAGTAGTAGAAACAGTTAAAAAGCTAAATTGGAACCCGGATATCATCCACGTTCACGGTTGGATGTCTTCTCTGCTTCCTCTATACCTGAGAAAATATTACGCCGATGAACCCCTTTTTGCAGACAGCAAAATTGTACTCTCCGTTTATGGGAAGAGTTTTGAGGGGACACTCGATAAAGACCTGATAAAAAAAGTAACCTTCGACGGTATTGCTGAAGACGCTGTTACCCTCCTTAAAGAGCCTACATATAATAATTTGTTAAAAATAGGGGTCAATAATTCTGATGCTGTAATTTTAGCAGCTGAAGGGATTCCGGAAGATCTGCTTGCGCACATCAACAACCTTCAAAAGCCCGTGTTACCATATGTTCCACTTCAGGAATTTGAAGAGGCCTATGCAAATTTTTATGACACCGAAGTTTTAAAATAAGCCCCATGCGATTCTTTTTACGAGGTACAGTTCCTGCCCTTATAGGAACACTCCTGCTTATTGCGGTTTCTTCCTGCGAAGAAGACGTCACAACCATCGGTAGAGGGGTCATCGACCAGAATCCCTTTACCTCAGACGTAGCCGTCTACGATGTTTTTGCCTACAATAAGAATGTGATAGCTGTTCAGACGAATAAGTTACCTATATATCAAATAGGGGTGTTTAATGACCCTGTTTTTGGCAGGACTACTGCAAGCATTACTACGCAGGTATCCCTGCAGGGAGGTGTTGGAAATCCAATTTTTGGCAATTATGCACAGAGCACAGAAGATATTTCTGATACTGACGATGTGGATGCTACCATAGAGGAAAACGAAAGAATATTAGACGTTGTATTGTATATCCCATATTTGAGAAACGACAATGCAGATACTGATCTCGACGGAGTGATAGACGAGTTGGATGCAGATCCTGAAGACCCCGATAGTGATAGTGACGGGGACGGACTAACAGATAACGAAGAACGACTTTTAGGCACGGATCCGTTGAATCCCGATACTGACGGGGATGGAATTGCCGATGATGAAGATACGAGTACCCTTGCCAACAGATTTCCGGTTAAAAGAGACCTGGATAGTATTTACGGTAACAGGGATGTGCCATTTAATTTAAAAGTACAAAGGTCTACCTACTTTTTACGTGACCTTGATCCTAACACAAATTTTCTGGAAGCCCAGGAGTATTATTCGAGTCAGGAGTTCGCACCTTCATTTGTATCCGATGTTCTTTTCGATGGTGAGGTATTGATAGATGATGAACAAACTCTTGTTTTTGCAGAAGATGACCCGGATACCGAAGATGATGAATCTCTGGAAGCTCCGCAAGTAATAGAGCCGGGAATAAGGGTTTCTTTAGATCCTGATTTCTTTCAGGCGAATATTCTGGACAAGGAAGGACAATCAGAACTTATCAGCAATTCTAACTTTAAGGATTTTTTCAGAGGCCTTCATTTATCCGTTACTCCGATAACAGACGATATTATGCTTCTCCTCGATCTTAGGAGTGCCAGTATTACTATCACTTATGAGTATGATCGGATAGTAGACGAGGAACTGGAGACTGACGAAAGGGAATACACCATCAGCCTTATTACCGGTCAGACCAATGCACCCATTTCAGGAAATGCTGTAAATACTATAATTTCCGAACCTTATCCTGCGGAAATTTCAGATAATCTGGATACAGGAAATAATGCTTCCCGGATATATCTGAAAGGGGGCCCGGGCACATACGCTGAATTAGCGCTTTTTGAAGAAAACAATGGGGAGGCCATAGTCAATGATATTAAATCGAGAAACTGGATAATAAACGAGGCCAATCTTGTTTTTTATGTAGACAGGGAAACACTGGACGCTGCCGGAGGTATTACAGAACCTTTAAGGTTGTATATGTACAATGCTGAGACCAATAGCCCGGTTTACAATGCTACAAGTGAATATTCTATTGAAGACTCCCGATTTGGAATTTACCTCGATTACGATGCTATTTTACAGGAAGAAAATGATCAGGGAATTAAATATAAAATTAGAATTACCGATCATGTTAACAATCTGATCCTCCGCGATTCAGTCAATGCAACCCTCGGACTTGCCATTTCACCAGATATACGTATTTCGGGCGCTAACAGTGCGGTGGTCGATGGCAATTCTGATAAAGATCTCCCTGTTGCTGCAACTCTGAGTCCTTTAGGAACAATATTATATGGTAGCGAAGCCAATGTTCCTGAGGATAAGAAGCTTAAGCTCGAAATATTCTATACAGAAATTAATTAAATCCTCTTCTTAGCATACCACTGGCGGATAAATCTCGTTATACAACCTAAAAACGAGCGTTATTTCATTTCTTCTCGTAAATTTACAATCCATAAAAATGCTTAATCTCTAATTACTATGTGTGGTATAGTTGGTTATATAGGTCACCGGGAGGCATATCCCATCATTATGAAAGGGCTTCAAAGACTGGAGTACAGGGGCTATGACAGTGCCGGAATCGCTCTGTTCGATGGAAACCAGATCAATATGTCCAAGACAAAGGGCAAGGTGGTCGACCTGAAAAACAAATCAGAAAAGAACATATCAATAAACGGTTCTCTCGGAATGGGCCATACCCGTTGGGCCACTCATGGGATACCAAACGATGTGAATTCCCATCCACATTACTCTAATTCCGGAGACCTGGTGATTATCCACAATGGAATCATTGAAAATTACGAGGCTATAAAAACGGAACTCACTAAAAGGGGGTATGTCTTTGAATCTGATACGGATACCGAAGTTCTCGTAAATCTGATTGAAGAGGTAAAAAAGAAAGAAAAAGTAAAACTTGGAAAAGCCGTTCAGATTGCTTTAAACCAGGTAGTTGGAGCCTATGCCATAGCAGTTTTCGACAAGGCAAAGCCCGATGAGATAGTTGTTGCAAAATTAGGAAGTCCGCTGGCTATAGGAATTGGCGAAAATGAATTCTTTATCGCTTCAGATGCTTCACCATTTATTGAGTATACCAATAATGCAGTATACCTTGAAGATGAGGAGATGGCGATCGTAAGGCCCGGGAAGGAAATAAAATTGCGAAAGATTAAAAATGACGCGGTGGCCTACCCCATGATTCAGGAATTACAACTCAATCTGGAGGAAATAGAGAAAGGCGGTTATGACCATTTTATGCTGAAGGAGATCTACGAACAACCCAGGGCGATTAAGGACACCTACAGGGGTAGATTGCTGGTAGATCAGGGATTGATAAAAATGTCGGGGATAGATGATAACCTTGAGCGGTTTATGAATGCAAATCGCATCATTATTGTTGCGTGCGGTACATCATGGCATGCCGGCCTTGTGGCTGAATATATCTTTGAAGATCTTGCCCGGATACCTGTTGAAGTGGAATACGCTTCTGAATTCAGGTATCGGAATCCAGTGATCACCAATAAAGATGTTGTTATTGCGATTTCACAATCCGGGGAAACTGCAGATACCCTGGCAGCCATTAAACTGGCAAAGGAGCATGGTGCTTTTGTGTTTGGAGTCTGTAATGTGGTAGGTTCATCTATTGCAAGGGAGACCCATGCCGGAGCCTATACGCATGCAGGACCGGAAATTGGTGTGGCGTCTACCAAGGCTTTCACCACTCAGATCACTATCCTGACCTTACTGGCCCTAAAGCTTGCCAAGGAAAAGGGCGCGATCAATGAAACCAAGTATCACGAAATACTTGTAGAACTGGAAAACATACCAGAAAAGGTCGAAAAAGCCCTTGAAGCAAATCCACTGGTAGAAATCATCGCAGATGTCTATAAAGACTCAGAAAACTGCCTTTATCTGGGAAGAGGATACAATTTTCCTGTAGCCCTGGAAGGAGCTTTAAAACTTAAAGAGATCAGTTATATCCATGCGGAAGGTTATCCTGCCGCCGAGATGAAGCACGGCCCCATCGCATTGATCGATGAGCAGATGCCCGTAATAGTCATTGCCACCAAGAAGGGGCATTATGAGAAAGTGGTGAGTAATATCCAGGAGATAAAGACACGTAAAGGAAAGATTATCGCCATTGTAACTGAAGGAGATACCCAGGTAAGAGAACTGGCAGATCACGTTATTGAAGTGCCTGAAGTTTTAGAAGGACTGAGTCCGCTGGTAACAACCATTCCCTTGCAACTTCTTTCTTATCACATCGCTGTTATGAGAGGTTGTAATGTGGATCAACCCCGTAACCTTGCTAAATCGGTTACCGTAGAATAAATTCAATTAAAAATTTTATAACGGCAGTTCCTGAAATTCGGGAGCTGCTTTTTTTTTGATTTCTGCTTTATTTGATTCTTTTTCAGGAGGATAAATCTTACCAAATTGACAATAATCTATCCCCTGCAATTATAAATTAACAATTCTTCCCATAGCTTTTTTTGATATTAGTATTCTACGACGTAAAAAAATTGTTAAATTGCCCGCTATAACAAAGACCCAGACGAATGAGAACAGCACTATTATTATTCTTCCTGCTTATAGGGTATGGAATTAATGCACAAACCACAATTCAGGGAACCGTAAAAGACGATGGCGGAGAACCTATACCAGGAGCAAATATCGTCATAATAGGGACCACTACCGGAGCAGTGGCAGATTTCGACGGAAATTTTACCCTGTCCACAACCCAGGCACCTCCTTTTGTGCTTAAAATTACAAGTATTGGTTATACCGAAATTACCATTCAGGTTACTTCTAACAACCAAACGCTGGACATTGTCCTCCAGGAGTCATCAACACTGCTGGACGAGATTGTAGTTTCTGCCTCGAGGACACCGGAACGACTTTTTGAATCTCCGGTTTCCGTAGAAAGGTTTGGGTTGAAAGAAATTAAAAATACCGCTGCTGAATCCTTCTATGGGGGACTACAGAATTTAAAAGGGGTTGACATCAACACTAACAGTTTAACCTTCCAGTCGATAAATACAAGAGGGTTCGCCACTTTTGCCAACACCCGTTTTCTTCAATTGGTAGACGGTATGGACAACTCGGCCCCCGGACTCAACTTTGTACTGGGTAACCTGGTGGGGATGTCCGAACTGGAAGTACAGTCGGTTGAGATCCTTCCCGGCGCATCTTCAGCGCTCTACGGTGCAGGTGCATTTAACGGGATTCTGTTTATGAGGAGTAAGAATCCCTTCGATTTCCAGGGAATCAGCGCTTATTTTAAAACAGGAATCACCTCTCAGGAAGCCGCAGGAGATAATAATTATTACGATTTTGGAATCAGGGCGTCACACGCCTTTAGCGATAAACTTGCTGTAAAAGCCAACTTTTCCTTTTTAAAAGGAGAGGACTGGCATGCCAACAGGACAGATGATATTTCCAATCCTGGAGCTGACAGAACAGATCCCGCCTATAATGGTCTTAATGTATATGGAGATGACTTTACCATTCCACTTAATTTTGATCAACTGGCAGGTCTTCCTTCAGGAACACTGGGGTCGGCTAGAGTATCCAGAACCGGATATGATGAAATAGACCTGGCCAATTACGGTGCAGAGAGTGTCAAGACGGATTTTTCTGTGCATTACAGACCGTTTGCCGATGATTTTGAGATAATTTATAACGGAAGAGTAGGTAGGGGAAATACAATCTATCAGGGTGCCAGCAGGTACGCTATAAAGAACTTTATTATGCAGCAGCATAAATTGGAATTCAGGAATGATAATTTCTTCCTAAGAGGATATATCACCTCAGAAAATTCAGGAGATTCTTATGATACACGATTTACCGCTCTCAATATTAACCGAAGGTGGAAAGGAGATCAGCAATGGTTTGAAGAATACGCAACTACTTATATTGGTGCGCGACTAGGAATAGGTACCGGAGTGCTCGCTGATGATGCTACAGCCCATGCTGCAGCCAGGCAGGCAGCCGATACAGGTAGATTTCTTCCTGGAACGCCTGAATATCAAAATGCATTTAATCAGGTAACCGCAGACGGTGACCTTCTTACCGGCTCAAAATTCATTGATAATACCAAATTGCGCCATATCGAAGCTAATTATAATTTTAGCTATCTGACAGGTGATTTTGCTGATGTACAGATCGGCGGGTCTTTCCGTGAATACGTCTTAAATTCTAATGGTACCATCTTTACCGATATTGACGGGCCTATTGCATATAATGAATATGGGGCTTATATGCAGATTCAGAAAAAGATGTTAGAAGAAAGATTGAAATTCACAGGTTCTATTCGCTATGATAAGAATCAGTTCTTCGATGGGTTCTTCTCTCCAAGAATTTCTTTTGCATATACTGCCGGAGAGAACAGGAATCAGAATTTCCGGATCTCGGCCCAACAGGGTTTCAGAAATCCTACGACTCAGGATCTGTTTATTGGCCTGGATGCCGGGTTAGCCGTATTGGTAGGCTCAGCACCTGACAACCTGGACAGGGATATCAGAAACTTTCCTCTTAGTGCAGCTGGCGAGACTTTAACCGGTTCTAGCACCGCTACTGTTGTGGGAAGAGCGGCATATGAAAATGCTTTCGCAGCTGCTTCTGTTAGTGCTGGTACTCCAACAGCGGTAAATACACCAGTAGTAAAACCAGAAGAGATCACAGCCTTCGAAGCTGGTTACAGGGCTCAATTTGGAAAAGTGACGATTGATCTGAGCGGTTACTACAACCAGTATAAGAACTTTATTTCGAATACTACAGTATTAGTGCCCTTGTATGGAACAGCCGGGGATAATGCATTGTCACTTCTTGCATTACAGAATGGGGATTTTGCACCTTATCAGACCTACACCAATTCATTAGCTGATATAAATTCATATGGAGCTACAATAGGCCTGGATTTTAAAGTGCTGGGTAATTTTGATCTTGGGGTGAACTATACCTATGCAGAAATCGATTTTGATCAGGCAGCTTTCCCTGATTTCCGAACGAACTTCAATACGCCCAACCACAAGGTAAAGGCGTCATTCGGAAATACCGAATTGTTTGAGAATTTTGGATTTAATGTGAATTACCGCTGGAGTGATACCTACTTCTGGCAGGCAACATTTGCTGATGGACAATTACCTTCATTCACGGTTCTGGATGCTCAAATTAACTATGCTGTGCCAAATATCAAGTCGGTATTTAAGGTTGGAGGATCTAACATCCTCGGGCAGGAATATTTCTCTGCTGTGGGAACAGGAGGAGTAGGGTCCATATTCTATGTATCCTGGACTGTAAACCCTTAAAAGGCGGAATAAACCAAGTACAAAGGCACCGGGAAACCGGTGCTTTTTTTATGTGAAAAAAGTAAGGGAAAGCATTCTTATTTACAATGTTATGACATATCTTTGCAGCCGGAAAAAAGAAGCCATTACTCCTTTTAGATGGCCTTTTAATTTTCCTTTAATTGAATCAAAAAATTGAATAATGGCTAAAGTAACTGGCAAAGTTTCTCAGATCATCGGCCCGGTGATCGACGTAGAGTTCGCATCCGGATCGGATCTTCCAAGAATCTATGATTCCCTTGAAATCACAAAAAGCGATGGTACACTTCTTGTCCTGGAAGTTCAATCCCATATCGGCGAGAACAGTGTTCGTGCCATATCTATGGATTCTACTGACGGTCTTAGCAGGGGAGTTGATGTTGTCTCTACCGGGAAAGCTATTCAAATGCCCGTAGGGGAAGATATTTATGGCCGACTCTTCAATGTGATCGGGGATGCTATTGACGGGCTGGGAGACCTTCCCAAGGAAGGAAAAAACGGACTGCCCATCCACAGGGAAGCACCTAAGTTTGAAGATCTGTCGACTTCTACAGAAGTTCTCTTCACCGGGATCAAGGTCATCGACCTTATTGAGCCGTATGCAAAAGGAGGAAAGATCGGTTTGTTTGGTGGTGCAGGAGTTGGAAAGACCGTACTTATCCAGGAACTGATTAACAACATCGCCAAAGGACACGGAGGTCTATCCGTATTTGCTGGTGTTGGTGAGCGTACCAGGGAAGGGAACGACCTGCTCAGGGAGATGCTAGAATCAGGAATTATAAAATATGGAGACGATTTCCTTCATTCCATGGAAGAAGGAGGCTGGGACTTGTCTAAAGTTGATAAAAAAGCCATGAAAGAATCGAAGGCAACCTTCGTTTTCGGACAGATGAATGAACCTCCAGGAGCACGTGCTCGTGTTGCCCTTTCAGGACTTACCATAGCTGAGTATTTCCGTGATGGTGCAGGTGACGGACAGGGGAAAGACGTTCTCTTTTTCGTGGATAACATTTTCCGATTTACCCAGGCAGGATCTGAGGTATCAGCCCTTTTGGGACGTATGCCCTCAGCGGTAGGTTATCAGCCTACCCTGGCAACAGAAATGGGTGCCATGCAGGAACGAATTACATCAACTAAAAGAGGGTCTATTACCTCAGTACAGGCGGTTTATGTCCCTGCGGATGACTTAACAGATCCCGCGCCTGCTACAACATTTGCTCACCTGGATGCAACAACAGTACTTTCCCGAAAGATCGCGGAGTTAGGAATTTACCCTGCGGTGGATCCACTGGATTCTACATCGCGTATCCTTACTGCTGATATCCTTGGGAAAGAACACTACGCCTGTGCACAGCGTGTAAAAGAGTTATTACAGAGATATAAGGAGCTTCAGGATATCATCGCCATTCTCGGAATGGAAGAATTGTCTGAAGAAGATAAACTGGCAGTTGGTAGAGCAAGACGTGTACAGCGTTTCCTTTCTCAGCCTTTCCATGTTGCAGAACAGTTTACTGGTATCCCGGGAGTCCTTGTTGATATCAAGGAGACTATCAAAGGATTTAATATGATCATGGACGGAGAACTCGACCACCTTCCTGAATCGGCCTTTAACTTAAAGGGAACTATTGAAGAAGCTATCGAAGCCGGTGAGAAAATGCTGGCTGAGGCATAATTGAACAAATAGGTTCTTTAGATAACAGAACAATACTAAAGTCAAAAGATGCATTTAGAAATCGTATCGCCGGAAGCTACACTCTTTGAAGGAAAGGTCAACTCAGTTACCGTACCCGGCCTTACCGGAGAATTCCAGGTGCTAGACAATCACGCCCCTATCGTATCCCTTCTCCAGAAAGGACAGGTTAAAATTGGCGGAGAAATCAGTATCCCGGAGGAACACGAAGCTAAATTTTCCAAAAACAAAGAAGGGAAAATGACCCTGGCAATCAGTAGCGGGACCATGGAGATGAATGACAATAAGGTGATTGTGCTGGTTGACTAATTCCTGAACACATATTTAAATTTAAAGCCATGCTGTGCATGGCTTTTTTTATTCTTCTCTGTATTCTAATATATCTGCCGGCTGGCAATCCAGAGCTTTACATATTGCTTCAAGGGTTGAAAACCTCACAGCCTTTGCTTTTCCCGTTTTAAGAATGGATAAGTTAGCTGTTGTTATGCCAATTATTTCTGCTAATTCGTTGCTTTTCATCTTGCGTTTGGCCAACATCACATCTAAGTTGATTACGATTCCCATCTTTAAATTGTTAGGTCCTGTTCGTGCTGTACAATGTATCCCTTTTTGAATATGGCTCTGATAAATAGTACAAATACACCAAGTAATAAACTAAGCAGCAAATTATACACATCATTGAAATTGGACTTATCCATAATAAAATGGATCAGGAAGTAAATAATTGGGCCTATTATTAGATTTAAAATAGCAAAATAGTTAAGCTGTTTTATGGCCTTCTGAGTGAACAACTTTTCTGCTTTAAATGTTTTTAAAATATTAGACAAGAGATAAAAAAAGACGGAGAAGAACAACATTGCCAATGTTATAGTTGCGATTATGTTAGATTCGTAGAAGCCCTTTATAAAAGTTTCAGGTAGAAGAGGGAGGGCTATCTGAAATTGTTTATCCGCGATTTCAAAATTACCTGTTGCTAATGAACCCAGGATATAGGTTATCAAAATAATACTACATATGGCTGCTATTCTACTTAAATAGAATAAGTAAAAGGACAATGATTTTGGGCCAAACATTTTCATAATATATGATACTTTAAATAGTTAGATCGTTTTCGATCTTCAATTCAAATCCATCTTTCATTAATTTAGAAATGATCAACAGGAAAAGAGCGAAAGTTAGCAACGGCACTCTTGCCCCTAAATTCTCACCGAAAATGTGCCCAAAGTTGTAAGAAGTGAATACCTCATTTTCAATAGAATTGGAAATACCACTAACAACCCCAATAATAAATTTCAATATAGAATAGTAAATAAAAGCCCATCCGATAGTATTAAATGCTTTTCCATTTTCTTGGCTAAAAAATACATTTGCTTGGATCCGCTTGATGCTTTTAGCAAAATTGAATAAATGGAATAGAATGTATATTGTTATTATAGCATTGACCAATGCAATAATCAAGGTTAGATTTATATCAAAATCACGATCAGAAAATAGAACTAAATCATGAGTATACCTTGCTAGTACACTTAGATATTCAATGAACTTAATGGCAGCTCCCAAAATCCAGACTAGACAAAGTGCATATAAAACTTTAAATAATGTTTTCATAATAATTATTGTTTAACAATAACAAATATAAAAAAATTATTGAAAAACAATAAAAAAATATTTAATTACAATAAATTATTTTGTGGTTAGAGTAATAAGATACCAATCCTTCCCATCGGATTGGTATTTTTTTATGACCTTAAATCCGATGGCAAGGTGAGCATCCAAAGAGCGGGTATTACGCCCGTCAACCTCAGTGACGATCAAATTATATTCAGTTCCAACTGCTTCTTTCATTGATTTGTATAGTCCCCTGAAAACCCCTTTTCCACGATAGTCCTTGTCAATGCAGATTTGCCCCATAACAAGAAAGGATTCGTTGCCATATTGAGTTTCAATTTCCTTAAACATGGAAAACAGTATTGGAATCTTATCCTTAAAATCGGGATGCATACAAAGGGCATAACCAATAACACGGTCTCCATCCTTTGCGATAATATGCGGACAGACATCGTTCATCTTCTTAAGTAGCTCAAAACTGTGCTTTACCGTTAAAAAACCTTCACGCTGCTTTAATTCCTCCGACAGTTGTTCAGGCAAGTTCTGCCGCTGTAACTCCAGGATATCCCTAAGTTCTTTCTCAGTGCTGGCCCGACCATATTCTACAGACATTGTTTTGAATATTTGAGTTTTGTGAGATACATTTTCAGAATTCTTTTAATCATCTAAATGCTACCTTTGTCTTATGGCTGATTTTCCGAATAAATTACGGCAAAAATTAGAGCAAAGAAAGAAGGAAGATACTTTTCGAGAGCTTTTACCGGGTAGTAATCTCGTGGATTTTGTATCTAACGACTATCTGGGCCTTGCAAGGGACAAGTCGATTTTTAAGGCCGCCACCGATCTACTCGAATCCCGTGATTTTATCGGGAACGGTTCTACCGGCTCGAGACTTCTATCCGGTAATAATCAGCTTTTTGAAGAAACCGAAAAGTTACTTGCTGCCTATTACGGGGAGGAAGCTGCACTTATTTTTAATTCGGGATACGATGCAAATCTGGGCTTATTCTCATCCGTACCCCAACGTGGAGATCTTATTTTATACGATGAATATATCCACGCCAGTATGCGCGATGGAATTCGAATGGGCCTGGCCAGGAGTGTTAAATTTAAACACAATGATCTCAAACACCTAAGGGCTCTGCTTCAGAACCTTAGAAAAAATATTTCACCGGATGCTCAATGTTATGTAGTGACTGAAGCTGTATTTTCAATGGACGGAGATCAACCCAATCTAGAAGCCCTAATATCGCTCTGCCGTGAATTCCATTGCCAACTTATTATAGATGAAGCTCATGGCATAAGGGGAATAGACAAAACACCAACAGAATTAGAAAGCAAAAAAAACGCTACCCAGGGTATTTTTACCCGTATTGTCACTTTTGGTAAGGCAGCGGGAGTTCAGGGATCTGCCATCCTGGGCAGCAGGGAGTTAAGGACGTATCTGCTTAATTTTGCCAGAAGTTTTATCTATACCACGGCCTTGCCTCCTATGACTATTGCCTCAATACTACACACCTATCAGCAATTCGATTCGAAAGAGATTCTGGAGCGAAAGTCAAAACTCCGATCCCACATCGATCTTTTCCACAAGGAAATTGAGAAACTTAGTTTAAAGGATCTTTTTATACCAAGTAACTCGGCCATTCATTCCTGCATAATCCCAGGGAATAAAAGGGTTAAGAGAGTTGCACAAACCCTCAGTAAAAAGGGGTTTGATGTCCGACCTATATTAGCCCCTACCGTACCTGAAGGAAAGGAAAGGATCAGAATTTGCCTGCATAGTTTTAACACAGAAGAAGAAATCAAAGAAGTATTAAGTATATTGGCTTATGCAATCAACGAAAAAACCCACACCTGAAAAATTTTATACCCTGGGGGCCTTTGAATTCCCGGCAGATGTTCAGGTGATTAAGGGCCGACTTGAAGCTGAGGGGATTTATGTTTTTTTAAGGGATGAAAACTTCCTTAATACAGACCCTTTGGTGAGTCAGGCCATCGGGGGCGTAAAACTTCAGGTCTATACCAGGGACAAAGACAAGGCTATTGAGATTTACGATGAATACCGGCGCTATGCCCAGGACGATGAGGGAAATCCTATTGTCTGTCCGAATTGCAAAGCAGAGCGTTCAGAAGTACACTACTTGCGAAAAGGCTTCCTCAATAAGCTCTTTCCGTTTTTTGAAAAGAAAAAGTACAAGTGCCTCTCCTGCGGAATGATCACCCAACCCTAATAAACAGTGAAAAGGATATTTGTAACAGGAATTTCAACTGAAGTTGGAAAGACCATTGCTTCCGCTATCATTGTCGAAGCCCTGGAAGCCGATTACTGGAAACCTATACAGGCTGGTGATCTTCAGTACTCTGATAGCGACAAAGTTGGAAAGCTGATCAGCAATACAAAAACAGTAATACACAAAAACAGTTATGCCCTCACATCTCCTATGAGTCCGCATGCTGCTGCCGATATTGATGGGATTCAAATCAGGAAGGACAGCATAGAAGAGCCTTTGACCGACAATCATCTGGTCATCGAAGGAGCAGGAGGGATCCTGGTGCCAATAAATGATAACGAAACCATCCTGGACCTGATTAAACCCGGGTACAAGGTCATTGTCGTTTCAAGGCATTACTTAGGAAGCATCAACCATTCCCTTCTTACGATTGAAACTCTTAAAACCAGGGGACTCGAAGTATTTGTGATTTTTAGTGGGGAGGAACACCCAACCACAGAAAATATTATTCTATCCAAAACGGGAGTATCATTTATTGGACGAATTTCAGAGGAAGAATCCTTCAACAAGCAGGTCATAAAAAAGTACGCCGACGAATTCAGAAGCCAGCTAAGGGCTATTTAAACGGGTAAAAATCTCAGCCCTGCCTGAAGTTCCCACAAGTTGATAATGCTCCGAAAGGTAGGATCTCACATATTGATCTTCAGCTACATATTCCTTGTCGAAAACCGATTTGTCTTTTCTGGTTATCACCGTTTTGGGCTGCAAAGAATCCAGCAGGTATTCAAGTTCTGCAAGTGCATTTTTTCTGGGATTTTTGTAATAAGGATAAAGGGCAGGCCTGCAAATATTACTGGGATGCGTGGCCGCCTTAGTCGGTGGAGTGGCATCGAGTAGCCAATATCCGATATGGTATTCAAAAAACAACACCTCCTTTTCACTGAGGTTGTTTTTCTTAATAAAATCCGGCACTGTAAACCCTTCCCCATTAAAAAAAGTACCGTGGGCAACTTTATTTTTAATGACATTCACATATTCCATATAACTTTCTACAGGTAATAAAAGAATAAGTCCAAGGACTAGCGGGTATAATTCTGACCGACTTTTAAAAGCTTTATGTAAGGCAATTCCAAGCAATATCAGTAACATGGGATACAACTGCATGAGGTAGTGCCCGTTTACCCTGCCGATTTTTAGAAAGGAAATCACCACTCCGGCGATCACAACGATAAGTAACTGGACATTGGGAACATTGAAATCTATCCATCGTCTTTTCCAGCTGAAAAATCCAAATAACAGCAGAATGACACATAGTGGGAGGACATTGAAAACAGAGCTCTGCTGATCGCTGGAATAGGCCAGAGGAGCGAGTATAACCGAATTAAACCAAACTTCAGGAATATCTGAAACTAAGTATGGGATAAAGGTACTTGCCATTACTAAAATAATGCCCCCGGCAATCAAACTCACCTTGTAAATTCCTGAGGGAATTTGTTTTTCAAGGACCGACTTTAACAGCAGCAATAGTACGATTCCCAGGACGCTGTAAGCAAGATTGAGTTTCATCATCAGAGAAATTCCTATCAGAATCCCTGCGGTAAAATACCATTTGTAATTCCTGTGCTTCATCAGAAGATAAAGTCCGGGAATAAAAAACAGCATACTCAGATGTTCAGACATCACTCCCTGAACGCTCCCGAAAAGGCTAAGCAGGTAAACACATCCAATGGCAGACCAGAATCCTGTTTTTGTGCTATGCACTTCTCTCCCGATTTTAAAAGTATACCACCCAATACAGGCCACAGCAAGTGCGCCGATCAATCGGATTGCTATAAAACTTTTACCAAAGAGGTATATGATCGCCGCGAAAAAAAGGAATACCATGGGGGGTTTTAGGTCCCATAAATGGGTATATGGCAGCTGTCCGTCAACCCAGGATTGCGCCATAAGAATAAAAGTACTTTCATCGCGGTCTATATAATCCCGGAAAAAAAAGGGGAGCCTGAGAAGGACAGAGAGAAAAGCTAAGCCCAGAAATACCTTCCCATTTTTTAATTTATCGTACTTAGGTATAAGAGATGTTATAACTTTGTGCGGCATAACTTTCGGGATCTTCCCCCAATGCAAGATAGATAATTAGATGTTGCCCAAAAATTTTAACCTTGGAGAAACTTACAGATCGAGATAAAAGATACCTCTGGCATCCCTTAACACAACACAAAACCCAAAGGGAAATGCTCGGGATCAAAAAGGCAAACGGGGCTATTCTCATCGACGAAGACGGGAATGAATACATAGATGCAATTTCCTCCTGGTATACGGCTATGTATGGCCATTGTAACCCTGCCATCACGGAAGCTGTAGCGATGCAGATGCAGCAGCTCGATCAGGTCATTTTCAGTGGTCTGACGCACGAACCGGCCATTGCCCTTTCTGAAGCCCTGATGGAGGTACTCCCTGCAAACCAGGAAAAACTCTTCTTTTCTGACAATGGCTCAACAGCAGTTGAAATTGGCATTAAAATGGCCCTTCAATACTTTTACAACAAAGGCCAGAAGCGATCTATTATGCTGGCTTTTGAGGAAGGTTTTCACGGAGATACTTTTGGGGCGATGTCCGTATCCGGACTTTCATCGTATAACGGGCCTTTTGAGGAACATTTTATACAGGTAGAGCGCATTCCGGTCCCCACTGAAGACACTATAGATGAAATTTTGTCCGGGCTTGAAAGTCGGCTCCAACAAGAGAATATTGCCGGCTTTGTTTATGAACCCCTGGTACAGGGTGCTGCCGCCATGAAGATGCACAGTGCCGAAGATCTTAGTCGGATCCTGAGCTTATTGAAATCGAAAGGAGTACTTACCATTGCAGATGAAGTAATGACGGGCTTTGGAAAGACAGGGACTTATTTTGCTTCGGATCAGGTAAGGATCAAACCTGATATAATTTGTCTCTCCAAGGCGCTAACGGCCGGTTTGCTCCCTATGGCCATAACTAGTTGTACAAAAGAAATTTACAATGCCTTTTATGACGATGAGATTAGGAAGGGGTTCTTCCACGGCCATACCTATACTGCAAATCCACTGGCCTGTACGGCAGCCTTATCGGCTCTCAAATTATTACAATCGGCGGAGATTCAGGAGAATATCAGATGGATCACAGACCGGCATCAGCAATTTGATAAAGAGGTTAAAAACCATCCAAGAATATCGGCGACCAGGCAGAAAGGGGTTATTTACGCCCTGGATCTCAAGATTGAAACACCGAGATACGGAAGTCTGCGAGATCGATTGTACGAATATTTTATGGAGAGGGGGGTTTATTTAAGACCCTTAGGCAAGACGATTTACCTACTGCCTCCATATATTATCAGTGATGTTCAGCTCAACAAAGTTTATAGTGCTGTTAGGGGAGCACTTGAACTCGACTTATAAATTGATTAGATGATGAAATTCCGGTAAGGAAATTTACAGGATTCATTAAGTCAGAAATAGTAAGAACCCTTATTTTAGCCCCTCGTATGAAGTCACTAAGTGCCCCGATTTCTCTTGTTGCCATTGAATCCCTTTCTGCACTTGGAAGTGGGGAAGAACAAGTATGGTCATCTTATCTTTCCGGGAAGCACGCCCTGAAAAATCGAATCTATGATGGTGCTGGTACCCCGGTGGCGCCCTTATCTGAAGGAAATAGACGAAAACTGGAGGAATTAAGGGGATCAGAGTCCCGGTACAAGCAATTAGACGACACAGTGCTCTTCGCTATGCATGTTGCCAGACTGGCGGTTAGGTCGGCATCATGGACAGGAGAAAAGGCCATAGGAATCAATATAGGATCCTCCAGGGGCGCTACTGGTCTGTTTGAATCCAGGCATAAAGAGTTTATCTCAACGGGCAGGACAAACCCTACTACTTCCCCAACAACAACCCTGGGAAATATTTCTTCATGGATAGCCCATGATCTTAAGACCACGGGTCCTGAAATATCCCACTCGATAACCTGTTCTACAGCTTTACATGCAGTCTTGAATGGGATTGCATGGCTACAAAGTGGTATGGCTGATCGATTTCTGGTAGGAGGAAGTGAAGCGCCACTTACTCCTTTTACGCTTGCACAGATGAAGGCCCTTAAAATCTATTCGGAGGAAACAGATACCTATCCTTGCAGGGCCCTCGATCTGGATAAAAATTCGAATAGCATGGTCCTGGGTGAAGGAGCTGCTGTGGCTTGTGTGCAGAAGGGGGTTACACCCCAAAGTCTGGCCATTATCGAAGGCGTTGGATATGCCACTGAAATTCTGGAGCATCCGGTTTCTATTTCAACAGAAGCCGATTGTTTTCAGAAATCCATGGCTATGGCTCTTGGTGATTTAGCTGTTTCGGAAGTAGATGCTATCGTCATGCACGCGCCGGGAACAATTCAGGGAGATTTGTCAGAATACAGGGCGGTACAAAAGGTATTCGGGAATTCCCTGCCTCTGCTTACCTCTAACAAATGGCAAACAGGGCACACTTTTGGGGCATCGGGGATGCTGAGTATGGAATTGGCTGTACTCATGTTGCGGAATCAGGTTTTTATTCCTGTTCCGTATTCCGGAGAAATTCCCGGAGCAAAAAAGCTTCAAAGAATTCTTGTGAACGCAGTAGGCTTTGGAGGAAACGCGGTAAGCGTGCTGTTAAGGCACCCTCAGCCATGAGCAGATGATATAATAATCGGGGAATAGCATCGCTATTTCACAAGATTCTCTATTTTTGAGAACGACAGAAAATGATATAATGAAAGATTTAAGACATAATTGGACAAGGGAAGAGGTTCTCAAAATATACGAGCTACCGATGATGGAATTGCTTTACAGGGCGGCTAGTGTTCATCGGGAATTTCATGATCCCAACAAAGTTCAGGTCTCAACATTATTGTCGATTAAGACCGGAGGCTGTCCTGAAGATTGCGGCTATTGTCCGCAGGCAGCGCGATATCACACAGATATTGAAGGCAATGATCTTATGAGTGTTTCTCAGGTAAAAGCCCAGGCCCTGAGAGCCAAAGCTTCAGGGAGTTCAAGAGTTTGCATGGGGGCAGCCTGGAGAAATGTTAAGGATGGGCCGGAGTTTGAACAGGTTTTGGAAATGGTACGTACCATAAACAAACTCGATATGGAAGTTTGCTGTACCCTGGGAATGCTTACGGAAAATCAGGCTAAACGATTAGCCGAGGCCGGTTTGTATGCATACAACCACAATCTCGATACTTCAGAAGACTACTACAAAGATGTTATTTCTACAAGGGCTTTTGAAGACAGGCTACAGACCATAGAAAATGTCAGGAAAAGTAATGTAACGGTTTGTAGTGGGGGTATTATTGGAATGGGGGAAAAACTCGAGGACCGGGCAGGAATGCTGGTCGCTCTTGCCACCCTTGATCCCCAGCCTGAATCGGTTCCTATTAATGCTTTAGTAGCTGTGGAAGGTACACCTATGGAGGAGATGGAACCTGTCTCAATCTGGGATATGATAAGAATGGTTGCAACAACCCGAATCGTGATGCCAAAAACCCAGGTACGACTATCAGCGGGAAGAACGGGAATGAGTAAAGAAGGCCAGGCAATGTGTTTCTTTGCAGGGGCGAATTCTATTTTTGCCGGAGACAAATTATTAACCACTCCCAATCCGGACGTGAATGAGGACATGGAAATGTTTCAACTATTGGGGTTGGAACCCCAGCATGCTTTTGAAAAAATGCCACAACCCAAAACGGTAGAACAGAACGAATCTCAGTTTGAGGCGAAAGGTGAAAAACCAAAGTGGACCAGGCCCGGCCATCAGATTGAACGCAATGAGATGGCGAAGCAAAAAGCAAAGTCCCGTTAATATTGGGCTTTACTTCTTTGTAATTTACCCCTTGTAAATGGACGAATAAATCCGGTTTCTTACCTTTACTTTATCGAATAATCAGGCTTGTATTGAAATTAACAGAGATACCCAGGGTTAAAACATTGACCAAGGAACAGTTCCTGAAGGACTATTTGCGGCCTCAGAAACCTGTCGTCATTGAGAATTACATCCATGACTGGCCTGCGTATTCCAAATGGAATTTTGATTATATCCGTGAAGTAGCTGGGGATAAAACAGTTCCTCTTTACGACAACAGACCCGTTGACCATAAGGAGGGATTTAACCAGCCACATGCGACCATGAAGATGAGGGACTACGTCGACCTTCTTCTTAAGGAACCCACAAAATACAGGATCTTCCTTTGGAATGTAATCAAGGAAGTGCCTGAACTGCAGAAAGATTTCATATATCCTGATTTTGGCATTCCGGTGATGAAAGGGCTACCGATGTTGTTTTTTGGCGGCAGGGATTCTTACACTTTTATGCATTACGACATCGACCTGGCCAATATCTTTCACTTCCACTTTGCCGGGGAAAAAGAATGTATTCTCTTTCCTCAAAGTGAGAGTAAGTTTTTATATAAAGTGCCCCATTCCCTGATTACTCATGAGTCGATCGATTTTTCAAATCCCGATTTTGACAAATGGCCAGCCCTTAAACACGCCTCCGGGTTTAGGACTAATCTGAGTCACGGCGAAGTCCTGTACATGCCTGAAGGGTACTGGCATTATATGAAGTATAATACACCGGGATTTTCAATGAGCTTAAGGTCGGTCGCCAGGAATCCACTGCACCTCAGCAAAGCTTTTTACAATGTACTCTTTATGAGATATTTTGATAATGGCATGCGGAAATGGAGAGGTAAGAAATGGATAGACTGGAAGAATAAAAAGGCAATAGAACGCACCGAAAAGTACCTGCAGTAAATAAGTAGATTGTATTGATTATCTACTGTCGATAAGTCGATCGAGCTGCTCGTATACCAGATGTCTTTCCCAACCCCTGTACAATAAGTAATCTGAGAGTTTCTTTTTTTGTTGCCAGTGATCCAGGCCTTTTAGCTGATCGAGTCTCTTTCTGGCCAATTTCTCCAAAGCTCTGGAATACTGGGGTCCTTCCAGTTCCTTCAGGGCAATTTTGATAATAGTAGGAGAGATATTTCTTTTTTTTAGTTCAAGGCTGATCCTGATCCGCCCCCAGTTTTTTATTCTGAACTTTCCTCTTGCAAAGGCTGTGGCAAAGCGCTCTTCGTTCAGGTAATTTTCTGAAATAAGGTGTCCCATGATCTGGTCAATGGCCTGAGGTATCATGTGCATTTCCCTGAGTTTTTGCAATACTTCCTTGTGGCACCTGTCCTGATAGGCACAATAGTGTTCCATTTTTCGGGTGGCTTCTGAAAGCGTGTAGGCCTTTCTTTTCAGCATGTATCAAAGGTAGTAAAACAAAAAAAGCGGCTTCTGCTGAAGCCGCTTTTTAGATAATTTCTTTCCCATCTTTATCTTTAAAATGGTACTCGAGGTAGGTGTATGCATCCCTTGGCTGGATTTTGATCCACTTTCTGTGTTCCAAAAACCACTTGGACCTTATCGAGGGAAAACCTTTTGTTAAATACGCCGCAATAAAAGGATGTGTATTAAGCACAATTCCTTTGTCTTTTTGGGCATTCTTTAAAAGATGTTCCAGATCCGAATTGATTTTTTCAATCAATACAATGGGAGCTTCTACCTCCTGATTACTACCACTGGGATTTGCCTCAGTGGTCTTGATATTTACTTCCGGCCTTACCCTTTGTCTGGTTATCTGAACCAGGCCAAACTTACTGGGGGGCAGGATTTTATGCTTAGCGCGGTCGTCCTTCATTTCATTTCTGAGATGATCGAACAGTTTTTTTCTATGATCGGATTTTACCATATCGATGAAATCGACAACGATAATTCCTCCCATATCCCGCAGGCGTAATTGCCGGGCTATTTCAGTAGCCGCCAGCATATTAACCTCCAGCGCGGTATCTTCCTGATTGTTGGCTTTATTAGACCGGTTACCGCTATTGACATCAATAACGTGTAAGGCCTCAGTGTGTTCAATTACCAGATAGGCACCTTTGCTCATAGACGCCGTGCGTCCGAAAGAGGTTTTAATTTGTCTTTCAATCCCGAATTTTTCAAAAATGGGGACTGACGAACTGTACAACTTAACAATGGATTCTTTATCAGGTGCAATCTCATGCACATAATCCTTCAGTTGGGTATAAAGCGTTTCATCATCTACATGGATACCTGTGAAGGTATCGTTAAAAACGTCCCTTAAAATGGAAGAGGCTCTGTTCACCTCTACAAGAACTTTAGATGGGGTGCGCGCTTTATACAATTTCTTACACATTGCTGTCCATTTGTCCAGCAAGTTTTGAAGATCCTTGTCTAGTTCCGCGACTTTTTTGCCTTCTGCAACGGTTCTGATTATAACTCCAAATCCTTTGGGCTTAATACTTTTTACCAGTCTTTTCAGCCTGTCTTTTTCCTCATTACTCTCTATTTTCTGAGAAACCGATACTCGGTCGGAAAAGGGGACCATAACCAAATAGCGTCCGGCTATTGATAGCTCGGAACTAATTCGGGGTCCTTTAGTGGATATGGGTTCTTTTACGATCTGAACCAAAAGAGATTGATTTGCTTTTACCACATGATTTATGGTTCCGTGCTTATCAATATCTTTTTCAAATGGAAAATTTTTAAGGGAATAATCTCTGAGTTTCCCGGTACTCACTTTTTTTACAAACTTCAACATCGATGCCAGCTGAGGTCCGAGATCATGATAATGCAAAAAAGCATCCTTTTCATAACCTACGTTTACAAAAGCGGCATTCAGACCCGTTACCGGTTTTCTGATCTTAGCGAGGAGAATATCTCCCACATTAAAATTATGATCGTTTTCGTCTTTGTGAAGTTCAATGAGTTTTCCATCTTTTAGTAAGGCAAAATCGACGGCAACAGAATTTGATCTTACGATTAATTCTCTATTCACCTGAATCAATTTATATCCCGCATCCTGCGGGATGGATTAAACATTAGTTGTTACAGGTTGTGTTAACCCGTCGAAATCCTTTTGAGAATTTCTATGTCAATGAACGTATTAAAACGAAAAAGTAGTTATTGCAACTACTTCTTCTTGTGGCGGTTGGCTCTTCTGCGTTTTTTTCGCTTGTGAGTAGCCACCTTGTGTCTTTTTCTTTTCTTACCACTCGGCATAAAACTCTGCTTTAATTTCGGTTATTATTTTACTTCAACGTTACTCTTTACCCCTTCAACAAAAACCTTTGCGGGTTTAAATGCCGGAATGTTGTGAGCAGGTATTTTGATCGTTGTGTTTTTAGAAATATTTCTACCTGTTTTTTCTGCGCGTGTTTTGATAATAAAACTGCCAAATCCTCTCAGGTACACATTGTCTCCATTTTCGAGCGATGATTTAACTTCCTCCATAAATGTTTCCACAGTGGCTTGAACATCTCCTTTTTCAATTCCCAGTTTCTCTGAGATCTTAGATACGATATCTGCTTTCGTCATGTTTATGTTTACTTAATCTGTTATTTTTCAGGCTTGCAAATATATAAATATTATTCATTCTTTTCTCCTAATAAACTAATTTTAAGTCTTTAAAAGCTTACTTTTGCTCACTTCTTCGGTATGACCATTTTTTCCAAAACTATTCTAAACTGGTATTCAAAAAATAAAAGGGAACTTCCCTGGAGGCAAACCAGGGATCCATACAGAATCTGGCTATCGGAGGTGATTCTCCAGCAAACACGGGTAGCACAGGGGTTGCCCTATTACGAAAAATTCATCGCACAATATCCCAATATTTTTGAACTGGCAAAAGCCGATGAGCAGGAAGTTCTCCGCTTATGGCAGGGATTGGGATACTATTCGAGAGCCCGCAATATGCATCTTGCCGCCAAAACGGTGGTTGAAGAATATAAGGGTGAATTCCCCTCTTCGTATGACCAGATTATAAAACTCAAAGGTATCGGGGATTATACTGCCAGTGCCATCGCCTCCATATGCTTCGGAGCACCCACCCCGGTAGTGGATGGGAATGTTTACAGGGTTTTATCCCGTTATTTCGGGATAGATCTTCCCATAAACAGTTCGGAAGGAATTAGATATTTTAAAAACCTGGCCCTGGAAGTCATGGATGAAGAAGAGATCGCCAATTACAACCAGGCCATTATGGAGTTCGGTGCCATTCAATGCAAACCTCAGAGTCCTGATTGTCCCAGCTGCCCATTAAATAAAAAATGTCTTGCCTTGCAAGAGAACAGAATTTCTGAGCTTCCGGTAAAACTTAAAAAGGGGAAAGTGCGAATTCGGCATTTTAATTACCTCGTTTATATTGATAACCAAGGGAATACCCTCCTGAACAAACGGCTGGGTAAGGGGATATGGCAGCACTTATATGAATTTCCACTAATTGAATCAGATCGATTACTCGAACCTGAGGAAGTTTACAATTCCCTTACAGAAGAGGATAAGAGCCCCAATGAGATTGTGTTGTGGCGAAAAGACCCGGTTATTCATAAATTATCTCATCAGCATTTGATTACCAGGTTTTTAATTGTGGAGATGAAAGAGGAATTGATCAATGGAATACCTCTTGAAAATACGGAGGATTATCCTACTCCTGTCCTAGTCTCTGAATTCCTCGATACATTTAAAAATTTGTACTTTTGAACTAAATTAGAGACATGAGCGGAACATTAAATAAAGTAATGCTGATAGGGCACCTGGGAGATGAGGTAAAACTTCATTATTTTGAAGGAGGAAATTGTATTGGGAGGTTTCCTATAGCTACCAACGAATCCTATACCAATAAACAAACAGGAGAGAGAGTAACAACCACAGAGTGGCATAATATTGTGGTGCGCAACAAGGCTGCCGAAATTTGCGAAAAGTACCTCAATAAAGGTGATAAAATCTATGTGGAAGGACGACTGAAAACCAGGCAATGGCAGGGTGAAGATGGGGTAACTAAATACACAACCGAAATTCATGTTCAGGATTTTACTTTTCTAACCAGCAAACAGGAGAGCATGTCCGGAGAGCAGCAAACAGCATCTAAAAAAACCACTGGTACTGCAAAGGCACCTCAGGCACAAAAGCCTGAACCCACCGGGACCATGGCATCTTCCGAACCGGAGGACGACCTCCCTTTTTGATCTTATAATTAACTGAAATACGCGTGGATCCTGAGCCCTTTGAAGTTCTTTTTGGTGTTACAGCTTACGACAATCTCATTGTATTTAAGATCATTTTTCTATTTATTTTACTCGGCTGCTCTGCACTGATATCTGGGGCAGAGGTCGCTTTTTTCAGTCTTTCAATTACTGAGCTGAAGGATATTCAGGAAAAGAATACGGCCCCTGGTAATATCGTAGTAAAACTACTCGAAAGGCCCAAAAAGTTATTAGCTACCATCCTGATTGCCAATAATGCCATCAATATTGGTATCGTTTTGTTGTTCAGTGATATCGGGGATACGCTTTTTTCCTCCATCACCTATCAATTTATGGGGGTGATTTCGATCCGCTTTTTACTCGAAGTTGTAGTCGCTACATTCCTTATTCTGATGTTCGGTGAAATCCTGCCAAAAATCTATGCCAATCGCAACAGGCAACAGTTTTCTCACCTTATGGCCTATCCCCTCAGGGTGCTCGATTTCCTCCTAACGCCATTGAGCAGCCCTATGAGATCTGCTACGATCTATCTGTACAACAAATTCGGGAAACAAAAATCAAATCTGAGCGTAGACCATTTATCACAGGCTCTCGAATTAACTTCAGAAGGTGACACTACCAAGGAAGAGCAGAAGATTCTGGAAGGGATCGTGTCCTTTGGGAATACCGATACAAAACAGGTAATGAGACCCAGAATCGACATTTTCGCCCTTAGGGAAGATATGAAGTTTACCGAGGTACTCGAAGAGATTAAAAAACATGGATACTCGAGGATTCCTGTGTTTTCAGATAATATTGACAAGGTTATCGGTGTACTTTATGTTAAAGACCTTCTGCCGTATATCGAACGAAAACAGTTTGCCTGGATATCCCTGATCAGAGAGCCCTATTTTGTTCCTGAAAACAAGAAGCTAGACGATTTACTGCTCGAATTTCAGGAGAAAAAGATACATCTTGCCGTGGTGGTAGACGAATATGGGGGTACCTCCGGAATTGTTACCCTCGAAGATATCATTGAAGAAATAGTAGGTGACATCAGCGATGAGTTTGACGACGAAGACCTTATTTTTTCCAAACTGGACGAATTCAACTATGTTTTTGATGGGAAAACCACCCTGAAAGATTTTTATCGCGTAGCGAAAATTACAGATGAAAACGAATTTGAAGAGCAAAAAGGAGAGTCTGAGACAATAGCCGGCTTTGTACTGGAGATAGCCGGCAGCTTTCCAAAGAGAGGCGAATTGATTGAATTCAATAACTATCAGTTTGTGGTGGAAAGCCTGGACAGGAAGAGACTAATACAGATAAAAATAACCCTGCCAAATGAATTATAGATCTATAGGACTATTATTGTGTTGTGTTTTTATCCTGAATTCGTGCCAGGATGAGGTGCTCCCCAAACCCAAGGCTCAACTTCGTCTTGAGTACCCTGCCGGCGAATCGAAGATTGTACAAACTTCGGCCTATAGTTTTCAGTACAATAGCCTTGCCCGGATAAAAGACCTAAAATCTGCCTCATTTACCCTTGATTATCCAATCCTAAAAGGGGCTATTTATCTTACCTACAGACCAGTTGAGAATAATCTGGTGGAATTGGTAACGGATGCTCAGAAACTTTCGTATGAGCACGTAGTTAGAGCAGATAACATCCTGGAGCAACAATACATCGATGAAGATAATAGAGTGTATGGGATGTTTTACGAAGTAAAAGGAAATGCTGCTTCACAGGCGCAATTTTACGCAACTGACAGTACGCGGCACTTTCTCACAGGCTCACTGTATTTTTATGCCAAACCGAATTACGATTCTATCTATCCAGCCGCAGTCTACCTACAAAATGATGTACGCCATATCCTGGAAACCCTCAAATGGAAGTAACTGTAAAATTCTTTTGTAATGAACGGAGATCTGCTTCCTGCCTGTCATAAGATAATAGAGCCCTTTATCCACAGGACCCCTGTGCTCACTTCCAGGTTGATCAATAAAATCACTGGAGCGGAGGTGTTTTTCAAATGTGAAAATTTTCAGAGGATGGGGGCGTATAAGATGAGAGGTGCTACCCATGCACTGCTTAAGCTCTCTGATGCAGAAAGAAGCAAAGGGGTAGTAACCCATTCTTCCGGGAACTTTGCACAGGCTTTGGCCCTTGCTGCCCAAAGTATGGGAGTGAAGGCACATATCGTTATGCCAACTTCGGCCCCGGAAGTTAAAAAGAAGGGAGTGCTAGAGTACGGCGGTATCATTTATGAATGCGAACCCACGCTTGAAGCCAGAAATGCTACAGCACAGGAAATTCAGCAAAAGACCGGGGCGGCATTTTTACATCCATCAAATGATCCTGACGTCATATTAGGCCAGGGAACAGCCGCATATGAACTACTGCAGGATTATCCGAAACTCGACTTTATTTTCGTGCCTGTTGGAGGGGGTGGACTCATTGCCGGTTCTGCCCTGGCGGCCTCATATCTTGGGAATACATGTAAGGTAATTGGGACGGAACCTTTCGAGGTTGATGATGCCTATCGATCTTTAAAAAGTGGAAAGATCGAGACTAATAGAACCACCAATACCATTGCAGATGGACTAAAAACCCAATTGGGAAGCAATACACTTCCCGTGATATTAGAACATGTGGAAAAGATAATCAGGGTGGAGGAGCAGGAGATCATAGATGCAATGCGCCTCATTTGGGAGAGGATGAAAATAGTGGTTGAAGCTTCCAGTGCGGTAGCCCTCGCCGGACTCTTCAGGGAACGATCGGCCTTTAGAGGCAAGCAGCTTGGGGTGATTATTTCAGGAGGAAATGTAGATCTGTCGAACCTGCCTTTCTAGTCTTCAGACAGCAGATCTTCGGCCCGGGCAATACTACCATTAATATCTTCCTTAAGCTGATTTACCTTTATTTCTTCTTCCAAAAGCCATTTCTTTTTTTCTGCTGTAAGCTCTTTTCCGTTAAGGATCTCATCAGAATCAAAACGGGCACCAAAACCCTGCATCCAATCCATCATAGATTTATGAGATGCCTGAAGATCTTTCATTGCCGACATATACTCTTTACCGGTTTCGGTGGAATCGGCCATGGGTTTTAATTGGGCGACAAGTTTACTAATTGTACTCATTTTGGGCATTACTTCGTCATGTACTGCCATTACTTCTTCCATTTTAGATGTAGCCTCTGCTTTTTTAGGTTCTGTTTTGCATGAGACTACAATAAATAGGAGTGCTAAAAATGTAAGTGTGGATTTTATTGTCATTGTGCATTCTATTAATAGTATAAAATTACGAAAGAGAATCCTGACTTATCCAGGAAAATACTTCATTTTTGCGCAAAGTCTCAAAAGTTGAGTGACGTAAATCGCAAATGGGTCTACCTGATTGTTCTTTCCATAATATGGGG
The DNA here is from genome assembly GCF_041205185.1 of Muriicola sp. SD30. NCBI lineage: Bacteria > Pseudomonadati > Bacteroidota > Flavobacteriia > Flavobacteriales > Flavobacteriaceae > Muriicola > Muriicola sp. SD30. The sequence continues at coordinate 535,841 of NZ_JBGEWB010000002.1, forward strand.
AACTTCGTATATACTTATTAAGAAGGGACTGGAAGGATTTACACCGATACAACTCGGCTCCGTTCGGATTGTGATTACTTCTGTAGTTCTTCTGACTATTGGGTATAGATCTCTTAGAAATATCTCAGGGAAAGAATGGTTTTGGGTAGCCCTCTCGGGGCTCTTTGGAAGCTTTATCCCTGTTTTTCTTTTTTCCTATGCTGAAACTGAGATCGACAGTAGTATTGCATCCATCCTGAATTCCCTGGTGCCTCTTTTTACTATTCTTATTGGCTTCTTTGCCTTTCGAATTTCATTTACCAGAAATCAGCTTACAGGGGTCCTCGTGGGTTTAATTGGGGCCATCCTGCTTATTTATATGGGTTCAAATATAAATCCTGGTAAAAATTACTGGTATGCCGGACTTGTAGTACTTGCAACCATACTATATGCCTGCAATGCCAATATTATCAAAAGTAAGTTACAGGAAGTTTCTGCCATGGGTATTGCAGTAGGAAATTTTGCCTTTATGATCATTCCTGCGACTGTCCTTATGATATTCTCAGGGGCACTTAGCAGTCCGGTAAGGGAAGGAGATTATTTTATTAGTTCTCTTGGGTATGTCATTGTGCTGAGTATATTGGGAACCTGTGTTGCCAAAGTGATGTTCAACAGACTCATCCAGATTTCCTCCCCTGTTTTTTCAGTCTCCGTCACTTATTTGATCCCTGTTGTGGGGATTTTCTGGGGATTGCTGGATGGAGAGCGTTTCAATATTTGGCAGGTAATGGCATCGGGAATCATCCTGCTGGGCGTCTATCTCGTCAACAAAAAAAGAAACGCATCCCATTCCTGAGATGCGTTTCATTGTGTAGATTGTCAATAATTATTCGAAATCTGCCTCTGTGACTGAAAAGTTGATAACAGCTTCAAGAAGCTTGGCTTCAATGGTCTGAGGTCCCAGATTGCTGGTCCTCATTACAGGAAACATTATCCCATCAAACTCCTGATAATCCGTTAATATACTTTCCTGATTCTGGGTTTGTCCATTCATGGAAGTTACGGAAGCTTCTTTCACCTTCAGTCCGGTTTCCACATTGTAATAGTATGTGGATTGTACAACCTTCCCGGGAACTTCAATTTTGATTACTTCTTTCCCGTCCATCATTTCCGTTCCTCCTATTTTGGCATCGGGGTTGGTCGCAATCTTTTGTTCAGGGAAGATCCCCATGGAATTCTTCATATCCTGTTGAAGATCCGGAGGGAGCGGCATTTTGTTGGCACCCTGCTTCATGTACAACTCATCCCCTTTTGCAATAACTCCCATCATTGGAGAATTGTTCATATAGGTGGTTTGAGAGTATTTATCTGCAGTTCTTTTCTCTTCGATCTTAATGGTAGCGCCCATCGCACTCCCTTCGTAGACCAGTTTCAGCGATTCTATTGCGGCTACATTTTCCTTCCCGCCAATGGCTTCAAAATACTTATCAATAACCGATTGTACTGTAACGCCTTCAGGAACACTGGCTTCATAATTCGGTTTTTCGGCCTCATTGGCGTACTTATCGAAATATTTAATTGGCACTGATTTCCCATTGAAAGCGACCTTTTCCAAATTTTCCAGAACTTCACTTCCTTTTCCTGCCACTACAACCCTTGCATTGTCAACAGAGAAGTATTTTCTTGCTGCCGCCTGTACATCCTCTATCGTGATAGCATTGATCCTTTCCAGGTACGTCTTGTAGAAGTCCTTTGGCAGATCTTCAGTTTCAATATTAAGGGCATATCTGGCAATTGTGGAAGGTCTTTCCAAAGCCATCACAAAGTTTCCTACGTATTTTGCCTTGGTGTTTTCCAATTCTTTGGCAGATACGGGTTCCTTCGCAATCATATCAATCTCTTTCAGCAATTCAACTACCGAACTGTCGGTTACCATATTTCTTACACTGGCTGAGGCGCTGAACCTGGAGGGAACGTATTTGTTATCTCCTATTCGTGAATAAGAACCGTAGGTATAGCCTTTATCCTCTCTTAAATTGAGAAACAACCTGGCTTCGCCACCTCCTCCGAGGATCTGGTTGGCTACAATGGCAGGCAGATAGTCAGCATCCTTCATCTTCAGGTCTACAAGATTCTGAACAGCGATTTCAGATTGTACGGCATTAGGAACATCCACAAAGTTGATCTGTGTATACTGAGCATCCATTGGTTTAGAAAAGGATAAAGAAGGAGGTGAAGCCTTTGTCCACGGAGTAAAGGCCTCGGTGACAAGTTCCTTTACTTCCTCAAAGTTCACATCCCCGATAACTACTAAATACGCATTGGCGGGTACAAAGTAATTCTCATAAAATCGATTTACATCTAACAGACTTACATTGTTAACCGTTTCCTCTGTTGTGAATTCTCCGTAAGGATGTGCCGTACCATAAGCCAGTGCCCTTTGCACTCTTCCTGCGATAGCTGAGACATCTTTTTCCTGGGTTTTAAGTCCGGTTATAAGCTTATCCTTTTCTTTATCAAATTCCTCCTGAGTAAAATTAGGGTTTATAGCGGCATCTGCCATCAACTCGAGTATCCTTGGAAAATACTTGGAGAGTGAGCTGGCAGAGGCACTCTGCGAACTAAAATTTATTCGTGCTCCCAGAAAATCGACTTCCTCGTTAAATTCGTCCTTTGGGATGGAAGTAGATCCGTTTCCAAGGAGAGCTCCTGTTAAACTGGAGACTCCGGCTTTGTCGCCTTCCAGGATAGGGGGGTTGTCCAGAGAGAGTTGAATAGAGACCCTTGGTAATTTATGATTTTCCACTACCAGGACTTTTAATCCATTGGCGAGTTCAAATCTCTGTGGGTCGTCCAGGTTGATCTCCGGAGCAGGTCCGGGTTCCGGCATTTTGGAACGGTCTATCTGCGCCTGTACTGATACCGTTATAAATGCAAATATCAGAGTATAAAATAATTTTTTCATCTTTCTAGTTATCTGTTTTGTCTTTGGGTAAATAATCGATCACTACACGTTGGTTGGGTTGGAGGTACTTTCCTGCAACTTCCCTGATTTCCTCACGGGTGATTGATCTGAAGATTTCAATCTCTTTGTTGATCAGGTTGGTGTCACCGTATAACATGTATGAAGTTGCAAGCGTACCGGCAATTCCTTCCACGCTTGAATTGGAATTGACAAACCTGTTCTCAAATTTATTCTGAAGTTTTTGGTAATCCTTCTCAGAGATCATCTCGGTTCTCACCTTTGCCACTTCTTCTTCCATTTCTGCGGCCAGAACTTCAAGAGGGGTCTCGCCAACCGGCAGTGCAAAAACAAGATACATCCCGTAATCTTCCTGCCCAATGTTAAATGCTCCTACCTGCAAAGCCTGTTTCTGATCGTCTACGATCTTTTTATACAGCTTGGAACTTTTTCCGTCACTCAGGTAGGTAGAGATCATATCCAGTACATAGGCATCCCTTTCGGCAAATCCAGGAGTACGATAAGCGACCATTATGGCAGGGATCTGGATATTCGCATCGTAAGCAGTTGCTTTAACTTCTTCTGTGATAGGTTCTTCCTTGGGATAGCTTCTTTCGATATCTTTTCCTCTTGGGATAGGCCCGAAGTAATCGGATATCATTTTCTTGGTAGCAGGAACGTCGATGTCCCCGGCTACTACAAGTACCGCATTGTTAGGTACATAATACTTCTTGTTATAAGCGATAACGTCTTCCAGAGTGGCTGCATCCAGATCTTCCATATAGCCTATATTCGGGTCCTTGTAGGGGTGTACTTTAAACAAGTTTTCACCTAGTACCGGCAAGAGTTGTCCGTAAGGGGAATTGTCATATCGAAGTCTTTTTTCTTCCTTCACCACTTCCTGCTGGGTGTCGATCCCTTCCTGGTTGATGATAGGATGAAGCATTCTTTCAGATTCCATCCACAAACCTAGTTCCAGGTTATTGCTTGGGAAAACTTCGTAATAATAAGTCCGGTCCTGAGAGGTATTGGCGTTATTTCTGCCTCCGTTCGAAGAAACGATCTCAAACCATTTCCCTCTCTCGATATTTTGTGTTCCTTCAAAAAGAAGGTGTTCAAATAAATGGGCAAAACCGGTCCGCCCTTCGGTTCTGTCTTTCCCGCCAACGTGGTACATTACCGATGTAGTAACTACTGGGGCAGTATTGTCCTGATGGAGGATAACGTGCAGGCCATTATCCAGGTCGTACTCCTCAAAAACCACTTCCTGGGCTCCGGCTGTCAGAACCATAAAAAGTAGGGCCACGAAGGGTACTGAAAATTTTCTTTTTCTCATGTGTTTTGTAATTAAATTAAATGAAGTGAGTCTATTGATGTAATTTTAGATGAGAGTATTAAGAACCTCAACTTTTACTTTCGTAAATATAAAAATTCCCATAGCTTTAACAAGAATTAACAGCGATATTAACGATAATTTCATACTTTGAGAGCATCACATTAACCAAAAAACCTATGATGAAAATTGCACTTCCCATTCGCTTTGGAATAGCCGCCAGCGGAAGCCTTATTGCATATTTCCTGATCCTGTCGCTTGTAGATCTGCATACAAATGTATTTTATAGTTTATTCAATGGAGTGATAACGGGTTTCGCTATTTATGAAGCGATCAAATATTTCAGGATCCAGGAGAAAGAGAAATTCACCTATGGAACAGGATTTAAGGCTGGACTCATAACCGGCTTTGTGGCTACCCTGATCTTTACTGTATTTTTTGCAATTTACTCAACAGAAATAGATCCCGAATTTCTTGAACATTTGTCTTCACAATGGTTCAGCAGGTTTGAGAGTTTTGAGGCAATAGTTTTCTTTACTGTGGCCATCATGGGATTTGCTACCACTATTGTCCTTACCCTGTCTTTTATGCAATTGTTTAAGTCTTCAAGAAACACCTAGGGGGATAACGCTTTTTTTGTGTTCAAATCTCTTGTGATTTATCAATTTAGCAGTATATTTGCACCCTCCTAAAAAGATTCCAAGAGATAATAGTTTGTCTGATGGATCAAATTAGGTTAATCATTTAATTAAACGCTATGTATGCAATTGTAGAAATAGCAGGGCAGCAATTTAAGGTTGCGAAAGACCAGAAGGTTTACGTTCATCGTTTAAAAGAAGAAGAAGGAAAGAAGGTTTCTTTTCACAATGTTCTTCTCCTTGAAGATGGTAAAAACGTAACTGTTGGCGCCCCGGCTATAGACGGCGCTGCTGTAGAGGCAAAAGTCGTGAAGCACCTCAAGGGTGACAAAGTTATCGTCTTTAAAAAGAAAAGGCGAAAAGGGTATCAGAAGAAAAACGGGCATCGTCAGTTTCTCACTGAAATCCAGATTGAAGGTATTATTGCCAAGGGTGCTAAAAAGGTAGAGGCCAAGAAAGAGGCTGCTCCCAAAAAAGAAACTCCGAAGGCTAAAAAGGAAACTGCTCCGAAAGCTGCAGCTCCCAAGGCTAAAAAGGAGGCACCGAAGGCTAAAGAGACTAAAAAGGCTGCTCCTGCCAAAAAAGCAGCTCCAAAAGCAAGTGCTGATCTGAGCAAGAACACGGTTGCAGAGTTAAAAGCAATGGCAAAGGCAAAAGGCCTTGAGGGATATTCTTCTATGAAGAAAGCAGAACTCATCGCCGCATTAAGTAAATAATAAAGGAGATCACTCCGCTAAACATATAGAATTATGGCACATAAAAAAGGTGTAGGTAGTTCCAAAAACGGAAGAGAATCAGAGTCGAAACGACTCGGAGTTAAGATCTTTGGCGGCCAGGCTGCTACTGCCGGAAATATTATTGTAAGACAAAGAGGAACCAAGCATAATCCCGGTGAGAATGTTTACGCAGGGAAAGATCATACCCTGCATGCGAGGGTTGATGGTCTGGTAAAATTTGAGAAAAAGGCTGGAGGTAAATCCTATGTTTCCATCGAGCCTTTTGATGCCTAGATGTTCTAAAAAACATAATAAAAAAAAGCTCTTGAGAAATCAAGAGCTTTTTTTGTGCTGAAAACTACCAGCCGATTAATATCTGTAATAATCCGGCTTATAAGGTCCGTTCTGCGGCACTCCAATATAATCTGCCTGTTCCTTGTCTAGTTCTGTAAGCTCAGCTCCTAATCGGGCTAAGTGCAATTTGGCTACCTTTTCATCCAGATGTTTTGGAAGCATATACACTTTGTTTTCGTACTTATTGCTGTACTTCCAAAGTTCTATCTGAGCCAGCGTCTGATTGGTAAAGGAATTGCTCATCACAAAGCTCGGATGCCCGGTAGCACAACCCAGGTTGACCAATCGGCCTTCCGCCAGTACAATGATGTCTTTTCCGTCTATTGTATACTTATCTACCTGTGGTTTAATCTCGTCCCTTGTGTTTCCATATTGAGAATTCAACCAGGCCATATCGATTTCATTGTCGAAATGACCAATATTGCAGAGAATAGCCTTGTCCCTCATGGCCCTGAAATGCTCCTCCCTGATAATATCTTTATTTCCGGTAGCCGTTACTATGATATCGGCCGTTTTTATCACCGATTCTAACTTTTTAACTTCATATCCATCCATACACGCCTGCAGGGCACAAATAGGATCGATTTCCGTCACGGTAACAATAGACCCTGCCCCTCGGAATGAGGCTGCAGTTCCTTTCCCGACATCCCCATAGCCAGCTACTACGACTTTTTTCCCGGCTAACATGGTATCCGTTGCTCTTCTAACTGCATCTACTGCACTTTCTTTGCATCCGTATTTATTGTCGAATTTCGATTTGGTAACGGAGTCGTTCACATTGATGGCCGGCATAGGAAGGGTCCCATTTTTCATCCGTTCGTATAAACGATGTACCCCTGTGGTGGTTTCTTCAGACAGGCCTTTGATTCCTGGAGCTAATTCGGGATACTTATCCAGAACCATATTCGTCAGGTCCCCTCCATCATCCAGAATCATGTTTAGTGGTTTCCTATCCTCTCCAAAGAAAAGAGTCTGTTCAATACACCAGTCGAATTCTTCCTCATTCATCCCTTTCCATGCGTAAACAGGAATACCGGTTGCGGCTATAGCTGCTGCAGCCTGATCCTGTGTTGAAAAGATATTACAGGAACTCCAGGTAACTTCTGCCCCTAGAGCAATAAGTGTTTCGATCAACACGGCAGTCTGAATCGTCATATGCAGACATCCGGCTATCCTTGCCCCTTTCAGAGGTTGATCTTTTTTGTATTCTTCCCTAAGCGACATAAGTCCGGGCATTTCTGCCTCCGCCAGTTCTATTTCCTTTCGTCCCCATTCAGCCAGAGAAAGGTCTTTAACTTTGTATGGCACATACGGTACAGTTTTAATGCTCATCTCTTTTTTTATTTTTACTTTCGTTAGCACGCGGTAACCCGCATTTTTTGGACCTCAAAGATAGTGATAACTTAAAAACTCCCATGCCCCTTTACAAAACAATAACAATAAATCCAGGGATTCGAATACATATCTGGAAGATATCAGAAGAGGAAGATGCACTGGCCGAGGGGATCACTTTAACGCCGCATTGTAATGAACGATACCGGGGGATGAAGTCGGAACTTCACCGAAGGGGATTTCTAAGCATCAGGCATCTGATGGCTGAAGAAGGTTATACCGATCAGGATTTGTACTACGACGACCTGGGAAAACCACACTTAAAGGATGGATCGTTTATTTCCATAACCCATTCCTATCAATTTACCGGAATAATCATCAGCAATAACATACCTGTAGGTATTGATATCGAGAAACAAAGAGAAAAGATCCTGAAAATTGCCCATAAGTTTACCCCTATTGAAGAATACGGTTCCTTTTCGGACCCTCACGCACTGATGAGAAAACTAACGGTGGTCTGGGGTGCCAAGGAATCCCTTTATAAAATCAATTCAACTATTGGACTCAGTTTCCTTAAAAATATAGATATCGATGATTTTGAAATGGATAGTGGGAAGACCACCGGATTGATACACCTCAATGGTGCCTCATTCTATTTTAAGGTCCGTTTTCTTGAATTTGAAGGATTTACCTGTGCCTATGCCATGCAGATAAAGTCTGAGGGTTCAGAAGAGTATTTAATCCAAAACACTAAAGATAGCCGATGAATATTTCAGTTGAACTTACCCTTAGTCCGCTGCAGGATCAGTTTGAAGAGCCTGTCATAGCCTTTATAAAATCGCTCAGAGCCTCAGGCCTGCAGGTAATTGAAAATCCGTTGAGCACACAAGTATACGGGCCCTATGATGAGTTGATGAACCTTATCCAAACCCATTTAAAAGAAGCCTTTGAGTCGTTTGATAATGGCTTGCTTTTTATGAAAATTGTAAAAACGGATCGCAGCGATTATGAACCCCATTTCTGATTTTTTCCTCGATCCGTACTTGGGGAGGGAGCCTTACCTGATTGTACTTGAAGCTATCGCTTTTTTTTTCGGGATTGCCAGTGTTGTCTATGCTAAAAAAGAGAATATCCTGGTATACCCTACCGGTCTGGTGGCTACCGTAATTACCGTCTATCTTTTTTATGTCGATGCACTTTTCGGTGACATGATGATGAATTTTTACTATTCTGTTATGAGCATTTATGGCTGGTGGAATTGGGCCAGGGTGAAAGGCAATGAAAGAGTAGTACACATTACCAGGACGAATACCAGGGAAAAATTAATAGGTTTCGGGCTATTTCTGATGACCATGGGCGTTACATACGGGGTCTACAAGGGATTCGGCACCCTGCTTGAAGGCGCTAATTACATCGATATCTTTACTTCGGGCGTATTCTTTACCGCCATGTGGTACATGGCGAATAAAAAACTGGAGAACTGGACCCTCTGGATTTTCGCAGATATTATTACCGTTCCCTTATATGCTTATAGAGGATGGGGTATGCTTTCTCTTCAATATCTTATCTTTACCATCCTGGCCGTTCAAGGTTATTTAGCATGGAAGAAAGACTTAAACAAATCCCTTCAGACGTTGTAAAAATAGTATTGTTTGGCCCCGAATCCACTGGTAAGACTACCCTTTCACAGCAATTAGCCTCCTATTACAATACGCTCTGGGTTCCGGAATATGCCAGGGAATACCTGCAGAATAAATGGGACAGGGAACATAAAACATGTGAACCACATGACCTTCTTCCTATTGCTGAGGGACAAATACGATTGGAAAATGAGTATACTAAAAAAGTAAAGGATCTGTTGATTTGCGATACCGATCTGCTTGAAACAAAAGTTTACTCAGAGGCGTATTACCTGGGCTATACAGATCCAATTCTCGAAAAATATGCCCTTGAAAATCAATATGATTTGTATCTTCTAACCTACATTGATACTCCCTGGGTTAAAGATGATCTCAGAGACAAACCGGATGAAAGAGAGAAGATGTATTTATATTTTAAGGATACCCTTGAGAAGTACAACAGAAATTTTGTTATTTTAAAAGGGGAACCAGAGAAGAGACTTAAGATAGCCATAGAGCACATAGACCAAATATTAGCGAATGATTGAATTTACTCAAAGGGATATAAGGCAGTTAGAGGAAAAAGGAATCAGCAGGAAAACGGTAGAAGCCCAGATACGGACCTTTGTAGAAGGCATCCCTTTTATCAACCTCCATGGTCCTGCTGTTGTAGGGGATGGTATATTGAAAACCGATGCGAAACAGGAAAAAAGATTGGTGGAGAAATTCGAAAGTTCACAGTCCAAGCTCTCCCTGCTGAAGTTTGTTCCTGCCTCCGGGGCAGCATCCAGGATGTTTAAGTCGCTTTTCAACTTTTTCGACACTTACAAACCTGATAAAGAGCGTTTCTCTTCATATGTGGACCGAACAGAACAAAAGGAAATAGGGGAGTTTTTTGAGCGAGCCACTGAACTTCCATTTTATGAAATGGTTTTAAAGCGCATTGGGCAAAAGAATCTATCTGAGGATAGCTCGAAATACACCTTCGTAAAAGAATTGTTGAGTGAGGAAGGATTAAATTATGGATTTTACCCCAAGGGCTTACTGCCTTTTCACAAATACAAAGACCATCTGGTGACCCCTTTTGAAGAGCATCTTTTAGAAGCTGCCTACTATGCCAGGTCTAAGGACAAAGCCTTTCTCCATTTTACTATTTCAGAACAACACCAGACTCTTTTCAACACTGAACTAAAGAAGGTGGGAAAACGGGCGTCTGAAAGGACAGAAACCAATTTTATAGTAGACTACTCTTATCAGAGTCAGGCTACAGATACCATTGCCGTCACTCCCGATAATCAGCCTTTCAGAAATGAGGATAATTCTGTGCTGTTCAGACCGGGGGGGCACGGAGCATTAATCCAAAACCTCGATCAGCAGGATGCGGATATTATCTTTATTAAAAATATCGACAATGTAGTTACGCGCGACAAATGCGAGGAGATAGCAAGATCGAAAAAAGTACTGGCCGGCGTGCTTCTTGAACTGCAAGAGCAGATTTTTAGTTTTTCAAACATCCTCGAGGAGCAGACCATGGACGGGAATACACTGGATGAAATAAAATCATTTCTTGAAAACGATCTCAATGTGCGCTTTTCTGAAAATTTCTCAGGATTTACCCTGGGTCAGCAGATAGAGATCCTGAAGGATAAGCTCAACAGACCTATACGCGTTTGCGGGATGGTAAAGAATGAGGGTGAACCCGGAGGTGGTCCGTACTGGGTTAAGGACAGAAATGGAAATATAAGTTTGCAGATCGTTGAATCTGCCCAGGTCGATCTCAGCCATGAACAGCAGACGGCTATCTTTAAAAAAGCAACACATTTTAATCCTGTAGATCTCGTTTGCGGAGTAAAGGATTTTAAAGGGAATAAGTTTAACCTCATGAATTACGTGGATGAGAAGCAGGGGTTTATCACCCGGAAAACAAAAGAGGGAAAAGAACTCAAGGCACTTGAGCTTCCCGGACTATGGAATGGCGCTATGGCCTACTGGAATACAATTTTTGTAGAAGTACCATCCTCTACCTTTAATCCGGTGAAAACCGTGAACGACCTACTAAAACCTGCGCATCAGGTGAATTAGTGAAGGATACCCCTTTAAATTTTAGCAATATTCCGAATTGAGTACTTATCTTTGCCTTATCTCAAAGGGGTGCCTGTGGAGTTTTTCTTCCCTGAGGAACAAAACAGGCTGAGAGTATACCCAATGAACCTGGGCGGGTAATGCCGCCAAGGGATCCGGATTTTATAAAAAAAGTTCCGGACTTGAGAAAGAATCAGACCCATGTTCGACTCTTTCCAAATGGGTATCAAATAGTTTTAGAAATCATTAATTGAATAATAACCCCTTTTATTCATAAAGCAAAATGAATGAAAAGAGGAATTATTTTTTCAGTAATCATCGGAACTCTGGGAATGGCCTTTGGTCAGGAGCAGGCGAAAGACACCACCCTGGCCAAAGAAATTATCCTGGATGAGGTATTGGTTTCATCCGTAAGGGTAACCAAAGAATCACCCGTAACCTTCTCTAATATTACCAAGGCAGAATTAGCACCCAGGAACCTGGGTCAGGACATTCCTATTCTTTTGAATTTTCTTCCTTCTGTTGTAACTACTTCCGATGCGGGAGCAGGAGTGGGATATACCGGTATAAGGGTAAGGGGGAGCGATGCCACACGGGTGAATGTTACTATTAATGGTATTCCGTATAACGATTCAGAGTCTCACGGTACTTTCTGGGTGAATTTGCCCGATTTTGCCTCATCTACCGAAGACCTGCAGTTACAACGAGGTGTTGGAACTTCTACTAACGGCGCCGGCGCCTTTGGAGCTAGCCTCAACCTGCTTACAGATGCCGTATCTGAAGAAGGATACGCACAACTGGCTACCTCCTATGGGAGTTTTAATACCATGAGGAATAATGTAAAGTTTTCCACAGGCTTGCTCAATGAGACCTTTGAATTTTCAGGCCGACTCTCGAGGATCATTTCTGATGGGTACATAGACAGAGCTTCTTCTGCCCTTGATTCCTATTTTCTGCAAGGTGCCTTCAGGGACGGGAATACACTTGTAAAGGCCTTGCTTTTCGGCGGGCATGAAATTACCTATCAGGCTTATTTTGGTATAGATGCCCAAACCCTGGCCACGGATCGTAGATTTAATCCAGCAGGACAATATACAGATGAGAATGGAGAGACCAGGTTTTATGAAAACGAAGTAGACAATTATAAACAAGACCATGCTCAACTCCACTGGAATCAGAATCTGGGGCAGGGCTGGAATTCAAGTTTAGCCTTTCATTATACCAGAGGGAGAGGATATTTTGAGCAGTACAGGGAAGATGATGATTTTGACACCTATGGCTACGATGCCATTACTGTTAATGGAGAAACTATAACTGAAACCGACCTGGTGAGGAGGAGATGGCTCGACAATGATTTCTATGGCACGGTGTTTTCGCTGAATAAGGATTTTGAAAAAACAAAGTTTATCCTTGGAGGAGGATATAACCTGTATGAAGGAGACCATTTTGGGGAGGTAATTTGGGCCCGTTTTGCACCAGAAGCCGATATCAGGGATCGGTATTATGACGATAATTCAAGAAAAACTGATTTTAATGTGTTTGCAAAGGTGAATCATAAATGGAATGACAGATGGAGCTTTTACGGGGATCTGCAGTTGCGCTCCGTTGCGTATCAAGCCAATGGGAATGAAACCGGACTTGTAGACGACACTTTTAATTTCTTCAATCCGAAAGCCGGACTGACTTACGATCTGGATACGAATAACAATTTTTACTTTTCCTGGGCTGTGGCTAACCGCGAACCAAACCGAAATGATTACGAAAATGGCAACCCAAAACCGGAACGCCTCAATGATCTGGAGCTTGGCTGGAGGTTGGTCACTCCTGATATTCAGATCAATACAAATCTCTTTTATATGAGATATAAAGATCAGTTAGTTCTAACAGGGGAATTAAATGATGTAGGGGCGCCACTAAGGGCAAACGTTGGTGATAGTTACCGCCTCGGTTTGGAGATTGATGCGGCTCTGAAGCTCGGAAACTCCTTTTTATGGCAACCCAACCTGGCCTTAAGCACAAACAAAAATATAGACTATGTCTTTCAAAGAGATGGGATATTGGAGGAATTGGGAAATACGAATATCTCTTATTCCCCGGGGCTGGTCATAGGAAACCGGATTGCTTATCAGCCAAGTTCAGATTTTACACTGGCATTGCTAACTAAATATGTTGGGAAACAGTATATGGGGAATATTGATGCCGCTTCATCGGTGCTGGAAGCGTATTCTCAAACCGACTTCAATGTATCGTATGAGATCAAACCGGGGGAATTGCTGAAAAGGATAGTCTTGTCAGCCCTGGTAAATAATATCTTTGATGCCAAGTACGTGTCTAACGGATATTTTTTCACATTTGATGACGATTTTACCAATCCCGGAACCATTACAACTATTGAAGGTGCAGGGTTTTATCCCCAGGCCGGGATCAATGCACTTATAGGGGTACAATTGGAGTTTTAAGTGTTCGTTTAACGAAAAGGAGGATACAGTGGAGGTCAGTTGCTGATCACAATAATATTTCCGCTTTGGGATGCCTGGTATTCCAGCATATTGTAATACCTATTCCCGTCATCAGGTATTGAGAATTGTTGTCCGGTAAACAGACTGTATTCAAATCCCTCACAGCTGCATGTAGCTGTCTGGCCGCTTAATTCGGTAGTAGAACAGGGACTTGGGGAATGATTGGGACAGCTGGCTTCGAAGACCCTGTAGGTGAATCCGGTATTCATCACAAATACTCCCCGGATTCCAACACCCTGTGCACCAATATAAACTGCATTACCGGCGTTGGTAAGCGGACTATAAAGAGGGAGATTGAGGTTGATCTCAAACCGAAATCCTATTTCCTGTAAATAAGGGTTTCTTTGTCCCTGATCATTATTACAAGCGAGCAGGAAAATAAACAAAAATAGGAAACGAACAGATCTCATAGGTCTTCCACGAATTGGATGATACTGCAAAATTGATCAAAAAATCTGTATCTTTGACCATAATCCTCTCTAAAATACACCCACAGCAGGGTGGAAGATGCAGGGGATTTTCTATTTATAAAATGAAGACGATATGAGTAATGTATCTTATTACACCGCCGAAGGACTAAAGAAATTGAAGGAAGAACTCAATCATTTAAGGGATATAGAACGCCCTAAAGCCTCGCAAGCGATAGCAGATGCGAGGGATAAAGGTGATTTATCTGAAAATGCCGAATACGACGCTGCCAAGGAAGCGCAGGGTCACCTCGAGTTGAAAATAGCTAAATTGGAAGAAACATTGGCCAATGCACGTCTCATTGATGAATCTCAATTGGATACTTCCAAAGTATTGGTATTATCTACGGTTAAACTCCGCAATAAGCAAAATGGAATGGAGATGAAGTATACCCTTGTGGCCGAAAGCGAAGCAGACCTTAAGTCGGGAAAGATATCCGTGACTTCACCCATCGGGAAGGGGCTACTGGGCAAGCAAGTAGGTGATACAGCAGAGATCAGTGTACCTAATGGGACATTGAAATTTGAAATATTGGAGATCAGCAGGAACTGAGGAAGAAAAATATTTATCTTTAATCCTGTCATTTCTAAGGCAGGATTTTTTTTCATTAATACTCAAACTATGCCAAGCATTTTCACCAAAATCATCTCAGGCGAAATTCCCAGTTACAAAATTGCCGAAGACGAGAATTATTTTGCCTTTCTGGATATTAATCCCAACGCAGTGGGGCATACCCTTTGTGTTCCTAAGAAAGAAGTTGATAGATTATTCGATCTGGATGAAGAGACCTATACAGGACTGATGAATTTCGCGAGGAAAATAGGTATCGCTCTGGAAGCAGCTATTCCCTGTAAGCGTGTAGGCATGACGGTAATAGGCCTTGAGGTCCCACATGTTCATGTACATCTCATCCCCCTGCAGAAGATGGCTAATGCCACTTTTCAGGAAAAAGTTACTCTGACAAAGGATGAATTTGAAGAAGTAGCTAAAAAAATCAAAGTACATCTTTAAACATTCCGGTATAGTACATATATACCAGAGCAACCGATACTGCGAGTAGGAGAAAAATTAGCCAATAGCTTAATTTAGTAAGTTTTGTCCTGCTGGGTTCAGGGATAACCATTTTTTGAAAATACTCAAAACTTCGCTCAATATCCTCCGTCCACGATACGGGATAAATAACAGAGCCGCAGGTAAGACAGCGTATTTCCTGACTTATTTCTCCGGTTGTTCTGTTGTAAAACCGACTTATAATATGCTTTTGAAAAAAGGTTAGTTTCAGCTCCTGGTTAAAGCATTCAGGGCAATTGTTTGTCAGATCTGCCTCCTTTATTATATCCAGTTGTTCTTTAGCCATAACTATGAATTTATCAGTAATGATATTTGCATAACAGTTCCCTGCTTACTTGATGTAAGGACCTTTATTTTTCCTTTGTGATATTCTTCTACGATACGTTTTACCAGAGAGAGTCCAAGGCCCCACCCCCTTTTTTTAGTAGTTACACCAGGTTCAAAAATGGTCTGAAAACTACTTTTGGGGATTCCCTGTCCGGTATCTGAGATCAGAATATTTACGTATTTGCCATCCGGGATGATTTCAAGAGAAATGGAACCCTTGCCCTTCATGGCATCAATTCCGTTTTTCACCAGATTTTCTATAGTCCAGTTATAAAGGGCACTGTTGAGCATAATAGGCAAGGATTCAACACGCGAGTTAAATGTATACCGAATGAGGCGCGAACTTCTCATTTGCAAATATTCAAAAGCCTTTTTTGTTTCCTCCACAATATCGAGAAGTTCTAGCTTGGGGAGTGAACCAATATTGGAAAACCTTTCTGTTATGGTTTGAAGACGATCAATATCTTTCTCAATTTCTTCGGTTATTGCACTATTGAGGTTTTCGTTCTTAAGGAGCTCGTTCCAGCCCAGGAGGGAAGTTAGGGGAGTACTGATTTGATGAGCAGTTTCTTTGGCCATCCCGGCCCATAATTTATTCTGTTCTGAGGCCTTGTTGGTTTTAAAGAAAAAGAAGATCACCGCTCCAAAAAGCAGGATAATCAAAAGGAGCGCAATAGGATAGTATTTCAATTTATTAAGCACTTCCGAATTGCCGTAATACAAAGTAGCCAGGGTCTCCCCGTCGTATGTAATGGCAATAGGGTTATTTTCGCTTTTAAACTTTGCGATTTTCTGCTGAATCCCCAAAGAATCCGACTCCATTTCCACGGGCATATTATTGGTTTTAACAGAGCCATCCCTGTTGACAAGGATCATTGGAGTTGACGTATTATTCTGGAATATTTTAACATGCAGATTACCCAGATCACGGTCTTCAGAAGATTGAAGTAATTCGGATTGTGCAGTGGCCCAGATCTCCATTTTATATCGTTCCTCCTCCTTGAATTTCTTAAAAAAACTATTGGTATTCCACAGTATAAGGCTTACGATAACAAATGATGCTATCAGCAGAAAGAAATTGGAGAATTTGTTTTTTGGATTAAATGCCATCCTTTAGAAACGTGCATTAAAGATAACTTAAATTGATGTCAAATGTTGTATCAGACAAGGCTGTCTCGCTTAAAAATTGCCTACAATTTATGTACCTTTGCCATCTATGTCTGAAATGGTAAGCCTGAGCCCTTCAAAACTTCCAATACCTGAACTACACAGCTATTTATTAGGTGCTGTAGGACCCAGGCCCATTGCGTTTGCCAGTACCATAGACGAGGAAGGGAGGCCAAATTTATCCCCCTTTAGTTTTTTTAATGTCTTTAGTGCAAATCCGCCTATACTCATATTTTCACCAGCGAGGAGGGTGCGTGACAATACAACAAAACACACTCTGGAAAATGTGTTGAAAACAAAGGAGGTTGTAATTAATGTAGTGGATTTCAACATGGTGCAGCAAATGTCCCTGGCCAGTACTGAATACGAAGAAGGGGAGAATGAGTTTGTAAAAGCAGGCCTATCCATGGTTGCCTCTGAAGAAGTGAAGCCTTTCAGGGTTGGGGAATCCCCTGTGCAGTTTGAATGTCGGGTGATTAAAGTTGAGCCCCTGGGTGAAGGAGGTGGAGCCGGAAACCTTGTTTTTGCTGAGGTCGTCAGATTACATTTAAAAAAGAATATCCTCGATGCAGATGGGGGAATCGACCAGCATAAGATCGATCAGGTAGCCCGAATGGGAGGAAACTGGTATACCCGCGCAAATATGGGTATGTTTGAAGTGCCTAAACCTATTCGCTCCAAGGGAATGGGGGTTGACAAGCTTCCCGATCATATCAGGAATAGTACAATTTTAAGTGGCAATGACCTTGGCATGCTCGGAAATGTGGAGGCGATGCCTTCAGAACAGGAGATAGAGGCATTTATAGTGGAGAATCCCGGGATCAGGGATTTAAATAAACAAAATAAGGGTGAACTCATCCACAAAAAAGCAAAGGAATATTTAATGAAGAATGAAGTGTCTTCCGCATGGAAGGTACTCATGTTAACACAATAGTTATGGAAATACAAGGTAAAGTAAAAATGATTGATGAAACCAAAACCTACGGTTCTAATGGTTTCAGGAAAAGGGAATTGGTGGTAACAACTGAAGAGCAATATCCACAGCACCTGATGATTGAGTTTGTACAGGATAAAACCGATTTATTAAATGCTTTTAAGGAAGGAGACCTGGTAAAGGTGAGCATTAACCTGAGGGGAAGAGAATGGGTAAACCCACAAGGGGAAACCAAATATTTTAACTCCATCCAGGGATGGCGCATTGAAAAAGTAAGTGCTGAATCCGAATCACAGGAAATTCCTCCTGTCCCACCAATGGATGCCTTTGAGCCAGCAAATGAGCTTAATGAAGAAGACCACGACGATCTGCCCTTTTAAATAGGAGTAAAATTCTGCCCGGTAACTTTTTATACCCTGAGTTTCATTGAAGAATAAAAACAGGCCGATTACATTTCTGGACGACAGGCTGGTCTTTCCCCCCGTTGAGATGGCTAACCCGGAAGGTTTGTTGGCCGTAGGCGGGGATCTTACGCCTGAACGACTCATCCTGGCATATAGAAACGGGATTTTTCCCTGGTTCAATGAGGATTCCCTTATCCTTTGGTGGTGCCCCGATCCGCGGATGGTCTTGTTTCCCTCAAAGGTCAGGATCTCTAAAAGCATGCGGAATACTTTAAACAGGGGCCATTTTACAATCACAAAAGACAAGGCGTTTGAAAAGGTGATACAAGAGTGTTCTAATGCTCCAAGACCGGGGCAGCAGGGAACGTGGATAACACAGAAAATGATTGAGGCCTATGTTCAATTGTTTAAAAAAGGGATTGCACATTCCTATGAAGTCTGGCAGGGAGAAAAACTTGTAGGGGGTTTATACGGATTAGACCTCGATCATGTCTTTTGTGGTGAAAGCATGTTCAGTAAAGAAAACAACGCTTCAAAATGTGCCCTTATCCATATGTGCAGGGAGTTGGATAAAGAAAACTATTCTTTGATAGATTGCCAGTTGCACACGCCTCATCTTGAAAGCCTGGGGGCAGAATTGATGCCCAGAGCGGATTACCTCTCCATTTTAAAGGGATAAAATAAGGGAAGAATTTAAAAACAATACCGGATGGGTGTTTCTTGTGTAGTCCTCAAGCCTGTATTCAAGTCCGGCCTGAAGCTGCACTTTTTCTTCCAGCAGCCAGCCCAGAGCAGCTGTAAAACGCTGGTCGTATTGGGCGCCTCTACTACTTGCTACACTGAGAAGAGCTTCGGTATTCAAAATGAGGTAAGCTTCATTGATATCCACTTTTTCACCCTCCAGAGGAAAATCAAGAGTAAACCTGTACCTGAAACGATGTACTGTGACATCCGGAAAAAAACGTTGCTCTGTACGCCAGCGGTGTCCGTATCTCACTACCATAGGACGGGAAGTTGTATTTAGTTGCTGGGTAAATCTTAATTCATTAGTCCGGGTATTGTCAAAAAGTTTGCGAAACCGGTACATGAGCCCAGCTCCAAAACTCGTATTCACGCCCGTCTTAAAATTGGAGAAATGTGAAATATCGAAGTTTCTTCCCTCCAGTTTAAACTTATCCTCCCGATAGATGAAATTCCTGCTACTTAGAGTGAAATTGTGGGAATAAGAGGAGGTAACATTATAATTGAGCGCAAGCTGTGGCTGAAGATAGAAAAGAAAGGATTCCTGAGACAAAACCAACTGAGCACTCAGTATAAAAACAAGAATAAAAAGAGTTCTAATACAGGATGTGGTCATAATTAGGAGGTAGTGACTTCCTTCGGGATATAAAGACGCCGTCGGAGTTAAAGAGGTATTCGTATTCTTCCCGACCTGCATCAGTCTTACAGAAAACAACCATTTCATAGTTGATATAGGGGAGGATAAGATTCTGGAAGGCATCCTTGATCACTTTTTCCATATGTTGCTTTTCTGTTACGGGGTACTGTTGTTGTAGTCTTCGGATTTTAAAATTCGTACAGTTGCCCTCGAGATAATCTGAAACTGATGAGAAAACGTCTGTTGGGATATCTACTTCTTTAATCAGTACTTCAATGTCTTCCAATTCACCTTCCGAATTAAATTCAACACTGTAATGCAGTCGGTCTTTTTTAAATTTAACTTCAAAGCTGATGGTTGCGCTATCTATCTCCTTGTAGAATCGCAGTCGGCGGGCATCTTTAATCTGATCCTCTATTTGTTCCAGGGCATTTTGAGGAAATTGGGATTTCCTGATCCGGAATTCCCTTTCGTACTTTGCCTGGGCAAAAGCAGGGGAACAACATAAAAAAGAGAGGGCCAGAATAAGAAAACTATATTTCATCATATCGGAAACAACTGCTAATGTGATCATTGACCATGCCTGTTGCCTGCATATGGGCGTATATCACGGTACTCCCAACAAATTTATACCCTTTAGCCTTCATATCTGCACTAATCGTATCTGAAAGAGCAGTTTTCGCCGGAATTTGTGATTCATCATCATAGCTGTTTTTTAAAGGAGTATGATTGACAAATCCCCAGATATAATTGCTGAACGACCCAAACTCCTTTTGCGTATTTAGGAAGGCTCTGGCATTGCTAACGGTGGCATTTATCTTTAGTTTATTACGGATAATACCTGCATCCCCGAGCAGGGAGTCTATCTTTTGCTGTTTGTAATTTGCAATTTTATGGTAGTCAAAATCATCGAAGGCTTTTCGGAAGTTCTCTCTTTTATTAAGTACTGTGATCCAGCTGAGTCCCGCCTGAAAAGTTTCCAGGATCAGGAATTCGAATAATTTGGCATCATTTTTTACCGGTACTCCCCATTCCTCATCATGGTATTTGATATAGCGTTCGCTACCCAGGCACCATCCACATCGTACTTTGGTCATAGTGAAATACTTTATTCTTAAAGATAAAGGGAAAATTTAAAAGTATTACACGAAGATTATTGATTTAGTGTATTTTGAGGGATACCTGAATTATGCCGGATAAAAAGAACCGGCCTGCCATTCCCTTTATTGTAAAAGGATGGCAGAACCGGTATCAGAGAACAAACACTTATTTTGTTAACTCCCCAGCCGTTAATGCATCTTCTAGGTACGCATCGACGGTCTTGAAGTTTCTGAAGAATTTTCTCCCATCCGTTCTTTTAAGGGTCACTCTGGTATCTCCTTCATCAGTGTAGGCGTAATCTACCACTTCTACTTCTTTGCCGTAAACGGATTTAAGGTTTGCAATTCCACCTCTTTTAATGATAAAGTTCTTTCTGGGAAAGAGCACGTATCGATATTGATCTGCAACGGGCTCACTGATAGTAAATACAGTTCCTTTTTCAATAGAAGTTTGTTGTGTTTGCTGTGCCTGCAGTGCTAAACCTCCGCCAAGGAAGCATAGCGAAATTAATAATAGTCGTTTCATGGTTATTAGTTTTGTTGTTCCCTCAAAAATAAAGAAGATTCGCTTACTAGTCAAGTAATACTATTGTTAAAAAACAGTTAAACTATTAGTATATGATAGTATTACTATTAAATTTGTCCTCGTTAAATGAATTTTTATGAAACGTTTGTTGCAGGCCATCAAGATAGAAGTGAATCAGAATACATATGTGAAAGACCCGGAATCGTCCGATTTGGGGAAGCGTATTGTGGAGCACAGTATTCTTATGATCCATGAATTAGGTTTCGATTCTTTTACCTTCAAAAAACTGGGAGCCAGCATTGGATCTAATGAGAGTTCCATCTATAGATATTTTGAAAACAAGCACAAATTGTTGCTTTACCTAACTTCCTGGTATTGGGGATGGCAGGAGTACCAATTTGTTTTTGCCACCAATAGTATAGCCGATCCTTCAGAAAAATTACGCAAGGCGATTGAGGTTATAAGTAAACCCGTGGTCCTTGATGATTCCTTTGCCCACATCAATGAAGTACTTCTTAATGATATTATCATAAATGAATATTCCAAATCGTACTTAACCAAGGAAGTAGATACAGAAAACAAGGAAGGTTATTTTGAGATTTATAAAAGAATGGTTTTGAGGATCAGTGAGATGATCCAGGAAGTGGATCTCAACTATGCGTATCCCTTAAGCCTTGCCAGTACAGTTTTGGAAGGATCGCTTCACCAGTATTTTCTAACACAACATTTCCCATCCCTGACCAATTGCAATAAAAAGGTAACACCTACAGACTATTTTACACATTTGGTTTTTAATTCTCTTAACAAGTAGTATATGGCAAAGACCGTACTCACGGCCTGGCAGCGATTGCTGGGACTTTTGAAGTTGGATAAAAGGGACATTTTTCAGATTTTTTATTACGCTATTTTTGCAGGGCTGGTGAACTTATCGCTTCCCCTGGGGATACAGGCTATTATCAACCTGATACAAGGTGCCCAAATCAGCACTTCCTGGATTGTCCTCGTTATTTTAGTGACTCTGGGGGTTGCTTTTGCTGGGATATTACAGTTGATGCAAATCAGGATTATTGAAAATGTGCAGCAAAAGATTTTTACAAGGTCTTCTTTTGAATTCGCCTACCGATTCCCCAAGATAAAACTGAGTGAACTCAGGAACCTCTATCCGCCGGAATTGGCCAATCGATTTTTTGATACACTTACCGTACAGAAGGGCCTTGCTAAAATACTGGTCGATTTTCCGGCAGCCTTACTTCAGATCATATTTGGACTAATGCTGCTCTCATTTTATCACCCTTTCTTTATTATTTATGGTTTTTTGCTCCTCCTCCTGATCTACTTTGTCTTTAAGTTCACAGCTCAGAAAGGATTAGAAACGAGTCTGGAAGAATCTGAAAACAAATACAAAGTAGCCCATTGGTTACAGGAAGTTGCGAGGTCGATCATCAGTTTTAAACTTTCTGGTAAAACCAGCCTGGCCATGGAAAAGAACGATGTGCTTGTGGAGAAATACCTGGAAGCACGAGAGAGCCATTTCCGGATCCTGGTCATCCAGTTTATCCAGATGATCGGATTTAAGGTGCTGGTGACGGTCGGACTTTTACTGATAGGTGGGATTCTTGTTCTTAACCAGGAAATGAATATCGGGCAATTCGTAGCTGCAGAGATCATCATTCTGTTAGTAATCAACAGTGTTGAAAAACTAATTCTGGGTCTGGAAACTTTTTATGACCTGCTCACCTCCCTTGAAAAATTAGGTCAGGTTGTTGATAAGGATCTTGAACCTGTAAATGGAGAACGCCCGTTTGGAGAAGAGGATTCATTTGATGTGGAATTAAAGGAACTTAAGTATAATGTTCCCGGCACAAACAAGCCTATTATTGATAATTTATCCCTGATGATCACTCCGGGATGTACGATCCTGATTAAAGGCGACAGCAGTTCGGGAAAATCTACCTTGCTAAGACTCATTGCAGGTATTGTAGAGCCCGATCAGGGGGCCATATACGTTAACAATGTTTCCTTGAAATCGATCTCCCTTAACTATTACAGATCCCATATAGGTCAGTCCCTTACGGAGGAAAGTCCGTTCGAAGGCAGCATCCTGGAAAATATCACCTTCGGAGACACCTCGGTAACTGAAGAAGAAGTATACTGGGCGCTCGATAAGGCCGGGCTTACCGAATTTGTAAAAGAACAACCTATGGGGATCAGGACGATGCTCTATCCTGAAGGACAACAGATTCCTTATGTAGTATCGAGAAAGATTGTGCTTGCCCGGAGTATTGTGCGCAAGCCCAGATTGCTTATTCTAAAAGATCCTCTTGATCATTTTAACCCAGACGAGGCAGATCGGATTATCGATTTCTTAACCGACAGGTCTAATCCCTGGGCCCTGGTCGTGGTTAGTCAGAATTCCCGTTGGATGAAAAAATGTACGCGGATCATCACTATGAAGAATGGTAAAATAATTAATGAAAGTTAAAGGCAATGTTGAATATATCTCCAAACAGACTTAACAGGAAAGTCGATCTGATGAACTACAGATCGTCTCAGAAGGTATTTCATTCAAAGCATTATAAACATTTTAATCGTTTTTTGCTTGCCTTTACTATAATAGGATTTATAGTCCTTTTTCTCCCATGGACACAGACCATTTCGGGTAAAGGCTACCTCACCACCCTCAATCCTGAGCACAGGCCACAGACAATACAATCCCCCATTCCGGGCCGGATTGAAAAATGGTATGTGCAGGAAGGAGATTTTGTAAAAAAGGGGGATACCATCCTCTTTATCTCTGAGGTAAAAAGTGAGTATTTCGACCCAAACCTGATTTCCAGGACAGGGGATCAGATCAGGGCAAAATCCATGTCGGTTGGCTCATATCAGGAGAAGGTAAAGGCTCTGAATGCGCAGATAGGAGCTCTGAAGAGAGAACGGCAGCTCAAGCTAGAACAAGCCAGGAATAAGTTGCTACAGGCTAAATTAAAAGTGCAGAGCGACAGTATTGATCTGGAAGCAGCCAAAACCAATATTACCATCGCACAGAGACAGTATGATCGGGTGGTACAACTCCAGGATGAAGGACTGAAAGCAATTACGGACGTAGAGGAGAAACGCCTCAAACTACAGGAGACGCAGGCGAAACTCATTTCACAGGAAAACACCTTGCTCGCTTCTAAGAATGAAATCATAAACGCCTCAGTAGAGATCAACAGAATTGAAGCCGAATACACGGACAAGATTTCCAAGGCTCAGAGCGACATGTTTACTGCTCAGTCTAACCAGTTTGATTCTGAAGCCCAGGTGACTAAACTCGAAAATGAATACACAAATTATGAAGTTCGAAGTCAGATGCAATACATCAGGGCGCCCCAAAGTGGATTTATCAATAAAGCAATCCAGGCCGGTATAGGGGAAACTTTTAAGGAAGGAGATAAACTGGTGGGAATTATGCCTTCTGAATACTCAATGGCCGTGGAAACATATGTTGAACCTCTCGACCTTCCCCTGATACACATAGGAGAGAAGGTGAGAATTCAGTTTGATGGATGGCCTGCGATTATTTTTAGTGGCTGGCCCAATGTATCTTACGGCACCTACGGAGGGAAAGTAGTGGCGATAGAAACCTTTATCAGCAATAATGGTAAATACAGAGTCTTACTGGCCGCCGATCCGGATGATCAGCCCTGGCCTAAGGATATCCGGGTTGGATCGGGGGCAAATACATTGGCCCTTTTAGAAGATGTGCCTATCTGGTATGAACTCTGGAGACAACTCAATGGATTCCCTCCCAACTATTATCAGCCTCAAGAAGGAATGGCTCAAAATAATAAAAAGTAAGGATGAGAAAATATCTGACGATATTAGGATTGTTTCTTTCCTTCGGTCTCCTCGGACAGGAGGCAGATTCCCTTACACTTAATTTCAGGGAATACCTTGGCTATGTAAAAAAGTATCACCCCATAGCCAAACAGGCCGAATTGGTCATTGCCATTGGTGAAGCCAATCTGATGAAAGCCCGGGGAGGCTTTGATCCCAAAGTTGAAGTAGATTACGACCGCAAGAAATTTAAGGGTACGGAATACTATGACCGACTTAATGCCACTTTTAAGATACCAACCTGGTATGGGATTGAACTTAAAGGAAATTTTGAACAGACCGACGGGGAATTTTTAAATCCAGATGAAACCCTGCCGGATGATGGTTTATACAGTGCTGGGGTATCATTTTCCCTTGGAAGGGGATTTCTGGCAAATGACCGAATGGCCACACTGCGAAAAGCAAAATTTTTCAGGGAACAAACCCTTGCAGACAGGGATCTACTTATAAATACCATACTTTTTGATGCATCTGTTGCTTATTTTGATTGGTTACAGGCATATAACGACCGGGAAATCTATCGCCGGTTCCTGGATAACGCTCAGATACGATTCGAAGGAATCAGGAAGCGAGCCAGGGCAGGAGATTTAGCCGCAATCGATACCGTTGAGGCAAAAATTGCGTACCAGAACAGAGCTCTTGGCCTTACCCAGGCTGAGGTGAACCTTAGGAACAAGGCACTGGCCTTATCTAATTTTCTCTGGATGCCGAATAACGTACCCGTGGAACTCAGGGAAGGAGTTATACCAGACACAACACTTGAGGGTGAAATTGACCTTGCCCTTGAAATTATGGGCCTGCCCCTGGATAGTTTTACGATTGAAAACCATCCCAAAATTATATCGCTTGGACGTAAAATAGACCAGTTGACTATAGACAAACGATTAAAGACAAATAACCTGTTGCCTCAGATTGACCTCGAATATAATTTTCTGACGGAGACTCCGGAATTGATCAATTCCTTACAGCAAGAAAACTACAAAGGTGGGGTGAATATCAGTTTGCCACTTTTCCTACGAAAAGAAAGGGGAGAGCTCAAACTGGCCAAATTTAAATTGAGGGATGCCGAATTTGAATATGCCAACGCCTCCGTATCAATTGCGAACAAAGTGCTTGCGATCTATAATGAACTGGAATCTTTCGAGCAGCAAAATCAATTGGTTTATGATATTGTTTCAAATTACAGAACTCTTCTCCAGGGGGAAGAACGCAAATTCAATTTTGGTGAAAGTTCTCTTTTTCTAATTAATAGCCGTGAGAGTAAACTAATCGACGCAAGGCTTAAACAAAATGAGTTGCAAAACAAATTCTTCAAGGCAAAAGCAAAGTTGTTCCAGAGCCTGGCCATAAATCCCGAAAGTCTTTGATAGAATTTCCCTAAGATATGGTCATGTAAGGAAAGAGAATAAAATTCTACAAAGAACCTGAACATCTTCACCTTGATTAGTTATTAGTATTAAACAAAAATGAAAAAGCATACATCAGTTACATCTTCACAAGACTTATTGCAGGAGGTAATCCGGAAAGGCATGACATATCATGAGTTTCGCGAGTTGGTGGCTGATCTGGCCAGGCAAAACGGCACAACCGGACCTGAACAGACCGATGCCTATAAGCATTATACGGAACTCAACGACAGACGAATGAGACGCTGGGACAAGACCTTTAAGATTTCTGATGAAATCAAAACAAGGATTGCCGATTATTCCAGAAAGGTTGTGTGGCTGGTGATTACCGAGAGTTGGTGTGGGGATGCTGCCCCCAGTCTGCCTGTTATGAACAAGATGGCTGAAATAAATGACAAAATTGACTTAAGGATTATACTGAGGAGTGAGTATCCACGGATCATGGATATGTTCTTAACCGATGGAAAAAGATCGATCCCAAAATTGATCGTGATCGACACCAAAGATATGGAGGTAATAAATACCTGGGGACCCTTGCCTTCTAAAGCTACTCTTTTGGCCATGGAGTACAAGAAGGAACACGGATCTCTTTCTGCCGCTTTTAAGGAAGACCTGCAGCAATGGTTTAATGCGGATAAGGGGAAGAATACACTGGAAGACCTGCTACAACTATTTACTTTGAAATAGATAGGTAATGGTTCCCAGTTGGGACGCCTTGTCTCCGGGATTAAATCTGGCTTTAAGGGCGTACTGAATTGCATTCTCGACCAGGCAACCATTGGAAGTGGTCGAACTGTTTGCGTTAAAGTTGGCATCGGTGACATAACCTAATCGATCTACCGTAATGTTTATAACAACTTTTCCTCCTTCAAGGCAAGTATATATTGGAGGTGGAAGCTCATAACTGTTCCGATCTACCAGGGAATAGGAAATTCGTGTTGTCCTGTTCTTCATGTAGTCTGTATACTCCTTTTTTTCAGCATCTTTATCTCCCAGTTGTTGCTTACGCTCTTCCCTTTTATTGGCCATTTCCTTTAGAGAATTCGCGAAAGCCTCATTTTCATTCAACATCTCTTCAAGTGATTTCTCATCCGAGTTCAGTTGATGCTCTTCCATGAGTTCTTCAAGTGTTTTCAAAGGTTCAGGGTTTCCAAAACTCGGTTTTGCAGTCTCGTTTACGGCCCGGTTGCTTTTTACTATATTGGCATTGGCCAACTCTTCTGCCCTTTTTTCTTCCTGCTCGAGAATCTCCTGAAGATCTTCATCAGCCAAACTCATTTCAATTACGTATTCATCTTGTTCTTTAGCATCGAGATGCAGATTAAAGAGCAGGAGTACCATAATAGAGAGCGAAAAGAACGTAATGATCAACGAAAGTTGATTTCTGTTCAAATTCGATATCCATTGGAAATATGTCGCAATTTTGCTCATTAATCTTAACTGATCCTCCCTAAAATTACAAAACGATCGACTTATACCTCTAAGTACTGTGCCCTGAATTCGGGGGGTGTTATAGCATTATTTACGTTGTACATGCCTATTTTGGTTCTTCTCAGGGCCGAAAGGTGTCCTCCTGACCCTAATGCAAGGCCAAAATCATGTGCTAGTGACCGGATGTATGTCCCTTTGCTACAGACCACCCTGAAATAAACCCCGGGCATCTCTACAGCAATAATTTCGAACTCAAATATTTCTATTTCCCGTGAATTAATTACTACCTCTTCACCTTCCCGGGCATATTGATATAGTCGTTTCCCATCCTTTTTTAAAGCTGAAAATACAGGAGGTTTTTGCTGGATCTTTCCTGTGAATTGAGAGGTAACCTCCTTTATTTTAGATTCTGTAAGATGATTGGTTTCGAATTCCTTATCTATTTCGGTTTCCAGATCATAGGAGGGGGTAGTGGCGCCAAGAGTTATGGTGCCTGTATATTCTTTTCTCTGCCCTTGAATTTCGGGAATCCTCTTGGTAAACTTGCCAGTACAGATCACTAGTAGGCCGGTTGCGAGAGGATCGAGAGTGCCGGCATGCCCTACTTTAATTTTTTTAAGATTAAATTTTTTCCGTATGGTCCATTTAATGGAGTTAACTGCCTGGAAAGAGGTCCATTCCAGGGGTTTGTCAATTAGTAATACCTGCCCTTCCAGAAACTCTTCTTTGGAAATCAAGTCCATTTTAAGGTTTGTTTTGGGAATCTAGCTCCATAGACCCAGGGCGATTGCTGTGAGTCCTACCAGGAAACAATAGATTGCAAAATACTGTAATTTGCTTTGCCTTACCAATTTGATCATCCAGATACATGCAACCAGGCCTGAAAGAAAGGCAGCGAGAAAGCCTGCACTCAGGGAAACCATTTGAGCACTTTGAAAATCGATCTCACCACTGAATATATCCTTAGCCATTTTTCCCAGAATAAGTGGGACTACCATTAAAAATGAAAATCGTGTAGCCTTATTTTTGTCAATTCCCAGCAGTACAGAAGTTGAAATTGTAGCACCACTTCTCGAAATTCCCGGAAGGATGGCAATAGCCTGGGATACGCCAATAACAAAGGCATTGAGAAAGGTAACCTGTTTCTGGGTCTCTTTGGCCCTGTCTGCCAGATAGAGCAGCAGTGCAGTTACGATAAGCATAAATCCGACTAAAACAACATTCTCGCCGAAAAGACTTTCCAGTTCTTCTTCAAAGAAATAACCAATAAAGGCTGCGGGTAGCATGGACAAAATAATTTTTAGCGAAAATTCAGTTTCCTCATTCCATTTGAAACGAAATAAGCCTTTAAGAATGTTCCACACATCAGCTCTGAACACCACAAGAGTACTCAGGGCCGTAGCAAAGTGAAGTACAACGGTAAATAGTAAACTGTCCTGGGGAATAGACTCATCGCCCAGAATTGCTTTTCCAAGCTCTAAATGCCCACTGGAAGAAACCGGAAGAAATTCAGTCAGACCTTGTACGATACCAAGGATAATGGCGTCTAATATATCCAATTATTTGTTTTTATGGGGATTTAAGAGGATTGCATAAACCTCTAACCCAAGGCCTATCAATACGAGGGTGGGAGCGAGTTTTATCCGTCTAAAACTGTAGATGTCGGGATTAAATACCGTAGGATCATCACTTCCCCCTCCGCTCATCAGAATGAAGCCCAGAGCGATAAATCCAACTCCGAGGAACATAAAAAGGTAGTTTTTTCTTTGAAAGATAAATTCCTGTCGCGGAGATTCCTTTGTATTCTTCTGTTTTTTACCCATATCCGCAAAGTTAATAATATAAATCGTCTGTTCTCAGATTCAAAAAGCGCTGAGTCGCGAAAAAAGTACTTAGTAAGGAAATCAGCAAGCCAAGTACAAATACGCCGAGGAAAAGCCCTCCCAGGAACCAGATATCTGAAAGCAGTTCCAGTTCTGGAAAATTCAGGTTCATGTAATAGAGGAGGCCACCGAGAAAGAGTAAGGCCAGAAGTGATCCCAGCATCCCTAGTTTGACATTCGTCCAAATAAAAGGCTTTCTGATAAATGTTTTGGTTGCTCCCACCATTTGCATGGTTTTGATGATAAATCGTTTTGAATAGATCGAAAGTCGGATAGAACTATTGATGAGCAACACAGCAATAAAGGTAAATACGCCACTTACGATAAGGATCCAGAAGGAGATCTTTTTAACGTTATCCGTTAGCAAGGCAATAAGGGGTTTGTCATAGTTGACTTCTTCCACATAACCTTTCCCGGAAATTTCTTCGGCAATCTGAGCGATCTGTTCCGTAGTGACGAATTCTGCGTTAAGCTGAACGTCTATTGAGTTTTTTAAAGGATTGTACCCCAGAAAATCGATAAAATTCTCACCTATTTCCTCACTGTGTTGCTCGGCTGCCTCTTCTTTAGAGACATAGGTGGCTTTTTTAGTATAAGGTGCGAGCGCAAGACTTTTCTGCAGTTGGTCAATTTCAACCTGTTTGGCATTGTCCTTTAAAAATACCGATAAGGTAATCTGTTCTTTAAAGTGGTCTGCCAGTTTTTTGGTATTGAGAACAAGAAGGCCCAGAACGCCAAGTAGAAACAAGACCAGGCTTATACTCAGGACTACCGAGAAGTAAGAGGAAATTAATTTTCTCTTTTGATAACGTTCAAACGATTTACTCATAAATCACAATAATGCCGTAAAAATACTAAAGTATCAAGAACCTGTAACCGACCTTGGCAGAATATTATGGTCTTGTTCTGCCTATCACCTAACCAGGGCGACATGACCTTGATATATATTGTTCTCAATACGTACTGTAAACCAATAATCTCCTGAGAGGAGTAACCGGGAGTTAAAACTTCCATCCCATCTTAACGGTTCACCTAACGCATTTTTAATCAACTTGCCATAACGATCATAAAGGTTGATCTCGTAATCAGAGAGGGATCCTATCCCTTCCACTTCAAAAAAGTCGTTTATCCCGTCTCCGTTAGGGGTAAAAAATTTGGGTACAACCAAATGAAAAAATTCCCGGGTGACATTACTGCAACTCGAATCCCCCCTTACTGATATTGTATATAATCCACCCGGAATATTCTGAAAGACAGACTCGTCCTGAAAATTTAATCCATCCAATGAATATTCAACTTCATCCCCATTGGAGGTAACTACAGCAATATTGTTGTCTACGGTCCTAATCTCTTCAATAACAGGTAGATTTATTTGAAGCACTTCAACTGTTTTAATGTTGGAACACCCATTCGAATCTGTGACCTCCACAGTATAAATCCCTGGTTGTGATACCGTTATTTCCGAGGTGGTTTCCCCTGTACTCCATTCATAGCGGGAAGCTGACACCCCTGCCTGCAGCAATACATCTTCATTTTCACAAAAGGAAACAACCTCATCATTCACTTCAGGGAGCGGATAAAATTCTAAAGTAACCGCCGTCCTGATTGTAGAGGGACAATAGGCCAAGGTAGAAACAGCCTCCGCATAATAAGTTCCTGCAATATTAGTGCTGTATGTGATTGTATCTGTATCGAGTAAAGTCCCTCCGGTTGGGGCATCATACCAGTCTACCTGTACTCCGGGCGGAACCCTTACGGTAAGGAGTCCGTTTTCAATATTTTCACAAATCCGGATATCCCCTACACTGGAAGGAGGATTTGGGGTAGGGACAAATACAATTTCGAACACCTGTGAAATAACATTGCACAGATTGTTGTTGATATTGATGAGGTCTTCTGATACAACTACCCTGTAATATCGAGTGTTTGTCAGCACCGGAGTTGAATACGTATCAGTAGTTTCGCCCGGAATATTTATCCAGTTGGTATTGTCCGTACTTTCCTGCCATTGGTAATAATGATTGTTGAAAATACTGAAATCGGGTGTAGCACTGAGGGTAAGACTACCTACCGGACCGTCTACGTCACATTGAAAGATCGAGTTCCTATTCTGAGTATCGCTGAGGGTAACCAGGTCACCACACGACCTGAAGGCGATATCGTCTATGGCAAGATCATTTCCGCATCCTCCACTTCCATTATTGATCATCTTTAGAATAACAGATGACTGTCCGGGGAGCGTTGTGAACAACAAGGCGTATTGTTCCCACTCAGGGGTTGTTTTGTCTTCAATATCCCCTGTATCCCCAGAGGCCAGTAAATTGGTATCCGTGCTGTCCCAGATCTGAAATTGGACATTGACCGGGATTCCGCTGTTGGGGCAACCAACACCCGTTCTCGGATGTAAATTCAGAAGCCAGGAGGAGAATTCATACGATGTATTCTCACAGAGACCGTTAATAGATCTGCGATAGAATTCGCCTGCCGTAAAACTGGCATTAACGATAAAAGCTTTACCACTCACGTCATCGGGTGTATGATCCTGAATATTAAACCAGTCGAAATACCCGGCGGTATTGCTCGTAATTGTGTAGCTGCCGTCATCAGGGGGGCCATTGACATAGGTATAGGTGGTAGTGCCTGGAGGCAGTGCAGGCCCGTTGGTAGTGCCGGTCCCAAAATCTTCTGTGAATATAGGGCTTCCGGAGCTTCCCTGGCAAAATCCAAGTTGAGCGATTCCTTTTAAGGAGACACTGCAACAGACAAGAAAAATGATTGCTGTTATTCTTTTCATTTACCGTACTAAAAATATGCTTTTCAACTTCATTATAGCTACAAAACATCGAACGTCTTTGTGAATCACATTATTGTTGTGGGGAATAGCTTTTCCCTTTCAGCTAATACTCCTATTTTTGCCGCATTACAAAGAGAAAGATCAAAGCATGAGCTACGATTTCAGAAGGATTGAAGACAAGTGGCAGGAATACTGGGCCAAGAATCAGACTTTCAGGGCGGAAAATAAATCAGACAAGAAGAAATTCTATGTCCTCGATATGTTTCCTTATCCTTCGGGGGCAGGACTGCATGTTGGACACCCACTGGGGTATATCGCCAGCGATATTTACGCCCGTTATAAAAGACATCAGGGATATAACGTACTGCATCCCATGGGCTATGATTCCTTTGGTTTGCCTGCAGAGCAATATGCCATTCAAACAGGGCAACATCCTGCTATCACTACTGAGACCAATATTAAAAGATACAGAGAACAGTTAGACAAACTTGGCTTTTCTTTCGACTGGAGCCGGGAGGTGCGCACTTCGGACCCCTCTTATTACAAATGGACACAGTGGATCTTTATTCAATTGTTTAATTCCTGGTACGATAAGGATTCGGATAAAGCCCAAAGCATTAGTCGGCTCGAAGAGCGATTAGGGAAAGAAGGCAATGAAAAGATCAATGCCGTTTGTGATGACGATACTCCTGTGATCGACTCCGCTCACTGGAACGGGATGAACAGGGATGAACAACAAAAATTCCTTCTAAAATACCGTCTCACCTATCTTGCTGATACGGAAGTAAACTGGTGCCCGGCTTTGGGTACTGTGCTTGCCAATGACGAGATCATCAACGGCGTTTCAGAACGCGGTGGGCATCCCGTGGTGCGAAAGAAAATGACGCAGTGGAGCATGAGAATTACTGCCTATGCCCAAAGGTTGCTCGATGGACTCGAAACGATCGACTGGCCTCAGCCACTGAAAGATGCACAAACCAATTGGATCGGACGATCCGTAGGAGCTTCTCTCACTTTTTATACTGCAAAAAGTGACGAGATAACATCCTCTTACCCTATTGAGGTGTTCACGACAAGGCCTGACACCTTGTTTGGAGTAAGCTTTATGACGCTGGCACCGGAGCACGAACTGGTGGAGAAAATAACCACTAAGGATCAGAAAGAAGAAGTAGAAAGATATGTGGAAAAATCCGCCAAACGATCCGAAAGGGATAGGATGGCAGACGTAAAGACCATAAGCGGGGCTTTCACAGGCTCCTATGTTCTTCATCCTTTTACGGGTGAACACATTCCCATCTGGATTGGAGACTACGTTCTGGCGGGCTACGGTACAGGAGCTGTGATGTCAGTACCCTGTGGCGACCAGCGGGATTACGATTTTGCAAAACATTTCAACATCCCTATCCCAAATATCTTCGAAGGTGTTGATATTTCCGAGGAAGCATTCTCGGACAAAGAGAATACCATAATTGCTAATTCGGACTTTCTCAATGGCTTAACGTACAAAGAAGCCTCGGCGAGAATTATCAAAGCACTGGAGGAAAAAGGAATTGGAAAAGGAAAAATAAACTATCGTTTGCGGGACGCGGTATTCAGCAGGCAGCGATACTGGGGCGAACCTTTTCCTGTATACTACATCAACGGGATTCCTCATATGATTCCTGAGAGCCGGCTTCCACTAAACTTACCCGAAGTGGAGAAATACCTGCCTACAGAAACAGGAGAACCGCCTTTAGGCAATGCAACTGACTGGGCCTGGTGTACCAAAACAGAACAAGTAGTTGCTAACGATCTTATAGACCACAAGCAGGTCTTTCCGCTGGAACTCAACACAATGCCCGGATGGGCAGGTAGTTCCCAGTATTTTAATCGATATATGGATCCGGAGAATGACGAGGAGATTTTTTCTAAAGAAGCGATTTCCTACTGGGAGGATGTAGACCTGTATATTGGAGGAATTGAGCATGCCACGGGGCATTTGCTGTATTCCCGTTTCTGGCAGAAATTTATGTTCGACAAGGGCTGGGTAGGTAAAGAAGAATATGCCCGTAAGCTCATTAATCAAGGAATGATCCTTGGGACAAGTGCCTTTGTTTACAGGGAAAAGGGTACCCAGCGCTTTTTGTCTAAAGATTTGATTGAAGGGAAAGAAGTGGACCCGATTCACGCCGACGTATCTTTGGTAAATGCTTCGGACGAACTGGATATAGAGGGTTTTAAAAAATGGCGACCCGAATTTAAAAATGCCGAATTTGTTTTAGACGGAAAAGTTTTTCAGGTCGGCAGGGAAGTAGAGAAAATGTCCAAATCCAAATACAACGTTGTAAATCCGGATGCTATTTGTCAGGAATACGGGGCCGATGCCTTGCGTCTTTACGAAATGTTTCTTGGGCCTTTGGAACAATCGAAACCCTGGAATACTGCCGGGATAAGCGGGGTGTACTCTTTCCTGAAGAAACTCTGGCGTTTATTCCATTCCCATGAAAAAGGAGATTTTTATTTATCTGAGAACGTTCCAAATCCTGAATCTCTTAAAACCTTACACAAGACCATCAAAAAGGTAACAGAAGACATCGAGGCATTTAGTTTTAATACGTCTGTGTCTACCTTTATGATCTGTGTTAATGAACTTTCTGCACAGAAGTGCCATTCAAGACAAATACTTGAAGCCCTTATCGTCCTCATTGCCCCTTATGCCCCTCATCTGGCGGAAGAGTTATGGGCTAAAGCGGGTCATAACACCTCTGTTAGTGTGGCAAGTTTTCCAATATTTGAAGAGAAATATCTCGTCGAAGATCAAAAGGAATATCCTATTTCATTTAACGGTAAAATGCGGTTTACCCTTACCTTACCGCTTAGCCTTTCTAAAGAAGAAGTAGAGGCCAAAGTGCTCAGTCATGAAAAAACACAGGCACAACTAGCAGGGAAGGAACCCAAAAAGGTAATCGTAGTTCCGGGTAAAATTGTCAATATAGTAATATAAGGATAAATTAATACCCCCCCCTTATTTTAAGTTTATTAAGATAAAAAAGTTAGATTATACAACTATACCCCCCTTAAAAAAGAGGGGTTTGTTTTTATAATCAATAAATTTTAAACATTTACCCCTGCATTTCATCGATTATTTTTCTCTAAGCAGATTTATAGTTTCAATTTTGAGGAAACGAACAAACAAAACAAAAAGGCATGATTATCGGGGTACCAAAAGAAATTAAAAATAATGAAAGTCGGGTGGGCATGACCCCGGCCGGTGTTTACGAACTGGTAAAGAACCATCACAAGGTTTTTGTACAATCCACTGCCGGCGAAGGAAGTGGATTTTTTGATAAGGACTATCAGACCGCAGGGGCTACTATTCTTGAAAGCATTGATGAGATCTATGCCTCGAGTGATATGATTGTAAAGGTCAAGGAGCCTATAGAGCAGGAGTATAGTCTGATAAGGCAGGGGCAGGTCATCTTCACTTATTTCCACTTTGCTTCCAGCGAAATATTAACAAAGGCAATGCTCGCCAGTGGAGCAATATGTATAGCATATGAAACTGTTGAAGACTCTGATGGTACACTGCCTTTGTTGACCCCTATGTCGGAAGTTGCAGGGAGAATGGCCATACAACAGGGAGCGAAATATCTGGAGAAACCTAAAAAAGGCAGGGGTGTCTTACTGGGAGGTGTTCCCGGGGTCGCTCCCGGCAAGGTTCTTGTTCTTGGCGCCGGAGTAGTAGGAACTCAGGCTGCTAAAATGGCAGCCGGATTAGGGGCCCATGTAACCATTCTGGACGTTAATATGAAACGCCTTCGTTACATAAACGATGTGATGCCCAGTCATGTCGTAACAGAATACTCAAATGAATTCAATATCCGAAAGCATATCGAAACCCACGATCTTATAATCGGAGGCGTATTGCTGAAAGGAGCGAAAGCCCCTAATCTGATCAGCAGGGATATGCTCAAGATGATGAGGCCGGGAACCGTCATTGTGGATGTGGCAGTTGACCAGGGGGGATGTGTTGAAACCACTAAGCCTACAACTCATGAAGATCCTATCTATATCATAGACGATGTAGTCCATTATTCTGTAGCCAATATGCCCGGGGCAGTACCTTATACTTCAACGATGGCCCTTACCAACGTAACCTTACCTTTTGTTCTTGCCCTGGCAAACAAAGGTTGGTATAAGGCATGTGAGGAAGATGAAGCCCTGCATAAAGGCTTGAATATCATCGAAGGGGAAATAGCCTACAGGGAAATTGTGGAGACCTTCGGATGGGAAGAGGCTCTGGCTTAATTAGGTACATTTTGTCAGTTTAAATTACCCCGCCGCAATTGGCGGGGTTTTTGTTATGTTATTTGTAATTTTAAAATCTAAATGCGAATACTATGATGACCTATTATATTTTGTTGGGAGCCGTTGCCCTAGTGAGCTGGTTGGTGAGCAGCAAGTTAAAAAGTAAGTTTAAACACTACTCCAGGGTTCACCTTCGAAATGGGATGAGCGGGGCCGAAATTGCTGAAAAAATGCTGGCCGACCACGGAATAAGAGATGTTAAGGTAGTCTCCACTTCAGGAATGCTGACTGATCATTACAATCCGGTAAATAAAACTGTAAACCTGAGTGAAAGTGTGTACAGCCAAAGAAATGCTGCTTCTGCAGCTGTAGCTGCTCATGAATGCGGACATGCGGTACAACATGCTCAGGCTTATGAATGGCTTACCATGCGCTCTAAACTGGTACCGGTAGTGAGCGTAACTTCCGGGATGTCTACCTGGATCGTGTTTGGCGGACTCATGCTTGGTGCCGCTGCTGGAGTTGGTTTTGGTTGGTATGTGGCTATTGCCGGCCTGATTATGATGGGTCTTGCCACACTTTTTAGTTTTATTACGTTGCCTGTTGAATACGACGCCAGTAATCGCGCACTAGCGTGGTTGAAACAAAGGAACATGGTAACTCCCGAAGAATACAAGGGATCAGAGGACGCTTTAAAATGGGCAGCAAGAACCTATCTTGTTGCGGCTATAGGATCTCTGGCCACTCTTGTTTACTGGGGCATTCAAGTGTTAGGTGGACGGGATTAATCAGAGGAATTTAGAATAAACCCGGGCTAGTTCCCGGGTTTTTTTATATAGTGATCTGCCTGTCTATCTGTTGATCAAGAGAAATAAAGGTCTCTGTTCTGGAAACCCCTTCTATCTGCTGAATATTCTTATTGAGTACATACATAAGATGTTCATTGTCTTTACAGAGAACCTTGATCAGAATAGACCAGTTTCCTGTGGTGTAATGACATTCTAAAACTTCGGGAATCTTTTCAAGTGACTTAACTGCTCGGGGATTACTCATGGCCTTATCTAGAAAAATACCTATATAGGCCATGGTGGTATATCCCAGAATTTTTGGATTGATCACAAATTTTGATCCGGCAATAAGGCCAGATTTTTCAAGCTTCCGCAGGCGTTGATGTATGGCAGCCCCCGATATACCAATATTTCTGGCAATCTCGAGTATAGGTTTTCTCGCATCTGCCATTAAAAATCTTAATATCTTTTTGTCTATTCCGTCTATTTTTACTTTATCGTTGGCAGATGGCATATTTTGATTTTAATTATAAACAAATATAATATTTCTCCTTACACTCTTTAACCTGCTACCGAATCGGGATTATAGCCAAGATAGGGAACCTCGTATTCCTTAAAGATTACCCCATAAGATTCTAATTCGCTGAGGATAGGTTCATACACTTCTTTGCGCAGGGGTATTTGTACCCCCGGAGTCTTTATCTTGTCATTCAGGATTAACAAGGTGGCCATTGCTACCGGCAATCCCACAGTTTTGGCCATGGCAGTATGTGTTCTGTTCTGTCCTATAACAACCATGTTGGAGTCTATCTGATATTTTTTCCCATTGAGTTCATAACCAAACTTGTGATACATAACAATCATATCCTTGTCCTCTTCTTCTAACGTCCATTGATCTTCAAGGATTTTCTGAAGCATTTGTGCAGGGGTGGCATTTTTTAGGTCAATCTTCTTATCGGGATTAAATATGTCGAGTTCAACCAGCTTTTTCCACATAATATCGTCCTGATCGATCTTTAGATAATGACGTAGCTTTAGCTCCACCGAATCAGTGGGCGAGTAGGGGAGAAAGAGATTCGTAAATTCCCTGTACGACATGTCTTCTGAACCTTCAACTACATAACTATCATCTGTCATTCCAAGCTGTACAAACATATTCCAGGCTTTGGAGAACCCAACCCGCCTCATGGTACCTCGATAAAGAGTAAGGGCGTGATGAAGGCCATAGGCCTCTCTGTAATTGAGTGAATCACGGTTAGCATAGGCTTCAAAAGTCCCGTATCCGGGAATTTCCATAAATTCTGTACGCCTAAATAATTTGTGATAAGGGATGTATTTGTAAGTTCCTTCCTGTATAAACTTTGCAGTCCCACCTTGTCCGGCCATGACTACATTTCTTGGATTCCAGGTAAATTTGTAATTCCAGGTGTTGTTATCACTTTCGGGGGCAACCAGCCCACCTGTAAACGACTCAAAAAGAAGCATTCTCCCTCCTTTTGCCCTGATCTTATCAATGATCTGCATGGCACTCATATGATCAATACCCGGATCGAGACCTATTTCATTCATAAAAATCAGTCCGGCCTTTTTTACCTTCTCTTTCATAGCTTCCATTTCCTTACTGATATAGGAGGCGGTTACTAAATTTTTACGGTGAAGGAGGCAATCTGATGCTACGGACTGATGCAGACGGGCCGGAAGCATAGATATAACGATATCGGCCTTTTCAATAGCCTTTGATCTGGCCTTGGCATCACTGATATCCAATTTTAGGGGTGTACAGCAGGGATGCTCTCTAAGTGCCAAGGGTATCCTGTCTAAATGGAGATCAGCGATAGTGAGATGCAGAGATTCAATCTCAGATTTTTCTTTAAAATAGTCGAGGAGGTAGGAAGTAGACTTCCCCGCTCCAAATATCAAAATGTTACGCCTCATTCTTATTTCTTTACCTTTGAATTCAGAAAATACTAAGGTATCAAATTGTTACATTTATCAGAATTTACCGACTTTAAGTTATGAACAGAACAATCTTGCTTTTTGGAGTTTTCTTTGGGATTTCTGCCGTTCTTTTAGGAGCATTCGGGGCACACGGATTAAAGGAGCTCATCAGTGATTCCTCTCTGGACAGCTATAAGACAGCTGTAAACTATCAAATGTATCACGCCTTGTTGCTTTTGTGGCTGGGATCAACCTCAAAGATTGCTGAGCCAGGTAAAAAGTGGATCTTTTGGTGCCTGCTGCTCGGAGTTATTCTGTTCTCTTTCTCTATCTATTTACTGGCTACGAGCAGTCTCCATTCGATCAATCTGGAAGGTATCGCTTTTATAACCCCTCTTGGGGGTGCGATTCTGATTACGGCATGGTTTTTACTTGGATATCGCATTTTTAAGTACTTTAACTAAAGATGCCATATTTTCTGTGGCGTCCTCCAATATTTTTCTAGTTTTGTGGTATAAAACAAGGCATTTATGACCTCCTCTGATTCATCTACGAAAACGATTTCGTTAAAACCCTATGGGATCAATAGTAAAAATGTTCACTATCAATTAGATCCTGAAGTTCTTCACAAGATTACTATTGATAAAGGAATGGGAAAGGAAGCTTCTTCGGGCGCTCTGGCTGTAAATACAGGCGAATTTACCGGGAGATCTCCACAGGACCGATTTATTGTCAAAGACGCCATTACCGAAGACAAGGTTTGGTGGGGTCCTATCAATAAACCCTTCGAACCGGGAAAATTTGATGAACTATACGATGAGGTAGTAGCATATCTATCTGAGAAAGAGGTTTTTGTGCGCGATTGTATTGCCTGTGCAGATAAGGATTATCGTCTGGGAATTAGAGTGATCAATGAATATCCCTGGTCTAACCTGTTTGCCTATAATATGTTTATAAGGCCTTCAGAGTCAGAATTAGAGTCATTTGATGCAGACTGGATCGTAGTCAATGCTCCGGGATTTATGGCGAATGCTGAAAAGGCAGGTACAAGACAACACAATTTTGCCATCTTAAACTTCACACGAAAAATTGCCCTGATCGGAGGGACAGGATACACAGGTGAAATCAAAAAGGGGATATTTTCTGCCCTCAATTTCCTGCTTCCCGTTTATCAAAACACCCTCCCCATGCATTGTTCCGCCAATGTTGGTGAAGAAGGAGATACTGCTATTTTCTTTGGTTTGTCCGGTACGGGAAAAACCACGTTATCAACGGATCCTGACAGGAGGCTTATAGGGGATGATGAGCATGGATGGACCGCAGAAAACACCATCTTTAATTTTGAAGGGGGATGCTATGCGAAAGTGATCAACTTATCTGAGGAAAATGAACCCGGGATTTTCAAGGCTATAAAGAAAGGAGCCATCCTTGAAAATGTAATTATGGACGAGCAGGGAAATGTCGATTTTGAGGATACGACCATAACCCAGAATACAAGGGTGAGTTATCCTATTTATCACATCGATAATATTCAGGAGCCATCCATAGGGAAGAATCCGAAAAACATATTTTTTCTCACCGCAGACGCCTTTGGGGTCTTGCCTCCCATCAGCAAACTTACTCCCAGTCAGGCAGCCTATCATTTCATTTCAGGTTATACGGCTAAAGTTGCCGGTACTGAGGCGGGCGTTGTGGAACCTATCCCTTCTTTCTCTGCCTGTTTCGGCGCACCTTTTATGCCCCTACATCCTACTAAATATGCTGAAATGCTCAGCAGGAAGATGAAGGAATCCGGAGTAAATGTTTGGCTTGTGAACACAGGTTGGACAGGTGGACCCTTTGGAGTTGGAACGCGAATGAAATTAAAATATACCAGGGCCATGATTCACGCTGCCCTGAGCGGGGCACTCGGACTTTATTCCTATGACACCTACCATATTCATTCTGTATTTGGTGTAGCACAGCCCAGATCATGTCCGGGAGTACCTACAAGTGTCCTTAGTCCGCGTGCAACCTGGAATAACGATGAGGCTTATTACAAGACTGCATTTAAATTATCTAACGCTTTCCGTGAGAATTTCGTGAAATTTGAGGCTTATGCCAATGAAGAGATTCGTCGAGGTGGGCCTCAGCGATATGCATTCTGATACTGAATCTGGAATTATTTTTTATTGACGCTGGTGATATACTTCTGCAATGCCATGGTCATCGAGGGAGTTTCAGGAGTTGGGGCCTTAATATCTATGCGTAAACCGGCCTCTGTGGCGGCCTGAATTGTAGAATTGCCAAAGACTGCTATCCTCGTATTGTTTTGTTCGAAGTCGGGAAAATTCTTTAATAGGGATTCTATTCCTGAGGGACTGAAGAAAACCAGAACATCGTAATATACATTTCTAAGATCGGAAAGATCACTAATCACAGTTTTGTAAAAAATACCCCGCTTCCAATTCAGTTTCATTTCATCCAGAGTATCCGGAACAATTGTTTTTAACACATCCGAAGAGGGAAGTAGAAATTTTTCTTCCTTGTATTTTTTAAAGAGGGGTTGCAGATCGATGAAATTTCGTTTCCCTACGTAGATTTTACGCTTTCTGTAAACCACGTATTTCTGAAGGTAAAAGGCTACAGCTTCTGACTGGCAAAAATACTTCATGGAATCCGGGACCTTGAACCTCATCTCTTCGGCGATCCTGAAAAAATGATCAACAGAGTTTCTGCTCG
Source organism: Muriicola sp. SD30 (assembly GCF_041205185.1). Classification (NCBI taxonomy): domain Bacteria; kingdom Pseudomonadati; phylum Bacteroidota; class Flavobacteriia; order Flavobacteriales; family Flavobacteriaceae; genus Muriicola; species Muriicola sp. SD30. The sequence continues at coordinate 577,877 of NZ_JBGEWB010000002.1, forward strand.
TTAAAATTATAGCGGTAAATTCTTTGAGATCAATCTTTTGCTGCCTAACGGTTTTAGCATCAACTCCTTCAACATGAATAAATGGCCTGAAGTCTACCCTGACATGTTCTTTCTCAATAAGACGGAGGTAGGGAGAGTTTTCCATCTTAGGTTCCGGCTGAGAGACCAAAATCGTTTTGATTTTCATAGACATCAAACTTTTAGAGCATTCACAATAATGATCAAAGGGGCAATTTCGAGTGCGCAAAGGTACAAAATAAAATAGAAAAAGTAGGAAGTAAGGAACTTAAGATGCGTTTTAATTATAGTTACCCATCCAATGATTAAAATCAATAAAATTAAAACAACCCCAACAAAATAAACGGTTTTAGAGCCCGTAAAAACATAGCAGAGTAGAAGGTTCACAAGGAACATCACCATGCCACTGTAATTTAGGTAGGATATTTTTTTAAAAATGATATCCGAAATAATCTGTTGTGAATTAAAGATAGTACTACTGCCGAGCTGGGTGATAATCTTGGCAAAGAGAAATAAAAACAGCAGTCCGGCAATCAGGGCGAAAAGCATAGGGGAGGAAATTACTTCTTCAGGACGGTAAAGATTGATTCCGATATAGAGAAAGAGAGATAAATTCAGCAAAAGGAAAACTGTAAAAAAAATGTGGAACCAATTCATCAGTTTATCCTTTTTGTTGTAAAGAAAAACATACTTATTGTTGAATGGCAGAATGATAAAATTCAGAAATCGGCTGTAGAACAAACTTTTTGCGAGCACAAGAAAAAGTCCGCTCGAAAAAATAATAATCGTAATCCAATCTGAACTAGTTATTTCTCTGAGTATTGGTTCCATTAATCGATTGCAGTTTTAGTTCCATTTAACCCCCACCTCAATCCATTCTCAGAGATGACCACTTTTACATAGGCTACCTTTTCAAGTGGGACGTCAGGAAATTCGGATTGCAACCTCATGCGAGCCCCAGCAGCTATCTTCTCGTTTTCTTCCCCGCTTTGCCCAGCCTCCAATGGGATAATATCAATAAGTTGTTTGTACGAATCGAGCAAAGCCAATCCAAACTCGAGTTCGCCCAATGGAATTTCAAAAGCATATGGATTGTACAGTTCAAAGACAAACCGACTTCCCATCTGCGTACCAGATAAATCAATTATTTCAGTTCTCAGTTTTCTATAAGACAGGAATGGGTCCTTATACACCCCATAAAAGAGGGTGCTATCTGGCATGGTAAAAGAAATATCTCCCCCGGGCAAATATTTTGACACATAAAGTACTTTTTTCCCACGAATAGATTCTTCGGATGTATCAATAGAATATTGATTCTCCCTATACCAGGCATTGTTGAGTGAATAAGAGGGATTTCCCGAATAGAAAGAAAACATGGGAGCCATTCTGTACGAGTTTTCAAAAACCACAGGGATATCCCCTATTTGCGAAGTGATTTTCTTCACCCAGGTTCTATTTCCGTGTGTTTCATAAACCACGGGGAAAAGAGGTTCGAACACTAGTCCAATCCTCAGGAAAAGCAAAATTAAAATATTGACCAGACCCATTCTGAAAATCCATTTTCGGGTCAGTTTATCAGTCAGCATATAGTTGTAAACCAAAATAGCTGCCGGGATACATATTACGATGATCCATTGTGTCTGGACCCGCCGTTGCAGACTGGAAACAAGAAAAAACAACAATACTCCGAAAGTGACAAATCTCAAGGCACGAAGAAAGAGTTCTTTTTCCTTATTTTTAAAGAGAGCCCGGTAGATCCAGTAGAATGTAAGGCCGAAGATGGCAATTAAATTTACAATATATCCCAGGGTAAAATCGAAAAACTCATACGGCCTGTTTGGCCTTTCAAAAAGGTGATATTTTACCGAAACAAAATCGTGTTCATACAGCCACAGAAAATGGGGTGTATAACTCAGCAGTGAGACAACAACCGCAAGCCACGCATATGGATTTCGCAGTAAACGTAGATTGGAGAGCAGGACAAAAATTATGACCAGGAACGCATGATACTTACTATACATCAGTGCTGCCATCACCAGGCCCAGAAAGAGGGCAGCCAGGAATCCGGGTTTCTCAAGGAAATACCTGTAGGCCAGAAAGAACAGAGCCGTAAAAAAGAGAAGGGGCGTATCCGGCAGCATTAAAAAGCCATACGCGTGAACCAGAGTCATTGAGAGTAGCAGAACAAAAAAGTGGGGGATAAAATCTCTTTTTTTAGGATGATCCACTAATAGCCAGAGAATGCCTATCGTTCCTGCACTCAGGAAACAACTCATCAGGCGAATTCCCAATTCATTTTCAAAAAACACACTACCAAGAGCAATAAGAAAGGCCACCATAGGCGGATGATCAAAATATCCCCAATCGAGATCTTTGGCGTAATACCAGTAGTAAGCTTCGTCGAAAAGTAATTGCGTGAAATTAGCCTGAAGTAGGTTCAGGATGAATACGGTGAGGAGGATATACAGAAAGAGTACAGGAAACTTTTGTTTCATTCTATGTCAGCTACAGTCCAAAATTACAAATAATCACATCTATCTCTGGGTTAAACCGGATAAGAAAAATTTAACCCGATTCTTATACAGTCGTTTGAAAGCCTTATTTTTGCCATAATCTCCCTTATTTGATGACAGATAGTTTAGTAATAATTCCTTCCTACAATGAGATCGAGAATATAGAGGCCATCATTGAGGCCGTATTCGAACTTCAGAAGGATTTCCATGTTTTGGTGGTAGACGATAACTCTCCCGATGGCACGGGTAATGCGGTAAGGGGATTACAAAAAAAATACGAAGGGAAGCTATTTCTGGAAGAACGATTTGAGAAATCGGGCCTGGGGACTGCTTATATCCACGGATTTAAATGGGCCCTGGATAGAGACTACCTATTTATCTTTGAGATGGATGCCGACTTCTCCCACAGGCCCACTGACCTTCCGAGATTATACAGGGCTTGTGTTAACGGGGCAGATGTTGTTGTAGGATCGCGCTATAAAAAGGGGGTAAATGTTGTGAACTGGCCTCTTTACCGAGTTCTTCTTTCCTACGGAGCTTCGTTTTATGTAAAGATCATTACAGGGATGCGTGTACATGACCCAACGGCCGGTTTTGTCTGCTATAGGCGTACAGTACTGGAAGCCCTGGACCTGGATTCTGTGAAATTTATTGGCTATGCTTTTCAGATTGAGATGAAATACAGAGCGTATCTGAAAAAATTCAAGATTGAAGAGGTCTCTATTATCTTTACTGACAGGGAAAAAGGGAAATCAAAAATGAGCTCCTCCATTATCTGGGAAGCTGTTTTTGGGGTCATCAGTATGAGGTTGCGCAGCCTTTTTAATAGAAATGGTTTTTAAGATGGGAAAGACATTAATCAAAAACGCTTTGTTGGTCAATGAGGGGATTACGCAAGAAGCAGATTTGCTGATTGATGGCGAAAGAATAGCCAAGATAGCCCCGTCTATAACATCTGAGACCGCAATCACCATCGATGTAGAAGGCAGCTATCTGTTCCCCGGTATTATTGACGACCAGGTACATTTTAGAGAACCCGGTCTAACACACAAAGGATCTATTTCCACTGAAAGTCGGGCTGCAATTGCCGGTGGCATTACCACTTTTATGGAACAGCCTAATACGAACCCTCAAACGACGACGCTTGAGAAGCTGGAAGAAAAGTTTCAGATGGGAGCACAGTCTTCCTATGCAAACTATTCTTTTCTCTTTGGCGGGACGAATGACAATCTCGAAGAATTAAAGCGACTGGATAAGAATGCCTGTTCGGGGGTTAAGCTTTTTTTGGGTTCCTCCACAGGGAATATGCTGGTAGACGACGAACATGTTTTAGAGCAGATATTCAGAAACACAGAATTAGTCATTTCAACTCATTGCGAAGATGAAACAACCATCAGGCGAAATCTTGCAAAGTATCAGAGTGAATTTGGAGATGACATTCCTGTGAAGTATCATCCGAAGATCAGAAGTGAGGAGGCCTGCTATCTCTCCTCCTCCAAAGCTGTGGCACTCGCAAAGCGGACGGGAGCACGCCTTCATGTCTTCCACTTGTCTACTGCTAAAGAATTAGAACTGTTTTCAAATGATATACCGCTAAGTGAGAAGAGGATTACAGCAGAAGTATGTTTGCATCACCTTTGGTTTTCAGATGAAGATTACGAAAAATACGGTACCCATATAAAATGGAACCCTGCAATAAAGAAATCGAGCGACAGAGAGGGACTGTGGAAAGCTTTGCTTGATAACAGGATTGATGTGGTGGCTACAGATCATGCGCCCCATACCCTTGAAGAGAAGGATCAGAGTTACATGAAAGCCCCTTCAGGGGGACCTCTGGTACAACACGCTTTACCTGCAATGATGGAAAAAATGCTCCAGGATAAAATCAGTCGGGAAACCATGGTTACCAAAATGTGTCATAATCCGGCGATCCTGTTCGATATAAAAGATAGGGGGTACTTGCGTGAAGGATACTTTGCAGATTTGGTAGTGGTGAATCCCAATGATCCATGGCAGGTAAATAAGGAAAATCTTTATTACAAATGCGGGTGGTCACCATTTGAAGGCACATCCTTTAAATCAAAGATTACACATACCTTTGTCAACGGACACCTCGCTTATGAAAATGGTACTTTTTCAAAAGAAAGACGGGCAAAACGATTAACATTTAACCGAACATGAAAATCAGGGTTCTCGCTTTAATGGCTTTAATCATTCTCAGTTCCTGTGCTGAGGAGGTTGTTGAAAAACCAGAAAATCTGATTCCTAAGGAAAAAATGACCAGCTTGTTATACGACCTTGCCATCCTCAATTCGGCTAAGGGTACCAATAAGGCGATTCTTGAAATACATTTTGATAATCCAACTACCTTTCTGTTTGATCAATACGGTGTAGATAGTCTGCAATTTGTAAAAAGTGATATGTACTACGCTTCAAAGCCCCTGGTTTATGAGTCGATTTACAAAGAGGTGGCCGCCCGGTTGGAAGACGAGAAGGAGAAAGTTGAAGAAAACAGGAAGAAGAGAAATGACAGTCTGGTAAAAAGGAGCAGGATTATAAAGGACTCCGTTTACAGGGAATAGATTACTCAAAGGCTTCTGGGTACCTCCCGCGGAGATATTCACAGGTTGTTTTGATGCTCTCATTCAGACCTGAGAACTCAAAATCAATGGTCTTAATAATTTTTTCCGAAGAATAATGCTGCTGTTTTTTTAGGGAATTCACCGTATCCCGTGTAAGCCTTCTCTTTGTATTGAGAAAGTAATGACTAAACCAGTCGAGCCTCCAACCGGCCTCCAATAACCAAAAGGGTATTTGTTTAGCCGGGGGTACTATTCCGAATGATTTACTAATCTCAGTAAGCAATTCCCTGAAACTCATATTGCTGGCTACCAAAATAAATCGCTCGTTGTAAACCGTCGACTCCATAAGTTTATACATAGCAGACACCACATCGTTTACAGTGACAAATCCGGTTCCTCCCGGAATATATCTCCGCATACCATTCGCTGCCCTTTTAAAGAATTTCAAACTGCTCTGATGCCAGTTTCCCGGACCCAGAACAACACCCGGATTCACTATTACTACGCGAAGCCCTTCCTGTGATCCCCTCCAAACTTCCATTTCAGCAAGATGTTTTGACAAGGCGTAAACACTGGTTTCCGATTCTACCCACTCATTTTCTTCGGTCACTATGCCTTTCTCTGCTCCCTTTCCTATCGCTGCAATTGAACTCACATAGCACAATTTTTTAACCTTATATGACAAACAGAGGTTAACCACATTAGCCGTGCCTTCAACATTTGTTTTTTTCAGGGATTCCCAGGCAGCCGGGTTGAAAGAGATCATGGCTGCAGCATGATAGACCTGTGTAACCCCTTTAAAAGCGCTTTCCAGGGAAGGCACATCGGTTATGTCACCCCTGACCCAGGTTATTCTTTTAAATAAAGAGGCCGCCTCTTCACTATAATGCTCAAAGATTGAAACTACCTCCTGCAGAGATTCCTCAGTCCTGTAAATAGCTTTTACCTCCTTATTATCGCTAAGTAGTTTATACAGTAAATGTGCACCTATTAAACCAGTTCCGCCGGTCACTAAAATCATGGGCCTAAAATACTTAAAACTCACGGATATATTTACAATTAAGGGGGTTTGGCTCCATAGTATTTCTTTTATCTTTGCATCATTCTAAGAAAAGGAAACCTGATGGATTCAAATTTTGTAGAGGAACTGAAATGGAGGGGCATGCTCCACGATGTGATGCCCGGAACAGAAGAGCACCTGATGTCGGGAATGCAATCGGCTTACGTGGGGATTGATCCTACCGCAGATTCACTTCATATTGGTCATTTGGTAGGGGTGATGATGCTGAGGCATTTTCAGCTTGCCGGACATAAGCCTTATGCCCTTATCGGAGGTGCAACCGGAATGATAGGGGATCCTTCGGGTAAATCCAGCGAGCGCAATTTGCTGGATGAAACAACCCTGAGATTAAATCAGGAGGCCATCCGAGAGCAGCTATCCCGCTTTCTCGATTTTGACACTGATGTTGAAAACGGTGCAGTCCTTGTCAATAATTACGACTGGATGAAGGATTTCAGTTTTCTCGACTTTATAAGGGATGTGGGAAAGCACATCACGGTGAATTATATGATGGCGAAGGACTCCGTTAGAAAGAGACTTGATGCAGAGGCTAAAGAAGGTATGTCCTTTACCGAGTTCACTTATCAATTGGTGCAGGGATACGATTTCCTGTACTTGTATCAGAATTACAACTGTACCCTCCAGATGGGAGGAAGTGATCAGTGGGGGAATATCACCACGGGAACAGAATTGATCAGGCGTATTGGAGGCGGGAAAGGGTATGCTTTAACCTGTCCCCTGATCACCAAAGCAGATGGCACTAAATTTGGCAAATCAGAAGACGGAAATGTCTGGCTTGACGCCCATAGGACGTCTCCTTATAAATTCTATCAATATTGGATCAATACCTCAGATGAGGATGCCGAAAAGTACATCAAGATATTTACGTTTTTGTCCCGGGCAGACATTGAGAGCCTGGTTAAAGAGCACCAGCAGGCACCACATTTAAGAACACTTCAAAAAAAATTGGCTGAAGAGGTGACCACCATGGTCCATTCCAAAGGCGATCTTGAAAATGCGATCAGGGCCAGTACCATCCTCTTTGGCAAATCTACTTCCTCTGATCTCAAATCACTTGATGCATATACCTTCCTGGAAGTCTTTGAAGGAGTTCCACAGGCAGAGATATCCAGAGGGGATATTAACAACGGACTCGACATAATAGCTGCCCTGGCTGCAAATACAGGATTTCTTAATTCCAATGGAGAAGCGAGAAGGGAACTGAAACAAAATTCCATTTCTGTTAACAAGGAAAAAGTTTCCGAGGGGTATATGATAAAAGAATCAGACCTTATCAATGATAGGTATGTACTCTTACAACGCGGTAAGAAAAGCTATTTTATTTTAGCCGTTTCTGATAACTAAAATTCAGAATTTGAACTTACAGTACCATCAGGTTGCATCCCCGGATGTCGGCGTTATCAAATCGTCCCAGAATTTCAAATCCTCCTTCGGGGTAGAGTCGACCCAGATCCTGGGTAGCGATAAAAGAACATGAATACAGGTTGGCAAGATCAATTATATTCACTCCACCGGTTCTTCCAGGTTCTATAAAACTTAACGGATCTTCGGTGTCGCGGATAAAAACCTCCATCCAGGGAGGGGAATAAAACACTCCTTCGCCTTTTGAATACGCCTGGGAAAGAAGCTCTGTCATTCCGTATTCGGAATGAACTGACTTTAGTCCAAAGGCTTGCCCGATATGTCGGTGGAGTTCTTCCCGAATCAGTTCTTTTCGCTGCCCTTTCATTCCTCCGGTTTCCATAATTATGGTATTCCTTAGTTCCATTGGATGTTGTTCGGCCAGATCCATAAGTGCAAAGGATACCCCTATTAAGAGGGTTTTGGTGTTCTCATCGTCCAGTTTTCTGAGAAGATTTGCCAGGCTGGGCAGATTTTTAAGGTAGAATCCACTTCGGGGATGTCTACTTTGCTTGATCAGATCCTGCACCATATAAACAAGAGAAGAACCAGATCTTTCCAGATAGGAAGGGAGCAAGGCCAGAATACAATAGTCTTCCGGATTTCCGTAAAAGAGTTCAAAACCCTGGCGAAAACTCTGTTTGTAAAGGTTTAGATCGGTGATCAAATGCCTGCTGGGGAGTGAAGATGTAGTACCGCTACTGGTAAAAACTATCTCAGGCTCAGCGGAAGAGGAAATTAACTGCTTTTTTCTAAAGAATTCTATGGGTAAAAATGGAATGTCTGAGGGGGTGGTAACTACCTCCGGATCTTTGCCAACATGCTGGCAAAACTCTCGGTAAACGGGATTATTCAGGTATTGATATTGGAAAACTGAAATGGCTGTCGCATCGAATTCCTGCTTGTTCTTAATCGTGAAAATCCTGTTGAGGTCCATGGCGTGAAATGCTTCGCCAAAAGTAGTAAATATTAAGCCTGTGAGCTATGGGTTTAAAATGAGACTGGACTTTGAAATGCTATTTAACCACCAGCTTTCTTGTCATGGATTTATGCCTTTCCTTGACTTGTAAAACGTAAACCCCGGGAACCAATCGGGAAATATTCAGGGAATTGGTGGAGATGCGATCCCTAAGAACAACTTCTCCAAGCACGTCGTATACTGTTATGATCTTGGTGTCATTGTAATCGGATGTGATATACACCACATCACTGTAGGCAGGATTTGGATATAATTTGAAATTGGGGATTTCCTGGGACGGACCAGTATCAGTCGTAGGTTTTTCCTGGCCATAACTCCATAGGGAAACCAATAGGAATGCGGTTAAGTAGAGTATTTTCATCAATATTGATTTGGGATCAATACTTAAAAGTACCTAAAGACTCCCACTACCACTACAAATTGTTGTGAATGAGAGGAATTTGTAGGTGAAAAATTACACCGGAGCATTTCGTCGATAAAAAAGAACATTTTATCGACCTGGCAATAGAATTTTTGATTGTCTTAAGGTGACAAAAACAAGGGGGATATGGCTATTTGATGATCAGTTTTCTGGTAGCGGTCTTGTTCTTTTCCTGTACCCTGAGAACATATACACCTGAGTCGAGGTCTGACAAATTCAATTCTTTCCCTAAAATTGTCGTTGCGATAACCTGTGTACCTAATACATCAAAGATGAGTATTTTTTTAGGCGCATTGGCCTTGGTTTCAATATAAATCTTGCCATTGGTGACAGGATTGGGATAGAGATTGAATCCCGCAATTTCACCCGGATTTGAAGGCTTGTCCTGAGCAAGCCCGGTAGAAAAAACCAATAAAAAAGCTAGTAGGTAAAAGTGCTTCATACTGAGGGGGTTACAAAGGTACAGAACAAATATACTTATTTTGAGATTCCATTATTGTCACAAGGCTTATTCTAACTAAGAAATTCGATGAAATGCACCTTTATTCCCTTAAATATCATTAATCATACCAAGATGAGGTAAATTTTTATATTATTTCTGTTTAATACTTTCTCTGGGCCCTTTCAGTTCTACACCTGCCCTATGTTATAAAATTGTTATGATCAACATTTCGAACTGAGGAATCTTTAGGGTGTGTTATTTATTTATATTTTTGATTGGATCCATAAACTTGGAATTAATGAAGAAGCAAGATATTCGCATCCTTCTGGTTGATGATGAACCAGATATCCTGGAGATATTAAAATACAATTTGTCATCTGAAGGCTATCAGGTATCAACAGCTAAAAATGGAGTTGAAGGGGTAGAAAAAGCGAAGAAAAAGAAGCCTCACCTCATTATTCTGGATGTGATGATGCCCGAAATGGATGGGATAGAGGCATGCGAAAAAATACGCCATACGGATGGGCTTCAGGATACCATTATAACTTTTCTTACAGCGAGGGGTGAAGATTATTCACAAGTAGCGGGTTTTGATGCCGGGGCAGACGATTATATCACAAAACCTATTAAACCAAAGGTGCTCGTCAGCAAAGTGAAATCGCTTTTGAGAAGATTAAAGGAAAAAGAGGATCCACAGCCTGAGATTAAAAAGGTTGGAAAAATCGTTATAAACAGGGAAGAATATAAGGTGGTGAATGACGGGAAAGAAATTATACTACCCCGTAAAGAATTCGAATTACTATCCCTGCTTACTTCCAAACCTGACAAGGTTTTTAAAAGAGAAGTTATTTTAGACAAAGTTTGGGGACAGGAAGTTGTGGTTGGTGGCCGGACGATTGACGTACACATTAGAAAACTAAGGGAAAAAATCGGAGACCACCATTTTAAAACGGTCAAAGGAGTAGGCTATAAGTTTGTATTATAATGGCCATACAACTGAGGAAATCCTATAAGTTTGCCCTGAGGTCTTCCTTCTACATTTCTATTTTCCTCCTGCTTTTAGCTCTTACACTTTTTTACTTTTTATCTCTCTGGAAGTACTGGCCAGTTCTGGTTATTGCGATCTTCCTGATCTTTGGAGTTTCCTTTCTTGTCATTCAATTTCGAGTTGAGAAATTTATCTATCGAAGAATAAAAAAGATATATGATGATGTCTCATTGCTCGAGTCCTCATCTTTGGCAATGGGCCCTATCACTACTGATATGGCGACTCTTACTGAGGAAATTGAAAAATTTGCCAAGGATAAGAGAATTGAAATTGATACTCTGAAAATCAGGGAGGCTTATAGAAAGGATTTTCTGGGGAATGTTTCACATGAACTGAAGACCCCACTTTTTACAGTTCAGGGATACATTCTTACTCTCCTTGAAGGGGCAATGGACGATAAAAGAATTCGCAAAAAATACCTTCTTAGAGCCAGCAAAGGAGTAGAAAGACTCATTTATATTGTTAAAGACCTCGATCTTATCACAAAATTAGAAGCCGGAGAACTCAGTCTGGATATTGACACCTTTGATATTATTGAATTAATCAACAATGTCTTTGATCTACTCGAAATGAAGGCAGCCAAAAAAAATATCAGCCTTACATTCGATATGGATTACAAGCACCCGATATATGTGCGGGGCGACAGGGAAAAGCTTCAGCAGGTGATAACTAATCTTGTTGTCAATTCTATTAAATACGGGCATTCCGATGGGACTACGGAGGTGAGTGTGGAAGACCTCATTAAAAACAAAGTGATTGTAAGAGTTACGGATAATGGCGAAGGTATTCCGGAAAGCCACTTGCCCCGCATTTTTGAGCGATTTTACCGGATCGACAAAAGTGGAAGCCGGAAAGAAGGAGGTTCCGGGCTGGGTCTGGCCATCGTAAAGCATATTATTGAGGCACATGGGGAAAAAATCTATGTGGAAAGTGCCGTCGATGTAGGGTCTGAATTTTCATTCACTCTTGAAAAAACAAAGAAACCCCGTGAATAGTTCAAGCAGCCTTTTTCGAAATACGTAGTTTTGTAAAAATCAATACAGGTATTTTGTGGGGAGCAAGAATAAACTCAAAAGATTTAAAGAAAACGAATCCTTTCCCAATGTGTTTCAGCCCTTGCGGGATGAAGTCCTTAAGGGCGTGTTTCCCCATAAAGGAAACTGGGCTGAGGTTTTCGGTAACCATAACCCTCTGGTGGTGGAACTCGGCTGCGGGAAGGGGGAATATACAATAGGCCTCGCAAGGATGCATCCCGAAATTAATTATATCGGGATCGACATAAAAGGCGCCCGCCTATGGAGGGGGGCTAAAACGGCATTGGAGGAATCTCTTACAAACGTCATTTTTATCAGATCGCAGATCAGTTTAATCGATGACTTATTCGCCCGGGGAGAAGTATCTGAGATATGGATCACATTTCCCGATCCGCAGATTAAGTTTAAAAGAACAAAACACAGGCTGACAAATCTCGAATTCTTAAAAAAGTATGCCCTGGTTTTACAGGAGAACGGGCTGGTACATCTGAAGACCGACAGTGAATTCATGCATGGTTATACCCTTGGGATACTCCAGGCCATGAATATGGAAATTATGTATTCCAATCACGATGTATACAAAAACGAGGGGAGTCCGAAGGAAGTTCTGGAAATTCAAACCTTTTACGAAAATCAGTATCTTGAGCTGGGGAAACCCATCACCTATTTAAAATTCAGGATGCCTGCTTTATGACCCATCTCCTAATATTATTCTTTGTCACTTTTTCTGCAGCTTTTATGGCGACAGTCCCACCGGGCCTGCTTAACATGAATGCAGCTAAAACAAGTGTGGAAAAGGGGAAGAATAATGGGATCATTTTTAGCCTCGGGGTGTCAACGATGATCATGATGCAGGCCTATATCGCTGTGCTGATCTCCAAGTTCCTTTACAATAACCCGGAAATCATCGATCTGTTGATGAAGATAGCTGTTGGGATCTTTGCTTTTTTTGCTATTTACTTCTTCATTATGGCCAAACGGTTTAAGCCCAAGAAGATCCGCATAGAAAAAATAAGCAAAAAGAACAGCTTTTTTAAAGGGATGCTTTTGGCTGCTTTGAATTTACTGACGATACCTTATTACAGCGGACTCAATGTGATGTGGAATGCCTCTGGATGGATTAAATTTGAGGTTTGGGATATTGCCACCTTTGTACTTTCTGCCGGAATGGGAACCTTCACTGTACTCTATCTTTACACCTTTTATTTTAATAAACTGGAATTGAAGAATAAGACCTTTTCCAGAAATTCAAACTATATCCTGAGTGGCCTGATGGTGATTTTACTTTTAATTACCCTTATAAGGTTATACAACAGTGATCATGGATAAAAAAGATACCGACTTCTTTAGCCGCGTATACGAACTGGTAAGGCAGGTACCCTATGGAAAGGTGACATCTTATGGTGCCATTGCCAGGTATCTGGGAGCTGCCCGAAGTGCGAGAATGGTCGGCTGGGCCATGAACAATGTGGTAGACAGGGAAGATGTACCGGCACATCGCGTAGTGAATAGAGTAGGACTACTCACAGGGAAACATCATTTTGGAGGCACCAACCTCATGCAGCAATTGCTGGAGAATGAAGGTCTAGTGGTTGTAGATGATCAGATTCAGGATTTTGACAGACACTTCTGGGATCCTATGAAGGAACTCGGAGAACCCCAGTAATCAGGATCGAAACAACGGTAAAAATCATTATAAAAAAGCGGTATTTCGCTATAAGTCATTTCCATTCAGTTCTTTCCAAATCTCAGTACTAAGCCCTATCTTTGTTGTTTAGAATGATTTTACATTAAATAGGGGTTTTAAAGGGATGAAACTAGATAAAAAAGACATTTTAAATGCACTGCAGACCATTTCAGTACCAGGAGAGGGACAGAATATGGTTGACAGCGGCGCTGTAAAGAATATTCAGACTTTTGGAGATGAGGTTGTGGTGGATATCAGTATTAAAAACCCCAGCCTTCAGGCCAAAAAGAAAACGGAGGTTTCAATTTTGCAGGCTATTCACAGGGAGGTTTACGAAAAGGCGAAGATCACTGTAAACCTTAAAGTGGATGCCCCCACAACACCTACGACCAATGAGATTAAAGGGAAGCCCATTCCCGGTATAAATAATATCATAGCCGTCGCCTCCGGAAAAGGAGGTGTTGGAAAATCTACTGTCACAGCCAATCTGGCCGCCACACTGGCTAAAATGGGATTCAATGTAGGTATACTGGATGCTGATATTTATGGACCCTCTATCCCTATCATGTTTGATGTGGCCTCAAAAAAACCGCTGGCCGTTGAGGTGGATGGGAAGTCGAAAATGGCACCTATTGAGAATTACGGGGTAAAGATCCTGTCAATCGGATTTTTCACACAGCCCAATCAGGCTGTTATCTGGAGAGGACCCATGGCTGCCAAAGCGCTCAATCAGATGATCTTTGATGCACACTGGGGTGAACTGGATTTCCTCCTTATTGATCTACCTCCGGGAACCGGTGATATTCATCTTAGTATAATGCAGGCTTTGCCCGTAACAGGGGCAATAGTGGTGAGTACTCCACAGGAGATCGCCCTTGCAGATGCCAGAAAAGGAGTAGCCATGTTCCAGCAGGAAGCAATCAACGTTCCTGTACTTGGGATCGTTGAGAATATGGCATATTTCACTCCTGCAGAACTTCCCGAAAACAAGTATTATATCTTTGGAAAGGACGGGGCAAAAAATCTTGCTGAAGATATGAACGTACCATTTTTAGGGGCCCTGCCTTTGGTTCAAAGTATTCGTGAGGCAGGAGATGTTGGAAGGCCGGCAGCGCTGCAAACCTCTACACCACTGGAATCTTCTTTCGAAGAAATCACGAGAAACTCGGTGCAGGAACTCGTGAGGAGAAATAAAAGCATGCCTCCGACAGAAGCTATTAAAATAACTACAATGGCAGGATGTTCTGCCGTTAAAAAGAAATAATAATGACGGCTGATGAACTTAAGATCAAAGTAGAAAAGGCCCTTGACGAGATTCGTCCTTTTTTACAAAGCGACGGAGGTGATATATCTCTGGTTTCTATTGAGAATGGCAATCTTGTCAAGGTGCGTCTAGAAGGGAATTGTGTGGGCTGTAGTGTAAATCAGATGACTCTGAAAAGCGGAGTAGAGATGACGATTAAAAAGCACGCCCCACAAATTGAGCAGGTAGTTAATCTCTTAAATTGAATGTCAGTCGAAATCACTTTCCTTTCCTTGAACTAAGAAAAAAAGTATGATTAAAACAGATATCCTGATAATCGGAGCAGGGCCTACAGGCTTGTTTGCCGTTTTTGAAGCTGGTTTACTTCAACTAAAATGCCATATTATAGACGCCCTGCCACAGCCTGGCGGGCAGTGTGCCGAAATCTATCCCAAGAAACCCATATACGATATACCCGGATTTCCGGAAATTCTTGCTGGAGAGCTCATCGATAATCTTATGGAGCAAATTAAGCCATTTCAGCCCGGTTTTACACTTGGAGAACAGGCTACAACCATTGACCATCAGGAAGACGGGACCTTCATTGTCACTACTAATAAGGGAACCCAACACCACGCACCCATTATTGCCATTGCAGGAGGTTTGGGCAGTTTTGAACCCCGGAAGCCACTTTTAGATAAGCTTGAGGATTATGAAGAAAAGGGCGTGGAATATATGATCAAAGACCCCGAGAGATACAGAGACAAAAAGGTTTTAATTGCAGGTGGAGGTGATTCTGCACTGGATTGGACCATTTTCCTTTCTGATTTGGCTAAAGAAGTAACTCTGGTGCATCGAAGAAATGAATTCAGGGGAGCACTGGATTCAGTAGAAAAGCTTCAGGATTTGAAGAACCAGGGCAAAGTAAATTTAATTACCCCTGCTGAAGTCGTTGCGCTTGGAGGGAGTCAAAAGCTTGAATGGGCTACTGTAAGACATGAAGAAAACAAAGGGGACACTAGTGAATATAATATTGAGACAGATCATTTTATTCCCCTGTTCGGTCTCTCTCCCAAACTCGGGCCGATTGCTGATTGGGGACTGGAGATTGAACGGAATGCTATAAAAGTGAATAATTCCCTCGACTATCAGACGAACATTCCCGGTATCTATGCCATAGGGGATGTTAATACATATCCGGGCAAACTTAAACTCATCCTCTGCGGATTTCATGAGGCCACCCTGATGTGTCAAAGCGCATATCAGAAAATCAATCCGAATAAAAGATATGTCTTGAAATACACCACTGTTGGAGGTGTTCAGGGATTCGATGGCTCTAAAAAAGAAGCGCCTAAAGCCGTCGTAAAAGCTATTGTTTAAACATGAGCGATATTCAGATTACAATCAGGGATAGAGAAGGGGCCACACATAAGATTCAGGCGCCTACCGATATGAATATGAACCTGATGGAGCTGGTTAGAACGTGGGAATTGGCTCCTGAAGGAACTATTGGTGTATGTGGAGGCATGGTGATGTGCGCCTCCTGCCAGGTTTATATTGATTCTACACACCCTCTCCCAGATAAAACCGATGAAGAAGAAGCAATGCTGTCTGAAGCGTTTTTCGTAAAGGAAAATAGTCGGCTGGGTTGTCAGATTCCACTGGAAAATTCGTTGGACGAGTTGGAAGTAACCATAGCTCCTGAAAGTTAAGAATCAGATTCTTGCCTGGTAGGTAAACAAATTATAATAGCGCCCTTCCTTTGCAATAAGTTCATCATGGGTTCCTGTTTCTGCGATTCGTCCGTTTTCAATAACTAATATCTGATCAGCTTTCCGGATAGTACTTAGCCTGTGTGCAATGACAAAGGTGGTCCTTCCTTTCGTCAATGCCGCCAGACTCTGTTGTATAAGCCCTTCACTTTCGGTATCGAGATTTGACGTGGCCTCGTCAAGGATCAAAATCCTGGGATTTGCCAGGACCGCCCGGGCAATAGCAATCCTCTGACGTTGCCCTCCTGAGAGTTTTATTCCGCGTTCCCCTATGAGCGTATCCAGACCATCCTCAAAGCGGTCTGTAAATTCATCGACATAAGCTGCTTTTACGGCATTCAGCAACTCATCCTCTGAGGCATCGGGGCGTGGGAAAAGAATATTCTCCCTAATGGTACCCTCAAAGAGGAAATCATCCTGCAGAACAACACCGAGGTGTTGTCTGAAATTTTTTAAAACGATCCTAGACAGATCGTGTCCGTCTACCGTAATCTTGCCTGAATTGGGGTTCAGGAAGCTGGCTGCGAGGCCTGCAATTGTACTTTTACCTGAACCTGAACTCCCAACAAGGGCTACCGTAGAACCTGCAGGGACTTCAAAGCTAATATTGTGAAGCACCTCTTTTTCTTCTTCATAGGCAAAGGAAACATCGTTGAAAATAAAATGCCCTCTGATACTTTCGGGAGTGAGAGTTCTCAGTTCCGAATTTTCTTCCTCCGGCATATTCATCAATTCCTCTGTGCGATCGAGTCCTGCAAGGGCCTCACTTAATTGACTCCCGATATTGCTCATTTGTACTATGGGCGCCACCATGAGTCCGAGCAGAAAAGTAAATTCCAGGAATTCACCCAGGGTAAGGGCATCCGTCATGATTTTATAACCCCCAATACCCATAATCCCTGTAGTAGCTACACCCAGCAAAAAGGTAGATGAACTGGTCATGACGGCCGTGGCAGTCAGACTCTTTTTTACGTTTTGATAAAGTTTGTGTACCCCTTCCTGGAAAACGGAATGTTCCTGCTCCTCTGCATTAAATCCTTTGATTACCCGAATACCGCCCAGGGTTTCAGTTAATCGACCTGTTACTTCCGCATTGATTTTCCCCCTGTTCCTGAAAATGGGTCTTATGATCTTAAAAGCCTTCAGGGCAACCACTGCAAAGATAGCAAGTGGCACCAGGGCAAACAGCGTCATGGAAACACTGATGTTCAACAATAGGATCAAAGCAACCACAGCCGTTATGGTACCTCCAACCAGTTGGACAAGTCCTGTACCGATAAGGTTGCGAACACCTTCAACGTCCGTCATGATACGGGATACTAGTTCGCCCGATTTTGTATTGTCAAAAAATCGGATGGGCAGGGCCAGAATCTTATGCTGTACCTGAGCTCTTAGTTCTGAGATCATGTACTGGGCCTGAACACTTAAGATTTTTGTAAGCAGGAAGGAAGTGACAGCCTGAACCAGGATGGCGGCAATAACAATTCCTATTAGGATTTTTAAAAGAGGGACGTCCTTATTGGGAATAATATCGTCCATCAGATACTTCAATGACATGGGTGCCACAAAGCTTGCGGCCTTGCTTATCACTATAAGGACAAGTCCGATGAAAACTAAATTCCGCCTGGGCCAGATAATAGTTTTAAAGGCATTTAAAATACTTACTTTTTTATCAGCCATTGGTGAATAAAATTAGGGAAAGGGGCCGCAAGATACATATAAAAAGGCATTAGGCAGGGCTATCAGATTCAATCAGAAAAGATAATTAGTTTTTCCGGTGGAAGTCGATTAAATTCACAATTGTTCAAATTAAACCTATGAAAAGATTGAGATTACTACCCGTACTGTTGATTTTGATATTGTTAGCGAATTCCTGTAAATCAGATGGCCAGTTAAGTGAACTGGAAAGGTGGGAATCACATGCTGAAAACACAACGATCATCCGCGACGGTTTTGGGGTCCCTCATATCTACGGTAAAACAGATGCCGATGCAGTTTTCGGGTTGCTTTACGCCCAATGTGAAGACGATTTTAACAGGGTTGAACAGAACTATATCTGGGCGATTGGCAGGCTGGCCGAAGTAGAAGGAGAAGAAGCCATTTATAGTGATCTAAGGGCGCGGTTATTTATGAGTAAGGAGGAGGCCATAGCACATTATGAAAACAGTCCTGAGTGGTTAAAGGAGTTGTGCGATGCTTTTGCAGATGGAATAAACTATTACCTGCACACCCACCCGGAAGTAAAACCCAGATTACTGACAAGGTTTGAACCCTGGATGCCTATGTACTTTAGTGAAGGTTCAATAGGGGGCGATATAGAACGTATCAGTACCAGGAAATTACAGGCGATGTACGAGGAAGGAATTTCCTTTCCTGAATCCGTCGAATTGGAAATTGAGAAAAAAGAAGCCGAACTCGAACCACAGGGATCGAATGGCATAGCTATTTCCGGAGATCTCACTCAATCCGGAAACGCCATGCTCCTTATCAACCCGCATACCTCATTCTATTTCAGGGGAGAAGTCCATATGAACAGTGAAGAGGGTTTAAACGCCTATGGTGCGGTTACCTGGGGGCAATTTTTTATCTATCAGGGCTTTAACGAAAAAACAGGCTGGATGCATACATCTACATATACAGATGTTATGGATGAATTCGTGGAAACGATTGTAGAAATGGAAGGAGAACCCTTCTATCAGTACGGGGAAGAATTAAGGCCGGTGGAGGTATCCGAGATTACACTAAAATACAAAGAAGGTAAGCAGTTAAAAGAAAAGTCCTTTCCCGCTTATCGCACCCACCACGGCCCGATTACCCATATGGCCGGGGATAGGGTAGTGGCTTCTGCTATGATGTGGGAACCTGTTAAAGCACTGGAACAGTCTTATATAAGGACAAAACAGGACGGCTATGAAGGTTTTAGAAAAATGATGGACATTAGGACCAACTCATCAAACAACACCGTTTATGCGGATGCTGAGGGGAATATCGCCTATTTCCACGGGAATTTTATCCCGGTCAGGGACACGGTTTTCGACTATTCAAATCCGGTAGAAGGCAAGGATCCAAAAACGGACTGGCAGGGCCTGCATACGGTGGATGAAAACATCCTTTTGCTGAATCCGCCAAACGGCTGGATTCAAAATTGCAATTCCACCCCCTTTACTGCGGCGATGGAATATAGTCCGAAAAGAGAAGATTATTCGGCGTACATGTCTATAGACCGTGAGAATTTTCGGGGAATCCACGCCATCGAATTGTTAAAGGATAGAAAAGGATACACACTTGACAGCCTTATAACACTGGCCCACGACCCCTATTTGCCGGCGTTTGAAGCCTTAATTCCTGGTTTGGTTGAGGCCTTTGATCTGTCGAGAAATAAGAATGCCGACTTAGGACAAGCCATTGATGTTCTTCGTGAATGGGATTTCAAAACAAACGAGGAATCGGTAGCCATGACGTTAGCCCACTTTTATGGTACGCAATTCGGCAGAAATGGGTCTCGTCCATATAAAATGAATGATATGGAAGCAATGAGGTATTTTGGAACGAAATCCCCAATGGAGGAAAGACTGAAGATATTTAATGATGTCATTATGGAATTGGAAAAGGATTTCGGCACCTGGAAAATGCCCTGGGGGGAAGTTAACCGCTATCAGCGTTTAAACGGGGACATTAGACAGCCTTTTGACGATGCTAAACCCAGCATTCCTATTGGATATGCTTCAGGTCGGTGGGGCGCACTTGCGGCCTATGGAGCTCGCTATGACAACAATACCAAAAAGATCTATGGAACCC
Organism: Muriicola sp. SD30; assembly: GCF_041205185.1. Lineage (NCBI taxonomy): Bacteria > Pseudomonadati > Bacteroidota > Flavobacteriia > Flavobacteriales > Flavobacteriaceae > Muriicola > Muriicola sp. SD30. The sequence goes on from NZ_JBGEWB010000002.1 coordinate 597,896, forward strand.
GTGGCAACAGCTTTGTTGCTGTTGTAGAATTCGGGGATAAAGTAAAAGCCAAGAGTATTTTGGCCGGAGGCCAGAGCGGTGACCCTTCCTCCCCGCATTTTGACGATCAGGCACAGATGTATGCTGATACGGAGTTCAAGGACGTACTATTTTACAAAGAGGAGGTATTAGAGAAAGCCGAGGAGACCTATAATCCGGGAAAACGAAAGTGAAAATTAATCCTGGACAATGATAAGGGATGCTTTAGAGCCGGTAGACAACAACCATTTATTGGAATATATCAGTTTTCCTGCCTCGTCATAAACATCAACCTGGGCAGTATTTGGCCCGGAGGTACCTTGATTCAGGGCTTCAAAGTCGAGGCGGTTAAACCCTTTGTCAAGTGTGAGATTGACTCCCTTAAAACTCCCTGTTAAAAGGATATTGGGATCTATGACTTCTCCATTCGCATAAATCTTTACCCTGTCCCCGTCTACGTATTCGTGATCACGGCATACGATACCCACAAATTTTGAAGAAGTTTTTACGTCTCCCAAATACATATCTCCGTAATGCTCTTTTCCCTTACCTTTTTCGCGTTCCCCTACTTTGGGATCGATTTCCATGTCGAATCCTGCCTGTCTTAACTCCCTGTCGGGTAACATCTGGACATTATTTGACATAAGCGAATCGCGAAGGTTCGGAGTTTTACCCATATCAATTATAGAGGGCATCCTGAGGGAATTATTCTGGGTAGGTTTTGCCTTTATTTCAAGATTCGGCTTTGGTCCGATTTTCAATGGCTGGGTTTTGGGCACATCGGTTTGCGATATACCGACACCTGCAATCCCCAGTATCATCAAGAGTGAAAAAACGGCTTTCATAGCTTTTTTATGAGTCATAAAGGTAACAATTACCCTGCCAGAGGGGTATAAATCCCTGTTAAAATCGATCAAAGTAGCACTTACTTAAAGGAAGAACAGAAAATTAATATAGAATAGGAACCGCCTGGCACACAGCATATCTCACCATAAAAAAAGGCATTTTATATCTCATATTAAACTTTAAATACCACGGGAAAGAATTTCCGAACGCTGACATATATCATATTATGGATTATACATAAGTGTTAGTTTTAATCCATTAATTATCCGGTTTGATGTTAATGTGGGGTTAAGAATAGTGTCATGGATTTACAGGAACAGGGATCTAAGGTCTTCGTACACTCTGGAAAAGTCTCTAAAATTCATGGGAAATCCATCTTGGTTTCCCTGGATAAGAACATCCAGTGTGAATCCTGCAGTGTTAAAGGGGCATGCGGGATAAGCAATTCAGAGACAAAAGAAATAGAAATCCCTAATACAGACGGATCTTTCAAAATTAATGAGCCTGTTAAAGTCACTCTAAAAAAGAGTTTGGGACAAACGGCAGTATTTTGGGCATATATTTTCCCTTTTCTCCTTATGCTGCTGACCTTAATTACCGCGTCTGCGGTTTTCACCGAATGGATTGCGGGCTTGTTATCCCTCTTTGTCCTTGTACCTTATTACGCAAGCGTTTATGCCTTTAGGAATTACTTCCGGAAAACCTTCAGAATTTCCGTTCTGAGAATACGAACACTATGACCGAATCTATTTTAAACAGCGCAATTTTGTTAACCCTTCTGGGGATAGTTTCTGCATTGATTCTGTACGTTGTTTCAAAAAAGTTTTATGTATATGAGAACCCTTTAATCTCAGAAGTTGAAGACCTTTTGCCCGCGGCTAATTGTGCGGGTTGTGGATTTCCGGGATGCAGGTCTTTTGCTGAAAAATTGGTGAATACCGATGATATTTCTGATCTGTTCTGCCCTGTTGGCGGAAATGAGGTAATGAAGTTGGTCTCGGATACACTAGGGAAAGAGGTGGCAGAAAAAGACCCTACTGTAGCTGTAGTACGCTGTCAGGGAAGCTGTGATGTGAGGCCTAAGACCACAGAGTATCAGGGACCCAGGTCTTGTGCCATTTCGGCTTTGATCTACAGTGGCGAAACCGATTGTCAGTACGGCTGCCTTGGAGACGGAGATTGTGTTGATGCCTGCAAGTTTGATGCGATGTACATGGATGAAACCACCGGGCTGCCTGTGGTAATTACGGACAAATGTACCTCTTGCGGAATGTGTGTTGATGCCTGCCCAAGGGATATCATAGAGATGAGGCCAAAACATAAAAGGGATTTAAAAATATTTGTCGGTTGCCTTAATGAGGAGAAAGGTGGTATTGCCAAAAGAGCCTGTTCTGTGGCGTGTATAGGCTGTTCAAAATGTCTGGATGTATGTCCTAAAGAAGCCATTGTTATAGAGAATAACCTGGCATATATAGATCCGGCTTACTGTACTTTATGTAGGAAATGTGTCCCTGTATGCCCAACCCATTCCATTATTGAAACTAATTTTCCGCCGAGGAAAGAGAAAAAAGCAGAGGCAAAAGTAACAGCAAAGGTTGAATCCATAAAGCCACAAAATGATGCTTAAGACTTTTCCGAAAGGTGGGATTCATCCCTCAGAGAACAAGATAACATCTGCTAAACCTATTAAAAGACTCCCTCTGCCCAAAGTGGTCTACGTTCCGATATCGCAACACATAGGGATACCCGCGGAAATTGTGGTAGATCGAAAAGACAAGGTTGAAATCGGGCAGGTAATTGCCAGGTCAGGTGGATATGTATCCTCAAATATTCATTCCCCAGTGGCAGGAACCGTAACCAAACTGGACAAGATCGTCGATACACGAGGGTATAAGAAACAGTGTATTGTTATCAGATCTGATGTAAAAAATGAATCTAATTTCCAGGAAAATGAATATCCCCTCAAAGAAGAGATCAGCCTGCAACCAGAGGAAATCCTTAAACGTATTTCGGAATATGGAATTGTTGGCCTGGGTGGTGCCACATTTCCATCGCATGTAAAATTGCAGGTAAAAAAAGACAAATTACTCGACTGTCTAATTGTAAACGGTGTTGAGTGCGAACCATTTCTAACGGCAGACCATCGTCTTATGCTGGATAAGGGGAAAGAGATTCTGGTGGGTATCCGGATTCTGATGCACGCACTGCAAATAGACCGTGCAATTATCGGGATAGAAAACAATAAGAAAGACGCAATCGACCTTTTCAGAAGTTTAATCTCCGGAGCGTCTGGTATCCAGATTGCCGCTTTACAGGTTAAATATCCCCAGGGTGGCGAAAAGCAACTGATCAGGGCGCTGTTAAAAAGGGAAGTTCCTAAAAATGGATTACCTATGGATGTGGGGGTTGTGGTCCATAATGTAGGTACCGTATTTGCCATCTATCAGGCCATTCAACACAACAGACCGTTGATGGAAAGAGTGGTTACCGTAACGGGAAAAAAACTAAATGACCCATCTAATTTCTGGGTGAAAATAGGAACTCCTGTTAAAGACCTCCTCGATGCTGTTGGTGGTGTGCCCGAGGGTACCCGGAAAATCGTAAGCGGTGGCCCCATGATGGGTAAGGCCCTTAAAAATACAGATGTTCCGGTTACTAAGGGGACATCCGGGATTCTCGTCATATCAGAGGACGAGGCCAGCAGGGGAGAACCTAAAAATTGCATCCGCTGTGGGGAATGTGTGGATGTTTGTCCCATGGGTCTGGAACCTCACCTACTGATGAACCTTTCCGAAAAGGGAATGTATGAGAAAGCTCTGGAAGAAGATATTCTGACCTGTATCGAATGTGGCTCTTGTAGCTATGTATGCCCCTCTCATCGCCCGCTTCTGGATTATATACGCTTTGGCAAATCAATAGGAAAGCAACTCGAATCGAATAAATAAAAAGTATGAGTGACCAGACTATAATAGTTTCCTCCTCACCCCACGTACATTCGGAAAGAACTTCCGAAAAACTAATGTACGATGTGGTTCTTGCTCTGCTTCCTGTCTTTCTTGTCTCGCTTTATGTATTTGGAATCAATGCCCTGATAGCTACGTTTACGGCCATCATTTCCTGCCTCCTTTTTGAGTATCTCATTCAGAAATTTCTATTGAAAACCAAAACCACTATCACAGATGGCTCTGCATTAATTACCGGTATACTCCTCGCCTTTAATTTGCCCGCAGGAATTCCGGTATGGATGATTGTGGTGGGCAGTCTGGTAGCTATCGGAATAGGTAAACTATCATTCGGGGGCCTTGGATTTAATATTTTCAATCCCGCTCTTGTGGGTAGGGTATTTTTACTGGTATCATTTCCCGTACAAATGACCTTATGGCCTGTTCCCATTGAGAACAATACCACGCTTGTGGATGCCGTTACAGGGGCAACAACCCTCGGACTTATCAAAGAAGGGGTGCAGTTTGGACAATCGATGAGCGAGATCAGTACACAGATTCCTTCAACTGCTGATATGTTTATGGGATTAACTTCGGGATCCATTGGCGAAATGTCGGCCCTGGCATTACTTATCGGAGGTATTTTTTTAATAGCGAGAAAAGTAATTTCCTGGCATATTCCGGTTACCGTTTTGGCTACTATGGCTGTTATAACGGCTGTATTCTGGATGGCGGACCCTGAGTATTATGCCAATCCGCTTATTCATGTTCTTTCGGGTGGTGCTATTTTGGGGGCGTTTTATATGGCAACCGATCTGGTAACCAGTCCGGTAACAAAAAAAGGGATGGTCATTTTTGCCATCGGAATCGGTGTTATTACAGTAGTAATCAGATTATTTGGGTCTTATCCTGAAGGCATCTCTTTTGCTATCCTGATCATGAACGCATTTGTACCTCTTATCAATCGCTATTTCAAACCCAGAAGGTTTGGCTCAAGAATCAAAGCTAAAATTGTGTAACTGTGAAAAAGAAGGAATCGACATTATTCAATATGGTGGTAGTTCTTCTTATCATCACCCTGGTAGCGGGTTTTTCTCTTGGCTATGTAAATGACCTTACCCTGGAACCGAAATCCAGGGCCCGCCTGGCGAGGGTAGAGAAGGCGCTTAGTGCAGCGCTTCCTCAGTTTAACAATAAGCCTGTGGTGGAGGTGATACGCTTGAAGCAGAAGGAGCTAAGAGACAGTACCTATATCTACCCTGCCTACATGGATAGCACATTTGTGGGAGCAGCCGTTACCGGCTATTCCGAGAAAGGGTATAGTGGAATTGTAAGGTTGATGGTAGGTTTTAGTCCGGACGGACATATAAGAGACATTGTGGTTTTGGAACAAAAAGAGACACCTGGTCTTGGCACAAAAATGAAAGGAGAGAAATTCCTGCGGCAATTCAGGGATAAGAACCCGGAGACCTTTGACCTGAAGGTGAAAAAGGATGGTGGAGACGTTGATGCTCTGGCCGGAGCAACAATTAGTACTCGGGCTTTTTCCGAAGCAGCGCAACAGGCATTTGACAGCTTTTTAACCAATAAAAATTCAATTACCAACTCTAAGTGGTAGAAGGATGGCTAAACCAATAGACCAGAAGCAAAATTTTTTAAAAGGCCTTATAAAGGAGAATCCGGTTTTTGTAATGCTACTTGGGATGTGTCCTACACTTGGCGTTACATCATCAGCTTTTAATGGTCTGGGAATGGGTGTGGCTACCCTTTTTGTTTTACTGATGTCTAATATCGTTGTATCGCTTATAAAATCCCAAATCCCTAATAAGGTCAGGATTCCAGCCTTTATTGTTATAATAGCTTCTTTTGTTACCGTGGTGGAAATGGTTCTGGAAGCCTATATCCCTTTTTTATATGAGCAATTAGGGATTTTTATACCACTAATTGTGGTCAACTGTCTGATCCTCGGCAGGGCGGAGGCCTTTGCCTCCAAAAACGACCTTGCTTCGTCTGTGGTCGATGCGGTCGGAATGGGGCTGGGATTTGTTATTGCCCTCACGGTTTTAGGGGCAACCCGGGAAATCCTTGGAAATGGAAGTCTGTTTGAATTCAGATTTGTCTCTGAGGAAGCCAACACATTGATTCTTTTTATACTTCCACCAGGAGCATTTATAGCCCTGGCCTATCTCGCCATTCTGTTTAACAGACTAACCCAAAAAGTAGCTTAAAATGGAATATTTTGTTATCCTTATTGGTGCTGTTTTTGTAAACAATATCGTCTTGTCTCAATTTCTTGGGATTTGCCCTTTTCTGGGTGTTTCCAATAGAATATCCACCTCTGTGGGTATGTCAGGGGCGGTCATGTTTGTGATGACCATTGCCACCACAGTTACTTATCTCTTACATCAATATGTCCTTGTACCTTTTGAACTGGATTATCTGAGGACCATAACTTTTATTCTGGTTATTGCGGCCCTTGTACAGATGGTAGAAATCATTTTAAAAAAAGTAAGTCCACCCTTATATCAGGCCTTAGGAGTATTTCTACCTTTGATCACCACCAATTGCGCCGTTCTGGGTGTAGCCATCCTGGCTCTGGGAATGGAGGATAGCACTTTGTTAAAAGCGGTATTTTTTTCTTTTTCAAGTGCGATAGGATTTGGACTGGCCCTGATTGTTTTTGCAAGTATACGGGAGTTTTTAGAGTTGGCCGATATCCCCGAAGGGATGAAGGGCGTTCCCATCAATCTCTTGGTAGCCGGATTACTGTCTCTGGCGTTTCTGGGTTTTGCCGGACTGGTTTAGAATAATGGCTGTTTCCCGGATCGATTTAGTGTGATCACTCTACCTCGTAAGTCTCCCCTGAAAAGAAGAGGTCATCGGTCTTAGTAAATTTAGAATCGGCCCTCACTTTTCTGGTCAGGTCATCAACCCTTTCTTCAAAAGTCACATCGGGAAACCTTCTGATAATTCCGGTGACCAGGGGATATTCCATTCTGATCAGCATTTGATGCAGGGTGGGATCCTCGAGTTCCGCATTGTGTACCAGAAGATCAGACTCTTTAATTCCTTCTTCCCCAAGGGTCACAACTTCTAATTTAAGTCCGTTTAACACCAATCCTTTGTTTCGTTCCTTTCCAAAAATCATGGGCTTGCCGTGTTCTACGAACAACTGTTTGTCTGCCCTAACTTTCTTGTCTGTATACTTGGCAAATGCTCCGTCATTAAATATGACGCAATTCTGAAGAACTTCAATAAGGGAAGTACCTTTAAATTTTGCAGCTTCAATAAATACCTGTGTCATCTCTTTCGGTGTGTTGCCACCTACCCGTGCGTAAAATCGGGCCTGGGCACCAATGGCCAGTTCCCCCGGAAGAAAAGGGGGTTGAGTATTTCCGTAGGGAGAGGATTTGGTCCGCTGCCCAACAAGGGACGTTGGTGAAAATTGCCCTTTGGTGAGGCCATAGATTTCATTGTTAAAGAGAACAATATTCATGTCGAGGTTTCGCCTGAGGACGTGAATAAAGTGGTTACCCCCGATGGCCATTGCATCTCCATCCCCGGTGATTACCCACACGCTGAGCTCAGGATTCGCCAATTTAACCCCCGAAGCAATTGCCGGGGCCCTTCCATGGATACCATGCATTCCATAGGTGTCCATATAGTAGGGAAAGCGAGATGAGCAACCAATTCCCGAGATAAATACCACATTTTCCTTTTTTATCCCTACTTGTGGCAGCGCATTCTGCATGGCTCTCAGGATGACATAATCATCACATCCCGGACACCATCTTACCTCCTGATCGCTCGCAAAATCCTTATAAGTGTATTTATTTTCTAGAGTTTCCATGATTATGCTAAGAGTTCTTTAAACTTTTCTGTTAATTCCACATTTCCGAAAGGAAGGCCCTGAACCTTATTGAATTGGAAGAACGGGATATTCTCAAAATTCATTCGCAGAAGAGAGGCAAACTGACCTGAATTCAATTCACAAACAACAATCTTCTTAAAATTTCGAAGAACTTCTGCTGTGTTCTTTGGTAGGGGATTGATATAATTAAAATGGGCAAGGCCTATTCCTTCAAATCCCTGTTGTTTCATTTCTTTTACAGCAGCATACAGCGTTCCGAAAGTACCTCCCCAACCAACTACCAGGAGATCACCTTTCTGTGCGAACCTCGGCTGAAGCTCAGGTATCTCGTTTTGTACCCGTTTTATTTTTTCTGCCCTGATATCTGTCATATACTGATGGTTTTCAGGATCATAGGAAACCTCTCCGGTGGTCTGGTCTTTTTCCAGTCCGCCAACACGATGTTCCAGGCCCTTAGTTCCAGGAATTGCCCAGTCGCGGGCAAGTGTATCCTTATCTCTGTTATAAGAACGCCATTGGCTATCTGCACCATAAATGATTCTGGGAGTTATATCAGGCATTTCAGCTACGGGCTGGATTTTCCAGGGAGCCGAACCATTGGCAATATAGCCATCGGTTAAAAGTATAACCGGGGTCATATGTTCAAGTGCGAGTTTGGAAGCTGCATAGGCATAATCATAGCAGTTTGCAGGCGTGCTAGCCGCAATGACGATTACCGGACTTTCCCCGTTTCGGCCAAACATGGCCTGGAGCAGGTCAGATTGTTCGGTTTTTGTAGGTAGGCCGGTAGAAGGTCCTCCTCGTTGTACATCAACTACTACCAGGGGTAATTCGAGCATAACTGCCAGTCCCAGTGCTTCTCCTTTTAATGCCAGGCCCGGCCCCGAAGTAGTAGTGATTGCGAGATCTCCTGCAAAAGCGGCACCAATGGCCGAACTAATGCCGGCGATCTCATCTTCTGCCTGCAAGGCCTTCACCCCAAAGTGTTTGTGTTTTACCAGTTCATGAAGGATTTCGGATGCGGGGGTGATGGGATAAGACCCCAAGAATAGCTCTAACCCAGATTTTTCCGCCGCGGCCAAAAATCCCCAGGCCGTAGCAGTGTTCCCCATTATAATCCTGTAGGTGCCGGAAGGCATTTTGGCAGGGGCTACGGTATAGGCATTTGGAATCAACTCCAGAGTTTCCGAATAGTAATAACCGGCATTCAACACTTTTGTATTGGCCTCTATCAGTTCGGGTCTGGATTTGAATTTGGTTCTAAAAAAATCAATGGTGTGCTGTCTTGAACGATGATACATCCAGTATACCATTCCGAGCGCAAACATATTTTTTGTTCTGGTGATAGTTTTATTATCAAGTCCAGCGACATCCTTAAGAGCCTCTTTGGTAAGGGAGGTCATACTTACCTCAATTACCTGATACTCGTCTAAACTTCCATCTTCCAGCGGATTCGATTCATAATGCGCTTTTTCCAGGTTCTTTTTAGTAAATGAATCGGTGTCCACGATGATCCCGTACCCGGGTTTAACCGCATGAAGATTGGTTTTTAAACCTGCGGGATTCATCGCTACTAAAAGGTCGACATTATCGCCCGGAGTACTGATCTCCACACTCCCGATATGGACCTGAAATCCTGAAACCCCGTATAAACTCCCTTGAGGAGCACGTATTTCAGAAGGGTAATTTGGAAAAGTGGCTACATCATTCCCAAACATGGCAGAAGTATCTGAGAATTGCGATCCTGTTAGCTGCATTCCATCCCCCGAATCTCCTGCAAAGCGCACAACTACGGCCTCCAGGGCTTTTTCTGATTTTTCAATTTTTGCAATACTCATTACATTCTGATTATAATTTTGGTAGTACAGATTACCTTTTCTATCCCTTTTCTAGATTTATTAAATATATCCTTTGAATCGCTAATGAAATATGACATTTATCATTATTAAAGCAGCTCGTGTAGTTTAATTTAGCGAGCGTATCCCTAAAACAAGAGTTATGGCAATAATAATCACCGACGAGTGCATTAACTGCGATGCCTGTATATCAGAATGTCCTAACAATGCTATCTATGAACCCGACCAGGAATGGTCTTATGCTGATGAGACGGCCTTATCCGGGATGATAAATACCCCCGGGGGTCAGGAAGTTGATGCCGATGCAGAAAACGAACCAATATCAGATGAATTCTACTACATAGTTCCTGACAAATGCACAGAATGCAAGGGCTTTCATGATGAGCCTCAATGTGCTTCTGTTTGTCCGGTCGATTGTTGTGTGCCTGATGAGGAACACGTTGAATCTGATGAGCAGCTACTGGGGAAAAAGGCCTGGCTCCATGGAGAATAATGTTATTCACAATAAGTGCGGTTATTAAAACCCCGTGTTTTAGAGCGCATTTCTTTTCTTTTTAGTAAATGGACTACCCTTTATTTTTATGAACTAAAGGGTAGTTTTTTTTAGACATATTTTACTTTAAATACCCGAAATAAAAGCACTGACCTGCCGAAAAATGAATAGGCAATATTGACATTCTTCACCTGATAAATGTCATAGTTTACCCCTGATCAGAATCTTACTTTTAACAAGATCAGGAGACTGCAAAATATGCTTACCAATAATTTTTATATGTCACTCACCACAATATGTGGACGCTGCTTTATATATCCTATCAGAGGTAAATAATGAAAATTGACTATCATGAAAAATGAATTTCCAAAATTAATATGTGATGCCAATGAGGCTGTTGCCAGAATAGCTCATAAAACGAACGAAGTATGTGCCATATATCCCATCACCCCTGCTTCACCAATGGGGGAACATGTGGATGTATTTAGTTCTGAGGGACAGAAGAATATATGGGGTAATGTTCCAAGAATTGTTGAAATGCAAAGCGAAGGTGGTGCAGCAGGTGCTGTTCATGGATCTTTGCAGGCCGGGGCGCTCACCACAACCTTTACGGCCTCTCAGGGTTTGTTACTAATGATCCCTAATATGTACAAGATTGCTGGGGAATTGTTACCATCAGTCATCCATGTGGCAGCCAGGACCGTTGCTACTCATGCCTTGTCTATTTTTGGCGACCATTCTGACGTTATGGCGACAAGACAAACCGGATTCTCAATGCTGTTTGGTGGTTCTGTTCAGGAGGCTATGGATTTTGCCCTGATCTCTCAGGTTGCAACCTTAAAAACGCGAGTGCCATTTCTCAATATTTTTGATGGATTCCGAACTTCACATGAAATCTCAAAGATCGATTCAATTCCGGATGAGGTCATCAAAGCTATGATCCCTGATGACAAAATAGAAGAACACAAGATGAGATCCTTAGATCCCGATCACCCGGTAGTAAGAGGGACGTCTCAGAACCCCGATGTTTTCTTCCAGGCCAGGGAAGCTGCCAACCCCCATTACGACAGAGTGCCTGAAGTAGTTATGGAAGTCATGGATGAATTTTATTCCCATACAGGCCGAAGATATCATCTGTTCGATTATGTAGGCCACCCGGAAGCGGAAAGGGTTATCGTTATTATGGGCTCGGGTGAAGGGGCAGTAAGGGAAACCGTGGATACTCTTATGGAACAGGATGAACGTGTAGGCGCTGTATTTGTTCGACTATATAGACCATTTTCCGTAGAATATCTGCTGAAAAAGTTACCCGAAACGGTCAAGAAAATTGCAGTCCTTGACAGGACGAAGGAACCCGGAAGTATAGGAGAGCCACTCTATCTGGATGTCGTCACTGCCTTTGTTGAAAGTGACAGGAAAATGCCTGATATAGTAGGGGGAAGATATGGACTCTCGTCCAAGGAATTCAATCCTGCGATGGTAAAAGGTATATATGATGAATTGCTTAAAGCTAAACCAAAAAACCATTTCACTATTGGGATCAATGACGATCTTGGCCATACCAGCCTGGAATACAACCCTGTGTTCAAAACCAAGAAAACGACATTTAATTGTATGTTTTATGGGCTAGGGTCTGATGGTACTGTTGGCGCAAATAAAAATTCGATTAAAATTATAGGGGAAACCACCGATAACTACGTGCAGGGATATTTTGTATACGACTCCAAAAAAGCCGGAGCTCAGACCATTTCACATCTGAGATTCGGACCCAATCCGGTGCATTCTTCATACCTGATCAATACGGCTGACTTTATAGCGTGCCACCAATTTAATTTTATAGAGAAATACGATATTTTAAACCATATCAAAAAAGGAGGAACTTTTCTTTTAAATTCTCCTTTCTCCAGGGATGAAATCTGGGACCAGTTACCTAAGTTGATGCAACAGGAGATTATAGAAAATGAATTGAATTTCTATGTTATTGATGCCACTAAGGTTGCTCAGGCCGCCAAACTTGGGAAACGAACCAACACGGTACTGCAAACCTGCTTCTTTGCTATTTCAGGGATACTACCGAAAGAAGAGGCCATCGAAAAGATCAAAAATGCCATTGTAAAATCTTATTCCCATAAGGGGGATAAAGTGGTAAAAATGAATTTCAATGCGGTAGATACTGCCCTTCAGCATCTGGAAAAAGTGGAATATCCCAATAAGGTTACGGCTACACGTGGCCTGAGATCAATAATGTCTGGTGAACCTGATCCCTTTGTAAAAGAAGTACTCGGAAAAATACTTGCCGGGCGGGGAGATGAGCTTCCGGTGAGTTATTTTCCTGTAGATGGTACCTTCCCAACAGGAACTACCCAATATGAAAAAAGAGGGATTGCTGATTTTATCCCCGTATGGGATGGTGAAGACCTCTGTACCCAATGTAATAAGTGCGTCGCGATTTGTCCGCATGCGGCCATCCGGGCTAAAGTGGTTTCCAATGTTAAGCTTGAAACTGCTCCGGATACCTTGAAAAGGACGCCCGCAAAAGGCAGGCCATTTGAAAAGGAAACCGAGTCCTATATTCTTCAGGTATCACCCGAAGACTGCACGGGATGTGATCTTTGCGTAGCAGTGTGCCCAGCAGAGAGCAAGGAGATTCCTGATTTTAAGGCAATCAATATGCACAAAAAACTAGAAGTGGATAAAGTTGAAAATGAGAATTGGGATTATTTTGTGCAACTACCCGATTACGACAGAACGGCACTGCAGATTACCAATGTTAAAGGATCTCAATTTCTCGAACCGCTATTCGAGTTCTCTGGCGCCTGTTCCGGCTGTGGAGAGACACCGTATATTAAAATGCTCACCCAGTTATACGGGGACAGTATTCTGATTGCGAATGCTACGGGATGTTCTTCCATCTACGGAGGTAATTTACCCACTACACCATACAAAACCAACGAAGCAGGCAGGGGCCCGGCCTGGGCAAATTCGCTCTTTGAAGATAATGCCGAGTTTGGTTTTGGAATGAAACTGGCCCTGTCCAAAAAACAGGAAATTGCCGTCGGGTTATTGAAATCCCTGAAAGAGACTGTAGGCAATGAATTAGTGGAATCCATTTTGAACAATCCGGAAGAAAATGAAGGACAAAAGGAGGTGAAGTTTCAACATCTCGATCAGTTGAATGAGATATTATCGCAGCACAAAGACCTTCCCGAAGCCAATAAACTTTATAACCTCACTGAATATCTACGGAAAAAAGCAGTCTGGATCCTAGGGGGTGATGGCTGGGCTTACGATATTGGCTATGGAGGCGTAGACCATGTGCTCGCTTCCGGAGAAGATATTAATATAATGGTTCTTGATACAGAGGTGTACTCCAATACAGGTGGCCAGACCTCTAAAGCAACCCCACTGGGGGCAAGTGCCAAGTTTTCTGTATCGGGAAAAAGGACAGGTAAAAAAAGTCTGGCTTTACAAGCAATTTCGTACGGAAATGTATATGTGGCCCAGGTAGCACTTGGAGCCAAGGACATGCAAACCTTAAGGGCAATTGAAGAAGCGGCAGCTTATCCCGGACCTTCCCTTATTGTTGCTTACTCTCATTGCGGGGAACACGGATATGATCTAAAAGAAGGAGCATTGCATCAGGAAAGAGCTGTAGAAACCGGTTACTGGCCGCTCTTTAGATTCGACCCTTCCAAACCTAAAGGCAAAAAGTTCAAATTAGATTCGAAGGAACCCAGCAAACCCCTTGAAGATTTTATGTACAAGGAAACTCGCTTTACAAGGGTGGTAAAAGATGATCCTGAACTCGGGGCAAGCTTGTTAAAACAGGCACAGGAGGAAGTTGACACCAAATGGGAGAGACTTGAATTATTCAGAAATATGTAAGATTGAAGCGCTGAATAAGCAAACATGGAAACATGTTATAGGAATAAAAATAAATTTTAAAACAGATTCGATGGAAGACTTAGCGAACCCCTATTTTAAGATAGCCGTCCAGAAAATGAAGGAGGCCAACAAGGAATTATACCGGCCCGAGGAAGATGTTGTTTCTTTTTTGGTTTGCAAAAATGCACAAATTGCCGTCCAAAATTTTCTAAGAGGGTATTTGTTGCGCAGTGGAATTGAAACCAAGAAGGAAGATACTCTCGATTCCTTGTTTACCCAATGTAAGGAATTGAATAAAAAGTTTGAAAATGTCAGTCTGAGCGGTCTCAACTGCCAGTATGAAAATAAGGACTCCAGGTATTGTGATGGGGTAGAAAAGGTAAGTCGTTGTTTCGACATTGCCGATAGACTGGATACGTTTCTAAGAGAAGAGAAGATTATCGCCTAGGAGTTCAGGCAAAGTTGAAATATCAGGAGTTTTTCCAGGTTTCCTGCAGGAAACCTATGAAGTTTTTATTCATGATATTCTCAATATCTTCCTGTGAATATCCTCTGTTAGCCAGCAATTGAGGTATTTTCTGAAGATCGGCAATGGTGTCAATATCCCCCGGGCATTGTTCTTTGCCAAATCCGCCGTCGAGATCAGTTCCAAACCCTACATGCAGTGAATTTCCTGAAAGTTGACAAATATGGTCGATGTGATCTATCATCGTATTTAGTGTGACCCCCATTGAATCTGGTGTTGATTGGCCCCTTACCCAATCGGGGACCATCATCCAGGCATCGAGAGCTACTCCAATAACGGCTTTTCGTGAAATCAATTCCTTGATCTGTTCGTCAGAGAATTGCCTGTTGTGGTCGACAAGGGCTCTGCAATTGTTGTGACTAGCCCAGACCGGTCCATTATACACCTTCATGGTTTCCCAAAAACTTTGATCGCACAAATGGGTTACATCCAGGATGATATTTAAGCGGGCCATTTCCAGCAGCAGTTCCCGGCCCCTTTTCCCAATACCACCTGTGGAATTCGTGCCAAAGGCATAGGTGCCCGGACCGTAATGTGCAGGTCCCACAGCCCTTAAGCCCTGCTCATAGGCCATTTCTAAATGACCTAGGGTAAACAATGAATCTGCACCTTCCAAACTGAGGATAAATCCGATAGGCTTTTTTGGATCCGAATTTGAATCCCATAATTTAAGGTGATCGTTTAATTCTGTAAGGTTTGAGATCTGGGTCATTTCGCCAAGCTGCTCCATGGCTCTATACCAGGCCAGTTGCCCCTGGGTTTGTGCCCAGGCCTGCTGAGGTGAATTCCAGCCCGGAAGCGGATTTGTGTTTTTAACATAACGGGCAATTTGAGTAGCAACGCAAATTCCAATATTTCCTTTACGCATGGCATCCAGGGACACGGTATTCTTACCGCGGTCGGGTTTGTCGTTCATGCCCAGTTCTGTATTTCGAATATCATCAACCGGCAATACGAGGTTCCTGTTCCATTCAAGGGCATTCATGGCAAGGTCCAGATGTGCGTCAAAAATTAACATAGGGATCTTTAAATAATCAATCGATGATCTCTTGCTGCCACTTTCCATTTACCCGTCACCTTTCCTTCTTCAATGGTCAATACTTCCGGATATTTCGCAACAGTCGGACAGATATGCATAGGAATAGCATAAAATACCTGCCCTATTTTTACAGGGGACTTAGATTTATTTCTCAGAACTAGATGTTCTTCACTCTGACCGATCTGTTCGCAATCTTCCAGTCCAAAAATGTGTACCCTGGGGAAGTCCATCTCGGGAGCTATGGCCTTATGGCCAAGGTCTAGACAAAAAATATCAGCAGCTGGCTTGCTGATCACCCTTGTAATCAATACAGCAGCCGGGAGAAAGTCCATGTCTTTAAATGAAGAACCGTATCTGGCATCCCATAAGAGCGTGGTACCCGGACTGGTATCTACTTCTTCTCGCCTGGCATGAACAGGAAATGAAGGAGATCCTCCCGCGACAATAGTCGGTACAGTATATCCCTCAGCTTCCAGCCGGTGTTTTAATTCCAATACACTCTTAAATGCCGCATCGCATTCTCCTTTCCTTTCTTCAATAGCCGGATTTCTGATATGCCCGTCGTAGACATGTAATCCGGCTGCTTCAAGAAATTCACTATCCGCTATATTCTTGTACAGCTCAGCGGCCTCTTCCCCGGGTTCAATTCCGGTACGGTCCATCCCCACGTTTAAATCCAGAAAAAGACGAACGCTTTTACCCGTTGTTTTTGCCATCTTTTCAATTTCATACAGGCTATCCTTATTGTCTATGATCGTTGAAAATCGGGTATGAGGGTACTTTGATAAAAGCTTAAAAAACCGCCCGACGTTGGGTCCTACAGGCTGCATGGCCAGGAGTACATCCGATGTTTTTCGTTGCCCCAGTAGTTCAGCTTCGGCAATGGTGGCACATTTGAATTTATCAATGCCGTATTTTAACTGCAGGTCGATCACTTCTGCCATTTTATGAGTCTTTATGTGCGGCCTGAGTTTTTTAACATCACTTACCATGCTGATCATCGTCTGAATGTTGCGCTCAATTCTGGAGGGATACACCAAAAGGCAAGGAGAGGAAATTTCTTCTTCATTTTCAATCTTGTACCACGGTCTTTTCTCCATATCCCGGCCTATGAGTGAAGTTGAAACATAGCTTCTATTTCCACGGCTACCTGGCCCGGGAGAATCATACCTACTGCACTTCTCACTCCCACGCCATTTTCAGTTCCGAAAATATCCGACATCAGCTCGCTGAAGCCGTTGATAACCAGTGGATGCTGGTCAAATTCAGGTGTCGAGTTAACCATGCCCAGTGTTTTTACCAGGCGTTTAATCCTATCAATATCTCCAAAATGCGTTGTGATGGTTGAAAGCATGGTAAGACCTACCTGTTCGGCCGCTAGTTTAGCTTCTCCCAGGGTTAATGCTTCGCCAACTTTTCCGGTTATATACGTACCATCGCTTTTCATGGGCCCCTGCCCTGAAACGTATAAAAAGCCATCGACAACCATAACGGGTTTATAGAGTCCTGCAGGAGGTGGGGCCGGAGGCAGCACCAATCCCAGGTCTTTTATTCGTTGTGAAGGAGAATTGCTCATATTTTAGATTTAAATGAATTGGTTCAGGATAAGAACCCCAATGAGACCAACTACTCCAACGGTAGTTTCCATGAGGGTCCAGCTTTTTAATGTGTCTTTTACCGACAGATTAAAATATTCTTTAAAGAGCCAGAATCCACTGTCGTTTACATGCGAAAGCATCAGACTGCCCGAGCCAATGGCGAGAACCATTAATTCCGGGCTCACTCCGGTACTTGCGATCATGGGCATTACAATCCCTGCTGCGGTTAAGCCGGCAACGGTTGCCGAACCTACAGAAACTCTGATAACAGTGGCGATTAACCATGCCAGGAATAAAGGAGAAAGGGATGATCCTTTTAGCAAGTCGGCGATATACTGACTAACCCCGCTATCAATGAGAACCTGTTTCAGGGCTCCTGCCCCGGCAATGATCAATAAGACCATCGTTATACCGGAAATGGAACTGCCCACTGAATCCATTACTTCCTTCATTTTTTTGCCCCTTGCCAGCCCCAGGGTATATATGGCTACCAGCACAGATATCAGCATTGCAATTACAGGATTCCCCAGAAAAGCAATAATATTCTTCAGGGGAAAATCCTGAGGAATCAATAAATCGGCTATAGTGGCCAGACCAATCAGGATGATTGGTAAAAGGGCGGTAACAATACTTACCCCCATTCCGGGCATTTCATCATCCTTCAGGATTTTTGGATTTACAAATTCCTTCAGGGGAGTTGCGTGTATATTTTTTAAGGTCCTAGAAAAAAAAGGACCCGCAATGATAATTGCAGGGATGGCAACTATGATGCCGTAGATAAGGGTTTTTCCCATATCGGCATCGAACATCACAGTAATAGCCGTCGGCGCGGGATGTGGTGGGAGATACCCATGGGTAACAGAAAGGGAAGCCAGCATTGGCAGGCCAACATAGAGTAAAGGAAGACCGGTCCGGGCAGCAACAGTAAATACCAGGGGCACCAGAATCACAAAGCCTACCGAATAAAAAAGAGGAATTCCTACAATAAACCCGGTAAGGACCAGAGCCCACTGAATATTCTTTTTTCCGAATTGATCGATCAATTTAGAAGTGATTCGCTGTGCGGCTCCGCTATCAGCTACCAATTTACCCAGCATGGCTCCCAATCCCAGGATCATGACCAGGAATCCCAATGTATTGCCTATCCCATTTTCTATAGAGCTAACCACCGTCTCCAAATCCATGCCTTCGGCAATTCCCACAAAAAGGGAAACCAGAATAAAAGTGATAAAGGGATTCAGTTTCCATTTCGCAATCAGCAGAAAAAGGATAAGAATACCTATGATGACGATAACTAATGGCATAGTTTGGCTTTGAGTCCGGGAATATCTCTGAGTGTTAAATATACCATTTTGAATAGAACTAAAAGCGATCTATTTTTTATCTTGTAGAATAATCTGAACGAAATGGATAAAAGATCATTTTTACAGAAAATGGGGCAGGCAGCCCTGATCACTCCCTTTCTTCCCCTGTCTCTTAATGCCACTTCCCCGGAAGAACGAGGAACATATGAGCTTAATGATGAAGATGATTTTTGGCAGCGAATCAGGGTCGATTATGCCTTAAAACCGGACTATATTAACCTGGAGAACGGGTATTATAATATTGCACCTATCCCCACCATTGAAAAGTTTCACAAGCACATAGAGCAGGTAAATTACGAAGGGTCACATTATATGCGGACCGTGCAATGGGATAACAAAAAAAGGATTGCCAGCCGTCTGGCTCAGCTGGTTGGTTGCGATTCAGACGAATTAATTATCACCAGAAATACTACGGAGTCACTTGATATGATCATTGGGGGGTATCCCTGGGAAAAAGGCGATGAGGCTGTTTTTGCAGTGCAGGATTACGGGGCAATGAGAGAGCATTTTAAACTCACTGCCAAAAGATACGGCCTGGTACTTAAAACTATTTCCCTGCCCAACCACCCGGCTTCAGATGAAGAAATTGTGTCATTGTACGAATCTCAGATCGGGCCGAAAACCAAATTAATGATGATCTGCCACATGGTAAATATTACCGGTCAGATTCTTCCGGTGAGAAAAATATGTGACATGGCCCACAGCCACGGAGTAGAGGTTATGGTAGACGGGGCTCATTGTGTGGGACATATAGAGGTCGATATCAAAGAACTCAAATGTGACTACTACGGTTCGAGCCTGCACAAATGGCTGAGTACCCCTCTGGGGGCAGGGATTCTCTTTGCCGCCAAAAAGAATATTTCTAAAATATGGCCTCTTCTTGCCGAGCACAACAGAGAGCCGGATGATATTGGTCGTCTGAACCATATAGGGACCCACCCGGTACATACCGACCTTACTATAAACGATGCCCTGGATTACCTGGAACTCATCGGGATGGAACGAAAGGAAAAACGGTTGAGGTATCTTCAGCGCTATTGGTCGGATAAGCTCAGAGACACCGAAAATATTATAATTAATACCCCTGTGGAGCCGCATAGAAGCTGTGGAATAGCCAATGTTGGGATTCGGAATATGAAACCGTCCGAACTGGCCAGAACACTAATGGAAGAGTTCAGGATATTTACCGTAGCCATTGACCATCACAATGTTCAGGGCTGTAGGATTACACCTAATGTTTACACAACTACAGCTGAGCTGGATGATTTTGTGAAAGCCATGAAAATTCTGGCGGAACGAACTTGAAATCAATGAGAAATCGTATTAAACAGAAGACGATGTCTTTGAAATTTCAAACCTGATATAAATCATAGTTAGTAGTTCGCTTTGTAGCTAGTTTTGAAGGTTTTATACACCTAAATCAACGGTTTTTCAAAAGCCTGAAAGAGTAATTTTTACATTCAAATATTATATATATGACTGATGTTATTAAAAAAGAATCACTCCTGAAAAGTGTGGTTTTTTTACGTATCCTGATTGGATGGCACTTTCTTTATGAAGGGGTAATAAAGCTATTCAATCCAGACTGGACCGCCTTTGGTTATTTAGCTACCGCTCAGGGGCCGTTTAAATCTTTATTCATTGCACTTACCAATGAAGCGACCATGGGGTGGGTTGATACCCTTAACACCCTGGTTCTCATTTTTGTTGGTGTCACTCTCATTCTGGGGATTTTTGAAAAATGGGGAGCCATTGCCGGGATTGGATTACTGGCCTTATACTATTTTGCACATCCTCCTTTCCCCTGGCTTGAACAGCAAAATGTGGAGGGGAGCTACTGGTTTGTCAACAAGAATCTGATTGAGATAGCAGCCCTGTGGATCCTGGCTCAGTTGCCAACAGGTCACTACTTCGGCTTGCAATATCTCTTTAAAAAAGAACCAAAAACTATTAAAACTCCTCAATCATGAAATGGACACGACGCGATATATTAAAAGGTCTGGGAGGACTACCTATACTCGGAACCGTATGGTGGGCGGGAACTGCCAATGCATTGATAAAGAGCAAAGACCGTTCTGAAATTCTCGAGCAGTTAAAAATTGAACCTTCCTTACCCACGGCACTACCCGAAATAGGTGGAGATCCTATACGAATTGGGATTATTGGCTTTGGCATCAGGGGAGAACAGCTATGCAGGGCTCTCGGCTTTGCCACCAAGGAGTGGATTGAACAGATGAAAGAGGAAGAAAGACTCAGTGGCAATACACAACTACAGGAATTCCTCGATCAGGAAAAATTAAACCTTAAAATCACGGGAGTCTGTGACATCTTTGATATACGAGCAGAAAATGTGATTGCTTCATTTTCCACATCTGAAAATAAGGTAAAAAGATATGGCACGCATCAGGAGATGATCAGAAGTGGAGAAGTAGATGCGGTTATCATTGCGACTCCGGATCACTGGCATGCCCCAATGGCCATTGACGCCCTTGAAAATGGGGTCCATGTTTACGTAGAAAAGCCCATGACCCATACCATTGAAGAAACGTACAGGCTCAGGGAAGCGGCAAGAAATTCGAATGCACTTCTTATGGTAGGTCATCAGCACAGACAGACCTTAAGTTTTAAAACCGCCAGTGATATTATCGATAAAAAAGTTCTGGGGCATGTTTCTGTGGTACAAACTTTTACCAATAGAAATGATGACAACGGAGCGTGGAATTACGACATACATGAAAAAGCCAATGCACAAACTATAGATTGGGATTTGTTTTTAGGCAGCGCACCAAAAATACCTTTTAATAAAAATCATTTTTTCCGCTGGCGTAAATGGTGGGCCTATGGTTCTGGTTTATCCGGTGATTTGCTCACACATGACTATGATCGCCTCAATTGCGTCCTGAATATGGGAATACCCAAATACATCACTGCTTCTGGGGGGATTTATACCCACAACGACGGAAGGAATGTGCCCGATGTACTCCAGGTAAATATGGATTTCCCTGATTTCAGCACAGGAAGCAGTCAGGTTAAAGGGAAGGAAAAAGGAATGACCTTTACTTATAATGCCACCCTCGGAAACGGCTACAATCGGCCTACTATCCTTATGGGTCATGATGCTTCAATGGAACTCGGAAATAATCTGACGATCTGGCCCGATGGAGGATCTACAAAATATGCCGACCTGCTCGAAGAGGGCAAAATGAAACCGAATGTTCCTATTTACCACTACAATCCGGGAGCTAATGTACCCGACGCGGTCTCTTCGGCTACATCTCAGTATTTTGCGGATAAAGGTCTTATGTGGACCTATATTGACGGAGTCCGTGTAAATTCAACCTATTTACATCTAAGGGAATGGCTCAGTGCGATTAAAAATGGAGGAACCCTGAGTTGTGGAATAAAAGAAGGTTTTGATGAGGCTATAACTGCCCATATGACTGGTTTGGCGTACAAATTAGGTAGAAGGATTGAATGGGATCACCAGGAAGAAAAAATCATTCCGATTGAAGGAATTGATTATGATGAGATACTTCTGGGAAGTACCTAAGTGACATCAAGTAAATTTGAATTTGAGTAAAAAGCCTGCTGAAAAGCAGGCTTTTTTATTGAAAATACTGGTTCTCAGCAGGGTATGATGTAAAACTGATAAATGTCATAGTAAAAGTTTTGTATTGCTATTAATTTAATGGTATTAAAATCAGTGTCATGCAAGTCAAAAAAAACCCAAAAGCCGATTTAAATAGAAATAGTAGCCTGTATTTTGTTATTGGCCTAACTATCGTTTTGTTCCTAACATGGCGTGCCCTGGAGTACAAGACTTACCCAAAGGATGAAATAGTTCTTGATCTGGTCCAGGCTGTCGATGATTTAAAAGAGGACGTACCCGTTACGGAAATGATTAAAACACCTCCACCTCCTCCGCCTCCCGCTGCTCCCGAAATAATTGAAGTAGTTGAGGATACCGAGGAAGTAGAAGAAACAATCATTGAAAGTACAGAAACAAGTCAGGATGCAATTGTAGAGGAAGTCATTGACGTTGATGATGTGGAAGTAGGAGAAGAAGAGGAAGAAATCACTGTGCCATTTGCCATCATTGAGAATGTTCCGATTTTCCCTGGATGTGAATCGGCCAAGAACAATGAAGAGCGAAAATTATGCTTCCAGGAAAAGGTACAGCAGCATATCATCAAAGAATTTACTTATCCTCCTGCAGCGCTGGAACTTGGGATTCAGGGTCGGGTATTCGTACAATTTGTAATAGATTCTAAGGGTAAAATTGGGAGTATCAGAATGAGGGGGCCTGATAAAAACCTGGAAAAAGAAGCACATCGCATCGTGGCATCATTACCAAAAATGACCCCTGGAAAGCAAAGAGGAAAAGCGGTTTCTGTGCCTTACAGCATCCCCATTAATTTCACTATTCAATAAGATTCAATAACAAAAAGGATTCGTCTCTGTAATAAGGTTTAGGTGGGGCTAAATCTGGAGATGGATCTTTTTTTATGGTAATCCCTTAGTTTTTTAGGCCCTTCCAGGACAACTCTTACGATTTGAAGTGTCCCATCTTCCTTGGTGGCTATATGCCATTTGATCAGTACAATTTCTCCTCCTGTTATTTCAATTCCGGTGATGCTCCTGGGGTGAACGCAGCTACCATCGTTAAAGAAAGGAATACCTCCTGGCCTGGCAAAACGTGGTCTGTGTGTATGGCCAACAATGGTTAGCAGTGAATTGTTCTGAAGGATCCACTTTTTAATGCGGCGTTCTACTTTGATAAGTTCTTTGTAGTTCTTTGCCGGACTAGTAGGGTCAGCGATTCCCCATACTTGCAGAGGTTTCCACAATACGCGAACCAGAAAGCGGCCCCAGCGCCAAAAAGTGTAGTTCCACCAATCAGCCTGGTGCCCGTGCGTCAGAAAGATCTCCTGTCCACTGTTCCGGTGTTTAAGGATTAATGCTTCGTGGAAGGTCAGATCAGGAAAAAGTGGCTTATCGATCTCATCCACCGGATCAAAATACGTACTCAACTGTTTTTTTACGTATTTCTCATCCTTGTAGACCATATCGTGATTACCCCATATCATATGAAGGCGGTTTCCCATATAAAATTTACGCAGTAGCAAATACACATTTTTATGCGCATCGAACAGGTCTTCAAAATCCACGTTTTCCCATAATTCGTCCCCGTCACCCAGTTCGAAATATTGGAACCCATCCTGATAGTACTGACTCAATGCGTGGAAATAGATATTCCTATTGTTGGCAAAATCATCGGCAAAGCTGTTGTCACCCCGGTGACAATCACTGAAGAAAATAAACTTTGAAGAATCATCAAAGAGTATGGTATGCGCATTTTTGTAGGCTCGACTAAGTCTTTTAGAGGATGACATAGGTATAATTTCTATAAATATCCTAAAAAGTGCTGAACATCGTATAAATTTTAAATCTCTTAGCGAATCGAATAGTTTTGTAATTTTATAAGATAATAGGAGACTAAGCCGCTATGACTTCTGACAATTCAACCGAATGGCCATTACAGCATTTTATCAGCTTTGATAAATTGCTGAAGCGTTATGAAAAAATAGCGGAAGGGGAAGATGCTTATCTGGCAGAAAAAGCCAGGAGAATTCTGAAGGCTCAGGCTCCATACCCGATTCTCAGAGAAGGTTTTACGGATGTTGCACTTCTCAAAGAGCACGAGGATGTGATCTCTATCATCCTTGAAGATGCGTTTTCGGAGGTTTTAAGTGAAAATGAGATCAAAGCGGCTTCTCTCCCTTACAGAGATGTCATATTCAATGCTTCCAACAGATTTAAAAAAATCTTAAAAGACGCAGGAGATAATTTTATTCCCGCTTTGACAAAGGAGGATGCGAGTTTGGATTACATCATGAATTGTGTTGTAATCATAAAATTCCATTACGGGTACAAACTGGATTTTCACAGGCCTTACTTCTATAAAATACCCAATGCCGAAGGGGTAATGCATTATTACAGGGTGCTATACAATGCTGATTTTATTGAACTCTATCCAACAGAACTTGCTAAAGACCTCAAACAGGAGGATATAGATGAACTACTGGAGCATCCAAATGATCTGAAAATGTGGAAGGAAAAGATTCCACCCAATAGTTTTATTTCCAAAGGATTCGTTATTGCCAATATGTTTGATGCAACGGCTGAACAGGCAATATCTGAGATCAAATCAAAGTTGATTTCTGCAAATAAAAGGGGAAGTGACACTTTTATGTCTGACCTCCGGGAAACCTTTAAATCCTTTTTCAAATTGAAGGATTTAAAAGTAGGATTCTCTGCTTACAGTCGTGAAGACGATCAGTTTGAAAGAGTATTCGGCAAAGACATGCACAGTTACCTTCTTAATGAAAGTGATTTTGAGATATGCAACGAAGCACTTTGCAAACAATCCTATGAGAAATTATTAAAACAAAATACATATTTCATTGTCTCAGACGTACAGAAGTATTTTGACAGATCAAAAGGGAAGCAACCCTATAAGAATTTACAGCAACAGGGGATCAAAAGTGTCATATTTGCACCTATAGCAAGAGACAACGAACTATTAGGAGTTCTGGAGATTGTGTCTGAGGTGAAAAATCAGTTTAACGGGGTAAATGCACGCAAGCTGGATGACGTGATGCCCTATATCGTTTCTGCGGTCGTCAGATCGAAAAACGAACAGGAAAACCTGATCGATGCAGTCATCCAGAAAGAGTGTACTACAATTCATTCTGCTGTTTACTGGAAGTTCAGGAAGGAAGCAAAACGCTTTATCAATGAAGAGCTAAAAGGTAACGATCCGACATTTAATGAAATCGTTTTCAACGATATATATCCCCTTTATGGACAAACCGATATTTCGGCATCTTCTAATGCACGTAATAGCAGCATACAGCGCGATCTCATGATCCAGCTGTCTGAAATAAGGAATATTCTTGATGCGGCCTTCAAGGAAAATGGCCTCCCCATATATGAAGAACTTATTTTCAGGGTAAACAGGCATATGGAAGAAGTAAAGGAGGTCCTTCAAACCAACACCGAACAATCTATCTACAATTTTGTAAAGACTGAAATTGATCCTGTATTCAGGTATCTCAAGGAAAATCATAAGGAACTCAGAGAAATTATAACCTCCTACGAATCCAGGATAGACGAATCCACAGATACTTATTACGATCACAGAAAAAATTATGACACTACTATTATGGAGACTAACAGACAGTTAGTAGCCATCCTTGATGAGGCTCAAAAAAGTGCTCAGGAAATGTTTCCTCATTATTTTGAGCGATACAAAACCGATGGGGTAGAGCATAATTTGTACATAGGAGATGAAATAACCGAGGATAGAAAATTTGATTTCCTTTATCTCAACAATTTGCGCTTGTGGCAGTTGCAGGTGATGTGTGAAATGGAAAACACTTATTATAATCTTAAGCCTCATCTGCCTGTTCAACTCGATGTTACATCTCTGATCCTTGTCTACCACACTTCCCTCTCTATCCGCTTTAGAATGGATGAAAAGCATTTTGACGTGGACGGAACTTACAACGCCAGATATGAGGTCATTAAAAAACGAATTGACAAATCCTATATCAAAGGCACAGACCAGCGCCTTACCGAAAAGGGCAAACTCGTTATTGTCTACTCCCAGAAGTCGGATGAGCTAGAGTACCTCAGGTATATATCATTTTTAAAATCTAAAGGGTACTTCACCAATAATATTGAAATTGTAGAACTGGAAGGCCTTCAGGGGGTAACCGGACTAAAAGCTATCAGAGCGGAGATCCTTTATAATAAAAAGAAAGAAGCACAGAAAACCTATACTTATCAGGACCTGATGGAAGCTTTAAAAGAATAAAGCAGAGGTAGCTTCAGGAAGCTCTAACACCCTGTCCGGCCCATAAAATTTCAGGGCCACAAAAAACGCAATTACAGACAATATCATTCCGATCATAAAGATTGTATATGTCCATCTTAAGAGACTGTATTTTCGATCCAAAACCACACCCAGATAGTATAAATCCTTTGTAAGGGATGAATAAACGTATTTCTTATCCTTGATAAGCTCCTGGATGGCCCATTCGTAATCAGGAAGTTTCATCTTATGGAAATTGCCGAAAAACAAAAGATTTACATCCTTGTTCTCTACATCTTCTTTGGTAAATTCTCCCCTGGTAACGTTTGGTCGGGTTGCCAATATAGACAAAACCATAGAAGCAATAGCGAATATGAGAAATATACCCGTGGGATAGATCAGGTAATCATTAGAGGGATTGTCTAGTTTGGGAATCAGATTTGATAGCACCAGAGATATGATAATAGCATTTACAGACAATAAAATATTAGCCTTAGTATCAGCTATATCACTTAGCTTGAGGTGATTTCTCATGGTAACCCGAAACATAGTCTGTATCCCTCTTTCCGGACTTTCATTCTTAAACTGAGCCTTTAATTTTTCTTTTTTAGCCAGTTTTTTACGTGCTTTTTTCTCTTTTACCAGACGCTTTATGTTCTTGTCTTTGCCCGCCTGCCAGTTTTCTTTTGCATAGTCAGTATAAAAGCGATGATCAGCCCTGAACATTTTTATATTCTCCTGTCGCCATTCTTCGGAGGAATACTCTGCGATTCCTAATAAACGAAGCTCTTCCCGTAATAGTTCGGATGTTGCCAAATAACTTTTCTGCCTGAAATGCGAAGAATCGGCATCTCTAAGGATCTCTTCAGGGAGAGAGGCAGGTTCGTGCCCTTGTTTGGTAGCCATGATATATTGACATATTCTCTCTATTGATGAACTTTTGTATTCCTGTTTTTCTAAAAACGCACGTGCCAACTTGCAGCTGTTTTCCTCATGATCATCTGTACCTTTTGTATAACCGGTGTCGTGAAACCAGGCAGCCAGAATAATCTGCTCTTTCTCTTCCTTTTCCAAATCAGTTGCATCGAGTAGTTCCATCACCGCCTCCACTACACGCTGAGTATGCCTCAGGTTATGGTACAAATATTTAGAATCTAAGTTATTGGTCAAGAGGTCTGTAACATAAACCTCGCTTTTCTCTACTATCTCAGACATATGTTTTATATTAACGAATCCAAAATACAAAATTTTAACCTCTATTCTTATGCGTATTTGTAACCAATTGGTATTGTGTTTCCTCCTATTGTTTATTTCGAGTTGCGCAACTTATCGAACTAAATACGATACTCCGCCAGATCTGACTGATAGCACAAGTACCAAGGATATTTCTCATACGTTTTATCTCATAGGGGATGCCGGTCTCTCTCCCATGGGAGATCTCAACCCTGTTTTAAAAAGATTCAGGGATCGACTAACCAGGGCGAATAAAGAGAGTACAGCTATTTTTCTTGGAGATAATATTTATCCGGCAGGATTGCCCGATAAGAAAGATTCTACCGAAGCCTATTTAGTGGCAAAGAACCATTTGGATGCACAATTGGCAACCCTGGAAAAATATAAAGGACAACCCATTTTTATCCCGGGCAATCACGACTGGTACAACGAAGGATTGATCGGTCTGAAAAGACAGGAAAATTACATAGAAAAGAAAATCGACAAGAAAGACGTTTTTCTTCCGGAAGGCGGTTGCCCGATAGACGAAGAGGAAATTTCAGATGACCTATTGCTGGTTACCATCGACACGGAATGGTATCTGGCCAATTGGGACCGGCATCCAACAATTAATGACGGATGTGATATAAAAAGCAGGGAGGCTTTCTTTGAGGAACTGGAGGGTATTATAAAGAAGAACCGTACCCGTACAACCCTGATAGCAACCCATCATCCCATGTTCACCTACGGTTCTCATAACGGCTTGTACGCATTTAAGAAACATATATTTCCTGTTAACGAGTCATTGCCATTACCCGGGATTGGAACAATCATCAATATTTTAAGGCGAACTACCGGAGCCTCTATTGAAGATTTACAAAACAGCAGGTATACAGAGCTCAGGAAACGGCTGGTCACTATGGCACAATTTTCAGACCGGGTGATTCTCACTTCTGGGCACGAACACACATTGCAATATATACTGGAAGATAATACACCACAGATTGTGAGCGGATCCGGAGCAAAAAAAGGCTATACCAGGCTGCTAAACGGGAGTAAGTTCTCTACCGGTCACAGGGGTTATGCCATTTTAGACATATATAAAGATGGATCTTCCAATGTGCGGTTTTATGGGGTGGACGATGATACTCAAGAAAGCCTGCTTTATGTAACAGACGTATTACCTACTTTCAGGAATATAAATGAAGAGAAATATCCGGAATCATTTCCGAATACTGTAAAAGCTTCGGTATATACTCAGGAAGAGGTTGAAAAGAGCGGTTTCTACAAAGCGGTTTGGGGAGATCGATACCGCGAATATTACGGGACCAAAGTAGAAGTACCGACTGTTAATCTGGACACCCTTTTTGGCGGACTCAAGCCCGTTAGAAAAGGAGGGGGGCATCAGTCGAAATCACTGAGATTGCGCCATAAAAGTGGAAAGGAATACGTGATGCGTGCCCTCCGAAAAAGTGCAGAATTGTATCTGCAATCAATGGCCTTTAAAGAAGAGTATATTGTAGGTGAATTCGAAGATACGTTTATAGAATCTATCCTGAGTGATTTTTATACCGGGGCACACCCATACGCTCCCTTCACAATTGGAAAACTCTCCGATGCTCTCGGCTTGTTACACACGAATCCGGTATTGTATTACGTACCAAAGCAACCTGCTCTGGAAGAGTTTAATATATCCTTTGGGGATGAACTTTATATGATAGAGGAGCACGCAGGAGATGGCCATGGAAATCTGGAGAGTTTTGGGTTTGCCAATGACCTGAAGAGTACTGATAGTATGATGGAGGATCTCAGGGAAGATGAAAAATACTCGGTGGATACCGACCTGTATATCAGGGCACGACTGTTCGATATGGTACTGGGCGACTGGGATAGGCATACAGACCAATGGCGTTGGGCTGAATTTAAAGACAAAGAAAGCGACAAAATAGTTTATAAGCCTTTTCCCAGGGATCGGGATCAGGCCTTTTCAGATATGGGCGACGGGGCATTGATGAGTGTCGCAACAAGAATAATTCCGGGCATGCGGATCATGGAAGGGTTTCATGAGGAAATACGAAGTGTGGAAGGGTTTAATTCCTCCCCCAGAACCTTTATTCTGGATCTTGCTTTATTATCTGAGACAACTGAAAAAGAATGGCTTGAACAAGCCGAGTTTATCAAACGCAATCTTACCTCATCGGTTATAGACGAAGCATTCATGTCATTTCCTGAGGAAGTAAGAGATGAAACTGTAGAAGAGATTAAAAGAATACTGTTATCAAGAGCTTCGCATATCGCGGAAACCGCTAAAAAATACTACGCCATAGTAAACAAATACACGGTTATTACCGGAACCGATAAGGATGATTGGTTCGTCATTAGCTATCCCGCCCCTGGTGAACTAAAGGTAAAAGGCTACAGAATTATTGATGGGGAGAAAGAGAAAATGTTTTTTGACAAAACATTTTATGACCAAAGCACCCGTGAAGTATGGATCTATGGCCTGGATGACGATGACAGATTTGACGTTCGGGGTGGGCCTAAAAGTAAGATAAGACTAAGGTTGATTGGCGGCCAGAACAACGATATCTATGATGTCAGACAAGGCCATAATGTTTTTATTTACGATTACCGAACCAAAAAGAACACCTATAACAGTACGGAAGGAGCAAAGGTTCGAAAGACCGATGATTATAATGTAAACACCTACCTTCCTCTTAGAATTAAAGGGAATGCCAATCAACTCCTTCCTACCCTGGGATATAATCCCGACGATGGGTTTAAAATTGGATTTAGCGACCTCTATGTTTTTAATGGTTTCAGGCAGAATCCTTTTACACAGCAACACAGAGTGAATGCTTCTTTTTATTTTGCCACAAGTGGATTTGATTTAGGTTATACGGGAGAATTTGCCAATATCACTGACAAATGGAACTTTCAGATACAGGGCAGATTTACTTCTCCTAACTACAGTATTAACTTCTTTGGTTTTGGAAACGAAAGCTTAAATCCTGATGACGACCTTGGGTTGGATTACAACAGAGTGCGATTACGCAGCCTGATCCTTACTCCCTCCCTTGTTTGGAGGGGACATTTAGGGGCAAAGTTCAGAACGGGAGTTTCCTACGAGGCAATCTCGGTAGAAGAGACTGAAGACAGGTTTATCAATACTTTTTATCAGCTCAATGGGGAAGAAACTTCCAACAGGTTTTTGGGCGTTATGGCCGAGTATGCATATAAAAACGTTGATAATTCGGCTTTCCCAACTTTAGGCATGTCCTTTCACCTGGAGATGGGATATAAAAGAAGTGTTGTAAATTCC
Organism: Muriicola sp. SD30; assembly: GCF_041205185.1. NCBI lineage: Bacteria > Pseudomonadati > Bacteroidota > Flavobacteriia > Flavobacteriales > Flavobacteriaceae > Muriicola > Muriicola sp. SD30. The sequence continues at coordinate 628,744 of NZ_JBGEWB010000002.1, forward strand.
GATCAGCGATTTGGATATTTTGTCCCTGAATTTTCCATAGACCACAAACTGGTTCCCAGTGGATGGCTTGTCCTGGCTTCCAAGTGGAAGGCACATTTCAATATGGGTGATGGCTATGAATTCTATCAGGGTGCTACTATAGGAGGCATCGATGGTTTAAGGGGATTCAGAAATCAAAGATTTACGGGGAAAACTGCCTATTACCAGAATACCGATCTTCGGATAAGACTCACTAATCTTAAGACCGGGATACTGCCCAGTACTTTTGGCTTCTACGGCGGATTTGATTACGGAAGAATCTGGTTACCCGGTGATCAGTCTGATCAATGGCATACCTCATATGGGGGAGGTGTATTCCTCAATGCCTCCAATTTTATAACCGCCAGAACAGCACTGTTTCAAAGTTCGGACGGGCCAAGGCTTACCTTTGGTCTGGGATTTGGCTTTTAGTACCCCTTACTTTCAACTTTTTGAATAGGGGGAAGGGAATAGGAATAAAGGTTTCTCCCAGTGACGTGGTTTTCTTCATCCGAAAGATATACGGTGTTATTATCCTTAAAACAAATTGCCTCCAATTGTGTCCTTACCCCAAGATCGATAAATTCTACTTTTCCCTTGGAGAAATCGGGTAAGTTAAAATCGCGAACTATCCAGAGTGAACCGTATCCTAAAAGCACAATGGTTTTACCATCCGGAGAAATGGCGGCAGATGTTATCTGACAAATAGTATAATCCTTGCAAGTTGAAAACGAACCCACCAGTCTGGCCGAATATTCTCCCTTAATTGCAGGTACGGTATAAATAAGTGCTTCCCCTGAAAAAGGATTACTTCTGTCCTTGGTTATGATGTATAAAAGGCTGTCCAGATAGAAAAATGCTTCTGTATCATATTTTCTATTAGCTGGTTTTGGAGGAAATTTCTTTTGTTCCGGATAAGAAAAGCGTATCTCTTCCGCTTTTATCTTATCTCCTTTTTCAACCAGAGGGCTGGGAATCTTATAGATCACAAAATCTTTTCTTATGTTCTCATTGTTGCCAAAATCTCCGATATACAAATTTCCTGCCTTGTCTTTTGTTAAATCCTCCCAATCATCATTTTTTGCTTTCGAAACCTCAAATTCCCTAAGTTGGTCTCCTGCAGTATTTACTTCATAAATACGGTCTTTATTTCCATTGTCCTCTATTACCCAAACCTTTTCCGGTTCAAGGCTTGTAATCCCTGAATTCTCTTCCAGTTCACTGGGGAGAGAGCAGAGGTACGTCAACTGTCCGTGTTGTGCACAACCAGTGCTGATAACGCAAAGAAGTAGAATTGTAAAAACCCTCATGATTCCTCTTTTAGCGGCAGGAATACTTCGGCCTTCCAGTTGATCTCATCAACTCCGATATTGGGATTGTTGTAGAAAACTTCAACAGGTAAGCCACCGACTTCAATATTATTTTTTTCAGCGTAATCCAGTAATTCGTACCAGGCCCTGTCTGAAGTTATATAGTTGCCATTGTAAATTGCTTTCAGTGCTTTCACAGGTTTTCGAAAACCGTATTTCAGATCGGGGTGTTGAGGCAAGCTGTCATTCATTATAATCGGATAACAAAAGTTAAATTCTAAGCTATCCTTCTCCCTGTCCCAGGCAAGGATTTCTATAAAAGGCTTGCCATTCAGTTCAACTCCATTGTTAACCAGAAATGGATCCAATAAAGGGAAGTCGCGCATCATTCCCCCTGCCTTGCCAAATTGAGAGGTCTTGTTGCTGACATAAGCATAATGGGTAGAATCGAGCTGAGCTTCACCAACTACTCTCACTCTGATATTCTTAAGGTGATTGGCAAGCAGATCCGCAAAATTTTTAAGATTGTTCCTGGTGCGCTTTTCAAAATCGGTATCCTTAAATGGAACATTTAGCTTGTTGTTAAAGCTATAAGCACTGTCCTTGGCAAATACCTTGATTTTTGAAACAGAATCATTGACAGAGCTAATTTCCCATGCGTATACATGCGTTGAGTCCTTATATCGAAGGGTTTGGGTGAGGCTTTCAAGTTCTTCGCCTGCGTCAATTTCGGAATTGTCGAGGCTGGTATTCCACAACTTTATAATCTGATTTATGGTCCCTTTATTTGCTTTCGCCTCCAGGGTTACGAGATAATCATAAGGATATACAAAGAGATACCACACTACTCCTCCCAGGATAAGGAAAGAGAATATTAATAGAATTTTCTTCATGTGATTATTGAGTTTGTGCCAAACGGGATTCGTTCTCCATATTCAGTTTGTTGACAATGAAAGCCCCCAGATCTCTACCTTGCTTAACACCAATTTCAACAGCTGCCCGGTAATGTATTCCTCCGTACATCCTACTTATGGCAGCTTCATCAGCGGCTTGCCTGAAGGAAGTGAACGACCTAACCGGAAGTCCATAGGCCAGTTCAGTATCGTCATCAAAGGCAAAGTCCTCGCCAAAAATATCGGTTAACACAACAGAAGCTGCTCCCGACACCACACTATGTCCGCTGGTATATTCAGGAAAAGGTGGGGTCTGTAAAACTGGTTTCCAGCTATCGTCTATATGCTCATTGATAAGTGTTTCGGGCCGGATAAGATTACTCCGGTATTTTTCGTCCCAACAGCTGATAAACGCATCTGCTATTGCCATGGAAGTCTTGGTATAAGCATGGACGGTTTGGTTAAAGTCCGACTTCGCCTTTCTACTGGCAATTTTCGTGATTCCTATCCAGTGTGCCCCGGGCGTAATCTTTTTGGTTGCAAACATCAGGTGCCCCCTGGTTACAGATACATACGGATTGCAATCCCAGAATTTGGCGATTTGCACTCCCTCTGACTCATCTCCTTCCTCTTCCATTTTCTTACTGATATCATAGACCTCCTTTACTTCCTTGTAAAAATCTGATCCTTCTTCCATCGTAAAAGGAGGTGGAGGCAAAGGTTTAAACTGATCGGCCGATTCAATGACAAAGGGCCTTATTTTGCTCCAGTGAGGTTCTATACCGGCCATATATGCCGGGGGGGTTGGCTGCCAACGGGAAGGTTCATCAGTATTAACAGTGAATTTAGGCATTGTCCTGGTCTGTTTGTAATTGTCTTTGTCCATCCAGGCGGCAATGTGTTCAGCTACCTTAAGGCCGTACTCCCTGGAAGCTTCAAATTCTCTCTCATTTTTAGAAGACCAAAGTGTATAAAGACTATCTCTGAAGACTTCCATTTTGTCTTCGCTGAAGATTAGTCTTCGGCTAAGATCCATATGGGCAACCATAGCAGCGAGTTCATTATTGATGGGCTTGTTTGTATCAGCTTTGGGAATAGGGCTGAATTCATGAACCTGTCCCGCCAGGGATAGAAAACGCTCATCATCCTGGGCGATAATCTCATATGCTGCAATATTGGGGTATGCAAATATTCTGCTCGCTACAGGAGGGGAAAAGATATCGTGGATCATAATTTCTATGACCTTATCCACTGAACGATGCATCAATTCAGGAGACACCTCAATAGGTGTATTATCCTTTTGACAGCCAAGGCTCAGCAAAACCAGTAGAAGGATTAGTTTCTTCATGGTGTTTCTTTTTTATTTATTAATTGGTACAGTTGAACGGCATCGTCGTTGAATGTTGCCAGTAAATAAGGTTGGTTACGTACGGTCAGAATATTGAGATGTCTGATGGATCTGTTCATAAAATCCAGTCCCAAAACATCGCCCAAAATTACATTATTTTTCCCTTTTATCATAGCCCCGGCAAAGGTGCCCAGTCTTCCGTGATATGGTTTTACCCCAAAGTAATTTCCTGCAACCAGCACCTCGTCTACCCCGTCATTGTCGAAATCATAAGTAAGAAAAGCCATTATAGGGGCAAGTTGTAATTCCTGTGAGAAGGGGACAAATGAAAAGCGTCCCTCATTATTTTCGAGGTAACCTGATCTCAACTCGTTTACCTCCATAACCTTAGCTTTTTTAAGCTGATCCCCATCCAGGATCTCTTCTATTGGTTTACCTGCAAAATCTCTATAGGCTGTAAATTTTTTTCTCAGACTTACCAATTGCTCAGCAAGGCCTTTTAAGCCTTCTATAGGATAATATGCTCCATCATTTTCGAGTGTGACGATGGTCTCCGTACTTCCATTCTTATCAAAATCTGAATAGTACATTTTCATGGGGTTCTTTTCCGTCGCCCTGAACTTTGTATTTAAGCCCCAGTTTCCGAGCAGGTAATCTGTATCTCCATCCTGGTCAATATCAAAGGCTGTGATACTTTCCCAAAGTCCGGAAGAATTTTCTTCCAAAACATTATCCTTTTCTAATTTTCCCCCTGTATTCCTGAAGAACTTAGGAGTCATCCATTCCCCAACCACAATAAGGTCTGTGTATCCATCTTTGTTGTAGTCCTCCCAGATTGCATCTGTAACCATGCCAACGGAGGCCAGATCCATATTCTCTACTTTTTCAAAAACCCCTTCAGTATTTTTTAGCAAATAAGATTCTGGGATCTTTCCAAAATCGTTGGTGATCATTTGATTGCCAACAAAAAGGTCCAGGTCCCCGTCTTGGTCAAAGTCGAAGGGAGCAAGTACGGACGTATTATCAAATGACTTGGGAAGACCCTGTTTAATGAAAGTCGAATCCCTTTGAAGATAATACCTGTCTAAAAGAGGTGCCATCTCATTGTAAAAGTCGGCACCGCCTGTTCCAATAAACAGATCTTTTTTTCCATCGCCATTGAAATCTTCAAGGACTGCAGCCACATCCTCTGTTATGGAATCCTGTCTTAGCTCAGGAATTTCTTTCTTTTTAAAACCGTCTTCAGTTTGCAGATATAGCGAAGAGGGGTAAAATTTAGATCCACCGAAGAAAACATCATCAGTGCCGTCCCCGTTGATATCACCAACAGCAAGGGAAGGTCCTCGATCTGAGAATTTATATGGGATCAGTTTTTGACGGTTAAAGTCGAGATAGGGATCTTCCCTGTGGGTAAACGTGAGTCCCATGCTACCATCTACTTTCTTAAAGAGCGTTTTTTCTTCTGATTTTAACCATGGATTACTAAAAGGAACATTCGAATCTGGTCTTATATTCAAGGTTTGATTAACCGGAATATCTTTCAGAACCTGAGTGGTATGGTCCGGCCAGAGGATCCGCAGGGAATCCACCCGGGTTTCATTTCCGTATCCGAAATGCAGGATGGGTTCTGAGGAAGCCTGAAATCCTCTTACCGTATACAATTCCCTGTATTGGAGTACACCCTTGTGGTAGGAAAGTACTTTGGTGCCAATCCCAAAGCTGTTTTTATCTGTGAATTTCAATCTTAGCTTGAGATAGCTTGCATCCGAATCGGTCTGGTTGATATAGAGGGTAGCCGGACTATTAATATTACTTGTTACCAGGTCGAGGTCCCCATCATTGTCAAGGTCGCCCATAGCCGTGGCCCCTGAAAAAAGGGTATCTCTGGCTATCCAATCTTCAGATCGGTCGATAAATTGCAAGTTGTCTGTTCCCTGGAAAATATAGTTGTGAACAGCACCGGAAGGCATCATTTCCAGGGCTTCCTGATCCATCAGCTTGGTATTGTTGATCTTCTTTTTGATCTGTTCGCTGGATACAAAGTTGATGAAATCGAGATCATTCGGGCGTTTGGGGATGCCATTGGCGATAAAAATATCCTGCTCAGAGTCGGCATTAAAATCGGCGAAAAGAGCACTCCAACTCCAGTCTGTTGCCGCGATACCACTCAGGAGGGCTGTTTCCTGAAAGCCGTGTCCGGGGCGGTTGACATGCAACATATTTCTTGTAAACTGATAGTGATAACCGTATTGCCTGACCCTCATATTCTGGATCTGTATATCGTCATCGCCTTCAGAGGACTTAAGAACCGTTTCGTCTTCCGGGAGCATATCCAGGGAGAGGATATCGGGCCATCCATCGTGATTGATATCGGCCACATCATTTCCCATTGAAAATCTCGTGGTATGCCCGAAGTACTTCTTAAGGTTTTCGGTAAAAGTCCCGTCCCCATTGTTGAGGTAATAGTAATCATCTTCATGAAAATCATTTCCCACATAGATATCGGGATAACCATCCTGATTGAAATCGCTGATTGTGACTCCAAGTCCATAGCCATTGATACCTCCAAATATTCCGGCTTCCTCGCTTACTTCAACAAAAGTATTTCCGTCATTCCGCAGTAATTTATCTCCGGTTTGAAAATCCCTTTTATACCTCAGATCGGCTTTGCCGAAGGATTCCTGGGTATGTACAGCATGGTTCAGCAGATAAATATCCAGATCCCCGTCGAGGTCGTAGTCCAGAAAGGCCGCATTAGAACTAAAAGTGTCAAAATCGAGATCGTACTCTGCTGCACTTTCGGTAAAAGTAAGGTCGCCATTATTGATATAAAGTTCATTATAACCGTTAAAACCATTTATACCCACTACAGCGCAGACATATATATCCAGTAAGCCGTCCCCGTTTACATCACCCATAACAGCCCCTGTATTCCAGCTGCTGTTTCCACCTATACCGGCATTGTCTGAAATATCCTCAAAAGTAAGATCACCCTTGTTGAGGTATAATTTGTTTTTTACCTGGTTGCCGGAAAAAAAGATGTCAGGAAGGTCATCTCCATTGACGTCCCCGATAGCAACCCCGCCACCATTATAGAAATACAGATAATCAAGAATATTTAAGTCGTCTGTCTCAGTGAGGCTATTGTTAAAAGAAATACCTGTATCTCCTTCCTGAGGATTTTTAAAAAGATCACCCCCATTTCGGTTACACCCGAACATGATTACTACCAGACTGTAAAGAACTGCTTTTTTAATCATTGAGGCTGTAAATCTTGGGTTTAGTGTCATTCAATGCTGCAATTACAAAAGCACGGCCATTGCGATCTTTAAATTGTTTGATATGTTTGATTTCATCCCTGATAAAGAATCCACTTTTGTTGTATTCTTCCCACTTGAAATCCAGCTCTTTGTTTCCCAGGAGAACGTTGCCGTAATTAGCATCAAGACGCGAAAACTGCGGTTTAAACTCAAAATTATTTCCTCCCATGATAAGGTCGAGGTAACCGTCATTATTTACATCTGCACATGAGATGCCACAAACGCATGACAACTGCACCCTGGAGGGTAAGGTTTTAATTTTAAACTTGCCATTTCCTTCGTTGATGGCAATGACAGACTCTGAGGTTCCGGATTTTTTCATAATCGAATTCTCAAAAACCGATTTTGGCCATAATTCACCTATGGTTTTACGGGCGTATTCTGATGCCTTCAGATTCTGTTTTTTAAGGGATACGATCTGGTTGGTAAGCTCTTTTTTCTGATGCAGCGGATAGTCTTTCCCATTTTCGCTTAAGGTGACGATCTGCTCTATGGTTCCATTCCCATCAAAATCATTGATCCACATCTTCATCGGGCTCTCTGATGTAGGTTTATAATGCAGGTTGGCTCCCTGATTTCCAAGGACAAGATCCTGATCCCCGTCATTATCCAGGTCAGCGGCTTCCACCACATTCCAAAGGCCGTCGAGACTATCGAGGGAAGAGGCCATTTTGGCCAGTCGCCTCCCAGAATTCCGGAAAATTCTCGGCGTCCCCCATTCTGAAACGGTCACGAGATCTTTACGGGAATCCCCATCCATATCCGCCCAAATGGCATTTGTGACCATACCGGCATCTTTGAGGTCATAGGCCAGACGTTCTGTGGCATCTTTGAACTCAGCATTACCGAGATTTTCAAGGAATAGATGATCAGGGTCAACTCCATAGGTGCCTACCACACTTCGTGAGCCGATAAAAACATCCATATCCCCATCCTCGTCGAAATCAAAAGGAGCAATAGTGGAGATATTCTTAAAGGTGGAAGGTAATAGTTGTTCCGACTTACTAAATCTTCCTTTCCCGTCGTTCAGGTATAACCTTGCCCGATATGTCCGTTCATCTCCAACCTGATTTCCTCCGGCACCTACCATAAGGTCCATATCTCCGTCTCCGTCTGCATCAAAAATAGCCGCAGCGGTATCTTCATAAGAGCGGTCTTCAATGAAAACGCTTTGCCTCATAGGTCGGATATTTCCATTACCCGTATGTTCATAAAGCACAGCTTCCTGTCCGGCAGCCCCCCCGAGAAAGACATCTTCATTGCCGTCACCATTGATATCTCCAATGGCCAGGGCAGGTCCTTCCTGAGAAAGCAGTTTGTATATCAGTCCCTCATAGTCGAAATCATTGTAGTTATTTTCTTCGTGAGCCAGTAAGTTTGAGTTTTCCACCTCTTTTAACAGAGGTTTGATGGCATCCGGCTTAGCGGGCGTATATACTTCCCGGGCCTCGGAATAGCTGAGATTTAAAGTCTGGTCTGCCTCGAGGTTTTCCATTTTCTGGGTTTTGTCATCGGGCCAGATCACTCTGAGCGAGTCAACGGAGGTGGATGTCCCAAGACCAATGGTCATCTCATAGTCCATTGAGGATTGAAACCCTCTTGAAGGGATCAGTTCCTGGTATACCACATTGTTGTCATAGTAGAGATTTACGGCCGTACCGACTGCAAATTTATTTTTCTCAGGACCTTCAAACCTGAGTTTGAGATAGTGATTCTCTGTTAAGCTATTCGTCTGGTTTTCGTAAATAAAGGAAACCATATTTACATTGTTAATAACCAGGTCGAGGTCTCCATCGTTGTCGAGGTCTCCGTAAGCCGCTCCATTCGACATGGTTGGTAATTCGAAGCCCCATTCCTTGTTGGCATTGGCAAAGGTGAGATCCTTATTGTTCCTGTACGCGTAATTAGGCTGTGGCCTGATCGGCATCTTATTGATGATTGAATCGATAGACTCTTTCTTTCCTGTCAGGGCCATTTTCTGGATGATCTCATTTGCAAAGAAATCTACAAAATCGAGATCTGTAAGGTCGTGATTGATACCATTTGTGATAAAGATATCCCTGAAGCCATCGTTATCCATGTCGAATATGAGTCCGGCCCAACTCCAGTCCGTGGCGTCTACCCCACTGAAATAGGCAATCTCGGAAAAAGAACCATTGCCATTATTGAGTTGCAGTGTGTTCTGAATGTATTGCTGGTAAAAGTCTTTGTCCTGTTTGAGCCTGAAGACATCATAGCCGTCAAACTCCATTACTGATTTAACCCGCTCATCGGCTTCAGGAAGCATATCGGTAATAAAGATTTCGGCATGGCCATCATTATTGATATCGGCCATATCAATTCCCATTGCCGAGAGGGACAGATGGGAGGTCCAGTCTTTGATCTCTTCGGAAAATGTGCCGTCCTGATTATTGATATATAGATAATCGCGTTCGTAAAAATCGTTAGAGACATAGATATCGGGATAGAGGTCCTTGTTGATATCTGTGATCATCACCCCGAGTCCAAAACCGATCAGACTACCATAAATACCGGCAGCTTCACTCACATCCACAAACTTCCCATTGTCGTTGCGGAGGAGCATATCACCAACTCCTTTAAATATATCGGGAACACCTTCCCAGTCCTGAGCCCTCACTTCCCGTTGTCCGGCGTATCCAAGGCTGCTTACAGGGATATTACTGTTGTTGAGGATATAGGCATCAAGATCCCCGTCTTTATCGTAATCAAAAAAGGAGGCGTGGGTAGAGAATCCTGTTTTTGCCAGATTGTATTCGGCTGCCTTTTCCGTAAAGGTAAGATCTCCGTTGTTGATATAGAGGTCATTATCGTGATTATTGCCCTCCATATTTCCGGCATTACTGACATAAATGTCGAGCAATCCATCCTGATTGATATCCACCATAACTACTCCGGTAGACCAGGGTTTACTTCCCTGTACACCAGCTTTTAAAGTGATATCTTCAAATTTAAGGTCACCTTTGTTGAGATAGAGCTTGTTCTCCACCATATTCCCGGTCAGGTAGATATCCGGAAGGCCATCGTTATTGACATCCCCTATTGCTACCCCTCCGCCGTTGTAGAAATTCCTGTATTTGAAGATGTTGAAGTTCTTTTGATTTTCTACTTTATTTACAAAATCAACACCGCTTTCTTCGGGAGAAAGTAAGTTGAAAAGTGTTGGCTTAGTTTCGGTTTCAGCCATTTGATCTTTTTTTTCGGAGGTACAACTCATCAATAGAAGTGTACAGCAAAGAAAATATGGCAGAATTGATCTTAGTGCTCTCATTGGATTTATTCCTTGTATTTAAACATAAGCGGGAGGCCATTATTGATCCCGACTATTATAAAGTCCTGTTCCTTAATTCTGATTCGCTCAATTGCTCTCGCAGGACCTGAAATATTGATCATGGGGGATTGGATCCAATTGAAATTCCCCTTTTTATCATTTAGCAAAATTATGCCATGTGATGCATCCAACCTACCCAATTGAGTACTTATTTCATAGGTATTCCCCACGAGTAACAGATCCTGAAAATCATCTCCGTCAAAGTCGTCAACAAATATGTCTTGTGTAATGGTGGCCTGTGCTATACGAGGAATTTCTCGAGAGGTAAAGTTCCCTTTGCCATCATTCACAAGGTAGATGCTCCTAAGCTCATATAGTTGCTTTTTATCAGCTTTATCCAGGGAGGATTTCGAAAACAAATCCTCCAGATCTGCTCTGGCGAAACTTTTATACGACAGAAATTCCTTGTTCAGAAAAGGCATCTGCTTCACCAACTCGTCTTTTGAGGCAAAAGGGGTTTCTTTTCCTCCTTCAAAGTAGGTTACAAGGGGATCAGTGGTGCCGTTCTCATCAAAATCGGCCCTGTAAAGGGTGATCGGGAACTCCTTGCTCGCTTTTAATCTACTGTTTAAACCCCAGTTTCCAGCGATGAGGTCGAGATCTCCATCCTGGTCAAAATCTGCTGTATCAAGAGTATTCCACCAACCGTTGGTACTTTCCAGACCATTGTTTTCCATCAGCCTGAGTACTCCATCGACACTTTTTAAAACATTTATGGGCGCCCAGTATCCGGAAACGATCAGATCTTCTTCTCCGTCTTTGTCAATATCGGCCCATAAAAAGTCTTTTACACTTGGCAATTGAATAAATTCCCTGTAGGCATCAGAAGTATCTGCTTTAAAATTTCCTTTCCCGTCATTTAAATAGACATATTGCCTGCTGGAAGAGCCAAATTCTAACGGTAACTGATCAGAAGCAATTAGTACGTCCAAATCCCCGTCATTCTGCAGATCCCATACCTTAACCTTGGAAGCATTTATCTCCAGGCCAGAAAACTGAAGTGAATCTTTTACAAACCGGCCTTTCTGATTGATATATAGCCTGGGTTGAAGTCTTTTACCTTCCCTGAACTCATTTCCACCGCTCACAACCAGGAGATCGGGCCATGAATCGCCATTGGCATCGAACACAACGTGGGAAACGTCCTCGTTCATCTCATCAATTTTAAAAAGATCTTGCTGTGAGGAAATCAAACTGCCGTCTTCCTGCTGAATGAATAGCCGGGAGGCCTGCGCTTTGGCCCCGCTAATAAACAAGTCCTCCAGTCCATCCTTGTTTATATCAGCCACAGTTATTTCCGGACCCTCATTGGTATTGGCAAATGGAACCATGGGATCCCGGTCAAATTCAAGAGTGGCAGGTTCTTTGTGTCTGAAGGGTATTACGGATTGGGAAGCTGTTAAACGTAACTCCCGGGCATCTTTTCGATTGAGGACTCTTACAGAATCGTTTGCTTCGATTTCACTTAGGGAGATTCTTGTGTTGATGGCAGGGGAGGGTAGTACCTGACTCATACCATTGGGCCAAATAACCTTTACGGAATCAATTTTATTGACATCCCCTAAACCAAAATGAAGTTCAGGCGGAACCGCTGACAAAAATCCTCTGGAGACGAACTGTTCCTGCAATTGTTTGGAGCCACCGGCATAAACCATTACTCTTGCACCAACACCAAAGGTGTTTTTCGGCCCACCCCGAAGCGATATTTTAAGGAAGTTGGTGTTCAGATTCCCTGAACTCAGATTATTAAGTATCAGGGCTTCTTCGTCTACGTTATTAACGACAACATCGAGATCTCCGTCATTGTCCAGATCGGCGTAAACTGCCCCATTTGAAAAAGAAGGTGATTTCTCATACCAGGAAGTAGTAACATCTTCAAAAGTAAGATGTCCTGTATTTTTCATAAAATAGTTAGGAGTTTTTTTCTGGGGTATTTCTTCGATAAAGGCCATGTCTTCGAGAGACATTCCCGTGGCTAATCGCTTTTGTATGGCTTCATTAGAAATAAAATTGATAAAGTCCATGTCATTTGTGGCCCTTTTTATGCCATTGGAAATAAAAGCATCTTTATGACCGTCATTGTCATAGTCGGCCAGCAGAACACTCCAGGACCATTCTGTTGCCGAAATTCCGGCAAGTTGTCCTATTTCGCTAAACGACTCATTTCCAAGATTGAGATGCAGTGTATTTTGCATATACTGAGGCGCATATCCATTTTTTAAATAGTATTGATAGGACGGAAACGGATATTCAAGTCCGGAAGTCTTATAGGTTTCCAGATCTTCGGGCAGCATATCGAGGGAAATGATATCTGTTAATCCGTCATTATTGATATCGGCGAGATCATTGCCCATTGAAAAGTGTGTGGTATGTCCTATGGCCCTTTCGTCCTCCGAAATGATTTCTTTAAAAGTTCCATCTTTTTGATTGATATAGAGATAGTCGTTCTCAAAGAAATCGTTGCCGATATAGATATCGGGATATCCATCTTCATTCAGGTCACTAATGCCTATTCCCAATCCATAACCTATTCTTCCCTGGTAAATCCCCGCTTTTTCTGAGATATCGTGAAAAAAGCCATTGTCATTTCTGAATAGTCGGTCACCGGAGGTTGGATCGGATTGTAATCGTTGGGAACCTTTTCCATAAGTCATATTCGGATGTACGGAATGATTGAGGAGGAACATATCAAGATCTCCGTCAAGGTCATAGTCGAGAAAGGCAGCCTGAGTAGAAAATCCACTAAAGTCGAGGCCATATGACGCGGCATCTTCCTTAAAAGTAGGAATACCGTCTTTGTTGGCCCCCTGGTTGACAAACAGCAAGTTCTTTCCCCGGATTTTTCTAAAATTCCCCACCTTACAGACATAAATATCCAGCAAACCATCATTGTTGATATCGACGTGAGTTACTCCCGTTGTCCAGTTTCCCAAATTGTCAATTCCAGCAGCTTCGGTAATGTCAAGGAAGTTGAAATTACCCTGATTTAGATAGAGTCGATCTGCCTCCTGGTTGGAAGTAAAATAGAGATCTATGAGCTTGTCGTTATTGAAATCAGCAGCCGCTACTCCGGCCCCGTTAAAGAAATACAGATAGTTGAGGATATTGAGTTCAGGAGTTTCCGTAAGGGTATTGCTAAATTGAATACCAGTCCGGGATGCACTCAGTTTTTCGAAACGTTTATTATGGGATTTCTGGCATCCGGAGAAAACAATCGAAAGCAATACTGTATACCTTAAAATCCGTTTCATCATGCTTTAGAAAGAGGGATGCAAGATACTCAATCCGGCACGAAGTTGGAAATATGCTGTGTCCTACTTGGCCTTTAGACATCAAATGAATTGGCCTTGATCTGAATATTGAGCTATTCAGGGAGTCGTTTGCAAATAAACTAATATATTTAGACGAACAAACTAACTAACTTCCTGTAAGCATGATTGGTATCATCTCTTTTATAGGCTTCACATCTCTGGTAGCCATAATCTCGTATTTTGCAACCCGAACCACCGATGAAACATCTTCCGACGGCTATTTTCTCGGGGGACGTAGTTTAACTGCCGGGGTCATTGCAGGTTCACTTCTCCTGACCAATTTATCAACAGAGCAGATTGTCGGCCTTAACGGTAGTGCTTATAAGGATGGGTTGTCTGTGATGGCCTGGGAAACCCTAGCGGCTATTGCCATAGTGGTAACTGCGGTTTTTCTTTTGCCGAGATACTTGAAAGGCGGACTCACAACAGTGCCTCAATTTCTGGCCAAACGATTTGATGTAACCACTAAGACGATTACTTCCGGACTTTTCCTTACAGGCTATGTGGTGGTTCTACTTCCAGTGATCCTTTATTCCGGTTCTGTAGCCATCAGCGGGATGTTCAATGTGCCTGAACTCTTAAATGTTTCGGATAAAACAGCCCTTGTAGTCTGTATATGGGGAATAGGGATCATTGGGTCGATCTATGCCGTATTCGGGGGATTAAAAGCCGTTGCTGTTTCGGATAGTATCAACGCAATTGGATTGATAGTAGGGGGTATTCTGATTCCGATTTTCGGACTGATGGCTATAGGGGATGGGAGTGTATATAACGGTTTGGAAGCTCTTATGGCCACCAATCCTGAACGCTTCGATTCAACAGGAGAACCCGGACAGGAAGTTCCATTCTCCACCATATTTACCGGGATGATGCTGGTGCAGCTCTTTTACTGGGGCACAAATCAGCAGATCATACAAAGGGCATTGGCAGCCAAGAACCTGGCAGAAGGACAGAAAGGCTTGTTGCTGGCTTCTTTTTTAAAGATACTGGGACCACTGATTTTGGTTTTGCCGGGAATGATTGCCTACCACTATTTTGAAGGCGGATTGGCATCGAGCGACCTGGCATATCCGGAACTGGTTCGCGCAGTTTTACCCAAACCCCTGATTGGATTTTTTGCTGCTGTACTTTTTGGAGCCATTTTAAGTTCCTTCAACAGTGTACTCAACAGTTCTGTCACCTTATTTGGGATTGATATTTACAAACAACACATCAATAAAGAAGCTCCGGAAAAAACGGTAGTTAAGTATGGGAAAATTTTCGGGGTGTGTCTTGCATTGGCGGCAATGTTTATAGCTCCGATGATTGCCAACGCCGGAAGTTTATTTAACTACCTGCAGGAAATCAATGGGATTTACAGCATTCCTATATTGACGATCATCGTTATTGGTTACCTCACCAAGAGGGTTCCAGCCATAGCGGCTAAAATTGGAATTATTTCAGGATCGGTACTTTACATTATTTCCCAGTTCTGGTTACAGCCGAAATTTGTAGCGTCTGCCCTGGAAACCGCGAAGGCAAATGGTGTGACGGATCCGGCTGAATTAGCCCTTGTTGAAGCAGATGCCTACCCACATTATTTACACGTGATGGCCATATTGTTTATCGCCAACATTGCGATCATGTTGCTGATAGGTAAATTTAAACCGCGGGCCACGCCTTATGTACAGCAATATACCGAACAGGTGGAGATCACTCCTTTTAAATACGTCAGGCAAATGGGTTTGATTATCGTGGCAATAGTGATTGGAATTTATATTTATTTCGCAAAATAGGCCTCCATCAGGTGGAATGATTAAAGATATTGATTAAGGATGTTTTCCAGCATCTCCTGTTTGCCGCTGCGAAGTGGAGGTTCCCCGGATTGATTAGCTATCTGATAGAGATTTTCCAGGCTTAGATTTCCAGATTCGAAAGCTTTACCATCTCCTGAATCAAATGAACCGTATCGCTCTCGAAGGAAGGACTTATAGGAAGAGTTTGTCAAAACGCGATCTGCAGCGATCAGGGCTTTAGCAAAAGTATCCACACCTCCAATATGTGCGTGGAAGATGTCATCCATATCCGTGGAATTCCTTCTGATCTTAGCATCAAAATTGATGCCTCCACCTTGTAAGCCACCTTCCATCAGGAAGATGAGCATGGCTTCGGTAATTTCATAGAGGTTGTTAGGGAATTGATCTGTATCCCAGCCATTCTGGTAGTCTCCTCTGTTAGCATCCAGGCTTCCCAGCATGTTGTGCGATGCAGCAACGGCCATTTCGTGTTGCATAGTATGATTAGCCAGAGTAGCGTGGTTGAATTCTAAGTTCAGTTTAAAATCGTCCTGCAGATCATAGTGATTTAAAAACCCAATCACTGTAGCGGCATCAAAATCGTACTGATGTTTCATAGGCTCCATGGGTTTTGGTTCAACAAAGAAATTCCCTTTAAATCCCTGCTTCCGGGCATAGTCGCGTGCCATTCCTAGGAATCTTCCCATATGGTCTTGTTCGCGTTTCAGATCTGTGTTTAATAGTGACATATAGCCTTCCCGTCCACCCCAAAAGACATAGTTCTCCCCTCCTAGTTCCCCCGTTATATCCAGAGCCAGTTTAATTTGTGCCCCGGCTCTGGCCACGACCCTGAAATCAGGATTTGTAGCTGCCCCATTCATATACCTGGGGTGAGAGAAACAATTGGCGGTTCCCCAGAGTACCTTAACATTGGATGCTTTTTGTTTCGCCTTCAAGTAGGATGTTATTTTTCCCAGTCTTTTTTCTGATTCCGCAAGGCTATCTCCTTCCTGAATAAGGTCATAATCGTGAAAACAATAATAGTCGAACCCCAATTTGGTGATAAATTCAAAAGCGGCATCTGCTTTGGCCTTTGCTGCCTCAACAGGGTCCGGGGGTAAGTCCCATGGAAAGGATTGTGTACCGGCTCCAAAGGGATCGGCCCCCTGGCCACAAAAGGAATGCCAGTAGGCTACAGCAAATTTAAAATGATCTTTCATCAGCTTTCCGGCAACCACTTGTTCCGGGTTGTAGTACTTATATGCCAAGGGGTTATCTGATTCGGGCCCCTCATACTGAATTGGCTGAATTCCTTTAAAAAATTCCTGATCTCCGAGTAGTGCCATAATGCTATTGATTTAATTGTGAGTCCAGTTTCTCTTTCCACTGCTGATAGGCCTGAGAAATTGGTTTATTGTCTTTTTTTGGAGTATAAGTTTCAACAAGGTCATTTTTCATAACGGTTTTGCTAAAAGCCTTAAATCCGTATTGGTGTATTATACAAGCTCTGGCTGCACCAACAGCTCCAGTAGTGTTGTATATTTCTATTGGATGCCCTATCAGGTTACACATGGTTTGGGCAAAGACAGCCGATTTAAAGAGATTGTCATTTCCGGCCCTGGCTACTTTGGGCTTCAGTCCTTCCGAAATCAGTATATCGATGCCATACATGAGAGAAAAGGCAATCCCTTCGAGAGTTGCTCGGCAAAGGTGGGCAGTAGAATGCCGATTTAAGTCGAGATGTAAGATAGAAGCCCCGGGATTTTTGTTGTAGAGGATTCGTTCGGCTCCATTGCCAAAAGGATAAACCAATAAGCCATCAGATCCTGCATTAATCTCATTGGCCAGATCATTCATTTCATCATAGGAATTGATTTTCAGGTGTTCTTTTAACCACCTGTATTGAATTCCTGCACCATTAATACACAACAGCTTTCCAAGGGAAGGCCTGGCAGGTGAATAATTTACATGGGCAAAGGTATTTATCCGGTGTATCTCCTTTGTTTTGAGTTGATCACTAATAGTATATGCTACTGCTGAGGTCCCACCTGTCATAGCAATTTCGCCCGGAGAAAACACATTCAGGGAAAGGGCATTATTGGGCTGGTCACCTGCGCGATACAGGACGGGAATTCCTTCTGCTAAACCTGTTTCCCCGGCCCCCTGGGCTGAAACAGTTCCCTGTATGCCAAAGGTTGGAACGATAGGGGGGAAGATTTCTTTTTGAATGCCATAATAGTCCAGAAGCGTAGAGGCTAGTTTTTCTTCCCTGAAATCCCAGAAGATTCCTTCTGTCAGTCCGGATATTGTTGTGGAAGGACTATTGGTAAATTTACCTGCAATATAGTCGCCGGGTAGCATGAAATAATTGATTTGGCTATAAATATCAGGTTCATTTTCTTTGACCCATTTTAGTTTTGAAGCCGTAAAATTTCCCGGGGTATTAAGCAGCTGAGAAGTGCAGAATTCTCCTCCCAGATCCGCTGCTGCCTGCTCCCCGATTTCCACAGCACGACTATCACACCAGATAATGGCATTTCGCAATGGATTTCCTTCCTTGTCTACTAATACAAGGCCGTGCATCTGATACGCTATGCCTATGCCGGTGATTTCGTTTTTATCAACAGCACATTTTTTAAGGAGCTTTTGAGTGCCGATACAAACGTAGTTCCACCAGACATTCGGATCCTGTTCTGCCCATCCTTTCCGGGGTGATTCTATGGGCATTTCCATGGCGGGTTCCTTGTGGATGTCAATGGTCTTACCGCTGTCTGCTTCAATCAAAGCCACTTTTATAGAAGAGCTGCCAATGTCGTATCCCAGGTAGTACATATTATATCAGGAAGAAGGATAAGAAAGGTAGGAGATTCTATTGTAAAGGGCAAGGAAGAAAACAGGGATTATGATGCACTATTACGGAAAATAAAAAACCCCGGCCGAAGCCAGGGTTTTCATTAGTATAATTTCAGGAATTAGTATCCTGGGTTTTGCACTAAATTAGGGTTCGCCAACAATTGAGTTGGAGGAATTGGGAATACGTGGCGACTTGCATTTCCAATTTCAGAAGATTCTTTGAATAACCAATCTCTTGTGAATTGTCCGAAACGGATAAGGTCATTTCTTCTCCATACTTCCTGATACAACTCACGACCTCTTTCATCGATCAGTTGCTGTTCTCCTACAGTTCCTAGTGGAGTTGCACCTCTAAGTACGCGAAGTTCATTTACCATGGCGGTAGCATCACCTCCAGAGCGTAGCATGGCTTCAGCTTTCATCAGGTGTGCATCAGCGTATCTGAATATAACTTCATGACCAGCAAATCCTCCTCCGTATCTCGGGTTGTATTTCATAACTCGGATACCTGTAGTCTCGTCATTATTGATAAAACTTGAAGCACCTGTTCCGTCAACAAAATCTCTTTTGAAGGTCAATGGCGCACCGGCTCTGTCTGTCAAAGCAGTACCATCTAAAGCGTATTGTTGCCCGATGAGATATCCGAAGCCTACATTGGATCCGTCAACCAGTCCACCATTATCCGTTGTACCTGGTTCTCCTGTAAATGCTGTACCTGCTAGTGGCACACCACCTCTACGCTCTTCCTGTCCGTCTGCTGGATTTCCCAATGCGTCAAGTTCGTTGCTATTTGGATCTCCCTCATACAGATCATAGTATTCAGCAAGAGTACTAAATCCATTCCAACCTCCTCCACCAATAGCAGTTGAGTTGTAGTGAAGACCGTTAAAAATTCTGTTTCCGGTAGCCAAGGCTGATAGAGACCAGATAGTTTCAGTATTTCCGCCAGTATCAGCAGGATCCCTGAAAAGATCAAAGTAACCAGCTTGTAAGGCGAATCCATCAGCTGCAATTTGGTCAACGAGCGATATCACTTCATTCATGTCGCCTGAGTCAGGACTTCCACCGAGGTAGATATGCTTGTTAAGAAGTACTTTAGCTTTTAAATGACGTGCAGCAGCTTTGCTGGCACGATTTAAAGTAGCACCACTTCCGGCAGAAACTGTCGGTAAGTTAGCAATCGCCTGATCTAGATCAGCTAGGATAAAGTCGACAGCAGCCTGTCCTGTAAGTACTTCAGGTAAAGCTGAAGAAGGAAGCTGTGTGTCTCTAAAAGGCACCTGTCCGTAATTATCTAAAATCACCCACATACTGAAAGCTCTCAGGAAACTCGCATCTCCGATATTTTGTGCAGATGGGTTACTTCTAGAGTCTAAAATTTGTGAAGCCTGCAGCTGGTTCGCATTGAACTGATTCCAAACAGTACCGATAAAGGCGTGTTCTGAATTCCATGCATGGTTATGTAATACTCTCCATAAACCATTATCTCCCCAGTCGGTTCCTCTTGTTGGAACTAAGGCTGCGTCTGTAGTTACTTCCTGTAGGGCAAAGAAATTTGCCTGGTCGCCATACTGGCCACCTACGCTACTGTATAGTCCGTCAATTGCGGAGGAAGGATCAGCAAGACCCTGGAATCCTTCACTGATAATAGAATCAGTTTCTTCGATCTCCAGATTGGTACAGGCTGTAAGTCCTACCACAGAAGCGAGTGTGAGTAAATAAATTTTGATTTGAATTCTTTTCATGATTTTCAACTTTTTTTTAATTAAAATGATGCATTAAGACCAAAAGTTATTGTCCTTGGATTTGGGAACGCTGCCCAGTCGATTCCTCTTGTAGGAACTCCGGAACCAAGGTCACCAGTAGGAACAGTAACTTCAGGATCCAGACCAGAGTAATCAGTAATAAGGAATAAGTTCTGACCTGTTAATGACAATCTTAAGGTTTTGAAGAGTCCGTCACCTGTTAGAGGCACATTGTAGCCAAGGGTTGCGTTCTGAAGACGTACAAAATCACCTTTTTCAAGGAACCTTGTTGATACATCAGCAGATGCACCACCGTTCTCTCCGGATGCAACAACATCCTGAGTTACGTTACGTGCGTTATTAATAGCACCCCCGGTGAAGAAACCGTTACGGGTGTTGTTGTATACAGAGAATCCAAACTGACCTGAGAAATAAGCTGAAGCATCCCAGTTACCAGTACTGAAGTTCAATGATAAACCAGAAGTAATATCTGGTAAAGCATCTTCTCCTACGAACGTTTGATCAGCGATAGGATCACCAACTCCGTTTCCGTCTACATCCTGGTAAACAGGGAAGCCGTTGCTGTCAAAGCCTTCAAAAATGGCCATGTAATAAGAGAACAATGATCTTCCGGCTTCAAATCGCTGAGCGAATGCACCAGAAAGGCCCTGTCCGTTAATTTCACCTGTGTTGATGGCACTGGCAAAATCCTGAACCTCATTCTCGTTATAAGCAATATTGAATGCGGCAGAGAATGTTGTGTTCTCAGACTGGATAAAATCATATGCCAATGCAAATTCAATACCCTGGTTAAGGATAGTGGCATCCACATTACCAAACTGGAATGGATCCACAGCAGGAGCTGCAGGAGGAGTTCTCAGTAATAGATCGTTTGTTTCATTGCGATAGACATCGATACTACCTGATAAACGGTCATTGGAGAATCCAAAGTCGAAACCAACGTTAAGGTTTAATGTCTCTTCCCATTTCAGGTCGGGAACATCTGTTGCAACGATTGCTAAACCACTTGGGTTTACTGTAAGGTTTGTCTGAGTTCCAATTTCACCAAATCGCTGTCTTGCGACGAAGTTTCCATATCCTAAACCTTCCTGGTTACCTACAAGTCCACCACTTAAACGAAGTTTTAAAGTAGATACATTTTCACCTACAAAATCTTCTTCATTAATTTTCCAGGCAAAGGCTCCGGAAGGGAAGTAACCGTATTGGTTTTCAGGACCGAATCGTGAAGAGCCATCAGCTCTCAATGTTGCGGTGAATAAATACTTATTAGACAGCGAATAGTTCACACGGGCAAAGAACGACTGTAATTCATCCGTATTATTAAAAGTGTCTGCGGTCATTGCTCTAACCAACTTGTTAAAACCAAAGCCTACATCTTCACCGGCAACTACGATAGGCTGTAGTCTGTTAACAATAAGGCCCGATGTATTTTCACCGTAATAATATTGTTGGTATGAACCATCTATAGTTCTGCCGGCACCATTAACTGTCTCTCTAAGATCAGCTCCCATTTGATTGAGCTCAGTAGTTCCGAATCCGCGGCCTTGAGAATTTCTTCCACTTACATTAAAATCCTGGAAGGAATAACCTACAAGAGCATCAATATTTGAGTTACCAAAATCTTTCTTGAAATTCAGAGTGGCTTCTAATAGGTGATTTTCTCTAAAAAGCGTATTGTAGAAACCTAAACCAAGACCTGAAATACCGTCAAAGTTTAACAAGTTTCCGGTTAGCACTGAGGTATTTTCACCTTCAGATTTGTCATAACCAACGTTGATTTTACCAGTAAGTTCTGGTGTGAACTTATAATCTAAGGAACCGTTGATAAGAATCCTGTCTGTATTGGTTTCATTTTGTGCATTAGCTAAATAATTAGCTGGCTTGATCTGAGTTCCACCATCGGTAAAAGAAGAAGATGAACCCCATGTTGGATTTGCAGAGTAACTAGCACCAAGGATATCTCCACGGAAACCAGCGCTACCACTCAAGGGAGCAGTCTCATCATTAACTCGTGAGATAGTGGTTTGTAATCCCAAGGTGAGTTTATCATCGAGGAAACGATGTGTCAGGTTCAGTCTTCCAGTGATCCTTTCCAAACTTGTTTTCTCAATTACACCAAATTGCTTCTGATAACCAAAAGTAGCACGGATATTCCCTTTTCCATAGTTGTTGGAATAGGAAACATTCTGGTTTTGAGAAGCTACCGTCCTGGTAATGAAATCCTGCCAGTTTGTATTGTTGCCAAAATCAACTGCAGATGCATTCCCTCCATACTGGGTTACAGCATCAAGAAATTCATTTCTATTAAGAAGATCATAGCTATTAGCAGGAGTTGCAATACTCAGGGAAGATGCAAATTCAACTTTTCCGCCTGAGCTTCCTTTTCCACTTTTAGTAGTAATAATTACAACCCCGTTGGCACCCCTGGAACCGTAAATTGCGGTTGCTGAGGCATCTTTAAGGATACTGATACTTTCAATATCCGATGGGTTTAAGAAGTTCAATGGATTTCTTACGGCACTCCCACCGCTTCCGGTATCACCTCCCGGTGAGCTATTTCCAGCAGCCAACGGAACACCATCTACAACAAAGAGTGGATTATTGTCACCCCTTACAGAATTTGAACCTCGAATGTTTACCGAGATGCCTGCACCTGGTTCCCCACTGGTTTGCTGAATGTTAACCCCGGCTGTTTTACCCTGGATTAATTGTTCGGGAGATGAAATTACCCCTCCGTTAAAATCCTCAGAGGTTACAGCAGTAACTGATCCCGTTGCATCCTTGACAGTTGTGGTACCATATCCGATGATTACCACTTCGTCTAATGCCTGAGCATCTTCTTCCAGTACAACATTAATGGTAGAGCGCCCGTTGACAGCAACTTCCTGCGTTTTGTAGCCGATGTAGCTTATAACAAGAACTGCATTACTGTCTACATCACTCAAACTGTAATTACCATCAAAGTCTGTCTGTGTACCATTCGTAGTACCCTGTACTACAACACTAGCCCCGGGAAGAGGGCCACTAGCATCAGAAACAGTACCTGATACATCTTGCGCCTTAACTAATCCGAAGCTTAAGATCGCTCCAACCAGCATAAGACTTTTTAGTAGTGTAATCTTCATAAAAAGTTAATTTTAAGTTTAGTTAATTTAATTCAAGCGTTAAACATATATAAAATAATTGTTAATTTCCTAAAACAGGCACAATGGCTGTTTACGAAAACGGTTTCGTGTTAATAACTTTTAAAACATGGGGATTTAATAATTTAGGCATCCATGTTTCGGCTTATCATTAAATATGGGATGTGTTTATTGTCGAATTCGAAACAAATATAGCAATTTTTCCTTGTCACACCCTATTTTAACTGAATTTCAGAAGAAAGTTTTCACTATTTGAATGTTAAAAAAACCCTTTTTTTAACATCGCTTTATGTACCTTTAAATATCAGGGAAGAAGTAAAGTAGCTCTTTTTGAAACGGAAAATCACTCTTAAACACATTGCCAGGGAATTGGATGTATCCATTTCTACGGTATCAAAGGCTCTGAAAAATAGCGAAGAGATTGGGCAGGATACCAAGGACAAAATACAGGCTTTTGCCAAACTCTACAACTACAGGCCCAATAATATCGCGATCAGCCTCAAGAACAAGAAGACCAAGAATATAGGAGTTATTATCCCAGATATTGTCCACCATTTTTTTACTACGGTTTTCAGGGGTATTGAACATTACGCTAACAAGAGGGGATATAATGTTATCGTTTGCGTTTCTGATGAATCCTTTGACAAAGAAGTGATCAATATGGAAATGCTGGCCAACGGCAGCATCGATGGCTTTATCATGGCACTTTCCGGGGAGACCCAATTGAAGAATGATTACAATCACCTTAAAGAAGTCACGGAACAAGGTATCCCACTGGTGTTATTCGACAGGGTAACAGATGAGATTCAATGTGATAAGGTCATCATCAATGATGAGGAAGCCGCCTATAATGCAGTAAAGAAACTCATCTCATCCGGACGCAAGAAAATTGCGCTTGTAACCACTGAAAATTATCTTAACGTGAGCGCAAAAAGAGCCGAAGGATATAACAGGGCTTTAAAAGAGGCAGGGATTCCTGTTGATGAAAGCCTGATCCTTCAATTACCCTATCAGCAGCAGGACGAAAGGATGAGTGAAGATTTCTTTCGAAAGCGCGAAATGGATGCTGTCTTATGTGTCAATGAAATTTTTGCAGTTAAATGCATGGGAATCGCTCAGAAATTTGGCAAGCGTGTTCCTGAAGACATTGCATTTATCGGATTCACAGACGGCATATTATCAAGATACTCAACACCTTCTTTAACATCTGTTGATCAACACGGAGAGCGCATGGGGGAAATTGCAGCACAAATGCTTATCGATAAAATTGAAAGTGATCATGGGGAACAGGACGAAGAGCATTATGAAACAAAGGTCATAAGTGCAACCCTGATTGAAAGAGGGTCCACTCTATCTGAAAGTTGATTAGGACATTTGAAAGCGAAACCTTGTCACGCCTGCTTAATTCTTATTACAACTTTGTATCTTGGCAGCTGTTTAAAACTAAACCTTCTGAGTACCCAGGCTCTCTAATAAAGATCATATACCAAGCTCCAAATGCATAACAAAGGATTTATATTCGACCTGGATGGTGTCATAGTTGATACCGCCAAGTATCATTATCTGGCATGGAAGCACCTCGCTGATGAATTGGGGATTCCCTTTACCAAAGAACAAAATGAGCAATTTAAAGGTGTGAGCCGCAAACGATGCCTAGAAATTCTGCTCGATTGGGGAAATCTAAAGGTCTCTCAGGAACAATTTAACAACTGGCTGGCTGAAAAAAATGAAGATTACCTCAGTTACATTGACACAATGACCGAGGAGGAAATTCTTCCGGATGTAATCAAAGTACTCCAATATCTCCAAAAACACCGGGTGCCAATGGCATTGGGATCGGCTAGTAAAAATGCACGCGCAATATTAAAAAAAGTGGGACTTATTCCTTATTTTAACACCATTGTTGATGGCACCCAGGTCACAAAGGCAAAACCAGACCCGGAAGTATTCCTGATCGCCGCGAAAGAGTTGAATATCACACCGGGGAACTGTGTGGTGTTTGAGGATGCTATCGCGGGAATACAAGCGGCGAATGCCGCCGGCATGACCAGTGTTGGCATCGGACATAAGAATACATTATCTGAAGCTCAGTATGTCTTTAAAGATTTCACTGAGATCGAACTCAACTTTATAAAGGAACTAGCACAACTATAACATATGAATCAGGATTATATTAAACCGGACCTTTGGTCAATTATAGAAGAAGGATTTGATAAGGAAAATGTAAAATCTTCCGAAAGCATCTTTAGTCTTGGTAACGGGGCCATGGGACAACGCGCCAATTTTGAAGAACAATACAGCGGTCCAACCTTTCAGGGCAGCTATATCGGAGGGGTATATTATCCCGATAAGACCAGGGTAGGATGGTGGAAGAACGGTTATCCTGAATATTTTGCCAAGGTGATCAACGCCCCCAGCTGGATTGGCATAGATGTACTGATCGATGGAGAGCCCCTCGATCTCCATGCCTGTACCAGTGTAGATCATTTCCGCCGTGAATTGAATATGAAGGAAGGCATTTACTACAGGAGCTTTACTGCCACCCTCCAAAATAATAAGACAATTGAAGTAAAAGTAACCCGATTCCTCAGCCTCGACCTCGATGAAGTAGGTGCCATACGTTATGAGGTGACAGCGGCAAAAGAGGACCTTACTATAACGTTTTTACCCTATCTGGATAGTGGTATAACTAATGAAGACAGTAATTGGGATGATAAATTCTGGAATACGACCAAGGTTTCCTCAGAAGGAAATCAGGCTTTTATCGAAGCCCATACCATGAAAACCAATTTCGAGACCTGCACTTTCATGGAATGTCAGCTGGAATACGATGGAACTATCCAAAACAAGGCAAAAAGTAGTGATAAAAAAGAGCTTTGGGTAGGGCATAGCTATGAACAGCGAGTTACCAAAGGCACCACCGTTTCATTTTATAAATTCGGAGGATATACCGTATCCCGAAACCACAAAGGGGGAAATCTTGTCGATGCCGCTAAGCAGGTGCTGGAAAAGGCTAGTAAACAGGGATTTGAAACCCTTTTGGAGGCACAGAAAAAAGCCTGGGCAGGAATATGGGAAATGAGCGATATTACCATTGAGGGCGATACTAAGGCGCAACAGGGAATTCGATTTAATATCTTTCAGCTTAATCAGACATATCTCGGCAAAGATTCGAGACTTAACATTGGGCCAAAAGGATTTACAGGCGAGAAATACGGAGGAAGTACCTACTGGGATACAGAAGCCTATTGTATCCCTTTTTATATGTCGACAAAAGATCATCACGTAGCCAGAAACCTGTTGAAATACCGGTATAATCATTTAGAAAAGGCCATCGCAAATGCCAGGAAATTAGGATTTTCTAATGGAGCAGCACTATACCCAATGGTTACTATGAACGGGGAGGAGTGTCATAACGAATGGGAAATTACATTTGAAGAGATCCACAGAAATGGTGCTATTGCGTTCGCCATTTATAATTATTTCAGATATACAGGAGATTATTCGTACATCCCGGAAATGGGGTTAGAAGTACTTATTGGTATTTCGCGTTTCTGGCATCAGAGGGCTACCTTTTCCAAGCAGAAAAATAAATATGTCATTCTGGGGGTAACAGGACCCAACGAATATGAGAACAACGTAAATAACAACTGGTATACCAATTACATTGCCCGTTGGTGTATCCAATATACCCTTGAGCAACTCGAAAAAGTAAAAGCAGGGTATAAAGAAGATTACGACAGGATTGTAGGCTATACCAAGCTGAACAAAGCAGAAACTGATGAATGGAAAGAAGTGGCTGATGCCATGTATTTCCCTTTCTCCGAAGAACTGGGGATTTATCTTCAGCAAGACGGTTTTCTCGATAAGGAATTAGTAACAGTGGCGGACTTACCTAAGTCTCAAAGACCCATCAATCAGAAATGGAGTTGGGATCGCATCCTGAGATCACCCTACATTAAACAAGCCGATGTGCTGCAGGGATTTTACTTCTTTGAAGATCACTTCTCTGAGGAAGATCTGGAAAAACATTTTGATTTCTACGAGCCATTTACCGTCCATGAATCGTCGCTTTCACCTTGCGTCCATAGTATTCAGGCTGCTAAACTCGACAGAATGGAACAAGCCTATCAGTTTTACCTGAGGACGTCGCGCTTAGATCTCGATGATTACAACAAGGAAGTTGAAGAAGGATTGCATATCACATCCATGGCCGGGACCTGGATGAGTATTGTAGAAGGTTTTGGCGGCATGCGGATAAAGAATGATAAATTATCCTTTACCCCCAGAATTCCAAAAGAGTGGGATTCCTACTCTTTTAAGATCAATTTCAGAAATCGAATCCTGAAAATTCTCGTTGATAAATCCGGAGCTCATTTCGAATTAGAAGGTGATCATGAGATGTCGATCCGGCTAAATGGGGAACGACTGGTTTTACAACCTGTCGCTAAAAATCCCGTGCAGTAAAATGACAGCTAGGGGGAATAATAATAATGAGGATCATTGCAACATGCCTCCCGTCTTTTATTTTTTCCTGCTTACCTTTTCAATGGCAATTACCATGGCAAATGCCCAGATTGAACGAGTAGAGCCCCCGCATTGGTGGGTTGGATTTAAGGATACCTCCTTGCAGTTGCTGGTGAAGGCCCCGGGCATCGGGGAGTACGATGCCCTGATCAAGAACAGCCTGGTAAAAATCAAAAAGGTGCACCAGGCTGACAGTCCCAACTATCTTTTTATCGATCTAGATATTCCTCCGGATATTACACCCGGCGAGATAGTAATTGAATTCCACAAAGAAGGAAAACCCAGGATCAATTACTCTTATGAGCTGAAACCAAGGGTTCAACAGCCCGAGGATTTTATCGGTTTTTCAAGCAAGGACGCAATCTATCTTATTACCCCTGACAGGTTTGCCAATGGAAACCCTGCCAACGATATCGACCTTAGTTTAAAAGAGAAGACGATTGACAGGACGAATGATTATTCCAGACACGGGGGCGACATCAGGGGAATGATTGAGCATCTCGACTATATCCGAGAAATGGGCTTTACGGCTATTTGGCCAAGCCCTTTGCTGATCAATGACATGCCCAGGCAATCATACCATGGGTATGCCATAACCGATTTTTATAAAGTCGACCCCAGATTTGGCGACCTCAATGATTATGAAGAGCTATCGCAAGAAGCTAAGGCGAAGGGGATTAAACTTATAATGGACCAGGTAAATAATCACTGTGGCCTTTATCATTGGTGGATGGAAGACCTGCCGTTTGCCGATTGGATTAATTACCAGCAAGGATTTGAGGATGGGGAAAACATCACAGTGACTAACCACAGGCGTACTGTAAATCAAGATATTTACGCTTCAGATTGGGACAGGGATCTTATGGATAATGGCTGGTTCGTACCTTCTATGCCCGACCTTAATCAGGACAATCCATTTTTAGCGAATTACATCATTCAAAATAGTCTTTGGTGGATAGAAACCCTTGAATTGGGTGGAATAAGGCAGGATACATATCCTTATCCGGACAAAAACTTTATGGCCAGATGGGCAAAGCGAATCATGACCGAATATCCTGAGTTTTCCATTGTGGGGGAAGAATGGAGTTATAACCCATTGGTGGTTGGCTATTGGCAACAGGGTGCGAAGAATCGCGATGGATATAAATCGCATCTGCGATCTACCATGGATTTTCCGCTGCAAAAAACCCTTGTTGAGGCCCTTAAAGAGGAGGAAAACTGGGATACTGGCCTTATCAAACTTTACGAAGGGCTTGCAAATGATTTTTATTACGCTTCCCCTGAGGATATGATGTTTTTCGGAGATAACCACGATATGGACCGACTCTACACACAGTTGGGGGAGGATATCGATCTTACTAAAATGGCCCTCGCCTTTATAATGGTGGCTCCCAGAATTCCTCAGTTGTACTACGGAACCGAAATTCTGATGGAGAATAGTGAGAAACCGGGTGATCATGGGCTTATCAGGACAGATTTCCCGGGTGGCTGGCCCGGCGATAAGGTGAATGCGTTTACAGGGGTCGGTCTGGATGACCGGGCTGCCGGGATGCAGGAATTTGTAAAATCCCTGCTAAACTTCAGGAAAGAAGCCAGGATAATTCACGAGGGTAAAACAAAGCATTTTAGTCCCGAACAAGGAGTGTACGTCCTGTTTCGTTACCTGGGCGAAAAAAGAGTTATGTTGATTTTGAATAAAAATGAAAAGCCGGTAACGCTCAATGCTGATAGGTTTGAGGAGATGGGCATACGGAATATGGTCTTGCGGGATGTATTCTCCAAAGATACTGTGGTAATCAAAGACCAGTTGAAAATCGGCAACAAGGGAGTATTATTACTCACAAATTAAAATACGATGATAAAAAAATATGTCTTTGCATTAGTAGTGTGCGGTGCGGTTCTATGCTGTAATGAGGATAAGACCAAAAGCAAGGACGTAAATAATGAAATTCAAATGAAAGAGGAAGGAAAGAAAGTCATTTACCAGGTTTTTACAAGGCTGTTCGGGAATACAAACACCAATAATAAGCCATGGGGTACCATAGAAGAAAACGGAGTAGGAAAGTTTGATGATTTTACACCTAAAGCGCTGAAGGAGATCAGGGAATTAGGGATTACACATATCTGGTATACAGGGGTGCCTCATCATGCTTTGGCAACTGATTACTCGGAATATGGAATTACCAATGATGATCCGGATGTGATCAAAGGAAGGGCTGGTTCTCCTTATGCTGTAAAGGATTACTACAATGTAAACCCAGACCTTGCCAACAATCCAGACAAAAGGCTGGAAGAGTTTAAAGAACTCGTGGATAGAACCCACAAGGAGGGAATGAAAGTCATTATAGATATTGTGCCCAACCACGTCGCCAGGCATTATGAGGGAGCTTCCACACCCAGTGGGAAAGAGGCCTTTGGTGTATCAGATGATACTACTGTAGACTATCAGAGAGATAATAATTTCTACTATATACCGGGAACACCATTTAAGGTTCCGGAATGGACCAATGGATACCGGCCTTTAGGAGGGAACCCACATCCCCTGTCTGATAATAAATTTGTGGAAAATCCTGCCAAGTGGACGGGGAATGGATCAAGGCGTCCACAGCCTGATATGAACGATTGGTATGAAACCGTAAAAATCAATTACGGGGTAAAACCTGATGGTACACTCGACTTTGATCAATTACCAGCTGACTACAGTTTGAAATCGGTCGAAGAACATCTGGTTTTTTGGAAAGACAGGTCGGTACCCGATTCCTGGATAAAGTTCAGGGATATTGCCCTTTATTGGCTCGATTTTGGAGTAGATGGATTTCGTTTTGATATGGCCGAAATGGTACCTGTAGAATTCTGGAGTTATCTCAATTCACATATTAAAGAAAAAAATTCTGACGCCTTATTACTGGCTGAAGTCTATAATCCATCCCTTTACAGGGACTATATCCACAGAGGAAAAATGGACTACCTCTATGACAAGGTTGAACTTTATGACAGTCTCAAGCATATTATGCAGGGCCATGGCTGGACAGATCATATTCCGGTAGTTCAAAAAGGTCTGCTGGATATAGAGCATCACATGCTCCATTTTTTGGAAAATCATGATGAACAGCGAATTGCAAGTCCTGAATTTGCAGGAGATGCCATGAGGGGAAAGCCGGCAATGGTTGTCTCGGCAACTTTAAGTACTTCCCCAACCATGATCTATTTTGGGCAGGAAGTGGGAGAACCGGGTGCAGAAGATGCCGGATTTGGCAGTCCATCAAGAACTTCAATCTTTGACTATATAGGTGTTCCCCATCATCAGCGATGGATGAATAACAAGAAATTCGACGGAGGGCAACTCTCTGAAGAGGAAGAAAGTCTCAGAGACTTCTATAAGAGGCTTTTGAATTTGACCATCAGCAGTAAGGCCCTGATGGGTTCTTATGAAGATATTCATTACTACAACAGGGATAATACGGAAGGGTACAATTACAGGGTGTATTCATATGTGAGATGGCAGGACGATGAGCGACTTCTGATCCTGGCCAACTTCGATGCTGTGGAATCATATCAGTTTGAGTTAAAAATACCCCCTGCAGTTGTCTCAGCCTGGGGCCTGGAAGAAGGCTCTGTATATGAATTATCTGACCAATTGTACGATGATACCCGAGTTAAGCTCAGGATAGAAAAAGGGCAAGGACTTTTTGAAATTAGTCTTGCCCCTCTACAATCTTATATTTTTAAGTTACAGGATTAAGCATTCTTAATAAGTCGATCTGATTCTGACTCAGGCTTGATCCCCTTTAGGTTCAGTGGCCTTGTACATCAGGCCTATGATCGCACCTATTATTCCATAGTAGACAATATCCAACACTGCTTGCACTAGTTGACCGGTAAGATCCATTAATTCGGATGTAGCATACCAAAGCAGGCCCATGCCTAATCCCATAAAAATTCCAATCCAGACGCCAAATTGGAATCCGCCTCCCAGACTGTTGTTCCCATTGGCCCATTTCCCGTAAATTGTACTAAGGGCGAAGGCGGCAATAAGGTTAGATAGTACGAGAATTGGAAAATCCGGAGGGTCCTTCATTACTTTGGTCAGGGTGTGCCCCTCAAAAAAATCAACAGTCGCCACGCCCCAGATCAGGAAGCCCAGTACAAACATGGCAATAGTAGCTACTACCGTTGCCAGAAGATTTTGTTTTGAAAACATAGTTATAGTTGTTAATTGGTTGTTGTACTGTCAAAAATATTAAATAAAAATTGCGAATAATGAAAAATATTATCATTATAAAAATGAAATTAATATTAAAATCCTTAATTGAATAGTAATATTATGATGCGGAATATTCCTTTAGGTTTTTAGTCTTCAAATTGTATTTTTGAAAGACCAATGAAATATCCGCAATGAAAAGAATTATAGTCCTTTGTTTAATCGTACTAATATCAGCTTGTACAGAGATGAGCCATAATATTAAAGTAATAGGACATAGAGGAGCCATGGGCCATGAAACAGAGAATACACTGGCTTCTATAGAGAAGGCAATGGAGCTTGGCGTAGATATGATCGAGATCGATGTTTTCAGGATTAAAAGTGGCGAGATCATGGTCTTTCACGATAAAAGATTAAATCGTCTTAGCAACGCTGGCGGCCTTATTGAGGATTACGATTTTTTTACACTGAAGAAGGTGATCTTGGAGGGAAATCATAAGATTCCCACTTTGCAGGATGTACTAAAATTGATTGATGGGAAGGTGCCACTTAACATCGAACTTAAAGGGGCTAATACGGCTGAACGAGTCAATTTCATTCTGGATTATTACATCAGGGAAAAAGGATGGAAACCAGAAGATTTTCTGATTTCCAGTTTCAATTGGGAAGAACTGAAAAGTATGAGATCGATTAATCCTGATATTTCCATAGCCATACTCACTGAAAAAGACCCCCTTCAGGCGCTACCAATCGCAAAAGAGCTGGGCGCGGTGGCAATAAATCCGTATTACAAAAATGTGAATTCTGAAATTGTAAAGGCCATTCATGATGAGGGATATAAGGTGTACGTCTGGACGGTTAATGAGAAGGAAGATATTGGCAATATGAGAAAGATTCGTGTTGACGGGATCTTCACCAACTTTCCCGAAAGGGCAAACTGATGTATGACTTAATAGTTATCGGAGGAGGAGCTGCCGGATTTTATGGTGCGATCCATGTGGCGGAGTCGAGACCTGATATGAAAATCCTGATTCTGGAGCAGGGGAAACAGGTCCTTGGAAAAGTGAAAGTATCCGGGGGAGGAAGGTGCAATGTTACCCATGCGCAGTTCAATCCTGCACTGTTGGTTCAGGCCTATCCAAGAGGAGAAAAGGAATTACGAGGCCCTTTTAATTCATACCACCCAAAGCATACGGTAGAGTTTTTTAGTCGGCGGGGGATCGCTCTGAAGGTAGAAGAAGATGGCAGGATGTTTCCTGAGAGTAATTCATCCCAGACAATTATCGATTGTTTTATGGATGCCGTATCCTCTTCGGCCATCGAGTTAAAAAGGAATTCGGGCGTTGTCAATATTATCCCTGCTGAAGAAAAATCTATAAAAGACTGGCGTTGGGAAGTACAGACTAAAACCCAGGCCTATCACACAAAAAATCTGCTGTTGGCCACAGGCAGTAGCATGAAGATGTGGAATGTACTCCGCAGGCTGGGGCATCATATTATCGACCCTGTACCATCTCTTTTTACTTTTAATATTAAGGACCCTCGTATTGACGGGATACCAGGACTAAGCCTTCATGCCCGGGTAGAATTAATTTCCAGGGATATTCCAGGAAAGAACATTACTGATGCCATAAAAACGAAGTCATTAAAGTCGGAGACCCTGGTGACTGAAGGACCATTATTGATAACCCATTGGGGACTGAGCGGACCTGCAGTTTTAAAGTTGTCTTCCTGGGGAGCTCGAATTTTAAACGATTACAAATACAGGTTCAGGATACGGGTTAACTGGATGCCAGACTACCACCAGCAGGGCATGTACTCATTTTTAATGGAAGTGAAGAATATAGAAGCGAAGAAAACAGCATATAGGACATGCCCGGTTGATATACCTCGCAGGCTTTGGGGAAAACTTGTAATAGCAGCTAATATATTACCCGAACAGAAATGGGCGGATATCTCAAAGAAGCAGTTACAGGCCCTTGCCGCTCAACTTACTGCATCAGAATTTCTGGTGGAAGGCAAGAGTACTTTTAAAGAAGAGTTTGTTACCGCCGGGGGGATCGATCTTAAGGAAATCAACTTTAAAACATTCGGTAGCAGAATCCACGAAGGCTTGTATTTTGCCGGGGAGGTTTTAAACATCGATGCCCTTACCGGAGGATATAATTTTCAAAGCGCATGGTCAGGGGCATATCTTGCAGCTATGGCTATTTCTGAAAACTAAGGCCGCTTCAACTCATTAAAATGATGTATAAAGCGGCTGCTGCTGATCCCCCAAGAAAGGGACCCACCACCGGCACCCAGGAATACGCCCAGTCACTTCCTCCCTTGTTTTTGATAGGAAAAAGTGCATGTACAAGTCTCGGACCCAGATCACGGGCAGGATTAATAGCATATCCCGTGGTGCCACCAAGGCTAAGGCCTATGCTCCATACCAGCAAGGCAACAGGCAGAGCGCCTAGAGAACCAAGGCCAATCACTTCTTCGGTGGCCAGTACGGAAGCATCCGAAAAGAACAAAACAGTAAAGACCAGAATAAAGGTTCCTATTATTTCACTAAAAAGGTTGGAGCTGTAATTGCGTATTGCAGGTACCGTCGAAAAAACAACGAGTTTCAGGCTTTTATCTTCAGTAATGTCAAAATGATCCTTATAGGTGATCCAGACAACGGCAGCGCCTAGCATTGCACCGAGAAGCTGAGCGAGTAGGTAAGCAGGCACCTCGGCCCAATCAAAAGATCCTGCCAGGGCCAGTCCCAGGGTCACTGCCGGATTAATATGGGCACCGCTGTAAGGTCCGGCTACCACAACTCCTACGAAAACTGCAAAGGCCCATGCGGTTGTAATTACAATCCAGCCTCCGCCTTGTCCCTTTGTTTTATCCAAAACAACATTAGCCACTACGCCGCACCCAAGTGCAATAAGTAGTGCGGTTCCGATCAATTCTGCTAAAAATGGCGTCATAAAAGTGATTTAGTTTTCTCTCGTCCAGTATTCAAGGGCATTGATTGCTTTGTACCACCCTTTGATTCCTTTATCAATAGCCGTTCTGTCCTGAACAGGTTCAAATCTTCGTTCACTTTCCCAGATTTCTTCAATCTCACTGATATCAGACCAAAATCCGACAGCAAGGCCTGCGAGGAAGGCTGCACCCATTACTGTCGTTTCTATTACCTTGGGACGAACAGCAACCGTATTCAATACATCTGCCTGGAACTGCATCAGCAGATTATTGACAGTAGCTCCACCATCTACCCTGAGTTCCCTAATTGATATATCAGCGTCGGCTTCCATTGCTTTAAGGACGTCCATGGTTTGATAGGCAATCGATTCTATAGCGGCCCTTGCTATATGAGCATAGGTACTACCTCTGGTAAGACCAAAAATAGTGCCTTTGGCATGCTGATTCCAATGGGGCGCCCCCAGGCCTGCAAATGCAGGGACGAAATAAACCCCATCCGAATGTTCTACTGTACAGGCAAGTTTTTCAACCTCTCCCGAAGAATCGATAATCTTCAGGCTGTCCCTTAGCCATTGTACCACTGCTCCGGCAATAAAAATACTTCCCTCAAGGATATAATGTGTCTTCCCATTGATCTGCCAGCCAATAGAGGTAAGTAGGTTATTTTGAGAAATTATAGGTTTCTCCCCTATATTCATAAGCATAAAACATCCAGTACCATAGGTGTTTTTCACCATTCCCGGTTGGGTACACATCTGCCCAAACAAAGCGGCTTGCTGATCACCCGCTATGCCCGAAATTGGAATTTCCCTCCCAAGTATTTCGGACGTAGTATTGCCATAAATTTCACTTGAGGCCTTAACCTCCGGGAGCATAGAGATTGGAATGTTAAACATGGTTAGCAACTCCCGGTCCCATTCCAGTGTATGAATATTAAAGAACATGGTGCGCGACGCATTGGTCACATCGGTTATGTGCAGTTCACCCCCGGTTAATTTCCATATCAGCCAGCTATCAATGGTGCCCATCAGCAAATCGCCTGCCTCTGCTTTTTCCCTGGCGCCTTCTACCTGGTCTAGTATCCATTTAACCTTGGTACCGGAGAAATACGCATCGATCACCAGTCCGGTTCTCTCCCTGATTAAAGGAGAAAGACCTTTTTCCTTTAATTCATCACAATAATCTGCGGTCCTTTTATCCTGCCAGACAATCGCATTATAGATAGGCTCACCGGAATTTTTATCCCAAACAACGACGGTTTCCCTCTGATTAGTAATTCCTATCGCTGAGATGACCTCTGCAGATATATTTTTGGAGCTTAGTGCTTGCTTCATCATCTCAGCCTGTGTCTCCCAGATTTGCTGAGCATCGTGTTCTACCCAACCCGATTTTGGAAAGTGCTGATCAAATTCCTTTTGCGCTGATGAGATAATTTCTCCTTTTTTATTAAAAACTAAGGCCCTGCAACTGGTAGTTCCCTGATCGAGTGCGAGTATGTATTTTTCCATTGTAGCAGGCGTTTTTAATAATTCAATATTCAAAACTTCTAAATGTAACCGTTTTTTTTAAATTCCCATATCATGAGGTTAGCTCCTGATTTTTAAAGGGTAAACCCACATCATCCGGATGATGTGGACGAATGTCTTTTTCAATTCAATATCCAGATATTGAAATTTAGGACAGTGGCAAAACAAACCCATAAGAAATACGGGACGAGTAAATACGCTGCCGGCTTACTTACTATTTTAAACCATTTAATGGTGGCCAGGATCAGAATAAGGAGCATAACGATGACAACAAGAGCCCAGAAGGGTTGTTGAAAGCCAAAAAACACAATACTCCAGAAGGCATTAAAAAGTAACTGAAAACCAAAATAATAAAGGGCTGTCTTAACCCAGACATGATAAAAACCCTTAGCCCAGACGAGTCCGGCTGCGATCCCCATCAGGATGTACAAAAGTGTCCAGACCGGGGCAAAAATCCAATCAGGGGGATTAAAGCTGGGTTTATTCAGGGTGGTGTACCAGGTACTCACAGAACTCTGAGTAGCAAAACTTGATAAAAACCCAATGAGCAAGCAGATGATAATGGCAATACTGATATATGCTATTTTCTTTTTCATTCGACCTTTCTCAATACCCTAAAATAGGAATTTATTTTAATTGAGACTTCGCGTAAACGCCCTAAGGACTATCTTTGTGGGAAATTGTATTTTCATGAATGAACAGGAATTTATTCCTGCCGAATTAAAAAATCTGGCTGGCAGTGGGGAAACCACCTGGAGGGCACCCAGCAATATAGCACTGGTAAAATATTGGGGGAAATACCCCGGACAGATACCCGCAAACCCCTCCATCAGCTTTACCCTTTCAACTTCTTCCACAACAACCGGGATAAAATTTAACAAGGAAGGAAAGGGGCAAGAAAAACCTTCGTTTGATCTTCTTTTTGAAGGAAGCCCGAACAGGGCATTTGAGCCTAAAATCAATAAATTTATTGAGCGTATCCTGCCCTATGTTCCTTGGTTGCCTTTCTATCACCTCCATATAAATACCTCTAACAGTTTTCCACATAGTAGCGGTATTGCCTCTTCAGCCAGTGGGATGGCTGCCTTATCGCTTTGCATTGCGGACATGGAAAGAGGAATGAATCCCGGAATGAGTGATGAACACTTCTATCGAAAAGCATCCTTTCTCGCGCGTCTGGGATCGGGTAGTGCCTGCAGAAGTATAGAAGGACCTATAGTGAGTTGGGGAAAGCATGATAAAATCAAAGGAGGTTCTGATTTGTATGGGACTTCATTTACCGATCCTGTACACAAAATCTTTCAAAACTATCAGGATACCATTTTACTGGTGCACAAAGGAGCGAAGACAGTGAGCAGTACTGCCGGGCACGCATTAATGGATGGTCACGCTTTTGCGGCACAAAGGTTTGCCCAGGCGAATAAAAACCTTACCTCAATGACAGAGGTGCTGGCCAAGGGGGATATGGATCAGTTTATTGAGCTGGTAGAGAGTGAGGCCCTGAGCCTCCATGCCATGATGATGACAAGTGTTCCTTACTACCTCCTTATGAAGCCAAACACCATAGCAATTATTGAAAAAGTATGGGAATACAGGAAGGAAACAGGAGAAGCATTGTGCTTTACACTTGATGCAGGCGCCAATGTTCATCTCCTTTATCCGGAAGAAAATTCTGAAAAAGTTTTGCAATTTATTAAGAATGAGCTTGTTGTGTATTGTGAAAAGGGGCAGTATATTTGCGACCAGATAGGTCTGGGTGCCAAAAAAATATAATCCCGGAGCCTGTTATCCGGAATTTAGGATTAACTTTAACTAGCGGAATCGCTATTTCAATATGAAGGGACCACTTTTTTATTCAAAAATTCTCTTGTTTGGTGAATATGGTATCATCAAAGATTCCAAAGGACTTTCAATTCCTTATAATTTCTTTAAAGGGGCTCTTAAAACGGAATTTCCTTTATCTGAGGGGGCTAAAAAATCTAATGACAGCCTGATAAAATTTGCGGCTTATCTGGAAGAATTGCAAAAAAAGGATCCCGCTCTGGTGCAATTTGACACCGACTCTTTAAAAAGCGATCTGGAAAAAGGAATGTATTTTGACAGTTCCATTCCACAGGGATATGGAATTGGAAGTAGTGGAGCTCTTGTAGCCGCCATCTATGATAAATATGCCCTTCAAAAAATTACCGTACTGGAAAACCTCACCCGCGAAAAATTATTACATCTGAAAGCCATTTTTGGCAAGATGGAGTCGTTTTTCCATGGGAAGTCGTCCGGCCTGGATCCGCTAAACAGCTATCTGAGCCTGCCTATTCTTATCAATTCTCAGGACAATATTGAGTCTACCAGTATCCCATCACAGAATTTAAACGGCAAAGGGGCAGTCTTTCTTCTGGATAGCGGAATGACGGGCGAAACAGCGCCTATGGTACAGATCTTTATGGAGAAGATGAAAAATGAAGGATTCAGAACCGTCCTGAAAGATCAGTTTATCAAGCATACCGATGCCTGTGTTGAAGACTTCCTTTCCGGGAATGTAAAGTCCCTCTTCGGAAATCTAAAGCAATTATCCCACGTAGTATTAGATCACTTCAAGCCTATGATCCCAAAGCAATTTCATCAGCTGTGGAAAAAAGGGATCGAATCAAATGACTATTATTTAAAACTTTGTGGCTCCGGGGGAGGCGGGTATATACTAGGTTTTACTCAGGACATCGACAAAGCTAAAAAAGCCCTGCAAGGACACCGACTGGAAGTGGTTTACAACTTCTAAAACAACTTCAATGCTTAGTAGAAAGAACAAACTCCTGCTTTTAAAGCTGTTGAGTTTGTTTTCAATAGTGAGAGGCTACAATGTGCTTATGATTGTATTAGCCCAATACCTGGCGGCTATTTATATCATGGCACCCGATCTCCCTTTACGGGAAGTAGTGTTTGATTTACGCCTTTTTGTTCTGGTTCTGGCATCAGCATTGGTTATAGCTGCGGGGTATATCATCAACAGTTTTTACGACTCTGAAAAGGATCTGATCAACAAACCGCGTAAATCCATGCTCGACAGGTTGGTAAGTCAGCAAACCAAGCTCAGCACTTATTTCATTCTGAATTTCCTCTCCGTTTTGTTTGCCAGCTATGTTTCTTTTAAAGCCGTTCTGTTCTTTGCGGCATATATTTTTGGAATCTGGATTTATTCACACAAATTGAAACGCCTCCCCTTACTTGGGAATTTGGTTTCGGCAACTCTGGCAATTACACCTTTTTTTGCTGTATTCGTCTATTACAGGAATTTTGAAACCGTCATTTTTGTCCATGCTATCTTCCTCTTCCTTCTTATTCTTTCCAGAGAATTTATTAAAGACATGGAAAATATAGCAGGGGATATAGCTTTAAATTACAAAACCATACCCATACTGTTCGGAACGAAATACTCCAAAATCTCTATAACCCTCCTGGCAGGATTATCTTTACTTCCCGCTTTTTTACTGATTGAAATATTTGATGTGGGTTATATGTACCTGTATTTTATACTTGCCATGGCGCTGTTGATCATTTTTATCTTGCTCCTATGGAGGGCATCCACGAAGAAGGACTACGTTTGGCTGCACAACATCTTAAAATTCATTATCATCGCGGGCGTATTTAGTATTCTTCTGATTGACGTAGACCTGGTTTTAAACCGAATCCTATAGATTGCTTTCCGGCCCCGGGCAATTTGCTACCTTTGGAGAAAATTTAACAATGAGCAGGTCTGATTATAAAGGAGAGGGAAAGTCTTCCGGAAGAGGAGCAGGTAATTTCAGGAAGAAAAGTCACGCACGTGGAAATGCACCCATTAAGAAAAAGAGGGAAAATGCACCGACCTCCAATCCTGGCCTCATCAGGCTGAACAAATATGTTGCCAATGCCGGAGTTTGTTCCCGGAGGGAGGCAGATACTTATATCGCTGCCGGTAGTGTTACAGTTAATGGAAAGACTGTTACCGAAATGGGATTTAAAGTGAATCGTACTGATGAAGTTCGATTCGATGGCCGACTCCTGAACCCTGAGAAAAAGGAATACATACTGCTGAACAAGCCAAAGAATTTTATTACCACCACCCGGGATGAGAAGGGGAGGAGAACCGTGATGGAGCTAATCAGCAATGCATCTAATGCGCGTCTCGTTCCTGTGGGGCGGTTAGACCGGAACACTACAGGTTTGCTCTTGTTCACAAACGATGGTGACCTGGCCAAGAAATTAACCCATCCCAGATATGGGATCAGAAAGATCTATCACGTAGAACTGAATAAAAATCTCAAGGCAGATGATCTCCGGAAAATTCAGGAGGGCCTTATGCTGGAGGATGGCCTGATTAAGGTGGATGACGTAAGTTACCTAAACAATGCCCCCAAAAAAGAGGTAGGTATTGAGATTCACAGTGGCAGAAACAGGATCGTCAGACGGATTTTTGAATATTTGGGCTATGACGTGATAAGGTTAGACCGGGTAATATTTGCTGGTCTGACTAAAAAGGATCTCCCCAGAGGGCACTGGCGCCATTTAACTCAACAGGAAGTCATCAATTTAGGGATGACGCAGTAGACTAATTACCAGAGGAGGTTTTGGAGTAAAGTATAGAACCCACATGTTCCCAGAAAACATTTTTGGTAGGATTGTTTGCGGGTACTTCCGTTATTTGAGAAAGGTATTCCCCTACCAGCAGTCTTAGATGTGTTATCTGGGGGTTTTCACCGAAAAAATTCTCATAGGCCATGTCCCAATTCTCAAAAGCCCTCCCTTCCCGTTCTTCATAGCTCAGTAACTCTACATTTTTATGCCGGGGATCTACTTTTATCTTATCGAACAGGGTTAAGACTTTGTACTGGTTGCCTTCAAGATATTGAATAAACTCGCCCTGGTAATAGAGCAGGCATCCGGTAATGCCCTGTTCATGGTTAAAATTTTGTGCCTTTATAAGCATATCCTGTATCTGATCCAGGCTAAATCCAGGCCTTGCAACGGACCGATAGACTAAACTGAACATGGTCTGTAGTAATTTGGTTTTGGTTGTTGTCCGTAAAGATAATAAGTCGGAGTGTTCTCAGGAATCCTTCAACTGATATTTATCCATTTTTTGTCTGATTTCCTCAAGGCAGAGATTGCCAATACTTCCCAAATGCGTATGTCGGGCTTCTTTTGGGGTTTTAAAACTTCCACTCTCTACTTCCTCCGCTATTTGTCGATATGCGTCACGGAAAGGAACTCCTTTTTTAACGAGATCATTGAGGGCGTCTACTGTAAAAAGCAGGTCGTATTTCGGATTGTCCAGAATATCATTTCGCACCTTTATTTTTCTAAGGCTGAAGGCGGTGATATCCAGACAGGCTTTTAATTCCTGGATCGCGGGAATAAGACTGTTCTTTGTAACCTGCAAATCCCTGTGGTAGCCGCTGGGAAGATTGGTAAGCAATATAGACAATTCATTGGGCAGGGCCTGAATGACATTACACTTAGCTCTGATCAACTCAAAGACATCAGGGTTCTTTTTGTGTGGCATGATACTGCTACCGGTAGTGAGATCGTCGGGAAAAGAAATGAAGTCGAAATTCTGACTCATATACAGGCATATGTCCATTGCGAGTTTCGCCAGGGTAGCTCCAACCCCGGCAAGGGCTGTAGCGGTTACCCTTTCTACCTTTCCCCGCCCCATCTGGGCTGCAATCACATTGTACTTCAGAGTTTTAAATCCTAATTCCTCGGTGGTCATGGCGCGATCTATAGGAAATGAACTGCCGTATCCGGCAGCGCTTCCCAATGGATTCTGATCTGCAACATTGTAGGCGGCATTAACAAGGATCATATCGTCAACCAAACTCTCCGCATAGGCAGAGAACCACAGGCCGAAAGAAGAAGGCATTGCCACCTGCAGATGGGTGTAGCCGGGGAGAAGTACATTCTGATAAGTGCCTGCCAGTTCCAGAAGTAAATCAAATAACTCATTTATTTGCTGACTGATAAGCTGCAATTCATCTTTGATATAGAGTTGGATAGCAACCAGCACCTGATCATTTCGCGATCGGGCAGTATGAATTTTTTTCCCAGTATCCCCCAACCGTTCTATCAGAAGAAATTCGATCTTGGAATGCATGTCCTCAAAAGAATCCTCAATGGTAAATTCCCCTTTTTCCACAGACTTGCCAATAGATTCTAATTCGGCTAATAATGCCCGATTTTCTTCCTCCTTCAGCAAACCGATAGAATGCAACATTTTGCAATGGGCCATTGAAGCTTTCACATCGTAAGCAGCCAGGAAAAGATCCAATTCTCTGTCATTGCCAACAGTAAATCGATCTATTTTCTCATCAGTTTTCAATCCTTTGTCCCAAAGTTTCATAACTCAGATTTTTTCAAGAGGTTGTTTATTGCAAAAAACCAATTAGTAAATTAATATATAACTCAATTCCTTCCTCAATTTCGGCCACGTAAATATATTCATCTGCACTGTGGGAGCGAGTACTGTCTCCTGGTCCCATTTTCAGAGATGGGCAACTTAGGGCAGCCTGATCTGAAAGGGTGGGCGAACCGTAGGTGCTTCTTCCCAATGCGATGCCACTTTTTACCAGTGGATGATCTTTAGGGATAGCAGAGGAATTCAGGTTAAGAGACCTGGGAGTTAGCTTGCAAGGGGCCTGGTCTTTGAGTATTTGGGCTACTTCTTTATTAGTATAGCAATCGTTCACCCTTACATCAACTACAAGATCCACGCTGCCAGGCACTACATTGTGCTGATTCCCGCCTTTGATCTGTGTGACCGTCAGTTTTACTTCCCCCAGAACTTCGGATACCTTCGGAAAATTGAAATTTTTAAACCAGCAAAGGGCGTCAATACAATTGTAAATAGCGTTATTCTGGTTAGGATGAGCAGCATGGGAAGGAGTTCCACTGACCTCCGCATCAAATACAACCAGGCCTTTTTCAGCAATTGCCAGTTGCATCAGGGTAGGCTCCCCTACTATGGCTACATCTATCTCAGGAAGTATCTCAAGCATGGAATTTAACCCTTTTGATCCTGAGCTTTCTTCTTCTGCAGAGGCAACAATGATCAGATTGTGAGAGAGATCCTTTTTTTTATAAAAATAAGTAAAAGCTGCCAGTAGCGATACCAAAGCTCCTCCCGCATCATTACTTCCCAGCCCGTATAATTTGCCGTCTTTTACTTCTGCCTTAAAAGGATCACGGGTATAGCCCGAATTAGGCTTTACCGTATCGTGATGCGAATTGAGAAGTAAGTGGGGTTTGTTCTGATCATAGTGCTTATTAAAAGCATATACATTATTATTATCTCTCTGGAATGTAATATCATGATCTCTGAACCATTGCTCCAGAAGAAGAGCCGTTTCGTTTTCCTCAGAGGAAAAAGAGGGGGTCCCGATCAATTCTTTTAAAAGGGTAATGGCTTCACCGCTGAGGTTTGAGATTTCTAGCGTCATAGGGTTAATGTTGTAAAAGTGGATGGGTTAGGCCGTAGCATATTGATATTTCCAATACAAACTTTGTGAACCGAATGGTCTAATGCATGGAAGCAATTTTCCATCTTGGGAAGCATGCCTTCAACAATGACCTTTTCATTGACCAAACTGAAATAGGTTTGTTTGTTAATATGTTGAATTACGGAACTGTCATTTTCGATGTCTGCCAAGACTCCAGGTTTCTCAAAACAATAGAAGAGGGTAGTAGTGTATTCTGAACTCAGGGCTATGGCGAGCTCAGAAGCAATTGTATCGGCATTGGTGTTTAGTAATTGGCCGCCATCGTCATATGTGAGGGCACAAAAAACAGGAACCAACCCGGATTGTAATAAATTATGAAGGGCTTTAGTTCGTATGGAAACAATATCCCCTACAAAGCCAAAATCGATTGATTCCACCGGCCTTTTAACTGCTTTTATAAGCCCTGCATCCGCTCCGCTTAGCCCAAGGGCATTGCATTCCAGAGCTTGAAGTTCACTTACGATCGACTTGTTGATGAGGCCGGCGTAGACCATAACAGCAATTTCCAGGGCCTGCTTATCTGTCACACGTCGCCCATTGACCATCCTTGTTTCGACACCTAATTTTTCACTGAGGTCAGTGGCTTTTTTTCCTCCTCCATGAACCAGTATTTTAGGTCCGGAAACTTGCTTAAAGAAAGTTAGGAATCGGGATAGTTCTGTGCTGTCTCCAATGATATTACCCCCAATTTTAATTATGGACAACGTAGGTTTCATAGAGATTCCAGAATTTTAAGTAAAGCTACCTGGGCAGCGTATGTTCTGTTGTTGGCCTGTTGTATTACGAGTGAATTTTCCCCATCTAGTACC
Source organism: Muriicola sp. SD30 (assembly GCF_041205185.1). Taxonomy (NCBI): domain Bacteria; kingdom Pseudomonadati; phylum Bacteroidota; class Flavobacteriia; order Flavobacteriales; family Flavobacteriaceae; genus Muriicola; species Muriicola sp. SD30. The sequence continues at coordinate 673,383 of NZ_JBGEWB010000002.1, forward strand.
GAGTCTTCTACAATCACATTCCGCCTTACGGGAAGACAATGCATAAAGCTGGCATCTCCTAGTTTATCCTTAGTGATCATCCAATGAGGATCATTATTGAGCACCTCACCATAAGGTTTATAGGCACTCCAATTTTTGACGTAGACAAAGTCGGCATCTTTCAGGGCCTTGTTCTGATCGTATGAAACCGGTACATCTTTCACGATCTCCGGGTTGAGTTCATATCCTGGAGGATGGGTAATACTAAAATCGAATTGAGGATTTTGCCTCATGATGCCGATAAAGGAGTTAGCTACCGCATGAGGCAATGCCCTGGGGTGCGGAGCCCATGAGAGGACTACTTTCGGGTTCTTTTTCTTTGTATGCTCCGAGATGGTGATCAGATCTGCCAGGGCCTGTAGGGGGTGCCCGGTAGCACTTTCCATATTTAATATTGGGATAGATGCGTACTTCCTGAAACCGTTCAGGACCATTTCGGCTTCATCCTGTTCCTTTTCAGTAAGAGAGGCAAAGGCCCGAACACCCAGCACATCGCAATACTGTGAAACTACTTGTGCAGCTTCCCGTATATGCTCTGCCTTTCCCTGATCCATAATAGTTCCGTCCTCAAATTCTAGGGCCCAGCCTTCGCTGCCAAAATTCATCGTCATACAATGCATCCCTAAGTGATAAGCAGCTTTCTGGGTACTCAGACGGGTACGCAGACTGTTGTTAAAGAACAAAAGTCCCAGAACCTTTCCTTCACCCAGCTTTTTATATTTAAAAGGCTCCTTTTTGCATTCCGCAGCAAGTTGCAGCCACGAGGGCATAGAATCGATATCATCAATGTTGAGGTAATGCTTCATTCCAGTTCCTGTTTTAATGCCGTAAAAAATGTATCCAGATGGGCCCTGTTGATATTCAGCGCAGGGAGAATACGCAAAACCTTTTTATTTTTCGCGCTTCCGGTAAAAATATGATGCTTGAGAATGAGATTTTTACGCAGCTCAGCTACCTCGAAATCGAATTCGAGTCCGAGCATAAGTCCTTTGCCTTTAACTCTTTTCAGCTGTGGGATTTGCCTTGCACATTTTTCAAAGTACAATCCCAGATCGGCGGTATTTGCTATCAGGTTCTCTTTTTCTAAAACCTCCAGTACCGCCAGGGTAGCCGCACAGGCCAGGTGGTTACCACCAAAAGTAGTTCCCAGTAGTCCGTACTTTGCCTTAATCTCCGGATGGATCAAAATTCCGCCTACCGGAAATCCGTTGCCCATTCCTTTTGCGATCGAAATGATATCGGGAGTAATGTCGTGATGTTGAAAAGCAAAAAATTTTCCACTTCTCCCAAATCCCGACTGTACTTCATCTGCAATTAAAACCACTCCGTTTTGTTTGCATAAGTGGGCTACTTCCTTGCAGAAAAGAAGAGAAGGTTCATCGAGGCCACCAACTCCCTGAATGGTTTCCAGTATCACCGCACAGACGTCACCTTTCGATAATTCTTCTGCCAGCGTATCCCTGTCTTCAAAAGGCAGAAATGTCACCTGCTGTTGTTTGTTTATAGGAGCATTAATGGCCGGATTATCGGTAGTGGCTACGGCAGCAGAAGTCCGGCCGTGGAAGCTGTTTTTAAAAGCAATCACCCGGCTTTTTCCAGTGTGAAAAGAAGCGAGTTTTAAGGCATTTTCATTGGCTTCAGCCCCTGAGTTGCAAAGAAAAAGGTGATAGTCGTCACAATTTGACAAGGCGCCTAGTTTTTCAGCAAGTTCGCGTTGCAAGGGATTTTGAACAGCATTGCTGTAAAACCCGATTTTGTCTAACTGATCCTTTAACCTTTTGACGTAATGGGGATGACCGTGTCCGATGGAAATTACGGCATGTCCACCGTACAGGTCGAGGTATTCCTGCCCCTTGTCATCTGTTAAAATTACCCCCCTGGCCGAGACCGGGGTAATATCGTAAAGGGGATATACATCAAATAGTACCATACTACCCTTTTCTTATCTGACTAATTTTTTCAAATGAAGCTACGATTCCCCTGATCAGAGAAGAACTAAGACCCTGATGTTCCATTTCATTAAGGCCTTCAATAGTACAGCCCATAGGCGTAGTCACCCTGTCTATCTCTTCCTCGGGGTGATTTCCTGATTCTATCAGGAGAGAGGCCGCACCATTGCAGGTATGCATGGCCAGCTCCTGGGCTTCCCTGGCATCGAAGCCCAATTGAATGGCTCCCTGGGTCGTCGCTCTGATCAGCCTCATCCAGAAAGCAATTCCACTGGCGCAGATCACGGTTGCGGCCTGCATCTGCGATTCTGGTATTTCCATGGAATGCCCCATACGATTAAAAATGGCCTTGGCCAGCTCAATTCGTTTGGCCCCTGCATCATTGCTGCATAGACAGGTCATGGACTTCCCCACTGAGATAGCTGTATTGGGCATGCTTCTTATGATATAAGCTTCTTTCCCTATGATAGATTCGATCTTTTCAATACTGAATCCTGTAATGGTTGAAATGATGACATGCTTTTCAGTAAGGTATTCCTTTACTTCCTGCAGTATGGCCTCAAAATGTCCGGGCTGTACTGCAAATACCAGTATATCCGATTCCTTTACTGCAAGTATATTGTCTGTAGTAACTGTTACATTGCCATACTTTTCGTATTCTTTAATGCTTTCTATATGTCTTTTGGTAAGATACATGGTGGTAGCACCATTAGAATGAAGAATCCCTTTTGCTATGGATACTCCGAGGTTACCTGCCCCTATAATTGCGATTTTCATTGTTTTTTGTTCTGGTTAGATAAAGTAATTTAAAATATACTCGACTTCAGGCTTAATCCTTCTCCTTCCGGTAAACCGAGCATCAGATTCATGTTTTGTACAGCCTGTCCACTGGCCCCTTTTAATAAATTGTCAATGGCAGAGGCAATTAATAGAACCCCTTCGTGTTCCATAAGGTGTAAATGACAATTGTTGGTATTGATGACGGGTTTTAGGGCAATAGGATTCTCGGAAACATGTGTAAAAGGAGCTTCCTTGTAATAGGCCTTATATAATTCCTGAGCATCTTCCAGGGATCCCTCAAATTTGGTGTATGCGGTTACCCATATACCTCTGGTAAAGTTGCCCCTGTTGGGAATAAACCATAGTGGCCCCTTCCCATGCTGATGGTGCTCGAGGCTTTCATTGATCTCCCCAAGATGTTGATGGGTAAAAGCCTTGTAATGTGACATATTGTTTTCGCGCCAGCTGAAGTGTGTAGTTGGGGATAGACTCACCCCTGCGCCTGTACTTCCGGTGGTGGCATTGATATGCACTTCCTGATTGAGTAATTGTGCCTTGGCCAGAGGCAGGAGAGCCAGCTGAATGGCTGTGGCAAAACAACCGGGATTGGCTACGTTTTGCGCCTTTGTAATATGCTCCCTGTAAAGTTCGGGCAGACCGTAAACAAAACTCCTGTCTTTAAAGGTGTTTTGATCCTTTAGCCTGAAATCATTACTCAGATCAATAATTTTTGTTTTTATTGAAAAGGAATGTTCCTCAAGGAAGCGGGTTGAATTTCCATGTCCCAGGCAGAGGAAAATAACATCTGCTTCAGGGTTAATCATGCCGGTGAACGTCAAATCAGTCTTTCCCAGGAGATCGGTGTGTGTATCTGATATTCTGGTTTCCGCCCTTGTAGTACTGAATACAAAATCAATATCCACCCCCGGATGATGTAGTAACAACCTGATGAGTTCGCCCCCGGTATAGCCCGAGCCTCCTATGACACCTGCTTTAATCATGGCTCTTATTTATCTGACTGGCAATTTTGCCGGGGTTGGACAATATTTTAATAAACCCTTTGGCATCTTCTGCAGTCCAGGCCTTGTTTATTTCTCCATAGCTGCCAAATTTAGCAGCCATCAGATCATGCTCAGACCGGATACCGTTTAATTCAAATCGATAGGGATATAAGGTAATAAATACATCACCACTGACATTCTTTTGAGAATCAAGAAGAAAGGCTTCGATATTCCTCATTACTTCATCGAGGTAATTTCCTTCATGCAATAACATCCCGTAAAAATTGGCCAGTTGTTCTTTTTGAAATTGCTGCCATTTACTAAGGGTATGTTTCTCCAACAAATGATGAGCCTTAATGATCAACAAAGGAGCTGCTGCTTCAAAACCGACCCGACCTTTTATACCAATAATGGTATCACCAACATGTATGTCTCGGCCTATAGCATAAGACGAGGCTATTTTTTCTAGTTTTTCAATATTAAGGACCGGGTCATCGGTTACCCCGTCAATTGCAGTCAGTTCTCCTTTTGTAAAACTCAGCGTTACTTCCTGTGGTTCTTCCTTTTTTAGCTGACTGGGAAAGGCTTCCTGGGGGAGGCCTTTATCTGATGTCAGCGTCTCTGCACCTCCAACAGAAGTACCCCATAAACCCTGATTAATAGAGTACTTGGCTTTTTCCCAGGAATAATTTACACCTCTTTCCTTTAGGTAGTTGATCTCTTCTTCCCTGGATAGTTGCCCATCGCGTATGGGCGTAATAATTTCTATTTCAGGAGCGATGATCTGAAAGATCATATCAAATCGTACCTGATCATTTCCGGCCCCTGTACTTCCGTGGGCAATGGCTGACGCGCCAGTTTTTTTGGCATAGCGTACAATTTCGATAGCCTGGACAATTCGTTCAGCACTTACACTTAAGGGATACGTATTGTTTCGAAGTACATTTCCAAAAATTAGGTATTTTACCACCTTGTTATAAAAGCTTTGAACAGCATCTATGGAGGTATAAGAATGGGCTCCAAGGCTTAATGCCTTTTTTCTGATTTCTTCCAATTCCTCCTGAGAAAATCCTCCCGTATTTACACTTACGGCGTGTACTTCATATCCCAGGTCCTGTGACAGGTGCATGGCACAATAGGAGGTATCGAGTCCCCCTGAATACGCGAGCACCAATTTTTTTGATTTGATGTTTTTAGTATTCATCTTATCCTTTTTTCTTTTTAAGCAATAATTGCTCTTTAATACTTTTAAGTCGGCTGAAGGTCTTATTGTTGAGCTTCCTGCTTTCATATTTTTTTGAATGCGCAGGGTCATACAGCATTCCTGTGCAGAGACACATTTTTTGTTCCGTTCGCGTCAGGATATCAAAATTCTTACAGGTCTGACATCCTTTCCAGAAGTCGGGGTCATCAGTAAGTTCTGAGAAAGTCACAGGTTTGTACCCCAGTTCGTAATTCATTTTCATCACCGCCAGCCCTGTAGTAATTCCAAAGATCTTGGCTTCAGGGAATTTCTTCCTTGAGAGCTCAAAGATGGATTTCTTGATTTTTTTTGCCAATCCCTGGTTGCGATAATCCGGATGTACAATTAGTCCGGAATTCGCCACAAATTTCTGATGGCCCCATACCTCGATATAGCAAAAGCCGGCAAATTTATCGCCGTCTAATGCAATCACGGCATTCCCATTTACCAGCCTTTTGATGATGTAATCCGGCGTTCTTTTGGCAATACCGGTGCCTCTCACCTTGGCTGAATCCGAAATGGTTTCGCTGATGACAGTAGCGTATTTTATATGAGATTCGTTAGCAATTACAATATCCATTGCTGTAAAGATTATTCAAATATGTATTGGACTGAAAGATCGATGCGGAAATGGACTCACCTATTTCCATGAGAGAAGTACACCCTTACGGGCGGCGACGAGATGGCACACAAAATCGGGCCTGAGCAGGCTTAATATTCAGTGTAATAATGTGATCTATCGCATTCATGAGAGTCAAATGTACAAATTAAATTGGATTAACACCCTTGCCCCTATATTTTTTGGGAATTAGTGATTTAAAACTGCCATGCTTAAATATTTCGTAGATCAAAAACCCATATACCGATAAATATTCAATAATGAGAAAACCCATGGACTCTTCTGTGCCCGGGTCCCTGTATGCGGTATAGCTGAAAATAATTGTCGCTGACCAGACCAGTGGGAATCGGTAATCGGTGAATATGCACAAAGCAACCAGTGTGATAATATACCAGGGGTGTACCGTGGGCGTTAGAAAAAAATACAGGGCCAGGATAAAGAGCATTGACTGGATTAGAATGTGCTGTGAACTATTTTTTCGCAAAAGGCTCAGTATTCCCACCCATACAATGACAATTAATGGGATCAGTTTTCCATAGCTTTTAATAAGCTCCCAGGGTTTCAGATCAAGACTTTCGCCCAGACTTTTAACCACATTGTAGATACTGGCATTAAACTCAAAATTTGAGAACCACAGGGATAGGGTTGCCATATAATTTTCTGCGAATGCAGGATTGTAAAAAGGTAACAAAGTAGCAGCAAGGATCAAGAAAACTAATGTGTTGAAAATAAGTCCTTTTTTAAGGCCAAGAGCTTTGAAGAAAAGGGGTAAAAACATCAATGGGATTAGCTTAACAGATATTGACAGGGCCATGGGCAGTGCAGCTAACATCCATTTATTTATAGCTATGAGATAAAGTGTAATGAGAAGAAAAAACAGCATTACTCCTTCAAAGTGAAGATTACCCCCCAACTCTATTATAATCAGTGGATTTAAAAAGTACCAGAAGATAAGGTGAGGAGATTTATTGACAAACTTCAGCAGTTTTCGTCCGAAATAAAAAATCCCCAGATCGGCAAGGAGTAAAATCAATCTGATGGCTATTACTGATCCAAGAATCTTTCCACCCCCTAGCCATACCGATAAACCAAACAATAGCTGGCTTAGCGGAGGATAATTACTAAAGTTGGATGCACTGAGCGATTCCATCCCTTCAACCAGATATCCGGCTTGCGGGATAATGATTTCTGAACTTCCAACCAGGTCAACTGGAAGATACAAATACGGATTTTCCCCTAGTAATACCAGATGTCCATCCCAAATAAAGCGGTAGAAGTCCTGTGACAGGTTGGGGATGGCAAAGAGAAAAACCAATCGAAATACAACTCCCAGAAAAAGCAGGAATTTATAGTTCCATTTTTCAAATTGAATCAGTTTGTAACACAGAATAAAAAGTCCCAGATATAAACCAAACATTCTGGCGAAGTCTGAGCGTTGCAGATGGTAAGCAAAGGTGTAATAAAGCAGCCCGCAGAGGATGGAAAGTAAGATGGGAACTTTGTGGAGTTTCCAATACGTCAGAACCGCGTTGGGCATGGTTGGTAAGGCAATTGGTTTTTACAAATAACCGAAAAAAAAGGGGAATTCCGACAAAAAAACAAGGAGCCTTCATAGGTTGACGAAGACTCCTGTTTGCTAATTAATTGGTGGCTAATATTAAAATTTTAATTCTACTATACCTTTGCAGTTAGTGACTTAAAGAATACGAAGCCAAACCCTAGGAAAAGCATAAAATGGAATGGGAATAATCCAAAATCATTAAGTGGGATAGCACTGTACATACCGAATAAAAAGTAAACCATAAGGGCAAACTCCAGGATCATATTCGGAGAGAGCTTTGTTGCCAGGTATTTATTTCCTTTCCAGCTATCAGTAAGATTATTGATATTGAATTTCGGTGTTCTCACGAATTCGCTTCGCTTTCCCATATGTCCTTCCAGAACGGCCACTGTATTGTGCAGGGAGAAGCCAAGAGCTACCGAGAAAAAGGTAAAAAACAATTTGATATAGTCGATAAAATTATCAAAACTGCTTCCCTGAATACTTTTGTAGGTAAACCAGTAACAGATAAAAAGGATGATTGTTGAAACGATAAAAAAGCTGGTCGCTTCAAAAATCCAGTCCAGATGCCCATAAGTGTTTTTAATGTACAACATCGGAATACTTAATATAGCAACCAGAAATACAAACAGGAACATGGAACTGTTCAAAAGGTGCATTACCCCGTGGAACTTTGTTTTAAAAGGAATATTCTTTGCCGTAATCACATTGAGAACTGTTTTCCTGAAATTCTCAGCTCCACCTTTATTCCAGCGAAATTGTTGAGAACGGGCTGCGCTGATTACCACAGGAAGTTCGGCCGGAGTTTCTACATCTTCGAGATACTTGAATTTCCAGTTTTTCAGTTGTGCCCTGTAACTTAGATCGAGGTCTTCGGTTAGGGTATCTCCCTCCCAGTTACCCGCATCCAGGATGCATTCTTTTCTCCAGATCCCGGCAGTTCCGTTAAAATTGATAAAATGACCTTTGGCATTACGTCCTACCTGCTCAAGGGTAAAGTGAGCATCCAGGGCAAAGGCCTGTATACGGGTTAGAATGGAGTAATCGCGGTTGATATGTCCCCATCGCGTTTGTACTACCCCAATTTCTTCGTCCTTAAAATAGACGACTGTCTTTTTAAGCCAGTCTGAATCAGGAAGGAAGTCGGCATCAAAAATAGCGATGAAATCGCCTTTCGCAATTTTCAGACCCTCCTTCAGGGCGCCAGCTTTAAATCCCTGACGGTTTTCCCTTCTGATATGCTTGATGTCGAGACCGCTTTCCCGCAGTTCCTCAATTCGTTTTGCTGTTTGATGAACTGAATCATCGGTAGAATCATCGAGTACCTGGATTTCCAACTTGCTTTTTGGATAAGCAATTTTGGAAATGTTGTCTAGTAATCGTTCAATAACGTACTCTTCATTGTAAATGGGCAATTGAATTGTAACCGAAGGTATTTCTTTGGGATCTAACAGGTTGAATTTTGGGGCCAGCTTCTGGGTTTTCTTGTATCCCAGGTAGTTGAGCAACAAATTGAGCTGGGCAAGACTGTAGAAGAATATCAGGAGTAGTGCAAGGCTGTAAATTCCGATAATGATGTAAGCAATAGTTAGTCCCATTTTATTTTAAACTGTATTTAAATATCCAAGCCAGGATTTTTATGCCGGCAAATATAGTGCCTTTTACCGTACCTGACACTTTTGATATACCAATTCTTTTTTTGTAACGAACTGGTACTTCGGTATATGCTATTTTTTTCTTTAAGACTTTTAACTGCATTTCAACCGTCCAGCCATAGGTCTTATCTTCCATTTTTAAGGCCATGAGCTGTTCGTAACGAATGGCTCTGAATGGCCCCAGATCTGTAAAATCAGATCTGAAAAACAACCTCATCAGGAAAGTGGCCAAGCCGTTACCAAACCTTTGCTGAGGGGTCATGGAACCTTTTTCCTGTAATGCCTTTGAGCGTGCACCGATCACAAAATCTACCTCGCCATCCAAAATCGGCTTTACAACTTTATGGAGGTCTTCCGGGTAATCGGAATAATCTCCGTCCATAAATACGACAATACCAGGGGGTTTGGATCGATTCTGTAAATATTTTATCCCTTTGAGGCATGCATACCCGTATCCCATGTTCTCTTCAAATAGTACGGTAGCGCCTGCAGCTTCTGCTACTGAGGCCGTATTATCATTTGAATTATTATTAACAACGATGATTTCTGAAACAGAGCTGGGAATCTCGGAGATTACATGGCCAATAGACCGGGCTTCATTAAAGGCAGGAATGATAACTACGATTTCCATTAGCAGCGACTGCGCCATACGAGGGTTAGGAGTTATGACCAATCGGGTGCAAAAATAGCGGAATGCTTTTATTTATCATTAACAAGGTGCATTAAATCCACATCATTCCCCAGCAGGACCTGTGTGGGATTGATCCTTCCTTTTTCAGGACCATTTTCCAGTTTAAGCACTCCCCTGGGACAAACTGCAGAACAGATTCCACACCCAACACAGCTCGAACGGATGATGTTCTCCCCCTTCTGCGCATATGCTCTCACATCAATCCCCTGCTCACAATAGGTGGAGCAATTGCCACAGGAAATACATTGCCCGCCGTTTGTAGTGATCCGGAATCTCGACTTAAATCGCTGGACAAATCCGAGATATGCAGCAAGTGGACAACCAAATCTGCACCAAACCCGATTTCCAAAAATGGGATAAAATCCGGTACCGATCACACCCGCGAAAATAGAACCAATAAGAAGGCTGTAGGTGTTTTGGACGCTGGAAGTTTTAATTCCCAGTACCGTTCCGGTTTCCGAAAAAAAGCTGTAGAGTGTCATCAGGGTCATCCCCACGGCAAAGACCAGTACTCCATGGACTAACCACCTTTCCACCCTCCAGGATAAAAGTGTTTTGCTTGAATGTTGCCTGTATGGGTCCCCCAGCGTTTCTGCAAGTCCGCCACAACCACACACCCAGGAGCAATACCATCGCTTCCCGAAAAAATAAACCATTACAGGAACAATAATGAGGGTTAGTACCGTTCCCCAGACCAATATAAAGATCCCAATTCCTCCGCTGTTTATTAGAGAACGTAAATTCCACTGGAAAAAGAAGTCGTAATCCAGGGGGAAGGCATTTTTAAAATCGTAGTAGGGCATTTGCAGGCGAACCATAATCTCAGGGATCAGAAAGGCAAAGACGATCTGAAAAAACAATACTGAGGTGGTTCTGATCATCTGATAACGATTATGCCTGTACTTGATATACATCCTTACTCCCATTACGGTCATAACGGTACAGTACATAAAGCCATAAACAAACCAATGTCCGGCAGGATTACCACTGAGGGATTCACTGATCGGATCAACCAGGTAGGTCCAGTTCACCGCATATTCCGGCCTGAAATACAATAAGAGGTAGAAAGTGATCAGATAAAAGAAAACCAACCAGGCTATCCATCCACGGTTAGTTGCATTCGCATAATAAATCCCGTTATTTTTTATCCCTTTCTGCCCCAGCAAAATTACGTTTGGGAGGATAAACAATAGAGCGCCGACAATTCCTAATCCAAAGGTTAACCACCACATCAGGCCTTTGTTTTCCGGGATAAATCCAGTCCCGGCCCTTTTTCCTAAATCGGCAGAAATATCATGAGCTTTGGTATAAATTATCTTCTTGTATTCCTTGTTCTTTCGGTGCGTGCTATTGGCTTTGTCCAGTGCTGCTGCAATGATTGGGGAAAGATTGTGCATTCCGGAAAAACGCTGTCCTACCACCTCTTTGTCCATGGCTTCAAGGAACAATTCACTTTTAATGCCCTTCTCCTCAACCCACTCTCTTAAATCTGAATCCTTAAGCGAATAGGTGCCGATAAATGGAAGTATCGTAAAGATACCCAGGCCTGCTAGGAAAAGAATCAACCCGATAAGTTTTGCTTTTTTCATTCTGGGTTCAGCGTTTAGGCGGATTTAAATATGCGTTTCCAGCTTTTCTTTTTGGGCGTGATATTTGTTCCGAAGTTACTGTTGTAACTGTCAACTATTTCCTTCTCATATTGACTATAAAACTCTGGATCGAAGTTGGCATCCCTGAAGTGTTCCATCACATAATCGATAGTGCGACCCTCGGTGAGCCATCGATCAAATATTTCGTGTCTCATCCGTATACCGAAGGTGTTGATTCCCAGGAATTTTTTATCGGAAGAGTGGAAGGCCATAGTTATACATATCATTTCCTTATCATGTCTCCAATGGAAGTGCTCTTCAAATTCCTGCCGATTTCGGCCACTGAATACCCATCCGTAGGTCTGGTATTCAATATCCAGGAATTTGGCTGAATTAAACCAATGTCCGGGATTGTATTTTCTTCGCTGTCCGCAAATGGTATGCGCGACTGTTTCCCCCATCATTCTGCCTGTATACCAGACTGCCTCCACCGTACGTCTGTTCCCAATTGCCTTTTCCTGTTCGGCACAGTCACCTATGGCGTATATATCAGGTATATTCGTTTCCAGATATCGATTTACCCTTACCCCTTTTCCCAGTTCAATTCCTGAATTCTCCAGAAAAGCTATGTTAGGTGTAACCCCGGCAGTTAGGCCAACCAGATTACAGGCAATAGTCTCTCCCCTGTCTGTAACAACTGCCCGCGCTCTCCCTTCCTCGTCAGAGAGGATCTCAACCAGGTTGGTACTCAGGCGTAAATCTATATGGTGATCGCGGATGTGTTCATTGATCATCGCAGACTCACCCTCGGGTAGAACTCCATTCCAGAAACTACTTTCCCGAACCAGGAATGTCACCGGGATATCCCTGCTCCTCAGCATTTCGGCCAGTTCAATGCCAATCAGCCCACCACCTACGATTACCGCCCTGTTGCAAGTTTCCTTATCCGGCGCATCAATTTCCAATTGTTCCAGTTCCTGTTTTGAATACAGACCCTGTACCCCTTTAAGATCCTGACCAGGCCAGCCAAATCTGTTAGGTTTGGAACCGGTGGCTATGATAAGTTTGTCATAACTAATGGGATCATTGTCATTTAGGATCAACTGTTTATTCTCATGGTCTACTTTGTTTACATATCCCTGCACCAGTTCAATGCGGTTTTTCTTCCAGAACCAGTTTTCATAGGGTTGGGTATGCTCAAACTTCATATGTCCCATATAGACGTACATCAGAGCAGTACGGGAAAAGAAGTACTCGCTCTCGGCTGAAACGATTATAATTCGTTTATCAGATAATTTTCTGATATGTCGTGCGGCGGTTACCCCAGAAATACCATTTCCAATAATTACAACGGTTTCCATGAATGCGGACAGATTTTCAACTTGAGTCGGTTTAAATATAAGAACTTAACAGCCCATTAGGATTCTGCCGACTTTAAAAAATTGTATTTTAGAGTATGTAAAGCCAATTCTATATGAAAAGATCTTGTTTCCTTCTTTTATGTCTTCTACAAATTTCCTGTAGCAGCCAGTTTGTAGGGAAGATCAATGGGGTGAGTTTTGTTGCTTCGCGCGATGAAGTAAAACAGGAGCATATCAAGCCTGTTAAGCAATTGTATGCAGACCATGCCGCCGTGATGCCATTTGGATTTATTCGTGAAGTCAATTCTCCCGAGATAATCTTTGATACCGAACGTCAATGGTTTGGGGAGACTCGTGTAGGTGCCAAACAGTACATTGAACTGCTTCACAGGAACAAAATTAAGGTAATGCTTAAGCCTCAGATCTGGATTTGGCGGGGTGTTTTTACCGGGGAACTGAAGATGCAAAGTGAGGCCGACTGGCAGAAGCTGGAACAATCCTACGAAGCATTTATCCTGACATATGCCAGCCTCGCAGAAGAGTCAAAAGCTGAGATATTTTGTATTGGCACTGAACTGGAGCAGTTTGTTAGTCAGCGACCTGAATTCTGGAAAAATCTGATTCTTAAAATAAAGGACCGCTACAATGGGAAACTCACATATGCTGCAAACTGGGATGAATTTGGGAGGACTCCTTTTTGGGCGGATCTTGATTACATAGGCATTGATGCTTATTTCCCCCTGTCTGAGTCGAAGACACCAACTGTAGAAGAATTAAAAGAGGGATGGAAACCGTGGAAGGATAAAATTACCACAGTATCCTCTTCGGCCAACCGACCTGTTCTCTTTACCGAGTTTGGTTACAGGAGTATGGATTTTACAGCTAAAAAACCCTGGCTGGTAGACAGAAATGAAGAAACTGTTAACCTGGCAGCTCAGGTCAATGCCAAAAAGGCCATTTTTGAATCCTTTTGGGATGAAGAATGGTTTGCAGGAGGTTTTGTTTGGAAATGGTTTATCAACCACGAAAAATCGGGTGGCCCTCAGGACAACCGATTTACCCCACAAAACAAACCTGCAGAGGAGGTCATAAAGACCTTCTACAAGACTTATAGATAACCCTATTTGTTGTTTTCAGTCTGTTAATTCGGTTTGATATGCCTGGCGTAGTAGGCGTAAAGTACTTCCGGACGATAGCCTCTGAAATACATTAAATGGATCCTTGCAAAATGATATTGTAGTTTTAAATAACCATTCGCCCTGTACTTACGTGCAGAGGTCTTTATTTTATACGGTAATACTTTGAATTTTGAGGCACGGTAGATTCTGCCAATAAATTCATTGTCCTCATAAACCCTGTATCTTTCATCAAAACCTCCTAGTGAATTGAATAATTCTCTGGTAATAAAAAGGGATTGATCACCTCCGCGGCAGAGCAGAAAATTAAAGCGGGAGAACCAGGCAAAAATACCGAGGAATCTACTAGAGTTGTCGAATTCGAGCCTGAAACAACCTGCTTCAGACTTTTGGGAATTGGCCTTACGGATCAATCGGTCGAATGCCTGAGGAGGAAAATTATCGGCATGCAGGAAATAGAGAATATCCCCTTTTGCTAATCGGGCCCCCTTGTTCAATTGAAATGCCCTTCCTTGAGGGGAATTCTCAACGACAGCGCCCAGGGAATTGGCGATCTCAACTGAACGATCTGTACTTCCCCCGTCCACAACTATGAATTCGATTTTTTCAGGGAACTCCGCTACGGTTTTCAAATACGGAATCAACCTTGAAAGGTTGTCTTCCTCATTGATCACCGGGATTACGATGCTTATGTCTGGGATTTCACTTTTTTTCATTCAGGCTCCAGTCGTAGGGAAGATAAGACAACTTTATATTTTCCTGAAGATCGATTTTTGTATAAGGTTGAATAAAGCTGATCAGACTTCTTTTTTGCATAAAATCTCCCCTATACCATTTAAATATGGGAGAGAGATTTAATTCATTCTTAGAAATTTGATTTTTTGTCTTATCGTTAATAAAACTCATGGTAGCCTGCTGTAATTGCAACTCCATGCCCTTAGAGGTGTAAGCTTTATTCATCAGTTTAGGACAGGAATAAGAAGCGCAATTTATCGCGAAATGTATTCGGGGTTCGTTCATCTTGCGTAAAATTCCTAATTCAATCTTGCTGAGGGAAACCATGTCGTTGCCAAGGCGAATGCGATTTTTACCCCAGGGGTTATCTATATCCTTGATGCTCTTTAAGGGATAATTTTCAAGGATCAGATGAACGGTTGCCGCATTGTAGAGGTTGATATAAAAAGCCAGTTTCTCATTCTTTGACTGCCTTGCGCTCGGCTCATTTTTACCCAGGTAGTTGAGATATTTTTCGAGCTCAGCTTTTCTCTTCATAAACCCGGGATAGTCTACAAAACCCTCTTCGGTAACATTTTCCTTTAGCAATACGGTCCATGCCGAATGGTCTAATCCTTCATTTTCTTGAGAAGTGATTGAATTTTGAGGCGCGCCAAAGAGGGTACTTATCCAAATTACAAATAGAGTGAAATTCATTTCTCGTATTTAACAGCATCCACCCCCGTCATAATGCCAGGTGCTTTCACTGATATGAATGGGCTCTTGTAAGGCTGCGAGAGCAGCAGCGGTCTTATCACAGACAGCTAAGGGCTGATTTTGCAGTAAAACATGACCATTTTTGTCGTCGAGATAGGGTTCACCCCCATAGTAAATTGCCGTTTTTCCTGTGAACACACATGGGCCATCTTCGGGCATAGGGTCTTTAATAGCAGCTATTTCGATAGATTCGATATGGACTAATTCCTCGGTGGGATAGTGGTTGGGGGAGAGTATTCGGTATGATTTTCGAGCCCGTATCTCAATGGTACCAAATCCGGCATCCGTTAATACTTTTACATAGTCTTTAATCGGAATACTTCCACTCAGGCAAAGTGCCCGGAGCCTATCGTCGTTACGCAGGGTTTGGTTCATAGGTTGTTCGCATACCGGATCGCTCATAACAAGTCTTCCATGTGGCTTTAAAACCCGGTACATTTCTGCAACCGCTTTTCTCAAATCTTCAAGCTTAAAGATATTAAACAGGCAATTCTGTGCTGCCACATCTATGCTTTCGCTTTCGATAGGCAAATTGAGGGCATCGCCTTTTAATAGGTTCACGAACTCACTCCTAAACCATGGATTTTCCTCTTCAGCAATTTTAAAATTACTTTTACATGCCGAAAGCATTTCATCCACTACATCCACACCGGTAACACCACCTTTTTGCCTTGAGAAATAAGCAAATTGAAGGAGTTCCATTCCTCCGCCTACACCAACATAAAGGACTTTCGGATCATTCACCAAATCTGAGGCCGAAACGGTACTGCCACAGCCGTAATTCATTTCCTGCATGATGGTCGGGATAGACAAGCCTGGAAGCTGCCATACCGGGTTGGTTGTACAGCATAGCCCCACATCGGGGGTTAATGCAGCCTGTTTGTAAAGATCATTGGTAGCCTCTAAATAACTCATAACAATTTTATTAGTTCGGTGAATAAAGTAATCATTTTTGGTTCAGTTTTCCCGGCCACTTCAATTATCTCGGCAACATTTACTGGTGCTAAGTTGTCAGGGTCGCATTCATCGGTCAGAACTGATACTGCTATAACAGGTAGTCGTAAATGATTAGCAATAATTACTTCAGGTACTGTACTCATCCCTACGGCGTCGGCCCCGAGAGTTTTTAGCATACGGTATTCGGCCTTGGTTTCAAGCTGAGGTCCTACGACTGCCGCATAAACTCCTTTTTGTAATGAGATATCGAGCTTCTGTGCAATGCTTTCTATTTTCTTCCGCATTTCCGGATCATAGGGCTCACTCATATCCACAAACCGGTCTCCGAATTCTGCAACATTTTTAAAAGCCAGGGGCGAACCTCCCTGCAGGTTTAAGTGATCTTCCACCAGCATGATATCTCCTTTTTTAAAATTAAGGTTGACCGCTCCTGCTGCATTGGAGATAAAAAGTTTCTTGATTCCGAGTTGTCTCATCACCCTGATAGGATAGGTGACATCAAAGAATTCATAGCCTTCGTATAAATGGAACCTTCCCTGCATCACGACCACCTTTTTGCCTTCCAGGGTTCCATAGACCAGTTTTCCCGAATGGAATTCAACAGTAGCCAGGGGAAAGAAAGGAATATTGTGGTAATGTGCTACCAGGGAATCTTCTATTTCATCCACCAATTTCCCCAATCCAGTGCCGAGTACGATACCAATTTTGGGATTGTCGAAGCCCTTGCTTTGAAGGTATTCAGTAGATTCGTTTAATTGTTTTTGTGTCATATTTTATTTTTTAAAAAGGGCTGGAAGGCAGGAATTTCTTCAATGTCTTCCAGTACATCCACATCGTTTTTCAATGGCATGAGGGTAAAATTTTTATCCTTCAGATCTGCCAGGGTGTCTTTTAGCACTGAGGGCGTACCCCATTTTTTCCCCTCGAATAGTTCCGGAACAAAGCGCGTCATACCCAGTAAATAATATCCGCCATCTTCGGCAGGGCCCAGAACGAAATCATGTGTACTTAAATTTTCAAATGCCTGTTGCAGATCATCAGTACTGAGGTCGTACAAGTCGCTCCCTATAACAACGATTCGTTTATAGCCGGCTTTAAATCCTGCCTTAAAGGCATTGGCCATACGCTCACCCAGATCATCTCCGGTTTGTAACCTCTTGTGAAATTTATCTTCATTCCACAGGTCGTTCACCCCAATTTTGTCTGAATAATATACCAATTTATGAACCTTCAGTGGTAACGTTACTGCAACGGTATGCTGTAAGAGGAAGTTATAGATGGCCAAAGCAGATTCATCCCCGATGGAGGTCGCCAGCCTGGTTTTACACTTCCCTAACTCGGGGTTTCGGGTAAAGATCAGGAGGAGGTTCTGCTGTTCACCCTTCATCGCTGTGATCGTTTTCAGGCTCGTAAACTTTTTCTCCTTTACTGAGGAGTAAACCCCAAAGCCTATTGTAGGCGTGAACCTTCCGGGTCAATTTCTCATCAGCATCCAAAACCGGGTGATCTTCTTCTATCCATTTAAAGATGCCCCCTGACATGTTCTTTACATCTTTATAGCCCATTTTCTGGAGTTCCTCCGCTATTTTTCCAGATCGGATTCCTACAGAACAATAAACCACATAGGTAGCATCCCTATCCGGAAATAAGGAATTAAATTTCCCGGCATCGAAATTTTTGTATCCAATATAATGGGCATTGGGCAAATGACTTACTTCAAATTCTTCTTTTTCCCTCGCATCCAATCGCGTATAGGAAGGATTAACAGCAACCTCAGTAACGGATGCCAGCGGGATGTCCTTGCTTGCAAGCTTTTCGATAATTTTCTCCATTGTCCTCTGGCTGAAAGAAGTAGTTGACATAAGTATGACTCCGGTAAAAAGGATCCCTTTTAGCATAAAGACAAAGATAGTATATTGAGAAGGACCCATAAATACACTCTCACTTTTCCTCCTGAAAAAATTAGTGTATTTTGAAACAAATAAAAATAATATGCGGAGATGTACTATACTACTCCTTTGTCTTATTCTAAGTACGAGCTTGGGGTGTAAGGATTCCGGAGCTGTAAAAAAGGAGGGGGAAGCGGAAGCTACTTTTTACACTGAACCATTTCGACCACAATATCACTATTCTCCTCCGGAGAAATGGATGAATGATCCCAATGGCCTGGTGTATTATAAAGGGATCTACCATTTGTTTTATCAGTATTACCCGGATGATATCGTATGGGGACCTATGCACTGGGGGCATGCCACCAGTACGGATATGTTACACTGGGAGAACAAACCAATCGCCTTGTATCCTGATAAAAACGGACTCATCTTTTCAGGAAGTGCGGTGATAGATCACGATAATACTTCAGGTCTGGGAACTGCTGATAATCCGCCGCTTGTTGCTGTTTTTACCTATCATGATATGGAGAAGGAAAAAGCAGGGGGAACCGACTTTCAAACACAGGGGGTTGCTTACAGTCTTGATAATGGGGAGAGTTTTGAAATGTTTGAAGGGAACCCGGTTATTCGCAATACGGAGTTCAGAGATTTCAGGGACCCAAAGGTGTTTTGGGATGAAGGTTCCGGAAAATGGGTGATGGCTTTGGTGGCCGGAGATCATCTGCAACTTTACCGCTCGGATAATTTATTGGACTGGACGTATATGAGTCGGTTTGGCTCAGAACAGGGTGCCCACGGTGGGGTATGGGAATGCCCGGATCTATTCGAATTGCCGGTTGCAGGGACCGATGAGAGCAGGTGGGTTTTGTTAATCAGTATCAATCCCGGGGCTCCCAATGGAGGAAGCGGCACACAGTACTTTATAGGGGATTTTGACGGAACCAGCTTTACTTCCGATCAAGAAGAAGCGAGATGGCTTGATTGGGGAACCGATAATTATGCGGGGGTTACTTATAATAATGTGCCAGATGACGATCGTATTTTTATAGGGTGGATGAGTAACTGGTCATATGCCAGGGATACGCCTACTGAAGTTTGGCGAAGTGCAATGACCCTGCCCAGGAAATTAAGTCTGGTAAAGATAAATGAGGAGTACACTTTAACGAATTATCCAATTTCAGGAATTGAAGAGCTGTTAAACGAACAGTCGGGCCTGAATATTGAGATCCCTCCGAATACCAGTGAGGCCATCGTTCTCGAAAATGGGAATCAGAGCGCTATTCACTTTGTTAGCCCGCTGACAGATTTTTCGTTATCATTTAAGAATGAGGCAGGGGAGGAATTGCTTTTAGAATTAGACAGTGAGGAAGGCCTGCTTGTGCTCGATCGTTCAAAAAGCGGCGTTGTTGATTTTCAGGAAATGTTTGCCAACATTCAGCAAATGCCCCTGGATAATTTGCCGGAAGGGGATCTAGAATTTGATATTTTCCTCGATGCTTCCTCTGTAGAGGTATTCGTAAATAAAGGACAGTTTGTGATGACCTCCCAACTGTTTCCCACCACAAGTTTTGACGAATTGGTTATCAGCAATGACGGAAACAAAGTGTCACTAGTTCCTGAACTCAGGACGTATAGTGTAAAAAGAATATGGAGGAGTGGTGACTAGGAAATAGTCTTTTTGATTTGCCCAATTTGATAGACAGGGGTTTCTTCCCAGCTGATCATCGCATTGATGCATTTGAACTGATGGAAATTGAATATCTCATTGTCCCTGATAATTCTTTCTTTAATAATACTCGCTTTTAACAATCGGGCTCTTCGTGTTCCTTGCAGCAGGGGGTGTTTAGGTGTTACCCATTGGTCGCCATCAAAGAAAACCAAATTAGCATAGGAAGAATCATTAATTTCTCCATTTCTGCACATGATTATTTCATCCTCTTCCGATTTGTTTAATAAATCCATTATCCATTGCCTGTCCTCAAATTTGTAGGGGTAGTCGGCAGATCCAATGTCAACAAGACAAAAAGTACTTAGCTTTTTAATACGATAAGGGACAAATTCTACTGAAACCTTTCCATGCAAGTCGTAAACAACCCTGCATTTAAAAATACCATTGAGATATTCTTCAGGTACGGAGATGACTTCATCCAGTATGAAGGGATTAAAGTGGCCAAAATGATTAAAGGTTTTGCTCAAACGAAGTTGATGTTCTTCGAGTAAGGGAAATTTGCCATTTTCCAGGCGTATGGATTCAATAAACCGGTACATATACTTTGTCTATCATTTCCTGGTATTCACTTTCCAATGTACTCTGGGCCGTAATCCCCCCTCCGCTTTTAAATATACCATTCTGATCTATAAAGCGTATAAGAACGCAACTATCCAGGGCTGTGCCATCAAAGATACCTGCTACACCTGTATAATAACCCCTGGGCAGTCCTTCAATTTCCTGAATTAGCTCGCAGGTTTTTGGTTTGGGTGCGCCTGAAATGGAGCCTGCAGGCAGCATCTCCTGCAAAAGATCGCCTATGGAAGTCCTGAATTCAGGTAATAGTTTACCCCGTATTTCAGAACTCACCTGCCCTATCTCCTTTCCTTCAGATCGAAGTACTTCGTAATATCTGTATTTAGTAACCTCTACACTTCTTGCAACTTTGCTGAGATCATTTCTCATCAGGTCAACGATGGTGGCGTGTTCCGCTGCTTCCTTGGCATCGGCCAGGATAAGCTGTTTCGCTTGTGGAATATCCGCATTGATGGTGCCCTTCATGGGATAAGTGTAAATATATCCGTCATCTATCTTTATAAAAGTCTCCGGACTGAAGCTAACAAACTCATTTTCGAGGTATACGGCGTATTTTGACCTCGAGCTGTAGAACACGGTTTTCAGGTCTGTATCAGTTTGAACAGGGGTAGAAACTGTCAGGTTGAGAAGATAACTATTACCCAGTCTGAGTTCCTTCTGAACAGCTGAAAATTTTTGCTCGTAGGCTTCAAGGGAAATGGGATATTTTTGAAGGGCAAACATTTCTGAGGCCGGAAAATCAATGCGGTTTGCATTAGACCTTCCATTAAAGTCGTACAACACCTCCCGGGGAAGCCTGTCGAGCGTCCATGCTAAGGGATGCATTTGTTCAAAATCGATTATAAATAAAAAAGGAATGCCTTCCTTACCCCAGGCATTCATCTTTTCCCATATTGATTTCATCAGCATGATTTGAATTCACAAAGAAAAGAAAAGCAATCTAAGGTTAGAGGATGAGTTGTCAAATATTGCTGGCGAAGAACTAATAATTCCTTTAAATTCAGTAAATTAGGGTAATAACCAAAACCAACCATAAAATGAAAAAACTGTCAATACTCATAATTCTATTTGTTGCTATTAACGTCAGTGCTCAGGAGGCGTATTTTACTTCCTATAATTTTATTGTGGAACCCTCTCAGCAAAATACCGTTGTAAAATTGATTTCCGACTATTTCACCGCAAATAAAACGGAAGGAGTTACTGTGTCTTTGTGGGAAAACCATTTTAATGATCCGGGGAATAATTTCACCCATATGATTGTCTTTTCCGGGTCCCTTGATGCCATGGGAAATCAGTATTCCAATGATGGGGGAGCAGAGTGGATGCTATTTATGACTCAGATCAACCAGCATATCAAAGATGGTTTTAGTTCATCCATGGGGAGAAGACTGGCCAGCTGGGGAGATATGGAGGCTTCATATCCTGTTCAGAATTATTATATCATACAGGTTGAAAATTCAAATGCATTCAGATCAGCCTATGAAAAATACCAATCCTCGGCAATGCGGAAAGGTTGGATGAATATGTACGGTGCATTTACTACCGGTGTAGGCCCCGATGGTGGCTCACATTGGGCCATAACCGGGCATAAAGATTTTAAAAGTGCCATGGGAGGCTCCAGTGCAATCCTGACGGAGTCTGAAAAAAAGACAAGAGACAAGGCCTGGAATACTTTTAGGGAAACCAATGGTGGCGCTAAACTGGTCAGATCAGGAACCCGTGTCATGTTAGGCATGTGGTAAAATTAAAAACCCTCTCCAAGAGAGGGTTTTTAATTTTAATTAGTAAAGGGATCGTTCCACTTTGTTTTTAACCGGATCAAGAGATTGAAGGTAGTCATAGATTGCACCGGCTTCCTTATCCGTAAGTTGGGTGTAAGGCATCATGGGATAACTCAGAGCTGGTTCCCCTTCAATTTGCCCGTACTTTACTGCCAGGACAAATTGTTCCTTTGTCCATTTTCCGATTCCGGTTTCATCATCAGGGGTCAGGTTGGCAGTTAGTTTAACACGGCCTTCGAGATCAAGGGGTTTGTTCCCTCCAGCAAAATAGCCTTCACTCAATTCTGGTTTAAGGAAATTATTCGTCTTAAAATCAGCAGAATGACATGAGAAGCAATCCAGGTTATGGGCGAGGTATTTACCCACGGCTATTGAATTGGTTGAATCTGGTAAAGGGATACTCTTATCCGGCATTGGCAGGGGTTTCCATTCCAAACGACTCAGCATTTTAGTGAGAAAGGATGGTTTTGACGGGGTATCAGGAGTAGGATCAGGGTTTACCAATGGATCATCCGACCTTAAAAAAGCGATAATAGCATTCAGGTCCTTGTCAGCCATCACAGGGAGTTTGGCCATATAAGGCGGACTGTATTGTCCGTCTTTTTTAATTCCAGTTCGCAAGAGGTATAGCAATTCGGCATCCGTCCAGTTGTCAATACCTGCATTTTCGTCCTGGGTGATGTTCTGGGAGTAGATTTCCCCAAATTCCGGCGGGGCATCCAGCATTCTTGTACCTGTTAGCTTTCCTGTGCTTTTATTCATATGACAGTTGGCACATAACATAGTGGTTAGCTTTTTACCGCGCTCTAGGGCCTCAGGGGTAGCAACTGCAGTAAATTCAATTTTCTCAATTTCATAGGTGGGAATATCATTGGCACCGATATAGAGGCCAATAGCGATCAGAACCAAAATGAGGATTCCCATGGTCATACCGAAATACTTTAATATTCTTTTCATTTTTTAGTTTGATTTATATGGTTGTTGCAAGTGTGATTAACGGTTTAAACTTTACTTGGTAAAATCCCGAATTTATCCTTAAAGCTTTTTGTGAAATAGGACATATTGGAATAGCCCACAGAGTAAGCAATTTCCGATACGGTTCCCGCCTTATGTTCGAGCATATGATGCGCCTCATTTAACCGAATTTCAGTGATAAGTTGGTTAGCCGATTTGTTGATCAGGGCTTTTAATTTTCTGTGGAGCTGGGATCGACTAAAACCGACTTCCCGACTGAGGTCTTCTACGGAAAAACCCTCATTATCCAGATTTCCTTTGATAGCCTCAACAACTTTGTGCAGAAATGAATCATCCATAGACGTTAATTTCAAATCCTTGATAAGCAATAAATCTGATGCCTTAAAATGCTCCCAGATCTTTTTTCGCGCCTCGATTAGATTCCTCATTTGAAGAAGTAACTCTTTTTCATCAAAGGGTTTTGTTATATAGGCATCCGCACCCTGGGTAAGACCCTCAAGTTTGTTAGTCTGGCCGACTTTGGCAGTAAGCATGATGATGGGAATATGGCTGGTCTTGGTATTATTTTTAAGGCTATGGCAAAGTTCATATCCATCTTTTCCGGGCATCATTACATCACTGAGTATGATATCAGGTATATGTTCAATAGCCATTCGTTCCCCCTGTAATCCATCCTTTGCCGAGAGCAAGGAGAAACTATCTTGTAGTATATCCTTGATGTAAGACCTCAGGTCTTCATTGTCTTCGACTACCAGAGCCACAGGCTTATCATCCTGATTTTGAGATTCTAGAATATTTGTTTCCAGTGGTTCTTTTTGTAACTCTATCTCCTCGTTTTTAATTGAATCTTGGTTTGCAGAAACAGGTAAGAGTTTGAGGGCTACAGGGAGTCTTACCGTAAAGGACGTTCCTTTACCTTTGGTACTCTGAACCCTGATCGTACCATTATGAAGGTCTACCAGTTCTTTGGTTAATGCCAAACCGATTCCGGATCCCTTTTCTTCCGATCCTTCTACCCGGTAAAATCGCTCGAAGATTTTGTGAAGCTCATCGGTTTCTATCCCTTCACCGGTATCCCGAATATCGATTTTAAGGTAGTCATTATCATTCTGAACAGACACAGAAACCGCACCGCCCATAGGGGTGTATTTAAATGCATTGGAAAGTAAATTGGTCATAATTTTTTCCAATTTATCCGCATCATACCAGGCATGGGAAAGATCTTCGGGAAAACTGGTGCTCAGGCTTATGTTCTTCCTTTCTGCAAGGCTTTCAAAAGAATATACCAGGGTGCGTAAAAAGCCAATCAGATTACCTCGTTCAAGCTGAAGCTGGAGCTGGCCACCTTCCAGTCTTGAAAGGTCGAGAAGCTGGTCAACAAGGGTTTGTAATCTTAGGGCATTCTTTTTAAGAAGGTGAAAGTCTTTGTTTTCAAGGGCAGTTTTTGGTTCCTCAGGGGAATTCCTTTCGGCTTTATTCAAGGGCCCAAGGATGAGGGTAAGGGGGGTCCTGAATTCATGGCTGAGGTTGGTGAAAAAACGTGTTTTTATTTCAGCCAGATCTTTAACTCTATTCATCTCATTCCTGGATTCCTGCATGGCGAGTTGCTGTTTCTGTGCTGCTATTGTAAGTTGTTGTTGCCTGTAAGCTATCCCGAAAGAGTAAGCGATGGTCTGGAGCAAAATGCCCACGGTATATGGAGCAAATGAAAGTCTTATATAGCCTTCAGACCAAAGTCCTCCTAAAAGTGTAAAAGAGGTAGCTATTATAGCTCCTATACCAAAATATCGTGCAAACCTATCTTTTTGTAAAGCAAGGATAACAGAAAGTATTAAGCCAAAGAATGAATAAAGGATAATGAACTGAAAATGGAAGGAGATGTTCTTGTTCATTACTGCTGGTGTTCCTACAGCAGCCATTATCAGTGACGCCACTATAGCAATGATCATGATAATGGGCAGTGCCAATATAATCTTATCTAATCGGGGGAATTTCCTTTTGGTATTGGCAAACTCCCGTCCAAAGAACCAGAACGTAAATAGCATGGAATTGGGAATTAGTAACCAGACAGGAAAGCGGAGCGATGGGGCATTGCCCAATAGGTATTCTGTATCCAGGCCGATAGCCATGGCCTGAGTGAGTGTGCACAGTAACAGCCAAAGGGAAAACCAAAAGAAGATCCGCTGACGCAGGTAGAGGAATTGCAGAAAATGGTACAGGAAAATGATAAAGGTTACTCCAAAAACCAAAATGTCGAAGGAAGTAGGAAACGCAAATAAGGGATGATAGTTCTGAAATGCGGGTTTTCTCAGGCTGGGGTTGAAATAAGGAAACCAGCCGAAACTGTTTCCCTGTACCCGTATGTACAGGGTTACTTTTGATTCGGCAGGGATATCTAAATTTACCCTGTTCAGGATCCATTTTTCAGGGATATCCCGCTCTGATTTGGGATAGCCAACTCCGGTCTTTTTATGATATAACAGCTCCCCGTTTACGACAGTATAAACATCCACTTTACCATTGCTGCGAATCTATGCGATGTCGCGGGGTCTGGGATCTTCTAAGTGCAGCTGCCAACCTTCAAGTGCCGCCTGTGTTTCAAACGCAATCTTACCCCAATAAGTAGTGCCAATGTCAAGATTTTTAGGAAAGTTTTCACGGGGTCTGAACTGCAGGGAAGTATCTCTGAGGATTTGGGTTAACTCATAGCTACCATCCTTTTCAGGGAGTACAAAAAGATATGGTTTAAGATCATGTACCGGGTGAATCGTATCCAGTTGATAAAATTTCTGATCTTGTGCCTTTGTGGCAAGACTCAGCAGGAGTATAAGTAGAGGAATAAACGTATGCGCTACTCTCATTTTTGTCTTGGTCAGGTTATTTTAGTTCGGGCCGCACCTCAGGGATGACAGGCAACGGCCCTCGCTAAAAATAAGGTACTAAAATTTTGTCATTTCCTTTAATATGATACTATATATCTCTGTGCTGGCATCATAGCTTATTGTATATCGCTTCGGATAATACCCTGCTTGCTGCCAGGATGCCGGCTGCCTGATTTCCTGATTTACGGAGGCCTGACTTTCCAGGAATTCCATGGTTACCATAGGCTCCAGGAAATTTACCTGGGCATCATATTTACCATAGATGAAGGTGTGAGTGAAAATGTCGGTTCCTGCAATCTCAGGAGAGAGCAGATCAATAATATGCGCGCCCATTCGCGGTACTCCACCGGGAGTTTCCAGGTACATGGGAGGCAGGTAATCTGCAGCTAAAGGAGCATTGAATTGTATACTATCTGTAGGACTGATCAGATTTCTCTCAGCCATCGACATAAAATAAAAGTGTATATCGAAGTGTGGTCGGTCATAAACATTCATTGGCTCATGGCCATGCTCATTCCAGTCGAGGGTGACATGGTCATAAGGAGCGACAGAGATCTCAGATGGAAGGTCGAGCACAAACTCATCTGCATGCATGCTTCCGGTAGGCAGATTCACCAAGGCACTGGCATTAAATTGTACTCCAATTTCCAAGGGATTTTGGCTGGCGTCGGTCCTAATATAGGTCCACGCTTCTCCATTTCCTACAGGAACCCTGCTACCTGTAAACTCGGTTGCTTGAACAGGTTCCTGTAATGAGTTGTCGTCTTTGTCACAGGAAAAGCATAATCCTGCAATTACGAATACTAAAAGTTTTTTTGATGGTTTCATTTAATTGAGGTTTTTGTTTCCTCAAAACTGCCTTTAAATAATTGATAGCAGTTAAAATATTAACTCAATAAATAACATTTTTGTGTCACTGGGAAGTGAGTGCAACAATTGTGTTAGAGGGTGCAAGAATAGTGACAATTGCCTGTGGGCAATGATGGTTTGTACTTTGAACTGATGTGGAGTAGGGGCCGGAGAATTAACCTAATTTTATCGCCAAATAGGCTCTTTTGAAAGCCGATCTTTCTATCGGAGGAAGATCAGGCGTTTAAATGTTTTAAAACGGCCTCTTTAATTTCGGGATACCTTGTTTGTATAAGCCAGTGGCCCGCATCCAATTCCAGGAAGGTATAAGGGCCTTTGCAATATTGATGACCTTCGCCAACCCCATAGGCCCCAATTGCCATATCCTTATTACCCCAAATAAAAAGTGTGGGAACCCCTATTTCTCCTATTTCTCTTGTGTTGGATTTTCCCAAATTGGCCCGGTAGTAATTCAGGGCAGCAGTTAGTACTTTTCTCTTTCTAAAAACAGAAAGATAATCATTGAGCTCTTCTTTAGTGCTGGATTTCCAAAGCTTTCTAAACGCCTCAAAATCATTCTTCCTGATTGCGTATTCTGCTATGAAGGGAACCACGAGTTTTTTGATGTACCGACTTCGATACTGCTGGTCTTTATCAGTTTGTAACGCCTTGTAGAATCCTTTTAAATGAGGAACGGAAAGAGCCGTATAACTAATGAGGCTATCCGAAAACGTATAGGCAAGTTGCCACCCTATGACTGCGCCCCAGTCATGTGCAATTAAGTGAAATTTGCTTTTTCCTAAGGCATTGGCCAAGTCCAGTACATCCTGAACCAGCATTTCAATGTGATAATTCTTTTTCCCTTTTGGACAGGCATTAACACTATAGCCTCGCATATTGGGCGCGAGGCAGTAGAATCCTTCGGAGGAGAGATCAGACATAAGCGATCGCCACATAAAGGAGGTTTCGGGGAATCCATGGAGCAGGACCACCAGATCGTCCTTTTTATTCCCAGCCAACAGGCAGTCGAATCGCAACTTACCCAGGGCAATTTCTTTGTGTTTAATTTTCGGGCCTTGTGGTTTTTCTATTTCCGACATTTACCTGGGTTTAAGATGTAAGGAACCAGTATACATAACCACAGGAATCGCAGATATAATTATCAGCTTCCTTGTTGGCCCAATCGAGTTTAAAGAAGGTCATTCCTTTGGTATTCATAAGGGTTTTTCGCATCCAGAAAGTATCATTTTCACAGACCGGGCATTTAAGCTCTTTCCCCTTTATAGTTCTTTTAGATGCAACAGGTCGGTCTTTCATATTTTTTAAATCTATAGTTTGATCAGCAGGTCTATCCCGCATTTTCATATGCTTCTTTAATCCAGTCTTTTAGTTCTGTATCCACATCGTCGGGCTTTTCCAATCGAACCCTGTGCGTGCACATGGTGCCGAAAGGTCCCGAATTTTCAAGTCGGTCTGTAGTAGGCTTCCCCTTGATCTTCAGGCCGAGGTCGAGGCGGGATTTGGTTGCCGGATTTACCAGGGCGAATTGTTTTTTTCTGATAAAACTTACGGTAGTCTTTTTTGGTGTGATGGTAACATCATCCCCTAAAGAAGTGACAAACACCTTTAACTGGTCGTAAATGGGCAAGAGGTGTTCTTTTCCTTTATACTGAGTAGTTAAAAGGTCGTCAGGGGATGAGCCCTGGTCCTTGGATAGGTGGACAATAGTGTTTGCAAATCCATGGGTGACACCGTGTTCTTTTTTGAGAAAATTAACCGCTTCAGAATGTTTTCCAAAAGATTTGGCTTTCAGTAATTTTATCCATTCTTCCAGCGTTTTGCCTGTCTTTTCGGGCATATTCGCAATCATGGTTTTAAGAGCCGGATCCATAGGAATTAAGTTTGTTTTAATTCGTATTTAACTTAAAAATAAGCTATTTGAAATTAAGCAGGGAAGAGTAATTCCAGAAAGAGCTGAAAAAAAATAGGGACACGGAAGATTGCTCTATCCGTGCCCCATAGGGTAACCAAACTAACTCAAACCAACTATGAAACTCTAAAGAATGGGTCCCCGTTTATTTTAATGCTTTTGCGAGCTTTGATCAGGCTCAGATCATAACCTCCGAAAAGACTCAGATAATCTTCAATGGATGTTCCGTAAGCGTCTTTGACTACGGCTGTACCCTGAGTGCGCAGGTATTTTTTTACGTTTCCCGGACCCGCAAGGTGTGCAGCGGCAAGAAGGCCCGATTCTGTAATTAGTATTCCATTGATCTTTGTGCCCGAAAAATTCTTAATTTCTCTTCTGAGGACCCATTTGTTTCTGGCTAGGTTGGCAGCGAACACTGTTTCCTGTAGTTCAGCCGAATGAAGGAATTTGATGGAATCTCTAATTCCTAAAAGAGCCAGGGTACCCGAACCAAACTGGTATTTTCCCATATACCCAAGGGTATTGATGCTACTGTAATTCCCACGAGACTCTTTAAAGCCAACCGCTTCTTTAAATCCTGTGTATTTCCGCCAAACAAGTGGGGCACCGGAACCCATGTGATCTGTTGT
This sequence comes from Muriicola sp. SD30, assembly GCF_041205185.1. Lineage (NCBI taxonomy): Bacteria > Pseudomonadati > Bacteroidota > Flavobacteriia > Flavobacteriales > Flavobacteriaceae > Muriicola > Muriicola sp. SD30. Next base: position 702,698 of record NZ_JBGEWB010000002.1, read on the forward strand.
CAAAAGTTGCGGATGGTGTGTGTCCGGACCTATACACTTATCCAATACGCCCAGCTGAAGGGAAAGTGGAATTATTGCCAGTTGAATTTCCGGTCTGACTTCAGTATCAGAATACGAATTGAAGCCATACCCCAATAGGATCACAAACATCAATATACCTACAGAAAATATTTTTCTCAATTTCATAATATCCATCTTAGAAGAATGATAGCACTACCTATGATGCTCAGAATCAGCAATATATTTTCAAAGGTCCTTTTCATTGTAAGATCATTGTGCTTTTGTACTTGCATCGGATTAACGTATTAAGTTTTTGACTAATGATTTTTCAGATTTGGCCTCAGATTTCCTGATATCGCCGCAAAAAGAGGCTCCTATAAATAGTTGTTCATCTTTCTGCGAATTAATTTTTTCAAGCAGAGAAGTTTTACTTTTTTTTCTTCCCCAGAATTCTCTATTCCAGTCATCAATTTTTCTTTTCATTTTCCCGAATGTTGTTATAATAGGTTCAGGGTGCCAAGCAGCCCTCTTTGTTTATTTGAATCAAAAAGAGAGCTAAAAACTTTTTTAAGCTTTCGTTTTAACCTGTGAAACGGTAAATGCCAGTTTTTGACCGACTTGTTGGCTCGTTTCTCCAATCGCCTTGCCTCAATTATTGTTGGTACTATAAGCACCACGGCAAGGAGAAAAACCAGGATACTGATGATAAAGAATATTGGTGCCAGGTTAGTGTATTCCATTCAATTTTGATCTTAATTTATAAAGGGGTATTCCATTTGTTTTTGGAAAACGGTCAAAAATAGAAGCGGAATTGTTCAGGGAAAGTAATTGAAGAAGGAGGTTAAGAAATAACGATAAAACGTTCGATTATATCGATGAAATACACTAAAATCAGAAAAATCCTACAAAATATATAATTGATAAGGTTGGAAACTCAAGGCCAATTCCTATTGACGAAGAAAGGAATAGAGTGTATTAAGCAGCTCCTCTTTGTCAAATGGTTTTGCGAGAACCTGGTTCATTCCGGCTTCTTTGTACGCCCTTAGATGGTCTTCATAGGCAAAGGCGGTAATCCCGATTATGGGAATCTGTTTTACCTTCTTAAATGGAAATTCTCTTATAATACGCGTAAGCTGATCACCCCTTGTATTAGGAAGGTTGATATCCATCAGGATAAGGTCGTACTGATTCTGAATCACTTGTTCAAGGACCTGCGCACCATCGCTGAGAATATCGAGATAAAAATGCCCCGTATCCATCAGCATTTTAAAAAGAACTGTCAGTACTCTCTCATCATCTTCTACCAGTAAAATCCTGTACTTTTTACCCGATCCAACTATTTTTTGGGAAGTTGCCGATGTAGTTGTCCCGGTGGACACTTTCATGTCTGATTCCATGGGGATTCTGAGATCGAGATCAAAGGAAAAAACCGAACCTTTTCCAGTTACAGAGTTCAGTTGCACCTCACTTCCCATCAGAAAAAGCAAGCCTTTGACCAGAGCAAGCCCGAGCCCGGTACCTTGTTCCTTTTCAGGTGATGTGAGTTGCGAAAATGTTTCGAATATAAGCTCGTGTTTGTCTTCGGGAATGCCTCTTCCGGTATCTGAAATTGAAAAGTGCAGATTCGCTTTTCTCGCATATTGCTGATTAAAACTAACTTCCAGGGATACTGAACCTTCATCGGTATATTTTATGGCATTATCAAGGAGATTGGTCAGAATTTGGAACAAGCGCTTTCTGTCTCCTTCCACCCACTTTGGCACACGTTGATCCTGAGTATAGGTGAAGCTCAGGCCTTTTGCCTTTGCCTTTGTTTTATAAGTAAATGAAAGCAACTCCAGCATTTTACCGAGATCAAATATAGCCGCTCGGATTTCAAGCTTTCCGGAAGCGATCATACTCAGGCTTAGGGTATCTTCCAGTAAAAGTTTTAAATGCGTCTGTGAGTCACGCAAAACTTCTACCATTTGTTGTTGTTCATTAGACAGCGAGGTATCTCCCAGTATCTGGGTGATGGCCATACTACTCATAAGGGGATTGCGGAGTTCGTGACTAAAATTCTGTATAAACAGGTTTTTAAAGCGTTCGCGTTCTTCCAGTTCTGCATTTTTAATAAGGATAAGCTCTTCATTGATAATCGACTCATTCCTTGCCTGAGCTACCTCCTGATAACTGTTGTAATGCGTGGTAAGATCCTGGATCAAGATCATACTGCCCTGTTCCAGCCTGGTAACTTTTATGTCAGTGATGAATTCCTGTTCCTCTGCAGAAAGATGAATACAATAAAAATGATGTTCTTTTTCCGGTAGGGATTTCAGACTTTCCAGGCTTTCAAAAAAGGGGTATAGGCTGAAGAGAAGATCTCCTTTTTTAATGGGGAGGAAAGACCGATTACATTCTTGAATTACTCCATCGGTATCGAGAAGGATAAGCTGAAAGTTCGCTTTAAAATATTCTTTTTGATACTGATCAGGCCTCATCGTTCAAAAGAATTGCGAGATCATGAAATGCCTCTTCCACGGAATCTCCTGTTTTGGCGCTCGTAAGATAGTTGTATGATATATCGTTTTGTTCCAAAATGTGTTTGACCTCCTCTTCCTGCATAAGATCCTTCTTATTGCCAATAACGAGCAGGGGTCGTTGAGGAATTTTTTTTGCAACGATCTCAAGGTCTCTGTTCAGATGCTGGAAAGTAGAAGGCCTGCTGATATCAAATACAAAAATCACCCCATGGGTACCCAGGAGGTAAGCATCCCTGATCTGCTCAAGCGTATCTGTCCCTTCCAGGTCCCATAAGATCATCGAGATAGAATCTTCGTCTGATAACTCAATAACTTTCTTGGTGATATGAACTCCAATGGTCACTTTGTATTTATCAGAAAACTGGTCGGAGACAAATCTGCGGATGAGAGAGGTTTTGCCGACTCCGAAATGCCCCAGGATAACTACTTTTTTAGATTTTTGCATTGCCGAAGCTTGCTTCCAGTTCCTTCTCCAATAGAACTTTATCTATGGTTCGTACAGCCTTACCTTCCTTTTTCTGTTCCTTTGACTTAAAGACAAGGTCGAGATTCATGGCCATAAAATTGTAGTAAAAATTAAAGATGATGTCCTGGAGTTTGTTCTTGGAAGTAAGGTGGTAATCTCCGGAGATCACAACGGCGACATAGTGGGTTACAAAGCTTTGCAGGTGAATGTTATACAATTCGTACTGGATGAGTTCGAGGTTTTGATTTTTCTTCTGAAAAGCGTCTTCAACAAAACTTTTGATAGCAGTGAGCATTCCCGAAATCATTTCTTCGTCAATGGAATTGGTAACAGAATAACTGGCTTTTAATATTCCGGTATCCCGTTCAATCAGCAGTACCTGTTCAATAGTTGCGGAAGAAAGCTCGCGCATAAGGAGCTGTTCTTCTGAAGGGCCTCCGAACCAGGAACGCATTTTCCGTTTAAAGCGTTTGATAAAACCAAGCTGATTGTCAATTTTCTCTGAAAGGATCTTTATTTCCTGAGCCACATATTTCTTGACCATCTTTCCCAGAACAGGATATAGGGCATCCACTACCTCATCCTTGTGGTTTTTGATCTCCTTTTTTAAGGTGGCTGTTATTGTAGGTCCGAGAGTATCAGGAATACTTTTCGTAAAAGCATTGATCTTTTTATCTACCAGGGGGTCAACCCGGGCAGCAAGTTCCTTCTGGTCATTGACGATAAGCTCTACTAACTCTATCCTTTTGGCTATATCCTGTACAGCTCCCCTGTCGTCGGGGAAGAGGATATCCTTTAGGATCTCAAGTTTGGCTTGCTCATCCAAGTTAGTGACCATGTGAAATGTTTTATTTTTTCTGAATTTTTTCTCCTAACTCGATAAGCAGTTCTCCCAGTTCTTTTTTCTGGATCTGGTCCTTTTCGATGTCTTCAAAACGCGACTCTAATTTATCTTCGAGTTCGGTAATCCGGATGTTGATATCGGTAGAAACATCGTCTATGGACATCCGCAGGTCAGTCCTTACGGCTTCAATTAGGTCTTCCAGTTGTTTTTTCTTGCTGAGGATATCCTTTTTCAGAAGTTCGAATTCGGATTCGTAGGCCTGTATGTTTTCCCCGAAGATGAGGTTTTTGATCAGTTCTAATTTGGATGCTGTTTCCAGGTCCTTTTTTTTGTTATCGCCCAGAGTTGAAAATTCCTCGTTGGTCATATGGGTTGTGTATTTAGTATAACTATCAGCCTTTCAGATAAATAAAAAGTGACAAAAAACGAAAGGGCCTCAAATATAAAAAAAATAACGGGGACCTTGCCAGTAAAAGGGGCAATAGCTACTTTTAAAAGACAAAATGAAGAATTTGAGCCATGGGTAAGGGTTTAATGATAATGCTGGTAGTATTTCTCATCATAGCAATAATTGGATGGGTTCTAAATGTATTGAGCAAAGTTCCGGAGGAAAAGAAAAAGAAATACCGAAAGTATTTACTTGTATTTTACGGTATCTTCCTGATCATGCAGGGTGCAGTGGCCATCTATGACCAGGCTTAATTTAAGTGGTTGGCGTTCTTACAGCTGGTATTGGGAATTGTATTAATAGGAGCCGTCACCCTGGGGAAGCAAGAAGAAAATTTTGAACCCTGCAGCTAGGCCAATTATTCCTCCAGACTAAACAAATCTTCAACACTGCATTTAAATATCCTCGCTAATTTAAGTCCGAGTTCGAGGGAAGGAAAATATTTATTGTTTTCAATGGCATTGATAGTTTGTCTGGAAACGCCCAGGCGTTGTGCTACATCTTCCTGTGTCATCCCGTGGGTAACCCTTTGGATCTTGATAGTATTCTTCATAATTACGATTTGTAGTGTTTATGAAGGGAAAAACGCAACTTCAGATTAAAGAAGAGGATGATGGTAAACAGATTAAAGATCAACACGTTAAAATACATGATGTCATAGATCAGTAAGGTGGCAAGAATCACTACGGTGTAATTTACATAGAGCGACCAGATCAGGGAGTCGAGGCGCAGTTTGCTGATGAGCTCATCTTCGATTTTTTCCCTGCTGAAACTGTGGATCATTCCCGATATAATGATAAGAACCGTAAAGAGCTCATCCAGGATGCTATTTTTCATCCAGCCGTTGCCGCTGCTGAACATACTGTCTGTTCCGAACAGGTCGGGAACGGAAACTACAAGAACTTCATCAAAACCGTCTGTGATCCAGAGGTAAAAACCGAATATCAGGGCGAGGTAAAATATCCAGCCGGAGATTACTTTTAATCGATTAGGAAAAAGATAATTTTTCATGATTACTGAGATTAGTTAAAACAAATGTATAAAAAATATTACATAATGTAAAAAATATTATACATAAAGTAAAAAAAAATAGACTAATTGATAATTCTTAAGCTGCGTTTACTCTCCATAATTATTATTAATCGCCTATGTCGATATTGGAATAAGCGTAGGTTACACTAATTGATTTTTTGTGAAGTATTTGTAGAGTGCATAGGCCGAAACCGCTGCCCAAACTCCTTCGAGAATAATAAAGGGAATATAATTGATAAGGAAGGAAGCCAGACAGGCCAGACTAGCCCCGATTAAATTCAATAGGATGTAGGAGAGCTGATGCCTGGAAAGTTTACCTGTGATATTCAGGGCAAATGCCAGTAAAATCATTAAGACACCAAATGAACCGATCCAGTCTGCGAAGGTCATTGTAACAATATTTGAATTGGGTTAGCTATGGTAAAGGTACATCATCAGCAAACATCTGTATTGGTCCCCTCCGGTTTCTTATAATCGGGGATCCCCAATTTATAAAGTATCTATAAATCCTGTATTCGAATTTTTTAGAGGAAAAGAAAGTAAATAGTCAGTTTTAAGTAATCTCTGATTTTTGTTCTATATTATCACTACTTTATTTTTTTAAAATTATCTGAATAAAACACAAGCTAGTAAATTGTCATGATCTCTATGAAAGTGTCACTAAGAAATATCAATTATACTTTAATCACATTTAGTCTTTTGATTACAATAGCTTGTAAACAGACAGGAGACAAAGGAAGCAACGAATTACCCCGTATTGCCATTGCAGGATTGGCCATTGAGTCGAGTACCTTTTCTCCGGCCCAATCCCAGGTCGATGCTTTTCACGCACGAAGAGGGGATGAGGTATTTTCATATTATCCCTTTATGCACCAGGATTCAACAACGCGAAAGCGAGCCGAATGGTTTCCTGCATTACGGGGTCATGCCTTACCCGGGGGAATTGTTACCAAAGAAGCTTATGAAGAGTTAGTAGGTGAGATGATAGATAGATTGGAGGAAAATGCCCCATATGACGGACTGTTTTTTGATATCCATGGAGCGATGAGTGTTGTGGGCCTGGACGATCCCGAAGGAGATATGATTAGTCGTATCCGCAAAGCATTGGGCAAAGATTTGTTGATTTCCACATCCATGGATTTGCACGGTAATGTATCCGAACAATTGGCTGAAAAAACCGATTTAATAACCTGTTACCGTATGGCTCCGCACGAAGATGCCATAGAATCAAAAAAGCGCGCTTTGGTAAACTTACTCGATAGAATTGAAAGTGGAAAAGGAAAGCCAGAATACAAAGCCTGGATTCCGGTTCCTATTCTCTTACCCGGTGAGAAAACGAGTACCCGCATTGAACCCGCCAAAAGTTTATACGCAAAAGTACCTCCTTTAGCTAATCAAGAGGGGGTCATTGATGCGGCCATTTGGATTGGTTATGCCTGGGCAGATGCCCCTCGAAATCACGCGGTGGTTATGGTTACCGGCGATGACAAAGAAAAAGTAACCACTGCTGCTGAAGAGTTGGCACAAAGTTTCTGGGCCGTTCGGGAGGAATTTGAATTTGTAGCCCCGGTAGCCACCTTGGAAGAAAGCCTGGATATGGCAATTAAAAGCGAGAAAAAACCTTTTATGATTAGCGACATGGGGGATAATCCTACGGCTGGTGGTGCGGGCGATGTAACATGGACCTTACAGCAGATCCTGGCCCGACCTGAATTTAAAAATGATGATGGCCCATCTTTAATTTACGCTTCCATTCCAGGCCCTGAGTTTGTTGAAAAAGCTATGAACGCAGGAGTAGGCGCTGTAATCAGTGGTAAAGCCGGTGCTGCTGTCGATGCGCGTTATGCTCCACCTGTTCAACTAAGTGGAACCATTAAGGCCATAGAACATGGCGATAAGGATGCAGAAACCGAAGTTGTAGTAAAGGTGGGGAGCGTTCTGGTTATTGTAACCAAGAAGCGCAAACCCTACCATCACGAATCAGATTTTACCCGCTTAGGGCTAAATCCGAGAGAATCTGACATAGTGGTGGTTAAAATTGGCTACCTGGTACCTGAGCTTTACAATATGCGTGGAGATTGGATCATGGCCTTAACCCCGGGCGGCGTTGATCAGGACCTTCATCGATTAGGCTATAAGTATATCAAACGACCTATGTTTCCACTGGATAAGGATATGGATGACCCTGATTTGTCAGCTAGGTTGATTCCGCTTAGCAATCGAATAAAGATGTGAACCCATTTTATAGATGTGAAATTCCGGTCGATATTCACTAGCGTCTTAAGGTAAAATATCCGTTTGCAATTTTTGGTGTATCGTCTTCCTTATATTCAACTTGAAACCAGTAGGTGTCAGAAGGCAGGTCTCTGCCGTTCCATGATCCATTCCATTCTGGCTGATTCTCAGTAAGTACTGTAATTAGAACTCCTAACCGGTTAAAGATATAAACGGTCATATCCGTAATGCCGGGGGCTCGACTTACGCTCCAGGTTTCATTGATATTATCCCCATTTGGAGTAAAAAAGGTAGGATACCCAAGGATGACGAAGGTTGTTGTCAGGACCTCGCATCCGCCTTCAAGGGTTATTTCCAAGCGATGCGATCCGGGGAGAACATTTTCAAAAATCGGGGAGGCCCGAAATGGGCCGCCGTCTAAACTAAAGGAATATATCAAACTTCCACTTGTATTTACAGTCACCTGATAATTACTGCCAAATTGAGTTGGCATCGTAAGGATTTCCAGATCTGATGGCGGAGATGCAAGAACAACCTCCACAGTATTTGTAAAAATGCAACCCGTTCTAAAATCTTCAATCAAGACATCATACCTCCCGATCTGGTCCGTCATAAGAAAGGGTTCATCAGCCGAGCTAATTTGTACATCATTGAATAGCCAACTGAAGGAATAGTCGTTTTCAGACAGCCCGGTTTCCAAAAATACCACTTGATTTGAAGTATTCGGGCAGATATAGTATTCAGACTTTAGGCTGATTTCGGGCTGGGTATAAAAAATAAACGGAATCTCTGCAATAGCAGGACAATCGTTTTCTGCTGAGCTGGCTCGGACGAAAAGGCTGGTACTTTGACCCAGGCTGAGGATATTTGGAATTGGATTTAGCCCCGATTCGGCATCCTCCTGTGAGCTGTGCCAGGTTAGTTGTAGATCTAACTGTCCCTCGGTCAGTTGTTCGCTTATTGAGTTGAGGTCTATTTCAGCAGTTCCATTGCCCGCCCCACAAGCTAAGACTTCTGAGACTGAATTTAGAATTGGAGAAGCGATGACCTGTATTGAAAATTCCCCGATGGAATAAGCTCCTGTCTCTGTATCGATTAGTCGGTAGTAAATTATTTCCGGAACTCCTGTACTGTTATATGTTTCGGAATTCAGGATATTTCGATTGTTGATAGCATCATCTGATGAAGAATAGAACAATACTTCCAGGCTCTCTCTTCCATTAAAAATACTTTCATGACGATCCGACAGACGAAAAGACACTGCGCCATCTGAATCTGAATCACAGGCGATCAAGTCTGAAACCGGAAAGATATCAGGAATTCGATTTACGTAAATTAAAAAATTATCAATTGCACTATACCCGGTCGTTGGATTCTCCAATCGACAATAAATCGGTTGTGGATTTGTCGTATTGGAATGCATGGGATCGAGTGGATTGAAACCGCTTGAGGCATCAGCTTCATTAGAGTAGTAGGTTACCTCAAATTCGAAAGGACTAAGTCCATTGAGAATGGCGCCATCGTTCTCAGTCAAATCAAAGGTTTCAATTTCATCCCCACTGGGGTCGTCGTTTCTAAAAAGATCCTGCGGTTCGCCAGGTTCAATTACAGGGGTAAAGCAACTTACTGAAGCGAACCAGCCCTCGTAGGGGTTGGGTACTGACATCATTATGGAGGTAAAAGTAACGGTAAGACAACCTTGAGGATTCCCTTGAGAAGCCTTTACAAGAGTTCGTTCAAAGTCTAATGCAGTAATGTTATTTATGGTTAGCAAGAGAGGGGCATCAACAGAGTCTCCATCGTAGACTTTTAGAAAATCACCAGATTTTATATCGGCAGCAATAAAGTCGATTCGAATCCGGTCTCCGGCAGTTTCCGGGCAAAAAGTAAGAATACCATTTTCATTATTTCCGTAGGGATTAGGACCGCCACTGTCGAAAAAGTCAGTGCTACATGTTACAAGACTAATTTCGAAGCCCGGACTGTTATTTCGGGGGGGCATGTTGATAGTTTCAGCCTGTCCGAAGAGTGAGGTAGCGTTGAACACAAGTAATATAAGGCAGCATCTAGAAATCAAACCTATTCAGATATTAGTAAAAAGGACGAGACTTTAGCATTCGATTTTGTAAGGATCAAAAGATACATACAAAACCGTATTTTACATCTCGATTGCTGTGAAAATCAAGAATAGTAGCTAAACAGTTGCAGTGGTAACTCTAAAACACTGCAGACCTATGGAAAGGGGCCTTAATTCTTATATTTCCTTGACGTGTGGTTGGATTGTTTTATTCCTAAAGTCCCTTGCCAGAAATCCTGCCTGCCGATAGGCAGGTACCAAAGCTAATTTGCAAGAATAGGCTTTTAGTTTCTAATGTAATAGCTCAAGGGAACTATCTAGGTTAAACTTAATACCGGTAGTATTCTTTTCTTATCGTTATTCTTCACTTTTAGCATTCTTACTTGCCAGACAAATTTCAATTTCCTCTCGTTTCTGTAAAGCCTCTAAGTAGACCTTTTCTAAATTTATACTAACAGGGTTCTCTTTACTTGAAGTTTTAACTAGACGTTCTATCGATGAAGATAATTCATCTATAACCGCATTCAAACTGTCTCTTGCTTGAACTGTACATGGCTCTTCTGTTTTCTTCTCCTCTACTGTCTTACAGGATACAGCTATGACTAAAACAAAAATCAACAGTAATATTCTCTTCATATTGGTTAGGATTTATAGTACAATTATAACCATTACTTATGGTTAAAGAAGTAGTAAAACTATAGAATATCAATGGGTAATTGAAAGCAAAAATGCCACTTATGTTTAATTTTATCAACTACTAATTTTTTATACTGAATAATGAATACAAAATCAATGAAGTACCCTTTGCACTACTTCGGGCTTCCTTTGATCCCGCTGCTGAAAACCTGCCTGCCGATTGGTAGGTACCAAAGCTCATTGCTTTACGGCAAACGCTGGAATCTTATCTAGAGAAGGTAGTTGTAATTTCTTTATCCAGGATTAACTCGCTTCGCTCGTTGTTCCTTTGATCCCGCTGCTGAAAACCTGCCTGCCGATAGGCAGGTACCAAAGCTCATTGCCTTGTGGCAATGCTTTTTCCAATCGAAAAATATGTTGGAGGTAATGGATCCAGGATTAATTCGCTCCGCTCATTGATCCTATGTTTTCGCCAGGATTGCCCGAAGTGCGCTTTGCACTACTTCGGGCTTCCTTTGATCCCGCTGCTGAAAACCTGCCTGCCGTTAGGCAGGTACCAAAGCTCATTGCCTTGCGGCAATGCTTTTTCCGTTACTCCCATCTTTAGAAAGCGAGCTTTCTGCGATGCTCGAAACGAAAAAAGCCCATTCTTGCGAATGAGCTTTTTGTGCTTTAAGTGGTACCTCCAGGAATCGAACCAGGGACACACGGATTTTCAGTCCGTTGCTCTACCAACTGAGCTAAGGTACCAGAATTTCAATTTTTCTTTGATCGCAATTCCCAAACTAAGTAGGGACACACGTCCCGATAGCTATCGGGATCAGTCCGTTGCTCTACCTCCCGATAACTATACGGGAGAGCTAAGGTACCTTCTGCGGGTCTGCACCCGCCGAAGCCTACTGCGTAGGCGGGGGCAAATATAATTTCAAATTTAGGAACTACCAATAAAAAAGGAAAAAAAGGCCCGTCTTTTTTTCCAATTTACAATCTTTGCACTATGAACCTTGTTATCGATGCGGGCAATACCTCCAACAAGCTGGCTGTGTTCAGAAAGAACGACCTGTTGTTTCTAACCAGTTCGGATACACCCGGCTTTCATAAGGCGGTAAAAGATGTGTTCTCAAAATTTCCGGAAATAAACCACGCTCTGGTGGCCTCTGTTGGTTCGCTCACAAAGCGGGAACTCAATGTTTTGGCTATTTTTTGCAAGGTTCAGTTACTGACCTCGGTAGCTTCTGTGCCCTTTAAAAATTCATATGCCAGTCCACAAACCCTTGGGGTAGATCGTATTGCACTGGCCACAGCGGCCTACTTCAATTACCCGAATACCAATACCCTGGTCATAGATGCAGGTACCTGCATCACCTATGATATGGTCAACGATTATGGAGAATATCTTGGCGGGGCCATATCACCCGGTTTGCACATGCGATACAAATCACTTCATGAACACACAGCCAGCCTGCCCCTGCTCGACCCCAGCCCATTTATGGAGCTAATCGGGAATACGACCGAAAATAGTATCCATAGCGGAGTAATTAACGGAATATGCAGGGAGATCGATGGAGTAATTACACAATATCAAAGTCGCTTTGAACATTTAACAGTTATTTTAACAGGAGGGGACGGTCAATTTTTGTCGAATCGGCTAAAAAATACCATATTTGCCAACTCGAATTTTCTTCTGGAGGGCTTGAATTATTTGCTCGAATACAACAAACACTAAATGATCAGAAAACTAGGTTTTGCCATAATATGCCTCGCAGCCAGTGGTCTGTACGCGCAAGATGGAACTGTCTCTCCCTATTCTTATTTCGGGGTTGGTGACCTCAGAGCAGGTAGTACCATCGAAAATCAAATGATGGGAGGATTGAGTCTATACACAGACAGTATCCATATCTCATTAAAAAATCCTGCAGGCTACGGGAAATTAAGACTCACCACCTACACAGCCGGACTGAGTCATAAAGAAATATCCCTTAATAGCTTTTCAGAGCAGGAAAAGACCTCGGTTACTAACCTGGAATACCTGGCAATTGGTTTCCCTCTAAGTCCTAAGATTTCAGCCGGACTCGGACTCAGGCCATTCTCCTCCGTAGGTTATGACGTATTGCAGGAAACCACGAACTCCAATGGCGATGATGTAACCAATCTGTATTCCGGAAGCGGGGGTATCAATCAGGTCTTTTTGTCAATAGGTTTCGAAGCGGCAAAGAATCTCAACCTGGGGGCATCCGTTAACTACAATTTTGGTAGCCTGGAAAATGAAACAGTTCAGCAAATTGATGGCCTTCAGTTTGGTACAAGGGAAACCCAGGAGTCTAAAGTAGGAGGTTACGATTTTGTTTATGGACTTACTTATACTCCGAGGATAGGAAAAAAATATACCCTCTTCACTTCGGCAGTCATTAACACCCAGGTAAACCTGATCTCCGAAAATGAACAAACCATAGGGTCATTCTCTCAGGCAACCGAAGCTACTATCGAAGAACTCGACGTAAACTTACAGGAACAGGGACTAAAAAATACAGAACTTAAGATTCCAACTATTGCTACTTTCGGCCTCGGATTTGGGGAAGATAAAAAATGGTTTCTCGGAGCTGAATATAGCTTTCAGCAACTGAGTAGTTTTGAAAATCGATTCTTAAAAATTCAGAATCAGGAATATACAGATGCCAGCAGTTATGCCCTGGGAGCTTTTTATATTCCAGATTATACCTCCTTTGGGAGCTACTTCAAAAGAGTTACTTATAGAGCCGGACTGAGATATGATTTTTCAGGAGTGGTAGTCAACGAAAAGGAAATTCAAAACTTTGGCATAACTTTTGGTCTTGGTTTACCGTTGGGAGGAAATTTCTCCAACCTGAATCTAGGATTTGAATGGGGAAAAAGAGGCACAACTGCCGCTGATCTGATCGAAGAAAAATACTTCAGGGTCAACATAGGACTCTCATTTAATGATAGATGGTTCCAAAAAAGGAAAATAAATTGATAAAAAATTAGTACATTAACCGCTTTAAAACGTAACACAATGAAAAAGGAACTTTACTTAATGATGTTTGCCATTCTGGGCTTTACAGGCATTAGTTTAGGACAGGCGCAAAATCCTGAATGCATGACCAATCTCTCCATATATGCAGAGCATGCAAAAGTTAAAAATTATGACGCTGCCTACGGACCATGGAAAATGGTTTACGAAGCATGCCCGGACATTAATAAGGCTAATTTCTCCTATGGTGAAAGAATTCTGAATTACAAGATAGAGAACAGCAGTGGTGCTGAAAAGGACGCGTTTATTCAGGATCTATTATCCCTTTATGACAATAGCCGGAAATATTTCCCTGAAAGTTTTTCTCCTGGTGGAGTTGCGATTGATAAAGTACTCTTAATGTACGATAATAAAATGGCTTCCAACGAGCAGATATTTAATATGTTAGATAAGGCTTTCAAGGAAGACAGGGAGAATTTTAAGAATCCAAAAGCCCTTTATCTCTATTTTTCCAGCCTCGTTGACCTTTATGAGGCGAATAAAAAAGATTTGCAGGATGTATTTAACACCTACGACGATGTCACTGAAAAAATTGAAGAAGAAAATGGAGAGCTGACAGACATCATCACAAAATTACTGCCTAAAGAAGACGCAGGTACATTGACGTCTAAAGAAAAGCGCAGGTTAAGGGTGGCAACGACCAATTCAGAGTCTTACGGTAAAATTGCCGGAAGTGTTGACTCCAAATTAGGAGCTCTGGCCGATTGTGAAAACCTGATTCCGCTTTACGAAAGAAGTTTTGAAGCAAAAAAAGATGACGTCATCTGGGTTAAAAGAGCCGTGGGGAGAATGTTTAGCAAGGAATGTACGGACGATCCTATGTTCAGAAAATTATTTGAAGCTCAGCTAGCGCTGGATCCTTCTGCTGATGCCTATGTCTATGGAGGAACGCTCAAAAAGAAATCCGGAGATAATAGCGGGGCAATAGCCGACTTTAACAAGGCATTGGATTTAGAAACTAATCCTAAGAAAAAATCAAATATCGCATATAAGATCGCTACAAGCTATCGAAGAACCAGCAAGTCGACCGCCAGAAATTATGCAATGAAAGCAATTGATGCTAACCCTTCTAACGGTAATGCTTATTTGCTGATAGCTAACTTATACGCTTCAAGTGCGAACGAATGTGGGGATACTCCTTTTGAAAAGCGGGCAGTGTACTGGAAAGCTGCCGATATGGCTCGAAGAGCAGGACGTGTTGATCCATCACTTAGCGGCAGGGCAGGACAAGCTGCTGCCAGTTATGCGGCCAAGGCGCCTTCAAAAACGGACATCTTTAATTCAGGAATGGCCGGTAAAACCCTTAGCTTTAAGTGCTGGGTAGGTGGGAGCATCACAGTCCCGAGCTTGTAAGGAGATGATACCCCTGGGTAAAAAAATAACATATCAGATTGCCATAGTTTGTACTGTGGCAATCTTTTTTTTTGGCTGTCAGGACACCTATAAAAGGGTAGGAGATGAAAAGAAAATCGAAATCTATCCCCAGGGTGTAGCTCAGAATTTCAGACTTACTTATACCGAGACACCAGAAGAATTGGAAAGTGAAGATAAAGGCGATTCCAGGGTGATCGCGGTCCTGAAAAGTCCGGTTAGCGAAGACTTTGACAATATGTTATTTAAGTATCGAACCTTTCCTGAAGGGCTGGAAGTAGAATATTATGACAAAGACAATAACAAAAGTACCATCAAAGCCAATTACGGAATTATCTACTCTCAGACCAATATAATCGATCTGAGGGGTGAAGTTGTGATAGAAACCCACGACGGTAAAAAGCTCGAGACGCCTCAGCTATACTGGGATCGAAAGGAGGAGTGGATTTTTACCCAGGAAAAGTTTACCTATACGAATCCGGAAGACGGAACCGTTATGGACGGAGAAGGAATGGATTTTAACCGCGATTTCAGTTTTTTAAATGCCCATAGAACCGATGGTTTAATGACAATAAACGAAGAAGAATCATGATCAAGATTTTGCGATTTACTGAATACCTTTACCTAATTGTTGCCCTGATCTCCATGTATAAGATCTGGGAATTATGGGAAACAGACCGACAGGGAACTTATATCTTTATCTTTTTTGCCGTAGTTTCTATGGGCATGTTTATTTTTCGAAGAAATTACCGCCGGCGATTTGAAAAAAGAAAGCGTGATAACAACTCTTAGTCTTGGATAGTTCTATTCTAATCATTGTGATTTGCCTGGTGCTGTCTGCTTTCTTTTCCGGAATGGAGATCGCCTTTGTGTCGGCTAACAAGATCCATATAGAGATTGAAAAAAAGCAAACCGGCTTCCTGGCTAAGGTCCTGGCCCGCCTAACCCGAAAACCTTCCAAGTTTATTGCTACCATGCTTATTGGGAATAATATTGCCCTGGTAGTCTACGGCTTTTTTATGGGTGACCTGCTTATGGCGTGGTTCGGTAATATGCTCCCGTCCGATTACCAATTTGTTCAGCTCGCCCTAACCGATTTCAGCCTCCTTACTCAGACACTTATATCAACATTGATCATCCTCATTTCCGCTGAATTCCTGCCCAAAGTGTTTTTTCAGATTTATTCAAATACCTTACTGAAGTTCCTGGCAATACCGGCCTATCTGTTCTATGCGATATTCTCGCTTATATCTGATTTTATTATTAAGGTGTCCGACTTTATACTGCGAACCTTTTTTAAGACAGATGGGGATCAGGTACAGCTCGCATTCAGTAAAATGGAATTGGGAGATTATATAACCGAGCAGATGGAGGCCGTGGAAGCAGAAGACGATGTTGATTCTGAAATTCAGATATTCCAGAATGCCCTCGAATTCTCTGCGGTCAAAGCACGGGAAGTGATGGTGCCCAGGACGGAAATTACAGCCGTGGAATTACACGAAACCCCTAAGTCTCTCGCAAAATTGTTTTCAGAGACAGGCTATTCCAAAATCCTTGTTTACAAAGAAACAATTGACGATATCATTGGTTATATACACTCCTATGAGCTGTTTAAAAAGCCTAAAACGATTAAAAGTATTCTGCTGCCGGTAGAGTTTGTACCCGAGACTATGCTGATCCATGAGATTCTTAAAATCCTTACCAAGAAACGGAAAAGTATGGCCGTTGTTTTAGATGAGTACGGCGGAACTTCGGGGGTGATGACTGTGGAAGATATTGTAGAAGAGCTCTTTGGCGAGATAGAAGACGAACATGATTCTACGGATCTTCTCGAGGAGCAGACCAGTGAAACAACTTTTAAATTCTCTGCCCGTTTGGAAGTAGATTACATAAATGAAACCTATAAACTTGAGCTCCCAGATACTGAGGAATTTGAAACTCTGGGAGGTCTTCTGGTTCATGAAACGGGGGAAATTCCTGAGAAAGACACGGAAATCAGAATCGGAGACTACCTCTTTACCATACTAGAAGTGTCTAGTACCAAGATCGATTTGGTCACCCTCGAAGTGATACAAAACGACTAAGCCCACAACTGAGCTCAGATAGCTTGATATTAACTTTTATTATTTAAGGGAAAATGGTAATTTCGCCCACTGATTTTAAACAATCTAGATAAATGGCAATTTTAGAGAATATTCGGAAACGAACCACTGTTTTGATCCTGATCATAGGAATGGCATTATTTGCATTTGTGATTTCGGGAATTTTCACCAGTGATGGATTTTCCGGAGGAAAGGTTGGGTCTTCAGTAGGTGAGATCAACGGGGAAGAAATATCAATAGACGCTTTCAGGCAAAAACTGGAAAGAGCCACTAGAACCAGTGGGCAATCGGCTTCGTCCATGCAGCTGGTCAATAGTATCTGGAATCAGGTAGAACGGAATACCCTGCTCGATCAACAGATTGAAGCACTGGGAATCGACATAGAACAAGACCAGATTATCGAGGTGATTAAAAGTAGCCCGGGCCTGGCACAGAATCCTCAATTTGCTGATGAAAACGGGCAGTTTGATGAAAGAAAGTTCAGGGATTTTATCCTGGAATTAAAAATTAATGCCCCAAGCCAGTATGAGGATTGGTTACAGGACGAACAAGCCATTGTTGAAAGCGCCAAGCAACAGGTATACTTCAATCTGGTTCGGGCCGGTATGGGCGCAACTTTGAAAGAAGGAGAATTAGATTACAAATTAGCGAACGACAAAGTCGATATCAGATACGTCCGTGTTCCTTATTCTTCTATTCCTGACAGCACTATCACAGTGACGAGAAATGAGATTGAGGCGTATATTAAAGAGAACGAGAAAAAATATACACAGGAAAAATCCCGCGACATTCAGTTTGTATATTTTGAAGAAGGACCTTCTGATGAGGATATAGATGCAACAGAAGCGGCTATTACCGCTTTGTTGGATGATAGTGTGGAATATTTTGAAGACAGGGATACCACTGAAACTATTCCCGGTTTCAGGAATACTAAGGATGTAAATGCATTTCTGGATCGAAATTCGGATGCTAAGTACGACAGTATCTTTAAGGCAAAATCAGAATTACCGACACAATTTGCCGACGCCCTTTTCGAATTAACGCCAGGGGAGTTGTATGGTCCTTACAGAGACGGTGACGTCTTTAAGGTTTCCAGAATGATGGCTAAAAAACCAAACGGATCTGTAAAAGCCAGCCATATTTTAATCACTTATGCAGGTGCTGAACGAGCCAATCCTGAAGTAACACGTTCAAAGGAAGAAGCAAGACAAAAAGCTGAGGATGTTTTAGAGGAAGCCCAGAAACAAGATGCCGTATTTGCCCAGCTGGCACGAGATAACTCGGATGGACCATCCGGACCACGAGGTGGAGATCTCGGATTCTTTCAGGAGGGAGTAATGACTCCTAAGTTCAATGACTTTGCCTTTGGAAATCCGGTAGGCCATATTGGTCTCGTGGAAACCGAATTTGGTTTTCATATTGTAAAGGTTGATGAAAAGCGTGACTTGGTTCAACTGGCCACACTTACAAGAGACATACAGCCTTCGGATGAAACGATAAATGCCTTGTTTACCGACGCCACTAAATTTGAAATGACGGCAGTAGATTCTGATAAAAGCCTAAGTGAGGTTGCTCAGGAGAATGACTATGTGGTGAGACCGGTTAACCGACTCAATGCTATGGATGAAAATCTTCCAGGCCTGGGTGCTCAGAGAAGAATTGTTCAGTGGGCTTTTAGTGAGGATACAGAACTAGGAGACATCAGGCGATTTGATGTGAATAACGGATATGCGGTGGTACAGCTAACCGCGACATACAAAAAAGGCCTGATGGATGTTGAAGATGCTTCAGTAACCGTTCTACCTATCCTTCGCAAAAAGAAAAAGGCAGAGAAAATCAAAGCCGAAAATGCTGGTAAATCCATGTCGGAAATTGCTGCAGCCTATGCTACTACAGTTTCCAATGCCACAGCATTGACCGTAAAATCGCCTACCATACCTGGTGCAGGAAGAGAACCTCTGATAGTGGGTACTGCATTTTCTATGGAAGTTGGAAAAACATCCAGCTTAATTTCAGGGGAATCAGGAGTGTTTATGTTCGAGGTCACGAATAAAGAAGAAGCACCTGCGCTTGACAATTACGTTACCTATGCCAATAACCTTCAGGCTTCCAACGCCGCCAGGGTAACTAACAGTCTGGTTGAAGCCTTAAAAGAAAAAGCAGATATCGAGGATAATCGGTCTGTGTTCTATTAAAAGAAGAAATTAAATGTGAAAAAGCCCCGGTATTTACCGGGGCTTTTTTATGGAACCAGATCGTCAAAGGGTAAAATAGTCTGATACCCCTTTTTATTAAAATACGAAGGAATAGTACCATTTCCGATGGCCAGGACAAAATCACCTCCCCAGGCCCCGAGACTTTTTACAACACCATCAAAATCCGGAAATAGTTGATCCTGAATCCTTTGAATTTGAAGCGCATCCGACAGTAGTTCTTCATGTTCCAGCAATAAGGAACTAAGGGCATCTAACTCTGTACAAGCCGCAACTGCCTTTGTGATTTCGGAGATCTGAGCTATAAATCCCTGTTGATTAGCCACATTCTTTCTATAGTGTGAAATGGCAGCCCTGCTGTTTTGCTTTCGGTTGAGGTGAACAAAATATAGGTTTTTTCTGAAGGGAGGATTGTAATCGATTAGTTCAACTTCCGGATTTTTATTGAGGACTTTATAGATCAGCGGCTTATTGTTTTGCGCACAGGCGATATCATAACCACTCCCTGAAAATGCATTCCATAGCAAGGAATAAGCATCTACTTCGGCCCATTGGGCTATATTATTGATAAGGGTTGAAGAACTGCCCAAGCCCCAATTTCTTGGAAATTCAAGTTTGGTTGTAGCCTGTGTGCCTTTAAGAGCTTCCAGGAATTCAGGTTTAAGGCGGACGGCCTCTCTCAGCAGACTCAATAAAGTATGGCGGATATCAGAACCTTTTGTTACAGGGGCGTCTGCTTCGAATTCTGCAAGTTCGAAAGTGGTTTCAAACCAGATGTTTTGCTCAACATCAATACTTTTCCATTGAAGCCCTTTATTTTTGCCCGGTTCAATCAGCAATTCCTGCCCCTGTCTTGTTGGGAGGCCAAGTGCCAGGGCACCATCGAGAACTGCGTATTCTCCGGTGAGTAAAAGTTTTCCATTACTTCTGTATGCCTTACTCATTTAAGATTTTCCTCTTAGTTGGTCCAAAGCTTCTACAACAGCGTGGTGGGTGGCACTGTGTTTTTTAAAATATTCAACTAATTGTTTTTTCTCTCCTTCAGAAGCGTTCATCTGATTGAGTATATTTAAAAGATGCATCTTCATATGCCCTTGTTGTATTCCGGTTGTTACAAGGGATTGTACCGCCGCAAAATTCTGAGCCAGTCCGGCTACAGCCACAATACCCATAAGTTGTTTTGCATTGGGTTTTTGTAAAATTTCCAGTGCCAGTTTCACCAGGGGATGAAGACTTGTGAGGCCGCCAACCGTACCCAGGGCAAGGGGTATTTCAATCCAAAAATGAAATTCCCCGTTTTCAATGCGGGCCTGTGTAAGGCTTTTATACGATCCTTGTCGGGATGCATATGCGTGAATACCTGCCTCAACTGCTCTGAAATCATTCCCGGTGGCGAGTACCACAGCATCAATTCCGTTCATAATCCCTTTGTTATGAGTTACGGCTCGATGGGGTTCCACATTGGCAATGGAAACGGCTCTTACCATTTTTTCTGCAAATTCCATGGCACTGACACCCATGTCAGACCCAAGGTCGTCTACATTACAGCTTACTTCGGCTCTTACCAGACATTGGGGCACATAGTTGGAGAGAATACTCATAACAACTTCAATATCCTTCTCAGTATTCTGCAGGATAGTGGATGCACCGGCCTCCTTCTGAAGTGTTTTGGCGAATTGTTCCAGACAGGAGTTAATAAAGTTGGCACCCATGGCATCGAGGGTATCAAAAGAGCAGTGCAACTGAAAATAGTCCTTCAGATCAAGGGTTTTGTCTCTTAGTTCAATATTCCTGATACCACCGCCACGGGCGACCATATTTTTGGTAATTGCGGCTGTTTCTTTGTAAAATTTTGGTTTTATGGCGTCGAAAAACTTTTCTAATCGGGCTTTGTTTCCCCGGTACATAAAGTGTACCTGTCCAATTTTTTCTGTACCAAGTACTGAAGTCTTAAAACCCCCTCTGGTTAACCAGAATTTTGCTGCTTTACTTGCGGCAGCCACTACAGAACTTTCCTCTATAGCCATGGGGATCGCATAAAGCTCCCCGTCAATTAGAAAATTGGGGGCGATACCCAATGGTAAGTAGTAATTGGTGAGGGTATTTTCGATAAATTCATCGTGCAGTTGTTGTAATTTCCTGTCGTCATTCCAATACTTTTTGATCAGGGAAATACTCGCTTCGGGGTCCTCGGTATACTGCTCGGCTATCCAGCGTATTTTTTCATCTTTAGACAGCTTGGAAAAACCTTCGATGGGTAAGGGCATTTTAAAAGGGTATATGGCTTCAAAGATAGTAATATTGCCTTAACCTCAGCTGCTCCTCCGGGGGATAAACATTCGGGAAATACAAAGGACTTATAAGCTGTTTTATGACCGATTGAAATAGCAATTGGCGGGCAGAAAGTTATTTTTTTAGGGAAAATATTAGTAAACTTGAGGGTTTGAATCTGAACAAAACTATCGAATGAAAAATTCCCTCCTGCTGTTTATTTTCCTTACAGCATCTACTCTGGTATTTACACAACAACAAAAAATTACTCTCGAAGAGATCTGGGGAGGTAAATTTACTACCCAGGGCCTCCAGGAACTCAGGTCGATGAACGACGGCCAACACTTTAGTATTCTCAATCTGGATAAGGCCAGAGGGGAAAGTAGTATTGAAAAGTACGCTTATGAAACTCTGGAAAGCACAACTACCATTCTCAGCTCTTCGCCGGAAAATGGAGTGCCCTATTTCAGCTCATACACTTTTAGTAAGGACGAGTCTGTCATCCTGCTGGCCACGGAGATAGAAAAAATCTACCGACGCTCACGAAGGGGAATATATTATGTGTATGATACTTCCGCTAAGACAGTTATAAAAATATCGGATAACAAAATCATGTCCCCAGAGCTTTCGCCTGATGGATCAAAGGTCGCCTACGTATTTGAAAATGACCTTCATATTTTTGATCTCTCATCGGGGGCAACCACCCGGATTACAGAGGATGGGAGGGCCAACGCTATCATCAACGGGGTAACAGACTGGGTGTATGAAGAAGAATTTGGTTTTGTACGGGCATTCGACTGGAACTCAGACGGGACCCGAATCGCTTTCCTGCGCTTTGATGAAAGGGCGGTACCTGAATTTTCAATGGATATTTACGGGGAGGAACTTTATCCTTCCCAAAACCGATTTAAATACCCCAAGGCAGGGGAGGAGAACTCCAAGGTCACGCTTCATCTTTATGATCTGGCGAGTACCGACCTGAAGGAAGTCCCCCTTCCGGAGGCATACTACATACCCAGGTTGCTCTGGAAACAGAATCCTGATGAACTGAGCGTACAAACTCTGAACCGTGCGCAGAACCACTTGAGGATGTACACAGTTGAGGCTCCAGACGGGGTGGTATCCCTTTTGCTCGAGGAGCGCGACAAGGCCTATATAGATATCACCAACGACCTCACTTTTCTGGAAGATGACAGTTTTATCTGGACCAGCGAGCAGGACGGATATAACCATATTTATCACTACAAGCCAGAAGCCAGTATCAGGCAGCAACTGACCTCAGGACCATGGGAAGTGACCAGCTATTACGGATACGATCCCAAAAAGAAAGCAATCTTCTATCAGAGTACGGAGAATGGGTCGATCAACCGCGATGTATACAGAATAGGAATTAACGGGAAAAATAAAAGAAAGCTAACCGAAGAAATGGGTACTCATAGTGCAGCATTCAGCACGGATTTCTCCTATTTTATCAACACCTATTCAAGTGTGGAAACACCATACAGGTATACCTTGCACAGGGCTACAGATGGATTGAAAATAAAGGACATTCGGGACAATTCTTCAATCGCCGAACTCTTGAAGAACTACAAAACAAGCCCCAAGGAATTTTCAACGATTAATATCAACGGCTATGACCTAAATATGTGGATGATTAAACCCGCCGATTTTGACCCGGGAAAGAAGTATCCGTTGTTATTGTTCCAGTACAGTGGTCCGGGATCACAACAGGTAGCGAATCGCTGGTGGGGAAGTAATGACTACTGGCATCAAATGCTCGCCCAGGAAGGAATTGTGGTCGCCTGTGTCGACGGACGGGGAACTGGCTACAAAGGAAGAGACTTTAAGAAAATGACCTATAAGGAACTTGGGAAATACGAAGTAGAAGACCAGATCTCCGTAGCGAAAAAGCTGAGTGAATATTCCTGGATAGACGAAGATCGTACCGGGATATGGGGTTGGAGCTATGGCGGATTTATGTCTTCTAATTGTATTTTGCAGGGGAACGATACTTTCGAACTGGCAATTGCCGTAGCACCGGTTACCAGCTGGAGGTTTTATGACACCGTGTATACCGAACGCTATATGAGCACACCCCAGGAAAACCCAAATGGCTACGATGACAACAGTCCTCTTACCTATCCTTCTATGCTTAAAGGAGACTATTTGCTGATCCATGGTTCGGGGGACGACAACGTGCACGTGCAGAATACCATGAGGATGATCGAAGAACTGGTACAGGCAAATAAGCAATTCGACTGGGCCATTTATCCCGATAAAAGTCATGGAATAAGTGGGGGAAATACCCGACTACAACTTTACGGCAAAATGACCAATTTCATAAAAGACAATCTATAAACAAACCGAGCAATCATTATGGCAACGACAACGAAACTACCTACTCAAAAACAGCTTTTCGGTCATCCTGTGGGCCTGTATATCCTGTTCTTCACCGAAATGTGGGAGCGGTTTTCCTACTACGGTATGCGTGCCATCCTAGTCCTCTACCTGGTGGCAAAAACCACAGAGGATAACCCTGGCCTGGGCTGGACGAACGGAGAGGCTCTTGCCCTCTACGGCTGGTACACCATGCTGGTCTACGTTGCCTCCATACCAGGTGGTTGGATCGCCGACAAGTTCCTGGGGCAGAAGAAGTCAGTCCTCTACGGTGGTATCTTGCTGGTGATAGGGCACAGCGTACTGGCCATAGAACAGATGTGGGCTTTTTATGCAGGTCTTGGGTTCATTATTGCAGGTGTGGGAATGCTGAAACCGAATATTTCCACCATGGTAGGCGGCCTCTACAAGCAAGGCGACATCCGCAGAGATAAAGGGTTTACCATTTTCTATATCGGGATCAACATTGGAGCCTTTCTCTCCAGTCTGATCGTGGGAACGGTAGGGGAGGTCTACGGCTGGCATTACGGATTCGGGCTAGCTGGTATCGGGATGGCCCTTGGCCTGCTGCAGTATTTGTTGGGACAGAAATACCTGAAACACGTGGGGAACTTCCTGGGAGCCTCTGAGGATAACGTTGAAAAAGAGGCGATGAAAAGACCGCTGACCAAAGTTGAAAAAGACAGAGTGATCGTCCTCTTTATTTCCTTTGCTCTGGTCATCATTTTCTGGGGTGCCTTTGAACAGGCCGGAGGTCTGATGAATATTTACGCCTCCGAAAAGACAGACCGGATTCTGTCATTTTCCCTGCCCTTTATCGGCAATGAGATCCCGGCCTCCTGGTTCCAGTCGCTCAACGCCATGTTTATCATTTTCCTTGGTACTTCGGTGGCTGGATACTGGGCGCGGAGAAAGCTCAAGGGGAAACTTTCTACCGGTCTCTTTAAAATGATTCTGGGTCTGATCATCATGGGAACTGGTTTCTTTTTTATGTCTGCCGCGGCGGTTGAATTCAACAACGAAGGTGCCTCAGCCATGTACTGGCTGGTACTTGCATACCTTTTTCACACGGTGGGTGAACTGTGCATCTCGCCGGTGGCCCTTTCCTATATCACCAAACTGGCTCCCCTGAAATACGCTTCCTTTATGATGGGAATCTACTTCGCTATGACTGGTTTCGGCAACAAGCTGGCAGGCCTGCTTGGGGAATCGGCCTCTGAATTTGGTGAATTTGCGGTGTTTACCGGGATTGCTGTCTTTTGTATCATATTTGGCTTCCTGGTCATGTTATTCAGGAAGAAGCTGGAGGCACTCACCCATGGGGCTGAGGATGATGAACACGTAATCGGCCCAGAGGAAGCCTAAGTATAACACCCAAATCAGCAGGAATGAACCCTGACATAGCAAATCTATTCAAGGACAATATTGATAATGGTAGTGTAGATTGTATGTTTTGTCTGCCTTTTGAATGATTAAACCTACCATGAATAAAAAATCAGATACTAAAAAAATTTCAGTAAAAAGCTTATCGCATACTTTCCAGGAGGCGTTTGATCTTAGAGAGGGTTGGTGGTTTACATTTAAAGAACTTACCTTAAGACCAGGTTCTAGCTTAAAAAGGTATTTGAGTGGAGAAAGGAAATTGGTCAATCCCATTAAATATTTACTTTTAGCCATTTCTCTTTCATTACTTGCATCTTTTTTGACTGACAAGTTTGGTCCCTCGGAAACAATGTTATCGAGAACTGATCTTGAAGAACAGGTTCTCAACTATTTAGTAGCAATATGTTTTATCCTAGCCTCTGCAATTGTTCTTTTTCTGTTTAATCGAAAAAAAGAATATAATTTCTTAGAATACCTTGTTGTTTCGGTTTACTGGTATGCACATATCACGATTGTTGTAATCATAATAATCGATTTTGGGGGATTGTTCTTCTATTTCCTTAGCGGTCATATTGGATTCATATATAGTGGAATAAAAGTTCTGGTTGGTCTAATATTAGTGTTCTCCTACTTATTTTGGGGAACCAAATCATTGCTCACAAATTCATTTTTAAAAACAAGTTTAACCATGCTGATAGTGTTTATCGCTTTTTTGGTAACCAGCATAGCTCAAGTTGCAATAATGAATTCAATATTTCAAAATCCAGACACCAAAATTGGAATTATACCCGCTATACCTGAGGAAAAGGACATATATAATGAAAGTCTGTTTTCAGCTTCAGAAACTCCGCTACAAGTAGATTCCGTATTGGTTAATGGTCCGGCTTGGTTAGCCGGTATTATGAAGGGTGATACAATACTGAGCGTTAATGGAGAAAAAACCAGCAGGATAAATTTTAAAAGCCAAATAACAAAATTTGAATCCGGAGAAACGATTTTATTGAGTATACAAAGGAACGGCTTGAAACATGATGTTCCGGTCACCTTAACCAATAATGATTCTCTGAATATTAAATCACAAACCCTGATACCTAAATAGTATTTCTAATTTTAAATACAAGGATTAAAAGGATTATATTGTTATTTAAAGTATCCAAAAACAACCATAGTTATTAACCAACAATAGATCAATGAACACCGATATCGAAAACCTGTTTAAGGATAAAGTTTTGGGGCACCCCGCAGGCCTTTTTGTGCTTTTCTTCACCGAGATGTGGGAGCGTTTTTCCTTTTACGGAATGCGTGTACTACTGGTATTGTTTCTTACTGCGCCTATCCTTGACAGTAATCCTGGCTGGGAATGGCCAAGAGAACATGCCCTGGCACTCATTGGTACCTATGCCTCTCTCTTATACCTGACACCTATTCTGGGTGGGTATGTAGCTGATAAGCTTATTGGTTATAAAAAGGCGATCATCATAGGATGTGCAGTAATGACTTTGGGTCACGCCTGTATGGCCCTGGAAACCGTCTGGAGTCTCTACGCAGGTCTGGCTTTGCTGGTAATCGGAACAGGGTTTTTTAAGCCGAATATCACCTCGGTAATTTCAGAAATGTATCGTGGCAAGGAATCCAAAAAGGATGGGGCCTATACAATTTTCTATATGGGTGTTAATGCCGGGGCTTTTTTCGGGATGATGCTTTGTGGATATCTGGCTGAGAACTACGGCTGGGCATGGGGCTTTGGCCTCGCTGGGATATTTATGTTCTTCGGCATGCTGCAATTCTGGCTCGCAGGTAGCCTTTTCGGCAAAATAGGGGATAAGCCATTGAAGGCATCAGAAGTATTCGATCCTTCGGAAATACAGGAACAGGAAATAGAAGAAAAGCTCAATCCTTTTACCAAATTTGATTATGTCCTTATAATACTGTCTTCATTAGGAGGTCTGATGTATTTATTTAATGATCCGCTATCCAAGATTGAAAATATCAACTTCCTCGATTTTACTTTGCAATTGCCGTTTTCAGAAGATGTTTTAGATGGATCTATTGTCACTGTTCTCTTGGCCCTGTTTATTTTTCTGATCCTGATCATTAGTCGGACTTTAAGGTATACCAGGCTTGTACGGAACAGGATTTTCGCTGTGTCTATTTTTGGGATATTTACGGTGATCTTCTTTGCCACCTTTGAGCAAAATCTGGGTACTATGACTATTTTTGCCAGGGACTATACAGACAGGACACTAACCGGTTCTGCATCCCTAATCTTCAAAATCGTCGATGCCCTTCTTACAACGGTACCGATGATGATCATTACCTGGGTGCTGTATTTGCTTTTCAAAAAGACCTACTCCAGGATTCCCTTCTCAAACATTTTTTTAGGCATAGCTTTTATAGGTATCTGGGGGCTTTTAATATTCCGTCTATATGAGAAATTTGCTCAGGAAGGAAATGAAGTAGAGGCCAGCTGGTTTGCCATTTTGAACTCCTTTTTTATTATTACCCTGGCTCCATTATTTTCCCGTTGGTGGGAGAGCAAATACAACCCGAGTGCAGCTCATAAGTACGGTATCGGACTCATACTACAAGGATTGGGGTTTGCAGTACTGGTCTTTGGAACCCTGAGTATCCCTCAGGGGGCAGCCACAGCTTCAGTAAGTATGATCTACTTGATACTTGCCTATCTCCTGATCACCATGGGTGAATTGTGTGTTTCTCCGGTCGGACTGTCCTATCTGAGTAAATTAGTTCCGCCACGGATGATTGGCTTTATGTTCGGAATCTGGTATCTGGCGATAGCTATCGGACAGAAATTGGCAGGAACACTTGGAGGAATGATTGACGAGATCACGGCTACCTACTCCCTGAGTAGTTTCTTCCTGATCTTTACCATTCTCTGTATTGCCCTCGGGGGTATTTCAATTGTATTGAACCGACCTCTGAAACGGATGATGCACGGTATTCGTTAACCATTTTTTACAATTGCCCAAGCGACAGGGCTCCCATCTCTGCAGTGGAATAAAACGGAATTCCATAGATCTGACAGCTACGTCTCCAGCGCCTGATGTCATCAGCATAATTACTGCCATCTGCAATTATTCTGTCAGGACAACTCTGCTCGAGAATTCGTCCCAGGTGAATTCTGGGGGATTGTGTTAAAATTAATCCCTTGATATTTTTCCGTACCGGAGGAAGTATCCCTGAACTGTCTAATAGAATCCATTGATCCTGACCTAAATAAAATGAATTTGGAACAGGAATTGATCTTGTGGATTGTATTCGCCGATTCAACTCAAAATTTTCAACCAGGGTTTTTATTCTCATCGAGTCATTGGTCATCACGTAAAGAACATCTCCATTTTGATAGAGAATGGCTGTGCTGGCCACTTGATGCAGAATCATAACTTCATTTTTTTGCCTGTTCTGATGTAGCAGGTATAAATTCCATACCTGAAATCCGGCAATTGCTATTCCCAGGAAACACAGATAGACAAACTTCTTCTTTTGGAGGCTTAAGACGAGGAGGATAATAATGACAGATAACAGGACCAGTCCGGGTCTGTCCATAGGAATTTGCCGAATAATAAAGTTTTCCTGAGAAGCAATGTATCCGATTAATTCATTCATGGTTCTGATCATTTGGTTATAGACAAGGGCGAGGGAATCGGGCAGTGACTTTAAACTCGCCAGCAGGACGAGCAGTATCCCCAGGCCCAGGAGGATTCCCAGGAAGGGGATAATCAGCATTGAGGAAACAAGAAAAGCTCCCGGGAATTGATGAAAGTAATACAAACAGAGAGGAAGTACACCCAGTTGTGCAGATAGGCTTACCGCAAATAATTTCCATAGACGCTTAATGAATCTATTTCGCGGCCTCCAGAATCGAATGAGCAGGGGATATATCCAACCAATTGTAAATACAGCGGCATAGCTTAACTGGAACCCAACCTGGAACAGGAATTTAGGTTGAATCAATAAAATGGCTAAAAATGAAAGGGCCAGGATATTTATAGCTGAGGTAGGCCTTTTGAGGTACAGGGCATAGGTTATAAAACTAAACATAGCCACAGCCCTGACTACAGAGGGTGAGACACCGGTAAACAAAGCATATACCCATAGAATCAGCAGCGTAACAATCATTGAGGTGCTCCTTCCGAAGTAGGAAGACATCAACGGCTTTAAGAAAAACCGGATAATTAATAATAAAATTCCAATGTGCAAACCCGAAACGGCAAGTATATGAACGGCACCTGCATCTTTGTAGCTCCGGTACACCTCAGGATCGAGATCATTTCTTTGCCCCAGAAGGATGGCTCTGAGAACTCCCTGCTCTTTAACGCCCAAAGGTGTAGAGGATAGTTCTTTTTTAATATGAAGTTGTATTTGAGCTGCCCATCCCTTCAGGCTTTTTCCTGTGGTTTTTAGCTGAATTGAATTTTCCGGATTAAGGTAGATCTGGTCATAAACTCCTTTGCTTTCCATGTACGAATCATAGGCAAATTGGTAAGGATTTAAGGGAGGTGAAATGGGATGTACTTTTCCGTAATACAGCAGGTGGTTGTCCACCTTGAGATCCGAAATCTTGTCTTCTTTTTGAATACTGCCCAGGATCAAACCACTTCTGGCAGAATCGTTTAAAGCATGTACTTGGAAGATATATCGCCTGTTGAAATTCGTAGGCTTGAGCACTTCCCTGAGTTCAAGAATCCAAAATCCATTATCCTGGTTGTAGTCACGTGAATAATGGTGAGCTGAAAGTTTCGGTTGTGCCAATGTAATAGCAACGATCCCAAGTGAAATGAAACTCAGAAATGCGGCAATTCCAAAATATATTCCCTTACGGTAGTTTTCAAATAGAAAAAAGAGCGAAGTAATAACCAAACAAATTGTTGATAGGAGAATGGCCAGTTCTTGAGGAATGGGAAATAACCAGCCACAGCTAATTCCCAGAAGCAGGCCAATGCTAAACTTTACTGAGATAAATTCCAGGGGTTTCATCTCATAAGACACGGGTGGCTTTTACAAAGGCGTAATTCCAATAGCCTTCTTTAAGGGAAGAAACAATCACTCCCCGGGAAGTGGTAGAGTGGATAAATCTGATGTCTTCCCCATCAACAGCCACCACCAATCCCACGTGATTTATTCTTTTCCGGCGCTTAGAAGTGGTAAAAAAAAGGAGGTCGCCCTTACTGACTTCATCGAGCTTAATTTTTTTACCTTCATTTGCCATATAGTATGACACCCTTGGGAGATAGATATCATGTTCGAGAAAAGATACGTACAATAGCCCGGAGCAATCCATACCCTTTCGCGTTGTGCCGCCATACTTGTATTTCACCCCTGTAAAGGTGAGGGCGGTATTGATGATCTCTTCAGATCGATTGAGACTGATCTCGCTTTCAATGACCTTTTCGTCACTTTTGATGTCAGAAATGGAATCGCTATCAATTTCGCCGGGTAATTCTGAAGCTGCCACAGTAACCGTTCTCTTACTGCCGTAGGTAGTTTTCTTTTTAACAACTCCACAGGAAACAACCCCAAGACAGAGAGACGTGATAATGAATTTTTTAAACATGATCTTTGCGATAGGATCGGGCTTCCATCAAAATTAATGATTAATTCTGAAGTCAGGCTTCAGTCTGACGTAGTTCTAAAAGAAGCACCTCATTTCAGGAACGGATTCCCGGAAGGAATATTTTATTCCTGACGGAGAAGACTAACGATTTTTTGAGCCGCTTTTTTACTGGCTCCCGGACCTCCCAGTTTATTTTCAAGCTGCGAGTATTCCGACAGAATCTCATCGCGTTTGGGTCCATCGATGATTTCTTTTAATTCCCTGGTCAGGGCTTTGGTGGTAAGTTGATTTTGAATCAGTTCTTTCACTACTTCTTTGTCCATGATCAGATTTACCAGGGAGATGTACTTTAAGGTGATGATGCGTTTGGCGATCTGATAGGAAATCCAGCTGCCTTTATAACAAACTACCTGAGGAACTTTAAAAAGTGCTGTCTCAAGGGTTGCCGTACCGCTGGTGACCAGAGCAGCATGCGAAGTACTGAGAAGTGAATAGGTTTCACCGGATATCATGTGTACCTGTTTAGCCTTTAAAAATCGGGTATAAAACTCCTTGTCGAGACTGGGTGCAGCTGCAATCACAAATTGAAAATCGGGAAATGAAGGGATAACAGACAGCATAACAGACAGCATCTTTTCTACTTCCTGTTTTCGGCTGCCCGGGAGCAGGGCTATTATTTTACGCTTGGGATCCAGATGGTGTTTGCTTTTAAATGCTTTGGGATCAATTCTCTCCCGGGCTTCAATTGCGTCGAGTAATGGATGGCCTACAAAGTGGACGGGAAAATTGTGCTTTTCCTCATAGTATTCTTTTTCAAAAGGGAGGATGACAAACATATGATCTATGTTCGCTTTTATTTTTTTAATTCTTCCTTCTCTTGAAGCCCATACTTGCGGCGAGATGTAATACGAAGTGCGATAATCTTCGGTTTTGGCCCAGGAGGCAATACGGAGATTAAAACCCGAAAAATCAATAAAAATAATTAAGTCAGGATTAAAATCAGTGATATCCTCTTTACAGAAGGCTATATTCTTAAATATCCGGCGGATATTTGATACCACCTCAATAAAGCCCATAAAGCCGAGTTCCTTATAGTGCTTTACCAAAGTACCTCCAGCATTTTCCATTAGATCTCCACCCCAGCAGCGAATATCAGCTTCTGTATCTTCTGCTTTCAAAGCCTTAATCAGGTTTGAACCGTGTAGATCCCCGGAAGCTTCCCCTGCTATGATATAGTACTTCATTTCAGAAAACCTTATAGTATAAAATAACCATGGCAGTGAGCAGGGTCGCAACCAGAACGCCTTTGGCGCGCTGATCTCTCCGAATCCTCAGAAATGCAAAGAATGCCACAAGATTTAAAATAGCCCCCAGGGCGAGTAAGCTTCCCAGATATCCTTGTTCTTCAGCCGCTTTGAAGGTTTCCACTATCCCCAGGTCTGAGAAAATGAGGATGTATAACAAGGTGCCAAATGTATTGGCAATGAGGCCGACTACAAACCCTGTAATAAGTTCTTTTTTAGTATTCATTTAGATTCCATGTGTTAATGTCCTGGATGGCAAAGTGGGCGGTAAGGTCGA
Organism: Muriicola sp. SD30; assembly: GCF_041205185.1. NCBI lineage: Bacteria > Pseudomonadati > Bacteroidota > Flavobacteriia > Flavobacteriales > Flavobacteriaceae > Muriicola > Muriicola sp. SD30. The sequence goes on from NZ_JBGEWB010000002.1 coordinate 734,900, forward strand.
ATTGGGTGGGGACTACCGAAACGTATCCCTGTGAAAGTGCCCATTCGTCGGTATCTTCTCCGTTATCCATCAATTGAAATTCACCGGTTAGCCAATAGTAATCTTTGCCTGATGGATTGGTGCGTTTGTCAAACTTTTCTTTCCAGTTGGCCCTGGCCTGCCTGCATATTTTAATCCCCTTTAATTCGGAGGAGTCAACTTTGGGTATATTCACGTTGAGGACAACACCTTTAGGAATTCCATTTTGTAAGGCTTCTGAAACGATTTTTTTTACTGCTTCTTCTGCCGGCTCAAAGTCGGCTTCCCATGAGTAGTCACAAAGTGAAAATCCTATGGCAGGGATGCCTTCAATTCCGGCTTCTATGGCCGCACTCATTGTACCCGAATAGATCACATTTATGGAGGCATTAGAACCGTGGTTAATGCCGGAAACACAAATATCCGGTTTTCTGTGAAGCAATTCCTGCAGCGCCAGTTTTACACAATCTGCGGGTGTTCCGCTACAACTATACTCCTTTGGTGCATCTTTATCATTGTCAAAAACAACCCGCTTTGAATACAGTGTGTTGTCTAAGGTTATAGCATGTCCCATACCGGATTGCGGGCTGTCTGGGGCCACCACCACCACTTCCCCAATTTGGCGCATACATCGCACCAGGGTACGCAAACCAGGGGCTGTGATTCCATCGTCATTTGTCACCAGTATTAAAGGTTTACTCATACTGCATACTTTAAGGCGTAAAAATACGTTTTTACTGAGGATTAGCGGAGATAGCCTTTAACAAAAAATTATCGCCGGGGGCATTTATTGGCATGGTTTTTTCTATATCTTAGGGCATTGAATATATTTTAAAGCCTGGATTTTATGGGCAATGAAAAATGACGTTAAAACCCGAATAAAAAACATTTACATGAAAAAGAATCTGGTTTTAGGCTTTTTAGCGGTGTTAATTGCGGTGGCTTCCTGCAGTTTTACCAACAAATCCTTCGAAAACAACGATAAAGACAAACTCCTCCTCGATATCATCACTTATATCCTGGAAAAAGGACATTATTCTCCAAAAGATATTAACGACGATTTTTCGGTAAGTGTTTTTGAGGATTTTATTGATGTCCTTGATCCTACCAAAAGATATTTTATGGCAGAGGATATCCGTGATTTTGAAAAGTACAAATTTCAGATCGACGACCAAATAAAAAATACAGACATTTCCTTTTTTAATCTGGTTCATGAAAGGTATATCAAACGAATGGACGAGGTAAAGATTCTAATTAAAGAGATCCTCGAGGAGCCATTCGACTACACCATAGAGGAGTCTATAAATTCCGATTATGACAACAGGCCTTTTACGAGTTCCAGGTCAGAATTAAAAGAGCGATGGAGAAAACAGCTCAAATTCTGGACTCTGAATACTTTCGATTCAAAGCTTAAAGACGAGATACAGAAAAAGGAAGAGGACCCAAAATACGTTTCACGAACAATATCAGAAGTAGAGGCAGGATCAAGAGATGTGACCAGAAATACCCTAGAAGAATTCTTTGAATTTGTGGATAATCTCGAGCGTAAAGACCGTTTTGCTCAGTATATCAATTCTATTGTTGACAAATTTGATCCGCATACTTCCTATTTTGCTCCAGAGGACAAAGATTATTTTGACAGGCAAATTTCCGGAAGATTCGAAGGAATTGGTGCCAGATTACAACCCGAGCCGGAAGGAGCTAAAATTGTCGAGATTATATCAGGGGGACCTGTATGGAGAGGACAGTTACTTGAGGTAGGGGACGAGATTATTGAAGTAGCACAGGAAAATGAAACTCCTGTAAATATAGTGGGAATGCCTTTAGATGATGCTGTGAAGCTAATAAAAGGGCCGAAAGGAACCAAGGTATATCTTACTGTCAGAAAAGTTGACGGTACTATTGAGGAGGTCACAGTAACACGGGATATCGTAGAATTAGAGGAACAATACGCTAAATCAGCTCAAATCATCAAAAAAGATGAAAAATTTGGTTTGATTCAACTTCCCGGATTTTACGCAGATTTTAAGGACTATGCCTCGCGAAATGCCGCCAGTGATGTAGCTAAGGAAATTGAACGTCTGAAGGAAGAAGGGATTGAAGGACTTATACTCGATCTTCGGGACAATGGTGGGGGTTCTCTCAGAACAGCCATCGATATGGCCGGACTGTTCATTAAGGACGGGCCTGTAGTTCAGGTGCGGGCTTCGGATAACGATAAAATGGTGTACGAAGACAAGGATGAGAGGATACAATGGGACGGCCCTCTGGTTGTTCTTGTCAATGAATTCTCTGCTTCTGCATCAGAAATCCTGGCTGGGGCTATGCAGGACTATAAAAGGGCTATAATCATAGGTAGTGAACAGACCTTTGGAAAAGGTACCGTTCAAACCATGTATCCATTGGAACAGGTTGTACACGTAAATGAATACGGAGATCTGGGTGCAATTAAAGTTACCATTCAAAAATTTTATAGAGTTAATGGTGAATCTAATCAACGTGAAGGAATTAAGAGTGATGTTGTCATTCCGGATAGATACCGCTATATCGTGCTGGGTGAGAAAGGTCAGGCAAATGCCATGAACTGGGATAAGATAAAGCCTGCTAATTACAAGGTTTGGGATGGGTATATCGACTTTGAAACAACGATTGAAAAGAGCAACAAAAGGATCGCCTCCAACCCGCAGATCAAGCTTATTGAAGAAAATGCAAAATGGCTAAAAGAACAGCAGGACGAAATGTCTGTTCCATTGAATTACGACCTTTACAAATCGAGAGATGAGGAAAGCAGAGCTAAGTCTGAGTATTTTAAGAAATTAGCTGAATATGATTCCAAACTTACCTTTGAATCGGTAAAATACGAACAGGGATTATTTACTCAGGATTCACTGCTTAGGGAGAAAAGAGAGCGCTGGCACAAGAATCTGGCGAAGGATGTATATATTGAAGAGGCAGTAAATGTTCTGAGAGATCTAAAGACCAGTAATATTAAGAATGAAAAACTAGCCCACGTTAAGGGATAGACTTATAATAATCAGTAATAAAAAGGCCCTAAAGAAGGGCCTTTTTTTATGGATCAAATTTTCTTTTTCACTTTACACTCAGCTTATCGGCATGTAATTTTCGCAACTTGTTGAGTTTAGGGGTAATGACATAGCTGCAATATCCCTGTCTCGGATTGTTCTTGTAGTAATCCTGATGATAGTCTTCTGCTTCGTAAAAGGTGTCGAGCTCACTAAGCTCAGTAACTATGGGAGCATCAAAAACATCTTTTAGCGCCTCAAATACTTCTTCAGCTATCTGCTGCTGTTCTTTGTTGTGGTAATAGATCACAGAACGATACATGGTCCCTACGTCTGCACCCTGTCGGTTCATCGTGGTAGGGTCATGGGTGGTCATAAAGATCAGCAACAGGTCTCGATAAGATATGATTTTGGGATCAAAAGTAAGCTGAACTACCTCGGCGTGGCCGGTCAGTCCCGAGCACACCTCCCTGTAAGTGGGTTTGCCGGGAGCATTTCCTCCACTATATCCTGAAACTACCTTTTGTATGCCTTTTACTTCCTGAAATACGGCTTCGGTGCACCAGAAGCATCCACCACCAAAGGTGGCCCTTTCAAGTGCGGAATTAGTCTCTGACATCTACTTTTTTTAATAGTTCCATCGATTCAGAATTAATGCAATAACGCAATCCGCTTGGTTCCGGACCATCCGGGAAAACATGACCTAAATGTGCGTCGCAGGTATTGCACATGACTTCTACCCTGACCATCCCATAGGAGTTGTCTTTTTCATATTTAATCGCATTTTCTTTTATTGGTTGTGTAAAACTGGGCCACCCGGTTCCCGATTCAAATTTGATAGTTGAATCGAACAGAGGAGTACCACAGCAAACACAGGCGTATTTGCCCGCTTCATGTATACTACACAAGGCGCCGGAATGTGGCGCTTCCGTTCCTTTCTTGCGCGTGATCCTGAATTGATCAGGGGTGAGTATTTCTTTCCATTCTGCCTCGGTTTTTTCTACTCTGGCATCGGGAATAGGGTTTTCGTGTACCGCAAAATGTATAATATTCTTCCAGTTAAGCATAGGCTTTAATTAATTATTAAAAATCTTGATCAGATCATATATCTTGTCGTGTCAGGACAAGATTCCTTACACCTTAAAGGTAGCGCTTCCTCTTCAGAATTAATGTAATTTCGCAGCAGAACAGCTCGCGATTTATTCGATATGCGGAAGGCACAGAAAGACAAAATTATCTACACGGTTTTACTCGTACTATGCATAGTCATATTTTGGGCCATAGAACAGTATTTCTGGTCTCCGGAATTTAAGATCAAAGAGCAGGCTGAAGTTGAAATACCAGCATATGTCTATCCGGAAACTCAAAATGCACAAATTGTAAAACACAACCACTATGCCCTTGCTTATAGCGAGGAACATGAGCAGGCGCAGTGGGTGGCCTACGGGTTATTTCGATCACAGCTCACTACAGATATCCGGGAAAGACCCTATTTTATTGAAGATCCAAAGGTGAAGTCGGGTTCTGCAGACTGGCGCAATTATAAAAACTCGGGATATGACCGTGGCCATCTTTGTCCTGCAGGAGACCGGAGATTTTCTGAATCGGCTTACAACGAGACTTTTTACACCAGTAATATCAGTCCGATGAACCGGGAATTTAATGCGGGAATCTGGAACAGGCTGGAGATACAGGTAAGGAACTGGGCCAGGCAATACGATTCGCTCTGGGTGGTTACCGGGGGAGTGCTCACTGATGACCTGGCTGATATTGGGTATGAATCGGTTTCAGTCCCTGAAGCTTTTTACAAAATTGTGATCAGGGGGAATGAGGACCGACTGGAAGCTATAGCTTTTTTAATCCCCCACAGAGAATCTACACTTCCTTTAAATGAGTTCAGGGTAACTGTCGATTCTATTGAAAAGCTAAGCGGAATTGATTTTTTTGAAGCTCTGGACGATAAACTTGAAAGTCGACTGGAGAGCAGTGCAAATGGCTCAGATTGGCGGTATTAAAGCCATTCATTCAAGCGATTCGAATCTAGTTTAAGAAAGATAAACAGCAGGGCTGTAAAACCGAGCAGGGCAGAACCCCCATAACTAAAAAACGGCAGAGGTATTCCGATAGTGGGAAGGATACCGGTAACCATGCCTATGTTGATAAAATAGTGAATGAGGAGAATGGATATAACACCATAGCCATACATCCTGCTAAAGTCACTCTTTTGCCGTTCCGCCAAATATACCAACCGCAACAATAACATAGTAAATAATACAATCACAGTGGATGTTCCCAGGAAGCCCCATTCTTCTCCGACCGTGCTGAAAATATAATCAGTATGCTGTTCGGGGACAAAATCTCCTTTGGTACGAGTTCCCTCTAAAAAGCCTTTTCCCAGGGTTCCGCCCGATTCGATTGCTTTCTCAGATTGATAGGTATTATATCCAATTGTCTTTCTGATCTCCTCCAGTCTTTCCGGATCTTTCTCCAGTCTCAGCCAAAGGCTGAATCTATCCCGGTGACGTTGCTCAAATACATTTTCAAAGACAAAGTTCACCGACAGGGAAAAAATAACGGCTATAAAAAAGAACATTATAAGCGGCAGGAGGGGCACTTTAAAACTTGCTTTTTTAACGAGAAGGAAAACAGCAATTAACAAGGCAAGAATTATGCTAACCCAAATGGTACCGAACATGAGGGTGGTTATAAAAATAAGCACTGCCATCAACGCAATCGCCAGATAGAATAGTGGAAACCCTTCCCTGAACAAGACAAAGACCAGGGCGAGGAAGACCAAAGCACTACCGGGGTCGGGTTGCGGAATGATCAGTAAAACGGGCACAAGGATGATCAACAAAGCAAAAAGCTGATCTTTTACTCGTTTAATATCCGTTTGTATGTCGCTGAGATACTTTGCCAGAGCCAGGGCGGTTGCGAATTTTGCCAGTTCTGAAGGCTGCAGGTTGAAAAAGCCCAGATCGTACCAGGAAGTAGCGCCGGCAATTGTCTTTCCAAAAAGGAATAGACCAAGTAGCATCACCATGGTAATAATGTAGATAAGGCTTGAAAAACGTTCGTAAAAATGGGCTTCAAGGACCAGGAAAATAAATGCAGCAATCAGACTTACCCCTATAAAGAATAATTGTTTGCCATATAACTGACTAAAGTCGAATACGGAAGTACTGTTTTCTGAGAAAGTTGTGGAATAGATATTGACCCAGCCTATGGAAACAAGCATCAGGAAAAGGAAAATGGTTAACCAGTCTACCCTTTTAAGGACGCTTTTACCAGACATATTCATTTATCTTGAACTCCTCCCCACTATAGGGTTTAGCATATTCTGCTTCCAGTGTTTTTTCCAGCATACGTTTCTCAAGGTCGGTACGCGTAATTTCCCCTTTGAGATACTTTTCTATAAGCAGGGAAGCTATATGGCCGGCATATCTCGCACCGTAGTACCCGTGTTCTATATAAACCGCCAGGGCTATTTCAGGATTATCTACCGGGGCAAAAGCGACAAAAATGGAGTGGTCTGTAAGTTGGGTCCGTACGCCATCTATTTTTGTAAAATTCTCTACAGTACCTGTTTTACCTGCGATATCTATCCCGGGGATCTGAAGCCATTTGGCCGTTCCTTTTGTGTACACATCGGCCATTCCCTGAACAACAGGTCCGAAATGTTTTTTGTCAATTGTAGTATAGTTGGGGGTGGTATACCTGGGATCGTTTACCGGCTCACCTGCAATCTTTTTGATGATATGAGGAGTGTAATAATAACCTCTGTTCGCAATAGCTGCGGTCATGTTTGCCAGCTGAATCGGCGTGGCCGCCACCTCTCCTTGCCCAATTGCATTGGAAATAATAAAAGATGAAGCCCATCGGTTGTCTCCATAAACTCTGTCGTAATACGATTTGTCAGGAACCCGGCCTTTCCTTCCTGTTGGGAGATCATATCCGAGGTAATCGCCGAGACCAAAACTTTTAATGTGCTTTTCCCAGACATCCATTCCCTCGTCAGTAGTTGGATATTTGTCGTATAGCTTGCGAAAGGTTCCGGCAAAATAAGCGTTGCAGGATTTATAAATCCCCGAATTCATATTTCGCAGCCCGCCTCCGCAATGACAACCTCTCTTTTTATTGCCTACATAAAAGCCATTATAGCAGCGAATGGTAGTTTCTGGTTTAATGACGTCTTCCTGCAGTGCAATCAGGGCATTTAGTGTTTTAAATGGCGATCCCGGGGAAGGCTGAGCCAGGAGAGCTCTGTCCCATGTAGGTTTGGAAATTGTATCGTAATGCAGTTTACTGTAATTCTTTGATCGCTCCCTCCCAACGAGCAATGCCGGATCATAAGTCGGTCCTGAAATAAGGGCCAGGATTTCTCCTGAGCCCGGCTCAATGGCAACGATCCCACCTCTTTTCCCATTCATTAAACGTTCTCCGTATTCCTGTAATTCTTTGTCGAGGGTAACAAGTATCTCTTTCCCTTGTTCCGGCAGGGTATCGAGGATTCCTTCTTTATAAGGACCAATCAGCCTATTAAAGCGGTCTTTTTGGATGAATTTCACTCCTTTTACCCCACGAAGCACTTCTTCGTACTGTTTCTCTATGCCTGTACGTCCGGTAAGTTCCCCTTGTTTGTAATAAGGATTCTTTCTGATATCACTTTCGTTCACCTCCGAAATATAGCCAAGCACGTTAGCGCCACTATGAGATGCGTAATACCTCAGGGATCTTTTCTGAATATAAAATCCCTCGTATTTCCTCATCTTTTCCTGTAAGCGGGCATAGTCTTCTTTAGACAGTTGTGGAACTAATACCGAGGGAAGACGTGGAGAATACACCCTTGCTTTCCGTAATTGTTCCTTAAATCGGGGTTTGTCTATTCCGAGTAAGGAGCAAAACTCAAGTGTATCAAGGGGCCTTACTTCACGCGGTATGACCATAACATCATAGGCGGGCTGATTGGCCACAAGCAATTCCCCGTTTCGGTCATAAATATAACCACGTTCGGGATAATCGTATATTGCCTTAATAGCAGAATCCTCCAGTATCTGATTAGGTGTTGAACGGAAGATCTGCAAATAGGAAAGCCTGCCAATAAATGTAATCCCTATGATTACGATAATGGAAGAAAGCAAAATCTTTTTCATTCTTTTTCGGCACTAAAAAGTGAAATAATCAAAATACCCAGAATCAGTGTTCCTGCACTGGTAGAAATCGTCTTTTTCAAAAGTAATAGCAAATGCGAAAAACTAAAAATTTCGAGCATAAAGAATATCGCGTGGTGTCCTATTATTAAAAACGCTAAAAATGCGATTTGTTGTGCTCTGGTGGTATTACTCAGTTTGAAACTCTGAAATTCGTAATTCACTCCAAATACAAAGCGCATTATTGCCGGACGAAAATAAGCCATGGTTGCGCAGGCGACAGAATGGAATGCCAGGGTGTCGGAAAAAATATCTACGATGAATCCCAGGATAAAACTTATAATAATAAAAATACTCCTGCGCTGTTTTATTGGATACCAGTAGAGAAACAGGAGGTAGATCATAGGATTGATAAACCCAAGGAAGTTGAGACGATTAAATACCAGAACCTGTGCTAAGATGAGAAGCACAAAACTCAAGCCGTTCTTCAAATACAGGTTATTGGTCATTCTCTATTTTTTCTTCCAGAATTTGAATCTCATCACTATCCCTGTTTTTAATGATATAGACATTTTTAATATTGGTCATATCATTAAAGAGGGCAACATCAATGGTGTAAAAGTTCTCTGATGCCAACAAATCAAACTTTTTTATGGTTCCGATGGGAATATTTTCCGGAAAAATGCTCGACATGGCACCAGTGACTATGGTATCACCTATGTATAGCTCAACAATCCTCGGAATATCCTCGAGTTGCACCACGTCAAATCGATCGGTATTCCATTTGAGAGAGCCAAAATTATTGGTGTTTTTAATTTTGGCATTGATGTTCGATTTAGTGTTGAGCAAGCTCTGAACGGCTGCGAAGCCGTCAGAAGTATGTTCCACTATTCCCAGAATGCCTTTTGAAGTAATGACGCCCATGTCCTGTTCAACGCCATTCACATCTCCTTTATTGATGGTGATATAATTATTTCGTAGGGCATAGCTGTTCTTGATAATTTTTGCAGGAATCACTTCAAAGGGGAATGAGTCTTTGACCACTCCTTCCAGACTATCTATTTCTAGATTAAACAACAGATTGCGCAGACGTGTATTTTCTTCAACCAGCTTTTCATTCTCCTCCCGCAAGTTGAAATAGGAAGAGATATCAGATTGTACCCCGTATAAGCTTCCGCTTAACCAATTGGCAGAATTAAAAAAACGCGCACGGTGATAGGAGTGAGATTGAACACTCATGAAAATTCCAAGAGTGAGTAAAAAGAGGTACAGCAAGGTAGTCTTGTTGCGAAGGATGAAATTTATAATCTGCTGCATTCACTTTACCTATTGGGTGGTCTCATCTCCTTCTTTATACCTGACCTACATAAACTTTCAAAGGTATCTGTCCGGGTACTATTTGATGAGAATACTCTTGTAGCGTTCTAAATTTTTCAGAGCTATACCTGTGCCGCGCACAACGGCTCTGAGCGGATCCTCGGCAATGTATACCGGCAGATCTGTTTTTTGGGAAAGCCTTCTGTCTAAACCTCTTAGCATAGAACCTCCACCAGCCAGGTAGATACCTGTATTGTATATATCTGCTGCCAGTTCCGGAGGTGTCTGAGACAAGGTTTCCATTACGGCATCTTCTACACGAAGGATCGACTTGTCAAGGGCTTTGGCAATCTCTCTGTATGAAATGGATACTTGTTTGGGTTTTCCTGTAAGCAAATCCCGTCCCTGAACAGACATCTCATCAGGAGGTGATTGGAGGTCTTCTGTGGCAGAACCTATTTTTATCTTGATGTTTTCTGCCGTAGTCTCACCTACATAGAGGTTGTGCTGAGTTCGCATATAATATATGATGTCGTTTGTAAAGACATCCCCAGCAATCTTTACTGATTTGTCACAGACGATTCCCCCTAAGGCAATAACAGCAATCTCGGTAGTTCCACCCCCGATATCAACGATCATATTTCCCTTGGGTTGCATGATGTCAAGTCCGATACCTATAGCCGCAGCCATGGGTTCATGAATAAGATAAACCTCTTTCCCATTTACCCTTTCAGCCGATTCCTTTACCGCCCTCATCTCTACCTCAGTAATCCCTGAAGGGATACAAATCACCATTCTCAGGGCAGGTGGAAACCATTTTTTCTTTAGTGCAGGGATGTTTTTAATAAACATATTGATCATCTTTTCAGATGCATCAAAATCTGCAATTACCCCATCTTTAAGTGGCCTGATGGTTTTAATATTTTCATGGGTTTTACCCTGCATCTGGTTGGCTTCCCGTCCCACGGCGATAATCTTTCCGGTAATCCGGTCTCTGGCTACAATAGACGGACTGTCTACCACAACTTTGTCGTTATGGATGATGAGGGTATTGGCGGTACCAAGGTCGATTGCAATCTCCTCAGTTAAAAAGTCAAAAAATCCCATTATGATTGTTTAGTTTGGTTCGGATAAACGGGTGAATTTCATCGACAAAAGTAGTAAAATTAATGTTTAAAATGACGTGTGCCAGTCATTACCATGGCAATTTCATTTTGATCGCAATAATCGATGCTCAACTGGTCTTTTATCGACCCCCCAGGTTGGATCACACTGGTGATACCACTCTTATCAGCGATCTCCACGCAATCCGGAAATGGGAAGAATGCATCGCTGGCCATTACCGCTCCGTTGAGGTCGAACTTAAAAGATGTGGCCTTATGTATTGCCTGATTCAGGGCGTCAACCCTTGAAGTCTGCCCGGTTCCGCTTGCACATAATTGCCTGTTCTTCGCCAGGACAATGGTATTTGATTTAGTATGCTTGCAGAGTTTGGAAGCGAAAATAAGATCCTGTAATTCCCTTTCCGATGGTTTTTTCCTGGTTACATAGGAGAGGTTTTCACGTGTATCTGTCAGATGATCCTTATCCTGTACAAGTACTCCGTTAAGACAGGTTCTTACAATTGTTTTGGGGAGAGGAACTTCTTTCTGTATCAGAATAATCCTGTTTTTCTTGCCTTTTAGAACTTCCAGAGCATCTTTATGATAAGAAGGGGCAATCACAACTTCACAGAACAGCTTGTGGATTTCCTCTGCGGTAGGGAGGTCAATTTCCCTGTTACTGATCAGAATACCTCCAAAGGCAGATACGGGGTCTCCTGCCAGAGCATCTGTGTATGCCTGATGGAGAACTTCCCTGGTGGCAAGTCCGCAGGCATTGTTGTGCTTCAGAATGGCAAAAGTTGGATCGTCATCCTGGAATTCGGCCATGAGATTAACTGCAGCATCAACATCGAGCAGGTTATTATAGGAAAGTTCCTTCCCGTGTAATTTAGTAAACATGGCATCGAAATTTCCGAAGAAAAATCCCTTCTGATGTGGATTTTCCCCATAGCGCAAGATCTTTCCATTTAATTCACTGATCTTCAGAGCAGCAATTTCATGAGACTGATTAAAGTAGTTAAAGATAGCCGTGTCGTAATGTGAAGAAATATTAAAAGCTTTTGCTGCAAAGGATTTCCGTTGTTCCAGGGTAGTAACTCCTTCCCCTGAGCTTAATACTTCCAGCAAATTACCGTAATCCTCCATAGAGGATACGCAAAGCACATCTTTGTAATTTTTGGCCGCTGCCCGGATAAGTGAGATTCCTCCTATATCTATCTTTTCGATAATTTCCTGCTCACTGGCTCCTGAAGCTACCGTTTTTTCAAAGGGATAAAGGTCTACGATGACTATGTCGAGTTGGGGGATATCAAATTCCTGTAATTGGGCTACGTCTCCTTCGTGATCCTGTCGGTTCAATATGCCTCCGAAAACTTTTGGATGTAGTGTTTTCACCCTTCCTCCCAGGATAGAGGGGTAACTGGTTACTTCCTCAACCGGAATTACATCAACGCCCAGAGAACGGATGAAGGATTCTGTTCCTCCCGTGGAATAAATGGTAATTCCCAGTTCGGATAATTTCTTTACAATTGGTTCCAGGCCGTCCTTGTGAAAGACGGAAATCAGCGCAGATTTAGCTTTTTTAGCTGTGCCCATGTGATGAGATTTAAGTGATGATGTGAGAAAATCAAAGGTAGGTTTTTAGGTCCTATTCCACGAGCAGTCTTATTAACAAAAGAGGGAAAGTTTTAAAGAATTCTGGCTACTTCCCGGTTCACGAATTCCAGAAATCGCTCATCGGCCTCTGAGAACGGATCAGGCGTTTCTGAATCGATATCGATCTGACCAATATTCTTTCCATTTACAAATAAGGGAACCACAATTTCAGATTTCACAGAAATACTGCAGGCGATATAATTATCCTGTGCCGCCACATCCGGAACTACAAAGTTAGCATTGGTAAGAGCTACCTGCCCGCAAATCCCTTTTCCGAAGGGGATAATGGTATGATCTGTCGGGGCGCCGGCATACGGGCCTAATTTTAATTCTTCTTTCTCCCCGTTTCTGAAATAAAAGCCAACCCAATCATAGTAATGGATTTTTTCCTTGAGGTATTCACACAGGGTCTGGAGTTTTTCCTCTGTCGTCCGATTCTCAGCCTTTAAAATGGACGGAATCTTTGCCTGAAGTTGTTCGAACATCTTTTTTTTGTAAAAATAGGAATTAGTGAAATGAAAAAAGCTTTGTCCTTAAAAGAAAACACCACCTTAAAAAGAGGTGGTGTTTTATAAAATATATTCTGGTAATGATTACATCATACCTGGCATCCCGCCGCCACCCATTGGAGGTGCAGGGGGATTATCCTCCTTAATATCAGTTAGTGCACATTCAGTAGTAAGAATCATTCCTGCCACAGAAGCTGCATTTTCAAGGGCGATACGTGTAACTTTCTTGGGATCGATAATTCCCGCCTTCATCATATCCACATATGTTTCCGTTTTAGCATCGTATCCAAAGTCGCCTTTTCCATCGTAAACCTTAGCTACAACAACAGATCCTTCACCTCCGGCATTTTCAACAATTGTCCTCAGCGGAGATTCAATCGCTCTTGCCACAATCTGTAATCCGGTTTCTTCATCGGGATTTTCAACGCTAACTTTGGCCAGGGCCGCTTTTGACCTGATAAAGGCCACACCTCCACCAGCTACAATTCCTTCTTCCACAGCTGCTCTGGTAGCATGTAGGGCGTCGTCAACACGGTCTTTCTTTTCCTTCATTTCTACCTCTGAGGCAGCTCCTACATATAATACAGCTACACCGCCGGCCAGCTTAGCCAACCGCTCCTGCAACTTTTCTTTGTCGTAGTCTGAAGTGGTCGTCTCAATCTGAGATTTGATCTGGTTTACCCGGGTCTTGATATCCTTGGCATTTCCTGATCCGTTGACGATTGTAGTGTTATCCTTGTCGATGGTAACCTTCTCGCAACTTCCCAGCATGTCCATGGTGGTATTCTCCAGTGAGAAGCCTCTTTCTTCCGAAATTACGGTTCCGTTTGTCAGGATCGCAATATCTTCGAGCATGGCTTTTCTGCGATCTCCGAATCCTGGAGCTTTTACCGCTGCAATTTTCAGGGATCCTCGCAATTTATTAACCACTAAAGTGGCCAGGGCTTCCCCATCTACATCTTCAGCAATGATCAATAAAGGTTTTCCGGATTGTGCTACTGGTTCGAGCACAGGGAGAAGATCCTTCATTGTTGAAATTTTCTTGTCATATAGCAGGATATAGGGCGTATCCAGATCTGCGATCATCTTTTCGGAGTCTGTTACAAAATAGGGGGAAAGATAGCCCCTGTCGAACTGCATCCCTTCAACTACATCTACATAGGTATCTGTACCCTTGGCCTCTTCTACAGTAATGACCCCTTCTTTCCCTACTTTGTTAAAAGCCTGGGCGATGAGATCTCCTATAGTCTCGTCATTATTAGCTGAGATAGCAGCAACCTGCTTAATTTTTTCAGAAGAGTCTCCAACTTTCTTGGCTTGTTTTGTAAGATGGGCAACAATTGCCTCCACTGCCTTGTCGATTCCTCTTTTGAGGTCCATAGGATTTGCTCCCGCTGCCACGTTTTTTAAGCCTTCTTTTACGATAGACTGGGCTAAAACAGTAGCTGTAGTAGTACCGTCCCCGGCCAGGTCATTTGTTTTTGATGCCACTTCCTTTACCATCTGGGCACCCATATTTTCAAGAGCATCTGCCAGTTCAATTTCCTTGGCCACTGTTACCCCATCCTTAGTTACTGCAGGAGCGCCAAAGGATTTGCTAACGATAACATTCCTTCCCTTAGGTCCCAGAGTTACCTTAACAGCATTGGCAAGGGCATCCACTCCTCGCTTTAAGCCATCTCTTGCTTCTATATCAAACTTTATATCTTTTGCCATAATTCTAAATTGTTTTTTGTTTTATTTCTATAGGGGAATGTTCTCAATAAGTATTACCCTAATGATTTGTTTAAATGATCGCTAATATGTCACTTTCCCGCATCATCAAATAATCGGAGCCGTCCAGTTTTAATTCGGTACCGGCATATTTTCCGTAGAGGACCGTGTCCCCAACTTTTACCGTCACTTTTTCATCCTTGGTGCCAGGTCCGACTGCTACTACTTTTCCTTTCTGTGGTTTTTCTTTTGCAGTATCGGGAATGTACAACCCGGAGGCAGTTTTAGTTTCTGCTGCCATAGGTTCAATAAGAACTCTGTCTGCCAATGGTTTGATGTTAAGTTTAGCCATATGTGTTTATTTTATTTTTATGAAATTCGGATTTAACATGACAGAAATTATGCCAAGTGATAAAAACTGACACTTTGTAAAATGAAAATGCCAGCTTGTCATTTGGGCTGGCATTTTAAATTCTTATTGTAATCAATTTCTTATTGAATAGTATCTAAAGGACTGTTGGTATCTGTTGGAACAACTTCTTCCGGTACTGTTTCCGGAACAGCTGTTTCAATATCATCACCCTGTAGTAATTTTGAATCGGCCTCGCCAAAACTGCCCTTAAGGACCACATTAGACAGAAGAATCAGAACGATCAACAGACCGGCCAGTGTCCAGGTACTTTTATCCAGAAAATCACCGGTTTTCTTAACCCCGCCAACAACCTGTGTGCCACCACCTCCAAAAGAAGAGGACAATCCCCCACCTTTAGGATTCTGAACCATGACCACCAGGACCAACAGGAAACATACCACAATGATAAGGATCAGGAATATTGTAAATGTACTCATCTTAAGAATTTTCCTTTTGTAATTGCTTTACCGCTTTAATTCGGCTTGCAAAGAAACTACTTTTTTCCGGATATTTCAAACTTAATATTTTGTAAGCCTGCAGTGCTTTTTTGTATTTTTTTTGTTCCAGATAGACCCTGGCCAGGGTCTCCGTCATCAGCTCTTCAGAATTGATTTTTGTAGATTCTTTGATATCCACCTTTGACGAATCCTGTTCCTGAGGAATGATTTTCGGATTTTCTTCAAGAAAGCGATCAATGAGATCAAACTTTTTCTTTTTCTCCGATTCCTCAGCAATAGGGAATTCCATGTTTTCGGGTATACTGGCTTTTTGTTCTTTTGATTTGATTCTGGATTCGATGGGCTTTGAAGAACTAAGTTGTAACCATTCAAGGAAAGAATGTTTTTCCTTTTTGGTAAAGGCCAGAGGTTGTCCAAGTTCCAGCTCTTCTGCCGCCTTTGCCTTTTTCTGGGCAATTTCCCTGTCTATTTCAGGGTCCTTGGATGTGAAAAGGGAAGGATCCAGAATATCCTCGGCATCCCTGGTATTTCTTGGAAGGGGTGCATCAGCCGATTCCTCTAGCAGGGCTGCCGGACTCTCTTTTTCCGCAATCACTTCTTCTGCTTCTACCTCTTGCACCTCGAGCTTCTCCGTTTTCCCGCTGATGGTATCGGCAATGGAATTCTGAAGAAATTCCGGAGAGGTGATTAAATCAAAGAGCACATCCCGGTCTGCTGTATAGGCTGCGGTTGCTTTCAGAGCATTATTATATCTGAAACTATTGAGGTTTTTCAAACCTTTTAATTGCAGTGCTCTGGCAGCCTGAAAATAAGGGTATTCTTTTACGATTTCCTCTAATTGCCTTGTCTGAACAGGATCTACCACCTTGTCGGGATGCTGGAGTAAATATGTGAAATCTGTAACATTCATGTTTACCAGTCTGCGAGTGATTCGTTGAAAATATCCTGATTAATCCGCTCAAAAATCACCTGATGGGCTTCATCCCTAACAGTTGCCAATTGAGAAGCGGCGGGATAATCGTAGAAAAAGGAAAAACGCTTTTCAAACTCGGCGCCTTCTTTGGTTTTGTTGAAGAACCGCACATTGACTGAAATACTAAGTCGGTTTTGGGCGGCTGTCTGTTGAGCCGTTGCCGACATAGGCGACACACGGTACTCCACGATTTCTCCTTCGTAAAGCAAGTCGCCATTAGAAGAAACCAGGTCCAGACTGGTCTGATTCAGGATAAGGTCCTGTAGCGATAGCGTATATTCCCTGTCCAGGCCCGGATCAAAGGTAGAACCCGGACTTTGAGAGGCGTAATTCTGAAAGTAATTAACCGTAAATGTCTCGGCGGTTCCAACGTTTCCTCCCGTAAAATTATAAACTCCACACCCTGTCAGGGACAGGAGTAGAATCATTATACAGATGTGTTTTTTACTAATCACTAAAGGTCGTACTGTTTTATTTTGCGATAGAGGGTCCGTTCGGAGATACCCAATTCGGAAGCTGCCGCCTTGCGTTTACCCCGGTTCCGTTCCAGTGATTTTTTTATCAATTCAATTTCCTTTTCCTGTAAAGATAGGGTTTCTTCTTCTTCTATTTCTTCAGCAAAGTGGTACTTGTCTTCCTTGGTAAGCTCTATCGGTTTTTCCACCCTGCTCTCATGAGGAGGCAGAAGTTCAACAGCATTTGCCTTCTCCTCTTCAACATCTGATTCGTTTCCGTAAATCTTTCGGATCAGATTTTCATTCTCCTCCTGAACTTTTTCTGAATCTCCGGAATTGAGTAATTCGAGCGTCAGCTTTTTAAGATCGTTAAGATCGGCCTTCATATCAAAGAGCACCTTGTAGAGAATCTCGCGTTCATTGCTGAAATCTCCCTTTTTAGAACTGTGTTCCACCACTGCGGGTAAATTAGAATCATTTGCGTGTGGGAGATAACCGTTTAAGGTTTCGCGGGTAACGGCTCGACTTTCCTCTAAAACGGAAATCTGTTCAGCAACATTCCTGAGTTGCCTTATGTTGCCAGGCCAGCGATATTTCTCAAGAATTTGAATGGCGCCTTCCTCCAGTCGGATAGTGGGCATTTTGTATTTCTGGCTGAAATCGGACGCAAATTTTCGAAACAGTAAATGGATGTCATCCTTTCTCTCCCTTAGCGGGGGGATATGTATCTCTACTGTACTTAACCTGTAATAGAGATCTTCCCTGAATTTCCCTTTTTTAATGGCCTCAATCATATTCATATTGGTAGCCGCAACGATACGAACATTCGTTTTCTGAACCTGTGATGAACCCACTTTTAGAAATTCCCCATTTTCCAGAATTCTCAAAAGTCTTACCTGAGTAGTCAATGGAAGTTCTCCTACCTCATCAAGAAAGATCGTACCTCCGTCTGCCACCTCAAAGTAACCACTACGGGTCTGAGTGGCTCCAGTAAAAGATCCTTTTTCATGCCCAAAGAGTTCACTGTCAATAGTGCCTTCAGGAATTGCTCCGCAGTTTACTGCTATGTATTTGGCGTGTTTGCGGTGCGAAAGGGAATGGATGATTTTTGGGACGGCTTCTTTTCCCACACCACTTTCTCCGGTAACCAGGACCGAAATATCGGTAGGGGCTACCTGAATGGCTTTTTCCAAAGCCCTGTTTAATTTCGGATCATTTCCGATGATCCCAAAGCGTTGTTTTATAGCTTGTACACTTTCCATTATGCCGTATTTTCTGCCATTCCAACAGCCTCACCCAGGAGGGTGGCTGAGGTACAATCATTTATTTTTACATTGACAAACTGACCCAATTCGTACTGTTCTTTAGGGAATACGACCACAGTGTTGCCCGAGGTTCTTCCCATCCAATGTGCGTCCGATTTTTTGGAAGGCCCTTCTATCAGAACTTCCTCAATCTTTCCGATATGCTGTTTGGTTCTGTACAGGCTGTGCTTTTGCTGCATTTTAATAATCTCCTGTAACCTCCTTTTTTTGACGGCTTCAGGAATATCATCCTCCAGCTTTCGCGCCGCCATGGTACCCGGCCGTTCGGAATAAGCAAACATAAATCCAAAGTCGTATTTTACAAATTCCATTAAAGACAAGGTATCCCGATGATCTTCTTCAGTCTCCCCCGGAAAGCCGGCAATCATATCCTGGCTAATCCCGCAATCGGGTAAAATATTACGAATATCCGTGATCAATTTCATGTATTCATCACGTGTATGGAGGCGATTCATTGCTTTGAGCACCCGGTCACTTCCGCTTTGAACAGGCAGGTGGATGTAGTTACAGATATTTTTATACTTAGCCATGGTTTTTACCACATCCAGTGTAATATCCTGGGGATTGGAGGTGGAAAAGCGAATTCGCATCCCGGGTTGTGCCTCTGCAACCAGTGACAACAATCCTGCAAAATCAACAGAAGTGGCTTTCTGGATTTCTGATGCCTTGTCGAAATCTTTCTTGAGTCCGCCACCATACCAGAGATAACTATCTACATTCTGCCCCAGTAAGGTAACTTCCTTGTACCCCTTATTCCATAGTTCATTGACTTCCTTAATTACAGATCGGGGATCCCTGCTGCGTTCTCTGCCCCTGGTAAAAGGAACAACACAGAAAGTACACATATTATCACAACCCCGTGTGATGGAAACAAAGGCGGTTACTCCATTGGTATTTAATCGTACCGGGGCAACATCCCCATAGGTTTCTTCTTTGGAAAGGATCACATTTACTGCATTCCTGCCTTCGTCTATTTCCCTGACAAGATTGGGCAGGTCCTTGTACGCATCTGGCCCCACCACCATATCAACTATCTTTTCTTCTTCCAGAAACTGGCTTTTAAGGCGTTCTGCCATACATCCGAGCACCCCTACTTTTAAATGAGGTCTGGATTTTTTAACGGCATTGATTTTTTCCAGCCTTTTCCTTACCGTTGTTTCGGCTTTTTCACGAATAGAGCAGGTATTGACAAGCACCAGGTCTGCTTCCTCCAAGTCGGACGTAGTATTAAATCCTTCATCAGCCAAAATAGAGGCCACGATCTCACTGTCAGAAAAATTCATCTGGCAACCATAGCTCTCTATGTAGAGCTTTCGCACATTTTTGTTTCTTGACTTTGTCTTCAGGGAAGAACCCTGAATACTTTCATCGATTACTTTTTCCATATAAACTCTATAATGACAGGCGTATTAAAGGAGGGCAAAGATAAGACAATATCCTTTTTTATGACAATTTGACAGGTGAATATTTTCATAAAAAAGACGCAACTACACAGTAGCATACGTATCTATAGTGTATCCTAATCCAATAATAAACTTTCTTATGAAAACCCTGAATTTCCTGCTTGTTGTTATTGCCGTTTCCAGTCTGCTTTCCTGTGAAAAGGATGATCCGGGAAAGTATGCCGATTATCTCGTAGCCCGACCCCTCACGATTTCTTTGGAAGAATTTAAAAATGGTGTAGACGTCATTGTTCCACAGCCCATAAACGAATCAGGTAAAATCTACGCCTACGAGAATTACATATTTATTAATGACAAATACAAAGGGGTTCATGTGATAGATAACAGTGACCCCGGTTCCCCGACCAAGGTAGCCTTCATTAAAATAGCAGGGAATGTGGATATTTCCGTAAAGAACGATTTCCTGTATGCTGATAGTCTTACTGATCTGATAGTGATCGACATTTCCGATATCAATAACATGCAAATTGTTAACCGACTGCACGATGTCTTGCGGGATAATGTTATTTGGCCGATGGAGGCAGATATTTTTGAATACGAGGATTGGGGAAATCCCGATAATGTACTTATTGGATGGGAAGTGGTCACCGAACGCAGATTGGTAGAAGAGGTGCAGCAACGCTTTGATGATGTACTGATGGCCAATGCCGCTGAAAACAGTGTAGGACAAGGAGGCTCACTGGCACGCTTTAAGATCGTTGCAGATTATTTATACGCCGTTGACAATCACAGTATAAATATCTTTGAAATTTCAGACCTGGCGAATCCCGTAGACATGGAAGATGTATATGCCGGATTCAATATCGAAACAATCTTTAATCAGGAAAATCATTTGTTCCTGGGGAGCCGAAGCGGAATGTATATTTACGATATTTCCTCCCCGGCACAGCCCAGTTTCGTTTCCGAATTTCAACACGGTACGGCCTGTGATCCTGTCGTTGTAGACGGGGATTTCGCCTATGTCACCTTAAGAGGTGGTAATGGATGTGGTGCCACCGAAAGTGGATTATTTGTAATCGATATTGCCGATATTTCCAATCCTGCCCTTCTTAAGTCGTACCCCATGGAAGAACCCTATGGCCTTGGTGTAAAAGACGATAAACTCTTTGTCTGTGATGGAAGTTTTGGTCTTAAGGTTTATGACAAAAGTAATGTGCCCGACTTAACCCCCCTGGAGCATTTTGATGGAATAACCACCTTTGATGTTATTCCGATGCAGGACCATTTGTTAATGATCGGAGATGAGGTTTTATATCAATATACCTATACTGCCACCAGCCTGGAATTGATCAGTTCCATGGCTCTGGATTAATTATCCCTGGACAGGCTTTCAAGGTTCAGTTGCCGGAAGATATTTTGAATCACATAAGAAGTAAAAGAGGCAAATCAAATTTTTGCTATACTTTTGTGACTTCAAAAATCAATGAATGGCTAAGAATTTAGTAATTGTAGAATCACCCGCCAAAGCAAAGACTATCGAGAAATTTCTGGGAAAGGATTTTAAGGTAGAATCGAGTTTTGGACATATTGCAGACCTTCCGTCAAAAGAACTGGGGGTTGACGTAGCCAACGATTTTAAACCCAAATACATTGTCGATAAGGACAAAAAGTCCCTTGTAAAAAAACTTAAGGACCTGGCAAAGAAGGCCGAAACGATCTGGCTTGCCAGTGATGAGGACCGGGAAGGGGAGGCCATATCATGGCACCTGGCGGAAACCCTCGATCTCGACAAGAGCAAAACCAAACGAATAGTCTTTAATTCCATTACTAAATCGGCCATACAGAATGCGATTGAAAATC
Source organism: Muriicola sp. SD30 (assembly GCF_041205185.1). NCBI lineage: Bacteria > Pseudomonadati > Bacteroidota > Flavobacteriia > Flavobacteriales > Flavobacteriaceae > Muriicola > Muriicola sp. SD30. The sequence continues at coordinate 756,275 of NZ_JBGEWB010000002.1, forward strand.
CAAGGGCCATTAACTACGATTTGGTCAACGCCCAGCAGGCCAGGAGAGTCCTCGACCGATTAGTGGGCTACGAACTTTCCCCTGTGTTGTGGAAAAAAATTAAACCGGGCCTTTCTGCCGGAAGAGTGCAATCAGTTGCGGTGCGGCTAATAGTTGAGCGGGAACGCGATATTGAAGCCTTTGTTCCTGTAGCCTCGTTCCGGATAAATGCGGAATTCCGAACTCAAAAAGGAGAGGTTTTTAGCGCTAAACTCTCCAAGACATTTGATACCAAGGAGGAAGCAGAAGTGTTTTTAAGGGCAAATCTGCAGACAGAATTTGAAGTTGCATCCCTCGATAAGAAACCCGCAAAGAAATCACCTTCAGCACCTTTTACAACATCTACCTTACAACAGGAGGCCTCCAGGAAACTTTATTTCTCTGTGGGGAGGACCATGCAGGTGGCCCAGCGGCTTTATGAAGCCGGACTGATAACCTATATGAGGACTGATAGTGTAAACCTGTCTTCGGAGGCGATTAATGACGCCAAAAAAGCAATCGTAACCAATTACGGTGAGAAATACAGCAAGGTTAGGAACTACAAAGGAAAGAGCAAAGGGGCACAGGAGGCTCATGAAGCCATTCGTCCTACGGATATGACGCTGCAGAATCCGAAGGTAGAAAGAGACCAGGCCAAATTATACGAATTGATATGGATGCGAACCTTGGCTTCTCAAATGGCCGATGCACAATTGGAACGCACCAATGTTAAGATTAGTGCCAACTCCCACAAGGAACAGTTTACCGCCAATGGAGAGGTGGTCAAGTTCGATGGATTTTTAAAGGTCTACCTCGAAGGGAAGGACGAAGAGGATATAGCCGAAGAACAGGAAGGAATGCTCCCAGCGCTTCAGGTAGGAGAGTCCCTTGATAACAACTACATCACTGCTACAGAACGATTTACCCGGCCACCCTATCGTTTTACAGAGGCATCTCTGGTAAAGAAGCTGGAGGAATTGGGAATAGGAAGACCTTCTACATATGCTCCAACCATATCTACTATTCAGAACAGAGGATATATTGAGAAAGGAACAATTGAAGGATCCGAGCGTAAATACAGTCAGTTAGTTCTTGAGAACAACAAGATCAAAGAGAATCACCTTACTGAAACAGTCGGATCTGACAAGGGGAAGATGGTGCCTACTGATATAGGAATGATTGTCAACGATTTTCTGGTGGAAAATTTCGCCAACATCCTGGATTACAATTTTACAGCAAAAGTAGAAAAGGACTTTGATGAGATCGCTTCTGGGGAGGAAGACTGGCAAAAAGTAATGAAAGATTTTTACAAGGATTTCCATCCCAATGTGATTGATGTGGAGGAGAACGCAGACCGTGCAAGTGGTGAACGTGTTCTTGGGACAGATCCAAAGACCAAAAGACAGGTCTCAGTTCGTCTGGGACGATTTGGCCCTATGGTGCAGATTGGTACGGTTGAGGAGGAAGAAAAACCGCTGTTTGCCAGTCTGCTGCCAAACCAGTCATTAAATACAATTACCTATGAGGAAGCCATGGACCTCTTTAAGCTGCCGCGGAAATTAGGAGTCTATGAAGGAGAGGAAGTTGAAGCCAATGTGGGTCGATACGGTCCTTACGTGCGCTATGGTAAAAAGTTTGTCTCCCTTGAAAGTGGGGAAAGTGCGATGGATGTGGATTTAGACCGGGCTGTTGAACTTATCAAGGCCAAGCAAAAAGCAGATGCACCAATAACCACATATGAAGGGAAAGACGTCACTAAAGGGAAAGGGAGATTCGGTCCTTTTATCAAATGGGACGGCATGTTTATCAACGTGAACAAAAAATATAATTTTGATCAACTCTCTGAAGCAGATATTGCTGAGCTTATTGAGGCCAAGAAGAAGAAGGAGGCAGAACGCGTAGTAAAGGAATGGCCAGAGGAAGGGATCAGAATAGAGAAAGCCCGCTGGGGCCGGCACAATGTAATCAAAGGCAAAACTAAGGCAGAACTGGCCAAGGAAGTTGATGTTACAAAAATGAGTCTGGAAGACGCGAAAAGTCTTCTGGAAAAGAAAAAACCCAAGAAAAAAAGTAAATAACCCCACTTTGCTATAGTCGTATGGCATTTGATTTTTTAGTTCCGGTTGAAGATAAGGCCCTGGCGCACTGCGAGCTCTTGCCGCCGCAATCCCTTGGAAAGAATATCTTTAAACATACCCACAGAGATGGTCTGCCAGTCCTGGCTAATGCTTCATTTGCCATTATGGGGGTAAATGAATCGCGTAACGCCTTTGAAAAGAAACCTGAAAAACTCGCCATAGTAGAGATTCGTATTCAATTGTACAAGTTGATGATGGGCAATTGGAATATCAATATTGTAGATCTCGGCAATGTAGAGGAGGGGGAGACGGTAGAAGACACCTATTTTGTCGTCAAGGAAATTACGGCAGGTTTGCTGGAGGAAAATGTGATACCTATTATAATAGGTGCCACTCAGGACATTACCTATCCTACCTACAGGGCTTTTGACAGGATAAAAGACCTGATCAACCTCGTGTCCATTGATAGCCGTTTCGACTTTGGGGCGGATGAAGAATTGATCAGCTCCAGTTCTTATATGAGTAAGATCATTACCGATAAGCCCAACAATCTGTTTAATTTTTCCAATATCGGGTACCAGAGTTATTTTAATGCTCAGGAGGAGATCGACCTTATGGAAAGGTTGTTCTTTGATGCTTACCGTCTTGGTGAAATCTCTTCAGATATAACCTTAGCCGAACCAGTCTTGAGGAATGCCCACCTGGTAAGTCTGGATGCCCGGGCCATAAAAGCCAGTGAGATAGGAGGATCATCCAATTATTCGCCCAATGGTTTTGACGGTAGGGAGATCTGTGCAATCGCACGTTACGCCGGAATCAGTGAAAATGTAGCTGTGTTCGGTATTTATGAAAGTGAAAACTCACCCTTGTCGTTCCAGCTGATCGCTCAGATTATCTGGTATTTTATGGAAGGATATAACTTCAGGATCAAGGAACGCCCTACTGGTTCCAGTAAAGATTTTACCAAGTTTATAGTCCCTACCGAAAACGAGGAACTGATATTCTACAAAAGTCTGCTCACCCAAAGGTGGTGGGTAGAAGTTCCTTCATTTGCTTCTTCGCATACTAAATCAAATTCACCTGCGTTATTACCTTGCACTGAGCAGGACTATTTGGACGCTTGCGACCAGATTATCCCTGAACGGTGGTTTAAGGCCTACAAGAAAGGTTTAAACTAAACGTGAATTTTTTTAAAAGGAAGGCTAGTAACGTACAATATTTTATTCAAAAAGTAGTTTTAGAGAATAATAATTGACATTACTGCTAAAAGTCTAAATCGAAATTTAACCTAAAGTATGAAGAAGCTATTGTTGTTATCTATAGCGTTTGTTTTTTTACTCTCAAGTTGCGGGTCTAAGACAAAAGGAGAACTAGTGGGCGTACAAGGAAAGAAATGGTACCCTGAAAAACCATATGGAATGGAACTCATACCAAGGGGTGCTTTCATCATGGGAAAAAGCGAGGAAGATATGGCGCAGGTTCTCAACGCCCCAACTAAAACAGTAACGGTGAGATCGTTCTATATGGATGATACCGAAATAACAAACAGTGAATATCGTCAGTTTGTACAATGGGTCCGCGATTCTATCGTAAGGACCAAATTGGCAATTCTGGCTGATGAACTAGGAATGGGTCCTGAGGACGGAGGTATCGGAGAGTACGCTTTTAAGAGTGCTGATACCACCAGAATGTCGACATATGAAAAGTATATGCTCGACAATTATTCCGGTATGGGAGAAACGGGCTACGAAGGATATCGTTTAAATACTGATGAAGACCTGGTTTGGGATACATCAGATTATCCGGATGAGTACTATACGGAGATAATGGATTCATTGTACATTCCTGAAGAGGAGTCCTACAATGGACAACGTATTATTGACGTAACCAAATTAAAGTATAAATACACCTGGATGGATATCGAAGCGGCGGCCCGTTCTAGGGATTCACGCCGTAAGGAATTCCTTAGGACCGAAGAATTGGAAATTTATCCTGATACTACGGTATGGATCAGGGATTTTGAATATTCTTACAACGAACCCATGCACAATGATTATTTCTGGCATGATGCTTATAGTGACTACCCTGTTGTTGGTGTATCCTGGACTCAGGCCAAAGCCTTTTGTCACTGGAGAACTAAATTCAAGAATGATGATCAGAAGTCGCGTGGGAAACAATTTGTGAACCAGTTCCGTTTGCCTACAGAAGCCGAGTGGGAATACGCTGCCCGTGGTGGTATCGAAGGAGGTACCTATCCCTGGGGAGGTCCGTATGTAATTAGTGACACAGGCTGTTTTATGGCCAACTTTAAACCTCAGCGAGGGGATTACGCAGCGGATGCAGCCTTATATACGGTAGAAGCTAAATCATATGAACCTAATGATTTTAACCTGTACAATATGGCAGGGAACGTTTCGGAGTGGACTAACAGTAGTTATTTCCCCGGTTCTTACGAATATGCTTCTACAATGAACCCCAACGCAGATTCGGGCGATAACGCCAGAAAAGTAATCCGCGGAGGATCCTGGAAGGATGTGGCTTACTTCCTGCAGGTAAGTACAAGAGATTATGAATATCGTGATTCTGCCAGGAGTTACATCGGTTTCAGAACCGTACAGGACTATATGGGAGAAGAAGATTCAACACAATAACAGATTACCAATTAAGATCAAACAAAAACCAAATACTTATTTATTAAACTTAAATTAAATCTTAGAATTATGGCACAGTCAAAATCAACAAAAAAACTATTTAACATGGCCTATGGCCTGGGAGCTTCGGTAGTAATTATCGGTGCCCTCTTTAAAATCCTTCACTGGGAATTCGGACCGTTAACCGGTGGACTTCTGCTTGCAGTAGGTCTGATTACAGAAGCCCTTATTTTCGCCATCAGTGCCTTTGAGCCTGTAGATGATGAATTCGATTGGTCTCTGGTTTATCCTGAATTAGCTGGAGGAGAATCTAATGGAAAGGCCAGTTCTGATGCTAAAGAAGCAGAAGGATTGCTTTCAAAAAAATTAGATCAGCTTTTAAAAGAAGCTAACATTGATGCAGAATTAATGCATAGTCTTGGTGACAGTATCCGCAATTTTGAAGGTGCTGCCAAAGGAATCGCTCCTTCTGTAGACGCAATGGAAACTACTAAGAAATATTCTGATGAAATGGCCCAGGCTGCTTCACAGATGGAATCTTTAAACAGCTTGTACAAAGTACAGTTGGAAAGTGCCAGCAGACAGGCTTCAATTAACGAAGAAGTAGTTCAGAACGCAGGTGCTCTTAAAGATCAAATGGAATCATTGGCCTCTAACCTCTCATCTTTAAATGGTGTATATGGCGGTATGTTATCTGCCATGAGTAAGAACTAATTAGTCGCGAACCAATAACCCAAATCAAGTTACAAATCAAAACTAATTAGAAAAACATGGCATCAGGAAAAGCAACACCGCGTCAGAAGATGATCAACTTAATGTATTTGATCTTTATCGCAATGCTGGCGCTCAATATGAGTAAGGAAGTTCTGGCTGCATTCGGATTAATGAATGAAAAGTTTGAAGCTTCTAACGAAAAAACCACGGAAAGCAATATGGCCTTCCTCAGTGGATTAGAAACCAAAGCATCTGAGAACAAGGAGAAATTTGGACCCTTGTACAAAGACGCCGTTAAGATCAAGGAATTGTCTCAGGAATATTTCGATTATATCGAGTCCTTGAAAACGTCAATGACCAAAGAACTGGATGATCCGAAGGATTATGTAGTTATGGACAAGTCGGACTGGCTAGACCAGAAATTCTTTCAGGGTGATAACCTTGCCCCGGAAGGAAAAGAATTCCTGAAAAGAATCAACGATTATAAAACCCAGATCACTGCACTTCTTCCAGAGAACTTTACCGAAGTTCGCGATGCTGTAGCCTCAAGGTTTCAAACCGGAGACGCTAACGGCAAGGTAGAAAGAAGAGATGGTGTAAAAGTTGATTGGATCAATTACCATTATGAAGGATATCCATTAGTAGCTTCTCTGGCAAACCTGAGTAAGCTGCAGGCCGATATTAAATCGACTGAAGAGGATGCCTTAAAAGCAATGCTTCAGGGTCAGTTAACCTCTGAGGTTTCCATGACAAACTATACCACTTTACTGGAGCAGGAGAAATCTGCTTTCTATACAGGGGAGAAGTTTGCAGGAGCCATCGTCCTTGGACGTAAGGATGCGACAACAAGACCTAATGAAGTAAATCTGAAACTCGATGGAAGAACCCTGGTTGAAGGGAAGGACTACGAGATTAAGGAAGGACAGGTAAAGCTACTGGTAAGTGCAGGAGCTGCCGGAGATCACAAGATCGAAGGAAACCTGGTCTTTATTCAGGATGGAGAACGTACCGAAGTACCGGTTTCTTCAACATTTGCGACGATTACTATGCCTAACGCAGCCGTAATTTCAGCAGACAAGATGAATGTGGTTTACCGAGGAGTGGCCAATCCAATGACCATTTCAATCCCTGGTATTCCAGATAACAAAGTTGACGCAAGTGCAGCTGGATTACGCAGAGTTTCAGGAAGCAAGTTTGTTATGAACCCTGGAAAAGGACGTGAAGTGACTATCAATGCCTCTGGTGTTTTGCCTGATGGTAAGAGAATCACTACTCCCGCTACCTTCAGGATCAAGGATATTCCAAGACCTGCAGGATCTGTAAGAGGGGAATCCGGAAGTGCCAAGATGCCAAGGCGAAACCTTGAAATCGCGACTATCGGAGCGTTGTTAGAAGACTTTGATTTTGACCTTAACCTTGCGGTAAGCGGATTTAAATTCAAAGTGCCAGGACAGCCAACTGTTGTTGTCAAGGGTAATAAACTTGATAGCAGAGGTAAATCTGCCCTTAAAAGAGCCAAAAGAGGTGATGCTGTTCAGATCTTTGATATCGAAGCTTACATCACCAATAACAAAACGTATAAGCTTAAGAAAGTATCTCCTGTAATTGTGGAGATCACAAACTAAGAATTTTTAGTAAAATTGAATTTTATGAATTGGAAGAATGTAATACTAGTTGGAGCCGTTTCTCTGCTACCGATTTCAATCCTGGCCCAGGCAAATATTTTAAATGCCAAGAAGCCACAGGATATCGGGAAGAAGACAGCAAACCAGTTGGCAATGGATGATGATGTTCCTCTGGATTATGGTTATGTGGATGACAGGGATATTCTCTGGTCCAAGACCATATGGGAGGTGATCGACCTTGATGAGAGGGTGAATTTCCCCCTCTATTATCCAACCGATACAATTGATATCGGTGCCGACAGGAGATCGCTTTACGATGTTTTCTTAAAAAACATCAAGAACGGCAAGTTGACAGATGTTTACGTTGACTCTTACTTCACCGAAAAAAGGAAGTTTGAAGATCTGAAAGCAACCCTGACAAGGATAGATACAACAGATTTCGGATACGAACAAATCAATGCAGGTGAAGAACTCTCCCCTGAATATGTTAACAGGAGGGATATAACCGCTGCAGATATTGAAGAGTATCGTATTAAAGGTATTTGGTATTTTGACAAGCGCCAGGGAGAACTGAAGTATCGACTCCTCGGGATAGCTCCCGTAGCTCCCGATGTAAACTTCGTGGATGACGAATCTATGAATCCTGCCGATAACAAGGTAGAATTGTTCTGGGTTTGGTTTCCAAGTGCCAGGAAAATCCTTCACGATGCGAAGGTGTTTAACCAACGGAATTCAGCACAGCCTATCTCATATGATATGTTGTTGAACGCCAGAAGGTTTAACGCAACCATCTACAGGGAAGACAATGTCCATGGAGATCGTTCTATAGACGACTACATCGCGGATAACGCCTTGTTCCAGTTACTAGAATCTAATCGCATCAAAGAAGCGATCAGAGACAGGGAACAGGATATGTGGGCCTATTAAAAATTCCTTTAGTATTCCAATTCAATTATAAAATGAAAACGCCGCTTTTATGAAGCGGCGTTTTTTATTTTTGTACAATGGTTGATTACCTGATAGCAGGCCTAGGTTTGGCTGGAATTTCGTTTTGTGAAACCCTGGAACAAGAGGGAAAATCGTTTATGGTTGTCAGTGATCAGTCTCAAAAGGCCTCAACCGTAGCAGGCGGCTTGTACAACCCGGTTGCACTCAAGAGATTTAACCTGTCATGGAAGGCCCATGAACAACTTGCACTCCTGCCCCAATTTTATGCCGGCCTGGAAAAAAAATTGGGTGTTCAATTAAATTACCCTCTCAGCGTTCTGCGAAGATTTACAAGTATAGAAGAGCAAAACCAATGGTTTGAAGCTTCAGATAAGCCGGGTCTTGAACCCCTTATGTCTACCTCACTGATTTCTAATACTAATGCTGCTATTGAAGCGAAATACAGTTACGGCGAAGTATTGAGAACGGGCAGGGTCGACACAAAACTCCTTCAAATAGGCTACAGAAACTATCTTCTCGATCGGAATCTGCTCCGGAAAGAATCGTTTGATTTTAATTCCCTGACCTTGGGGGAAGATCTTATACTCTACAAAAATATTAAAGCTAGGTATCTCGTTTTTGCCCTTGGCTATGGTCTGAAGCAAAATCCCTATTTTAACTGTCTTCCTTTAAGTGGATCCAAAGGTGAATACCTTATGATCAAGGCTCCTGATCTTAAGGAAAAACATATCATAAAGTCTTCCGTATTTCTTATTCCTCAGGGAAATCAGGTTTATCGCGTCGGAGCCACATATAAACGAGAGGACAAGACTAATAAACCCACTCCGGAGGCAAGAGAAGAACTTGAAACCAAATTAAGGTCCTTTTTAAAATGCGATTATGAGGTGGAACACCAACTTGCAGGAATCAGGCCCACCACAGGAGACAGGAGGCCTTTGGTTGGGCAACATCCCTACTACCCATCGCTGTATCTTCTCAATGGCTTTGGTTCCCGCGGCGTAATGATCGCTCCTTATGCTTCAAAAGCCTTGTACAATTACATCGAAAATCAAGAAGAGCTTCCTGCGGAAATGGACATAAAAAGATTCAGAAAACGCTTTGGTAAATTCTAGGATTTTACGACTGCCCCCGGATCGTAGTGCATGAAAATATTGATCCAGATATTCCTTGAGAGACGAATTATAATTGGTAGAAAGAGAATTAGTGTTACTACTATGCTGACAAAAATATTGAGCAAGCTGGCCTTGAATACAAAAAAAGTAATAACAAAGGCTGCCACGGCAAAGGCAATACCTACAGCATAACTCACATACATAGCACCATAAAAGAAAGAAGGCTCTATTTTGTACTTTGTATTACAGTGGGAACATCGTTCATTCATCTTAAAAAGAGACCCCGGAAGATAAGGATTCTGTACCTTGTACATGCTTTCCATATGGCATTTTGGGCAACTTCCTGTTAAAATGCTGTAGAGTTTGCTTCCTTTTTTGAACATTTGCAAAACTTTTGGCAAAGATACTTTTTTGCTTAATTATACCTTGTAAACCGAGTTACAATCATGTTAAATGTCCATAATCTTTCCGTTTCATTTTCAGGTGAAATCCTCTTCGAGGAAATTTCGTTCCGTCTGAATCCGGGTGACCGTGTTGGACTGATCGGTAAAAATGGGGCAGGAAAATCTACCTTGCTGAAATTACTTGCCAAAGATGTAGCTCCTGATACCGGAACATTAGCTTCCGACAAGGAACTACGCATTGGATTCCTAAGGCAGGATATTGAGTTTGAGGAGGGGCAGAGCGTACTTGAAGAAGCCTATAAGGCATTTAAAGAGCTTCAGGAAGTAGAAGGTCGACTGGAGAAGATCAATGAACAGCTCGCAGAACGAACCGATTATGAAAGTGAGGGATACCATCAATTGATGGTAGATCTCAATGATTTTACGCATAGATACGAGATCCTGGGGGGATATAACTACCAGGGCGAAACAGAGAAAATCCTTTTGGGCCTGGGTTTTAAAAGGGAAGATTTTGATAAAAAGACCAATACATTTTCCGGGGGATGGAGAATGCGTATTGAACTGGCGAAGTTGTTACTACAGAGCAACGATGTACTTTTGTTAGATGAGCCTACCAACCACCTCGATATCGAATCGATTATCTGGCTCGAACAATTTCTCACCAATTTTCCTGGGGCAGTTGTGATCGTATCCCACGATAAGATGTTCCTGGATAATGTTACTAACCGCACTATAGAGATCTCGCTGGGCCGTATTTACGATTACAATAAACCATATTCCAAATTCCTCGTTCTGCGCGAAGAAATCAGGGAACAGCAAATCAATGCCCAAAAAAATCAGGAGCGTGAAATTCAACAGGCAGAACGACTCATAGAAAAGTTTCGTGCCAAGGCCTCTAAAGCTTCCATGGCCCAATCGCTGATTAAAAAATTAGACCGAATGGACCGCATTGAAGTGGATCAAACGGATAAAAGTGTTTTAAAACTGCGTTTCCCGGTATCCGTGACCCCGGGAAAGATAATAGCAGAAATGAATGGCATCACTAAGCATTACGGCCCCAAAGAAGTTTTGAATAACATCAATTTACTTTTAGAACGCGACAGTAAAACGGCCTTTGTAGGACAAAATGGACAGGGAAAAACTACCCTTGCCAAAATTATGGTGGAGGAGATCGCTTACGAGGGAGAACTCAAATTGGGGCACAATGTACAGATCGGCTACTTCGCCCAGAATCAGGCAGAATACCTCGATGGCAATAAAACTGTACTAGACACCATGATTGATGCTGCCAATGAAACCAATAGGAGTAAGGTTCGGGATATTTTAGGCTCTTTCCTCTTTAGCGGGGATGAGGTGGAAAAATTCGTAAAGGTGCTCTCCGGAGGGGAACGAAACAGACTGGCCCTTGCAAAAATGTTGTTGCAACCCTTTAATGTCCTCGTGATGGACGAACCGACCAACCATCTGGATATTGCGTCTAAAAATGTACTAAAACAGGCCTTGATCAACTTTCAGGGGACACTCATCGTCGTTTCACACGACAGGGACTTTCTACAGGGTCTAACCAATAAGGTCTACGAATTTAAAGACAGGAAAATAAAGGAGTATCTAGGGGATATCAATTACTTCCTTGAGGAACGGAAAGCAAATGATTTCAGGGCAATTGAAAAGAAATCGGAGGAGGAAACAAAAAAGAAAACCGAAGATAAGTCCCCGAATCAATACCTTGATCAGAAAAAATTAAAAGGTCTTAAAAATAAACTGAGTCAGGTAGAAAGTAAGATTAGTGGCCTGGAAAAAGAAATTGCCGAGATTGATCATGAACTGCTGATGAATTATGACCAGACGATTGCTCAGCCAAACTTCTTCGATAAATATCAAAAAAAGAAGAAACAACTCGAATCCCTGATGCAGCAATGGGAAGATCTTACCCTACAACTCGAAAAATAAGCCGCAAAGGGATTGTAATACAAGTTTTATTTCACAACAAAATTTCTGGTTTTCACAACAAAATAGGACCGTTTGTCGGAAAAATAAGTAGGTAATCTCTACTTTGAACTATATTTGTAAGGTAATTCCTAATTCATGTATCAGATTTGTTGTAAGTCGACTACTGAATACTGACAAAGAAATTCAAAATGAAAAAAACACTTTTCCTTTCACTGTTGATGTTAAGCTCAGCGCTCTTTGTTACAGCCAAGGTATCCAAAGGGGAAATGGAGGCGCTTACAGACCTTTACGAAAGCACTAATGGAAAGGAATGGGTAAGGACATGGGATTTCTCCACTCCGGTACACACATGGTACGGGGTAAAGGTGGAAGGTGATCACATCGTTGAGATCAATCTCTTCAGAAATAATTTAAAGGGTACACTGCCTGTATCCATGGATAAGTTGTCTCACCTCAAGGTCCTCAATTTGGCATTTAATGGTTTGACGGGCGAATTACCTGAAAGTATTACCCGGATGGAAAAGCTGGAGGTCCTCAAAATAGAGATGAACAGATTTAAGGGTGAATTACCAGAAGCTCTCGGTAATTTACGTCAGTTGAAAGAATTGACGGCTTTTAATAATTTCTTTACCGGAAGTATTCCTTCAAGCATGGGACAGCTCACCCGTTTGAGAGTACTTAATCTTTCAAGTAATAGTCTCAGGGGAGCAATACCAGAAGAACTGGGTAAATTGACTAATTTGGAAAGCCTTGGACTATTTGAAAATACACTCGAAGGATCCATTCCAAGACAATTCGGGCAGTTGGTGGAACTCAAAGAGCTCATCCTTGCAAATAATCAATTAGATGGAGCAATTCCTTCAGAATTTAGTCAATTGGCCAGTTTGGAGATCCTGCAGATACAGAATAACAAATTCAATTCTCTCAAAAACCTGGAAGGAATGAATACGAAGCAATTCCTGGTCTTTGACTATGACAAAGAAGAAGCTAAGTTGAACTTTAAGGAGATCGACTTTAAGAAAACCCGGGTTGCGGATACGAAATTTGAAGACGAAGATGATCCTGATCATGAATAGTCAATTTTAAGTTGGTTAGCTATAATTAGGGGATGTGAAAACATCCCTTTTTTTTGTTTTAATACCTAAGAAGTCCTTAAAATATTATGATTTATTTAACTATGGTTGCATATGCAACTAATAGATATTTATCTAGTTTTGGCCCATGCAAGAACTCGACTTGGAGATAGATTTGGAAAAGTCGCTTGGCCCCTGGCTAGGCAAAACCATAAAAATTACAGACTACTATTTGCACGAAGCTTTTCAGCAGCATGGTTTGGATATAAGTAAAGAACAGATGATCGTTCTTGGGAAATTGAATAAAAATGACGGACTTAACCAAAATGAAATTGCCGACTTAATCTGGAGAGACAAATCTTCTTTAGCCAGGTTATTGGCGAAGATGGAAAAAAAGGGGTATATAATCAAAAGACAGCACGAACAGGACAGGCGCGTTAACCTGGTTTACCTTACAGATAGCGGAAGGGAAATTTTCCGTAAAACCAGACCGATCATACAAAAAGCAATAAACATCCTGGAGATGGATCTCAGTAAATCAGAAATCAATCGCATGATTGAAATTTTAAAACGGATCCAGGATAATTTTACAAGAGAATTAAAATCACTTTAAGTATCCACCAAATGAGAAAGATAATATTATCGATACTAGGAATCCTGATTATAGTGTTGGGGATTTTTTTATCCAACAGCATAGTTGAAAGTAAAACCAGGCCAAAACCAAAAGTTGAAAAGGCCGTAAAGACCGTTTTTACTCAAACCGTAAATAACGGAACAGTAGATATTATTGTTCCGGCAAATGGCAACCTTACCGCGAAGCAAAGAGTAGAGCTCTACGCGGAGGTGCAGGGGGTATTCAGAAAAGGGAATAAGCTATTTAAGGCTGGTCAGCCATACAGGGCCGGAGAAACTATCATTCGAATAGATGCCTCCGAATATTATGCCAGTGTGCAGTCTGCCAAAAGCAACTTATACAATCTGATCACCTCTATAATGCCGGATCTTCGTTTGGATTATCCCGAGTTTTATCCTAAATGGCAAGCCTATCTTTCGGGCTTCGATCTTGATAAGACAACCCCGCCATTCCCGGAAATGACTTCTGAAAATGAAAAATTTTTTATATCCGGACGTGGAATTTTAACTACCTATTACAATGTTAAGAATCTGGAGCAACGGTTGAGTAAGTATGCGATAAGAGCACCTTTTAGGGGTATTCTGACAGAAGCACTGGTTACTGAAGGCTCGCTGGTTAGATCAGGACAAAAACTAGGTGAGTTTATCAACACCGATGTGTATGAATTAGAAGTTGCAGTGAGCAAGACCTATAGTGACCTTTTAAAAGTAGGCGAGGTTGTCAACCTGGTCAATCTGGACAGGACCAAAACTTACAAGGGGAAAGTAGCCAGGATAAACGGGAGCGTAGATTTGGCTACCCAGACCATAAAGGCGTTTATAGAAGTCAGCGACAGTGATCTCAAAGAAGGGATGTATCTGGAAGCAAATTTAAATGCTAAACAAGAGACCAATGCAATTGAAGTAGACAGAAACCTGCTTTTGGAAAATGATCAGATATTTGTCGTTCGCGATACTGTCCTCGATCTTATTGATGTAAAGCCCGTTTATTTTTCGGATAAGAAAGTTGTTCTTAAAGGGGTTCCTGAAGGAGAGACGATTATAACCAAACCCGTGGTGGGTGCATATGCGGGAATGCTCGTAAAGGTGTATAAGGAAGAGACTGCACAAAATATTGAACAATGAGAAATATTATAGCGTATTTTATTAAATACCATGTGGCGGTCAATGTAGTGATCATTGCATTTTTCATCTTTGGGATTGTAGGAGCCCTGTCGTTAAAATCTTCCTTTTTTCCACTGACGGATTCTAAGAATATCTCAATAAACATTACATATCCGGGAGCTTCTCCACAGGAAATTGAAGAAGGCATTGTCCTGAAGATCGAAGATAACCTAAAGGGACTTGAAGGGGTTGATAGAGTGACCTCTACCTCCAGGGAGAACAGCGGGAGTATCAATGTGGAAATAGAAAAGGGCCGGGATGTGGATTTTATGCTACTACAGGTAAAAAACGCTGTAGACAGGGTACCGACATTCCCCACGGGTATGGAACCCTTGGTGGTTTCAAAACTGGAGGTTGTAAGACAGACCATAAGTTTTGCAATAAGCGGAGATAATATCCCACTGGTAACCTTAAAGCAAATTGGACGCCAGATTGAAAATGATATACGGGCCATTGACGGGATATCCCAGATCAGTATTTCCGGATACCCTGAGGAAGAAATAGAAATTGCTGTCAATGAGAATAGCCTATTGGCTTATGGAATGTCCTTTACAGAGGTAGCACAGGCAGTTTCAAATGCCAATATCCTTGTAACCGGAGGAAATATCAAAACCGATTCCGAGGAGTATTTAATCAGGGCCAATAACAGATCCTATTACGGAGATGAACTTTCTAATTTAATTATAAGGGCCGATGCTTCCGGTCAGACAGTGAGATTGAAAGATGTGGCTGTAGTCCGGGATCGTTTTTCTGAAACACCCAATGCATCCTATTTTAATGGCAACCTTTCAGTAAATACTACTATCACCAGTACGAATACGGAAGACCTTATTTCTTCGGCCGAAAAGGTTAGGAACTATATAGAGGAATTCAATCAGAAATACAATAACGTTACACTCAATGTAGTGAGCGATTTATCTGTCACCCTCACTGAGCGGACAAAACTACTTACAGAAAATGCCGTCATGGGGATGACCCTGGTCCTTATTTTTCTTTCTTTATTTCTAAATACCAGGCTGGCCTTTTGGGTAGCCTTTGGTCTGCCAATCTCATTTTTGGGAATGTTCATTTTTGCCGGCTATTTCGATGTAACCATCAATGTATTATCCTTATTCGGGATGATTATCGTGATAGGGATTTTAGTAGATGACGGGATTGTGATCGCAGAGAATATATATCAGCATTACGAGAAAGGGAAAACACCCATACAGGCAGCCATAGATGGTACCATGGAAGTACTTCCACCCATTGTATCTGCAATTATTACAACCGTACTGGCATTCTCAATTTTCCTGTTTCTGGATGGAAGAATTGGGGAGTTTTTTGGAGAAGTATCGGTTATTGTGATACTCACTCTTGCTGTATCCCTGATAGAAGCTCTGATCATTCTCCCGGCTCACCTTGCACATTCCAAAGCCCTGCGTCCGATAGATGACAAACCAAAGAAGGGGATAGCCAAGGTGTTTTCAAAGCTGAGGATTATCAATAAATCCGGAGACCGGGCCATGGCATGGCTCCGGGATAAAATGTACAGTCCTACCTTGCGTTTTGCCCTGAAGTATAAACTGCTTACGTTTTCCTTTTTTGTTTTTGCACTCTTACTAACATTTGGCTCCGTTGGAGGGGGTATAATCCGTACTGCCTTTTTTCCGCAAATTGCCAGCGACAGGGTACAGATAAGTTTACAAATGCCCAATGGAACAAATGAAAAGGTTACAGATTCAATAATTAGCCTTATTGAAGAGAAGGCCGAAATCGTCAATCAGGAGTTAACCGAACAGTATTTGAAAGGAACCGATAAGGTCCTTTATGAAAATGTTATCAAGAATGTTGGTCCTGGTTCTTCAACGGCCTCTCTGACCATTAATCTACTTCCCGGTGAAGAGCGTCCGGATGAGATACGTTCCGACATGGTTTCCACACGTCTGCGTGAATTGGTGGGCCCTGTTATCGGAGTTGAAAGCCTGATTTACGGTTCAGGGGGGAATTTTGGTGGAGATCCTGTTTCTGTCTCTTTACTAGGCTACAATATTGAAGAATTAAAAGGGGCAAAAACCGAGTTAAAGAATGCGTTACTTCGTAATCCGGAATTGAAAGATGTTGCTGACAACGATCCTGCTGGAATCAAAGAAATACGCCTAAAACTAAAGGAAAATGCCTACCTGCTAGGTTTAGACCTGCGAACGGTAATGAATCAGGTAAGAGCAGGTTTTTTTGGAACTCAGGCACAACGTTTTCAACGAGGCCAGGATGAAATTCGGGTATGGGTGCGTTACGACAGGGAAAACAGATCGTCCATTACCGATCTTGATGAAATGCGCATTGTTACTCCAAGCGGCAGTCGGATACCATTAAAAGAGATTGCTTCTTATAGCATAGAGCGTGGAGAGGTCGCCATCAACCATTTGGACGGGCAGCGTGAAATTCAAATTTCAGCGGATTTAAAAGATGCACAAACTACCAGTGCAACAGATATAATGACTGAGATTCGAACCGAGATCATGCCTGAAATCCAATCGAAGTACCCTACGGTATCAGCTTCTTATGAAGGACAGAACAGGGAAGCCGGTAAACTCCTCGATTCATTGCAATTTGTTGGTTTCACTGTACTTTTCCTGATTTATGTTACCATAGCTTTTACATTCAGAAGCTTTAGTCAGCCCTTAATGCTACTCATCCTAATCCCCTTTAGTTTAACGGCCGTGGCATGGGGACACTGGATCCACAATTTCCCTATGAACATCTTATCCATGCTGGGTATTATAGCCCTTGTAGGGATCATGGTAAATGATGGCCTCGTCCTGATAGGAAAGTTTAATGGGAATCTTCGCAATGGGATGAGTTTTGACGATGCAATATTTGAGGCCGGAAGGTCCAGATTCAGGGCCATTTTCTTAACCTCTCTAACCACCGCTGCTGGACTTGCCCCTTTAATCTTTGAACAGAGCAGGCAGGCACAGTTTCTGATCCCCATGGCTATCTCCATAGCCTATGGTATTGGTTTCGCTACAGTCCTCACCTTGATTATGTTGCCTATTTTCCTGTCTTTCAGCAATAAAGTGAAAGTGGGTACAAAATGGTTGGCAACGGGAAATACGATCACAAAAGAAGAAGTGGAACGAGCCATAAAGGAACAAAAAGAAGAGATTCATTTACAAGATCAAATGGTGACTAAACTATTGAAAGAACCAACCAATGGCTCTTCAGTTTCAGATCCAAAAAAAGATATAGAAAAAGAATTGGAGGATACTAAATAATGAGAAAGTACCAAGCAATTTTCATGCTACTGGCATTTGTAACTATAAATACCAGAGCACAGGAACAAGTATTGTTAAAAGATGATGCAGTTTCCAGAGCACTCTACAACAATTTTGGAATTAAAGTAGCAAAGAACCAGGTCGAGATTGCCGAGAATAATAAAAGTATTCTCAATACGGGCTTCCTGCCTACTTTAACAGGAAGTGCCGGGGCAACTTACAACAGAGATGATGCAACTATAGAATTTCCGGGGCAATTTCTCGAGAGTGGTGAACCAAGACCCGATGTAGAACTCAACCAAGCCGAGGCCCAGAGATACGACTCCAGCCTTTCTCTGAATTTCACTTTGTTCGACGGTATGGGCAGATATTACAATTACAAAAGCCTGAAAGAACAATACCAGCTAACAGAGTTACAGGCAAGGGAAACTATAGAAAATACGGTTCTGCAGTTGCTGAGTATATATTTTGAAGTAGCAAGACTTACAGAGAACGTCAATGTGTTTAAGAAGGCCTTGGAAGTTTCCAATGACCGGATAACCCGGGCTGAATACGCCTTTGAATACGGTCAGAATACTAAGCTCGATATACTGAATGCCCAGGTTGATGTCACAAATGACAGTATCAACCTGTTAAATGCACAGCAGCAATTGTCGAATACAAAGCGCGATTTGAATGTAGTATTAAATCAAAACCTGAATGAATCATTCGAAGTTGATACAGTTGTTGCCTTTATCCCCAGATTACAATTGGACGACTTTATTGCAAAAGCGAGGGAAAATAATGTCGCCTTATTGCAAACGAAAAAAAATCTGCTAATCAATGAATACGATATCAAGATTAGTAGATCCGGATACCTCCCCACAATAGGCCTTAATGGTTCATATGGCTGGAATTTAAATCAAAGTGCAGCTTCAGCCTTTTTTCCGGGCACCAACAATGAGACCTATAACCTCAACCTCGGGGCACGGCTTACCTGGAACCTCTTTGATGGCGGTAGTACCAATGTTCGTGTGAAAAATGCGAAGATCGCTTATGAAAACCAGGAACTGCTAAAGAAACAGATTGAGCTGGAGGTAGATCGGGATATATTGAATGCTCTCGATATCTATGAGAACAGGCTTTCTATCTATGCTATCCAGGAACAAAACGTTGTTACAAATGAGAATAATTTTGAGCGTTCCAGAGAACAGTTCCAGTTAGGGAGGATCACCTCCATAGAATTCAGGCAGGCACAGATCAACCTGCTGAATGCACAAACCAATAAGAACCTTGCCAAATACGATGCGAAGCTGGCAGAAATACAGCTCCTCCAATTAACGGGCCAACTTCTCAATGTTGAACTATAAGAGGGAACATGCTTGAACACTTCTTTCAATGTCCTTATTGCTGGGAAGAAATTTCGATGTTAATAGACACTTCTGTTGCTACTCAGACCTATGTTGAGGACTGTGAAGTTTGTTGCAATCCGATAGAAATCAACATTCATTGTACGGCTGGTGAATTGCATGAATTTCAGGCAAATCCCCTGGGCCAGTAAATCGATAATATCATCGCACTTCCGGATCTGGTGCGCAAATCCCCATTTATTTAGTATTTTGTTCCGGGCATAGGATAATTATTCTGTAATGGACAATCAACAGAAGAAAGCAAAAGCTTACTGGAATGAAAACCTGAGGTATCTTGTGATATTACTCTCCATATGGTTTGTTGTGTCCTTTGTGGCAGGCATCCTCTTAAAAGACTGGCTGAATGCTATTAAAATTGGTGGATTTGGCCTTGGTTTCTGGTTTGCACAGCAAGGTGCTATCTATGTCTTTGTAATCCTCATTTTTGTTTATGTCCGACTGATGAATAAACTTGATAAGAAATACGGATACGATGACTAATGATATCCAGAAAACAATAAGTTAAAACATGGACGTACAAAGTTGGACGCTCCTTCTGGTCGTCATATCCTTTTCCCTCTATATCGGGATTGCTATCTGGTCGAGGGCCAGCTCAACCAGTGATTTTTATATTGCCGGAGGCCATGTTCCCGCTTTGGCCAACGGTCTGGCAACGGCAGCCGACTGGATGTCGGCGGCCTCTTTTTTAGGGATGGCCGGTCTCCTTTCTTTTACAGGCTATGACGGTTCAGTTTACCTGATGGGTTGGACAGGCGGATACGTTCTACTCGCTCTTCTTCTTGCCCCATATCTGAGAAAATTCGGAAAATTCACGGTTCCTGATTTTATAGGAGATCGCTATTATTCCAATATTACGAGGACAGTAGCGGTTATTTGCGCCTTGTTGGTTTCTTTTACCTATGTGGCAGGTCAGATGAGGGGGGTTGGACTTGTTTTTTCACGTTTTCTTGAAGTTCCTATTGACACGGGAGTAATTATCGGAATGATCATTGTTTTGTTCTATGCGGTACTCGGTGGGATGAAAGGGATAACCTATACCCAGGTTGCACAGTACTGTGTCCTGATCTTTGCCTTTATGGTGCCCGCTATATTCATTTCCATTCAAATGACAGGGAATCCGGTTCCACAACTGGGAATGGGCGCCCAGGTCCTTGGAGAGGAGATTTCACTGCTCGATAAATTAGACGGTCTTTCTGAAGCTCTTGGATTTACGGCATATACGGATGGTTCAAAATCCACAGTTGACATCTTTTGTATTACCGCTGCGCTTATGGTGGGTACAGCAGGATTACCCCATGTCATCGTACGATTTTTTACTGTTCCCAATGTGAGGGATGCAAGGAAATCAGCAGGTTACGCCCTTCTTTTTATTGCGATTCTTTATACAACCGCACCAGCAGTGGCAGTATTTGCCAGGACTAACCTTATAGAAACAGTGAGTGATCAACCCTATGAAGAAATGCCCGAATGGTTCCGGAAATGGGAAACTACGGGTTTAATCGTATTTGATGATAAAAACAGGGATGGCCTTATTCAGTATGTAGGAGATGCCGATAAAAACGAACTAACCGTGGATCCCGATATCACCGTGCTGGCAAATCCGGAGATAGCTAAGCTTCCAAATTGGGTAATTGCCCTGGTTGCTGCTGGTGGCTTGGCTGCAGCACTCTCAACCGCTGCAGGTTTGTTGCTCGTTATTTCCACGGCTATTTCCCATGATCTTATAAAAAAGCAATGGAAACCAAATATTTCTGACAAATACGAACTTGCACTGGCCAGGATTTCTGCAGTGATAGCCGTGTGTATAGCAGGATATTTTGGGATCAACCCACCCGATTTTGTAGCTGCAACGGTAGCACTGGCCTTTGGGCTGGCGGCGGCTTCATTCTTTCCGGCCATCATTCTGGGCATATTTTATAAAAAAATGAACAAGGAAGGAGCTACCGCCGGAATGGTGGCAGGAATCTTAATAATGCTTTATTATATGCTCAGATTCAAGTTTGATATGTTTGGCGGAGGGAATTCTTCAGACTGGTGGTTCGGAATTTCTCCTGAAGGCTTTGGAACTGTGGCCATGTTGCTTAATTTTATTGTATCCCTCTCCGTTTCGGCATTGTTCAAGGATCCACCGATAGAGGTACAGGAAATTGTTGAGAACATCCGATTGCCAAAAAACGCCGGGAGAGCAAATTCACATTAAACCAATACGCATGAGTAATTACAGCATTAAAAACCTGGAAGAGTATTTTCAGCTCTATCGAAAATCAGTAAGGGAACCGGAAAACTTCTGGGAGGAGATTGCAGAAGAGCACTTTTTCTGGAGAAAACGCTGGACAAATGTAATGCAATGGGATTTCTCAAAACCTGAAGTAAAATGGTTTGAAGGAGCCAAACTGAATATCACTGAGAATTGCCTCGACAGACACCTTCCGGCACGTGGGGATAAAACAGCGATTATATTTGAACCAAACGATCCGGGAGAAGAAGCACAGCATATCAGTTACAATGAATTGCATGCCAGAGTATGCCGATTTGCCAATGTGCTTAAATCACAGGGTGTAAGCAAGGGAGATCGCGTTTGTATTTATCTTCCCATGATACCGGAACTGGCCATTGCAGTACTGGCATGTGCGCGAATCGGTGCGATCCATTCTGTGGTTTTTGCCGGCTTTTCCTCACAGGCTCTTGCCGCACGGATTAATGATTGCGATTGCAGGCTTGTAATTACTTCCGATGGCTCCTTCCGGGGAGCAAAGACCCTAAATCTGAAAGAAATAGTAGATCAGGGCCTGGAAACCTGCAAGGGGGTTAAAACCGTACTGGTCGTCAAAAGAACAGGAGGTGAGATCGAGATGAAGGATGGGAGGGATAAGTGGATAGCACCTCTTTTAGACAAGGCCAGCGAGGATTGTGAAGCGGAAATAATGGATGCAGAAGACCCACTGTTTATCCTGTATACCTCCGGTTCCACAGGTAAACCAAAAGGCATGGTCCATAGCTCAGCCGGATATATGGTATTTACCGCCTACACCTTCAAGAATATATTCCGGTATCGGGAAAATGATATTTACTGGTGTACAGCGGATATTGGTTGGATCACCGGACACTCTTATATCGTTTATGGTCCCCTGGCCAACGGTGCCACCACAGTAATGTTTGAGGGCGTTCCTACCTATCCCGATTACGGCAGGTTCTGGGAAGTGGTAGCCAAACATAAGGTCAACCAGTTTTATACCGCCCCAACCGCTATCAGGGCCCTGGCCAAAGAGAGCCTGGATTTTGTGGATAAGTATGATCTTTCTTCTATAAAAGTTCTGGGTACAGTAGGGGAACCTATCAATGAAGAAGCATGGCATTGGTATAATAACAACATTGGAAAGAATAATAGTCCGATAGTAGATACCTGGTGGCAGACGGAGACCGGAGGGATAATGATCTCTCCCATTCCATATGTCACTCCTACAATACCCACCTATGCCACCTTACCCTTTATTGGTATTCAGCCAGCTCTTATGGACGAGAAGGGGAAGGAAATAAAAGGGAACCAGGTAGAGGGCCGATTGTGCATAAAATTTCCCTGGCCCGCAATGGCCCGAACTATCTGGGGAGATCACCAACGCTATTACGACACCTATTTCTCTGCCTTTAAAAATATGTACTTCACCGGGGACGGGGCTATGAGGAATGCCGTAGGATACTACAGGATCACCGGTAGGGTGGATGATGTTATAATCGTTTCCGGGCATAATCTGGGGACTGCTCCTATTGAAGACGCCATTAATGAACACCAGTCGGTTTCAGAATCAGCCATCGTAGGCTATCCACACGACATCAAAGGCAATGCCCTTTACGGTTTTGTGATCCTCAAACACGGGGGGGAGAGGCGTGACAGGGAAAACCTCAAAAAAGAAATCAATGAGCAAATTTCAGAGCATATAGGCCCTATCGCCAAGCTGGACAAGATTCAATTTGTGCCTGGACTGCCTAAAACGCGAAGCGGAAAAATAATGAGGCGTATTTTGAGAAAGATCGCTGCAAATGATACCTCCAATCTAGGGGATATCAGCACCTTGCTCAATCCGGAAGTAGTGGAAGCCATTATAAAGGATGCGCAATAATTTCACTGCTATCTATCCTAGAGAATGGAATAAAGGATAAATCCGCCAAAAGCAAAAGAAAAAGGGGCGAGAAGTCTTATTGTATTAGGTGGAAGCATGGCTGTGCATTTTTGTGCATAAGCATAGTGCAAGGCTCTTGGTAATAGCATTAGGAGTATGGAAGTACCTATCATAAACCAGCCCATTATCTGTAGGAACTCAGGAAATTTTGATTGAGGAGCGCAGAGAATGAGTCCGACAGCAGGAATCATTCGCAATGACAATTCCCCAAAGTGTATCCGAGGAGTACTGGCGGCTTTATTTAATATCTTCCATATGCGGTTGGGTGCGAGCAACATCAAAAAACCTACGCCTATCAGGAAAAATCCGAATAAAATCACAAGAAATTTCGCAAGGAGTATCAAGGAGTTAGTCTTTGGATTGATAGTATTTCTGAAGGGTATAAAAGGCCTTTTTTCTCTTTCCTTCTTCAGATATCAGGCCTTTTCTGTTCCATCCGTCCTGTATTCGGGGGAGAACCCTTCTGGGCGATCTGAAATCCACCAGGATCCAGGGAGACATGCCCTGAAGCTGAGGGATTGAACTAAGCATCTTTAAAGTTTCCTCATACAGGAATTCCTGGTATTCTTCTGTCCATCGCGTAAGCTTATCACCATGCAGGCCGTACTTGGCTCCTGCTCCAAATTCTGAGATCAGGACTGGTTTGTCCTGCTCTATACGCCATTTTATTTGGCTAAGCTTATCGGGGAGACCATCATACCAGCCGATGTATTGATTGAAACTTAGAATGTCCACAACAGATGCAAAGGGATCATCGATGGTTCTTATCAATGGATCGTTGTTATATCTTCCCTGCTCCAATGCCGCGCTTATGAGTCGGGAAGGGTCCATATCTCTTGCCAAAAGGGAAAGATTAGTCAGAAATTCCGTCCTGGCATCGCTTGCAGGCGTCTCATTGGCCATAGACCAGATTATGACCGAAGCCCGGTTTTTATCACGAGTAATAAGTTCTTCGAGTTGCCGGGCTGCATTTGCATAAGTGTCGGGATTTTTCCAGGAGATTGTCCAGTAAA
Organism: Muriicola sp. SD30; assembly: GCF_041205185.1. Taxonomy (NCBI): domain Bacteria; kingdom Pseudomonadati; phylum Bacteroidota; class Flavobacteriia; order Flavobacteriales; family Flavobacteriaceae; genus Muriicola; species Muriicola sp. SD30. The sequence continues at coordinate 780,502 of NZ_JBGEWB010000002.1, forward strand.
CAGGATTTTCTTCCCATACCAATAAACCCATCTGATCGGCCATTCGCACCATATGTTCATTGTGCGGATAGTGTGCCAGTCGAACAAAATTACACCCCATTTCAGTTGCCCAGGACAATAGCTGACGCGCATCTTCTTCGCTGTTCCCCCTGCCTCCTTTAAAAGGCTTTTCTTCATGTATGGAAATCCCTTTTAGGAATACAGGAGATCCATTGAGCAGAATTTTACTCCCCTGGGTTGTAATGGTGCGGAATCCTATCTGATCTTTTATTTTATCATTCCCTGAAGTAATAGAAACCTCGTGCAGAAATGGGTCGTCGGGCGACCAGTATCTGATCTGTTTTGCAGATATATCCACTTTAGCGCGCCCTTCATTATTCGTAATCAATGGAAGGGTTACAGACAATGCCGGGATGCCTACTTCAATTGCCTGATTTGCAAGCTGTTTCCCCTTGAGTTGAACATAACCCTGAATCCGGGTCGGGTCTTGGGGATTGAGGTAAAGAAAATAATCATTAATGAATGTAGAAGGAGTCTCAATGAGTTTTACTTCCCTGGTAATTCCGCCGTAATTCCACCAATCGGTATTCAGGGTAGGAACACCTTCTTTTATCCTCTTGTTATCTACTTTCACTACAAGGTAATTATCCCTGGCATCAAGAAGCTCCGTTATTTCATAGGAGAATGGGGTAAATCCCCCGATATGACGCCCTAATTTCTTACCGTTGAGGTATACATCCGATTTGTAATTAGAGGCTCCGAAATGCACAAACAGACGGTTCGATGGTTCTTCAAGCTCGTAATCAAATGACTTTTTATACCAGAGGGAGCCTTCGTAATAGAATAATTTTTCTTTCTGAGTATTCCAGTCGCTTGGCACCTGCAGACTATCACTAAGATCAAAATTATATTCGATCAGCTCGGAAGGATTATCCGGTTTTGAATTAGTAAAAAAGGCGTTCTTCCCCGGATCTTTCTGATTTTCGAAGGCTTCAAGGCGGTAGTTGTAAAACCCGTTTTCATAGGGGTCCACTATATACTTCCAGTAACCATTTAAGGAAGTGGAAGGCCTGTTATAGGTGTTTATTATTCCCGGCTGCTGGGCAGATAAAAATATAGTGAAACTCAGGATCAGGAAAAGGCTCAGAAGGTACTTTGTAGATTCCATAGACCGGTTAAAAAGAATTCAATCTTAGTTTTTTTCCTTCAGAAAGGCATAGGTAAAGCCATTTTGCAGGGTAAAACCGACAGCCAGTACTCCTATCAGGATCTGATATCGGGGATGATCCCCCACAAGCGAGGAGGCAATAAGAATAACTCCGGCCCAAATGAGCGCGTTCAGGATCAATACTTTTTTCATAGTTATGTGGTTTGAGATGATTTTAAAGTATGCCAGAGGATTCCAGTTGATCCCTCCTGCTACCTAAAGGTACTTAAAAACATTTTCGTTTTATTCTTTATTCATTCACAAACCTGATTCTGGCCCAGTTATGTCCTTTTTTGTCAATAGTGAGTGTATCGATATTAATCGTACTCCCCTTTTTTGCAACTCTTACAAATGACGGCAGCTTGTACCCATTTTCTTTTCTGGGTTTATCTGCGCGCACATTTGCATCTTTTATAAGCTTATATTCTTTGCCAATTTGAGGCCTTTCACTGATAATTCGGTCACTATTTTGTCCGGTTGAAAAATTTCCCAGATATAACCAGTCGGTAGCTATAGGTTCACCTTCATCAGGATCGATTAGTTCACTGGCAGTCTGCTTGTCAATTTTGTCGATAATGCTGAGAGCATTTTTTTGGATATCGGATAACTGACTTGTATCTCCTGAGGACAGATCGAGATTATCAAGAACGTGATTTACCACACTCTTAATGGCAGTATCCCGATTTCCTATATCCACAAGTACATCCAATAAATGCTGTTTCCCTGGGGCTAAGATCATTTGAGCCGCAATTTGTGGATCATCATCCTTTTTGAGCATATAGATGGCATAAGCCCCCATTTTGGAGGTTGTAATATCAGGATCGGCAATCATTTCCATAAAAGGCTTCATGGCCGTTACGTTGGCAATCTGACTTTCAATTTCGGTAAGGCTTTTGTTAAAAAAATACCCCATTACGGCAACGAGAACGGGGGTAAGGAGCAGGATGGATGATTGAATGATATCCCAGGGGGTCTTGGATTTTTTCTGTTCAGACATGATATGGTTGGTTTAAGGTTTTTAAATAAGCTATTGAGAACCGGGAAAATTTTAAATAAGCTTATGAAGGCCGGGTCAAGGTATCCACCAGGCGGTAACAAAGAACAATATTTAAGTGCTCTTAGTTCTTACTAGAGTGTTTGGTTCCCAATCGTCCTCCTAACCATCCCATCGGGATGTACGCCGCAATAAGGTCTAAAGTTGAGAACCATGCAGGGGCCGGAAGGTTGATTACATTTATGATTCCACCAATCAGAAAACCTATACCCACAATCATCGCAAACATCATTTTTCTTGTAGCCGCAATTTTCGCAGCAAAATAAGCACCTATTAATGTACCTATGGCATGAGCTAAAAATGGAAAAATAAAATGTTTTGGTTCGAAGAGAGACATGCTTTCCTTCAGGCCTTCCATTGTACTGACGTCTGCACCTTCAGGGAGGTTAATTACGCGTCCGTTAAGGGAAATAAAGAACATGTTTACGGCACTGCCCAGCACAAGGCCTGCGATAACTGCCAGGATATTGCGGAAAATAGGATTCATGGTTTTTTGGTTTTCAGGTTATTCAGAAAATACTGCGAAACGTATTGCGCTGATTTTAATCATTTTAAATGTAATGATTTTTGATCAATTACCTTTTTTAAGTAATTTCCTGATAAGGATGATCTGTCCCAAATGATAATGCGAGTGTTCAATAATGCCGAACAGATTCCTTTGGTATGAACCGTATTTTTCGTCGGCTAGTAGATTTGGTAATTCTTCCTCAGGGAGATTTTCAACCAACGAAATAAATTTTTCCGCTTCCTTCCATGTCCTGTTTTTAAGTTCTTCCCAGTCGGAGCTATTTTGGATGGAAGGACAATCAAAGCTTTCAGAATCCTTTCCCTTCAGAGGTTCCCCTTCCAGAACTCTTGTCACTACTCTGGCAAAATAATTAATGTGATAAACGAGTTCGGCAATGCTATGCAGCTCATCGATTTTATGAATAGCTTCCTTCCAGCTGAGTCCTGCAAGACCATCCCTGAGGTTAACAGCTGTCCAGTTACCTCCAAAATAAAATTCCCTGATATGTTTGGCAATGAAAACCGATTGACTCATAGTTTAAAAACCTTTTTAGATTTCATCTTGTTGAATACCCAATAAAGTTAGGATAAATGAAATTATTCACGGTCTCATATGATTGGATGATCAATTTCAATTTGCCTTATTTTTCCTGAATCTTTTGCTAATCCAGTTCAGAATCATAGTGGCGATTATAGCCAGGCTAATTGCCATACTATTGAATACAATGTCTTCGGTGTCGAAAACTCGTTCAGGAAGGAAATATTGAATCCCTTCATCAAGAGTGCCAAGCAATATTCCGGCCAGCCAGGCCAGCAACGCTGGTTTCCAGATGCCGCCTTCTAATTTTGGTCTCCTCCTGATTGCCTTGTGTAGTAGGATTGCCAGTACACTATATTCTATAAGGTGGCTCCGTTCAGGAGCGCCCAGGCGAAAAAAGAACATGACATAGACTCCAATGATGCCAATTAATACGGCGTATTCTATCCCGGAAGGTTTCTTTATCAGTCCGTGTAGTAAAACAGCAACGCCAACAAGGAACATCCCGAGGAGGAAGAAGACTGCCTGTACATTCTGATCCCTTAATTCATTAGCAAAAGGCCGACCCATAAATAGTGTTGAAAGGATGGTGAGGTAGACCACGATTACGGCCAGCCAGAGATACTTTTCTTTTATATTGGTTTCCTTCATCATAAATCTGCTAAAACCATCTTGTAAGGTTGTAAATTTTATATTTTCTTACTTCAGGCTGGCCAGTTTGTTCTCAATCCTGACCACTGTATTCCAGTTTCTGGTGGTGATTTTTTTTCCATAAAAGCTTTGCAGAATGCCCATGGCTTCGGGGGATTTGGAAACGCTCAGGTCGAGTACGCTGCAAATTATTCTTCCCTTGTGATAGATGATACGATAGGCACCATCTTCACTCTGCCAGGGTAGGGGAATCTGTGATTTACTGCTGTCACTGAGAAAGGTGGTATAAAACCTGATGGTCTTGTCCAGGCTTTCATTTGAAAACGGATTATTAGCCGTTAAATTTAATATTTGTTTTGCCTTAATAACTGTAGTGGGGATTTCAAAGCCGAAAACCTTTGAAATATGTGAGCATATCTCATCCTGGAGCCTGTATTCTTCTTCTGAATCAGCTTTAAAAATAATATTCCCGGAATTCAGCAGGGTGATCACCTTTGAATATCCCAACTTTTCGAATTCAGTGCGGAGCTGTACCATGGGGACCTTATGGTGTCCACCCACGTTAATTCCCCTTAATAAAGCAACAAATGGTTCCATGTTAGATTCTGTATTCAAATTATTGAGTCAAATGTCCTGTACAATAAAAATCGCATTCCCGTTAAGATCGTAAAAACCAAATTCATGCGTGCCCCAAGGCGTATTCAGGCGTAATTTATCTTCTGCTATGGTCCCTCTTTCCAAAAATTCTTCGAAATATGGATTTATATCACTGACGAAGATCTTCATCACGGAGCCAAGGACGGGATCTTCTTCAGTTCCGTGGTGAAATTGTAAATGAAATTCCTGTTGCTCTCTCCGCATACCTGCGTATCCTTTATCTCCAAATGCATATGTAAACCCAGTGTATTTTTTATACCATTCCAGATCACGTTCTATATCCGTTGATGGTAAGACAGGTATAATGTACAATGCGGAATTAGCTGTTTTCATTTGAATAAAATCCTTCGTTAAAATAGACAGTATGAAACCGAACGCCTAGCAAGATCGGAAATTTACATGAGCCATAGTTTATATCGATCAAACGTCTGTGGATAATAGGGTTTCATTTGGTAAATTTGAGGTACTCTCTAATAAAACCTAATTACATATACCATGGAAGACATAAAAGACAGGAGTGGATCATCTAACGGTTCAGCTTACCAGGCTAACGATGAAAGTAAATGCCCATTTCTCAATGGGGAACTGCAGCAGGTTGCCGGTGGAGGGACTACCAACCGCGATTGGTGGCCCAATTCGTTAAATCTCAATATCCTTCGCCAGCATTCTGAGCTGGTTGACCCTATGGGGGAAGAATTTGACTATGCAAAAGAATTTAAAAGTCTCGACCTAAAGGCGATAAAAAAGGATCTTACGGATCTTATGACTGATTCGAAGGACTGGTGGCCGGCCGATTATGGGCATTATGGTCCTTTCTTTATTCGTATGGCATGGCATGCTGCCGGGACTTACCGAATTTCGGATGGTCGTGGAGGAGGTGGTACAGGCTCCCAGCGCTTTGCCCCATTAAACAGCTGGCCCGATAATGCTAACCTGGACAAGGCCAGAGTACTTTTATGGCCGATTAAAAAGAAATACGGAAAGAAAATTTCTTGGGCAGATTTACTCATTCTTGCCGGAAATGTTGCGCACGAATCCATGGGATTACCCATGTACGGATTTGCAGGTGGGCGTGAAGACATTTATCAGCCCGAAGAAGATATTTACTGGGGGTCAGAAACTACCTGGTTGGGAAATAAAGCGAGATACAATGAAGATGGTGATTTAGAAAGACAAATGGGTGCTGCTCATATGGGTCTTATCTATGTCAACCCGGAAGGACCAAACGGAAACCCCGACCCGTTGGCTGCCGCGCATGATATCAGAGAGACTTTCGGTAGAATGGCAATGAACGACTACGAAACTGTTGCCCTGATTGCCGGAGGCCATACATTTGGTAAAACCCACGGCGCTGCCAGCGATGCAGAGTTTCTTGAGGCAGAACCTGCAGGGGCTCCAATCGAATTGCAAAGCCTTGGCTGGAAAAGCAACTTTAAAAGCGGAAAAGGATCGGATACAATCACCAGTGGTCTGGAAGGAGCCTGGACAGATACTCCGATAAAGTGGAGCCATAAGTACCTGGAGAACCTTTTTGGCTACGAATGGGAACTCACTAAGAGTCCGGCCGGAGCATGGCAATATCAGCCCAAAGATGGAGCAGGAGCAGGAACTGTTCCCGATGCACATGACCCGGAAAAGAAACATGCGCCATTTATGTTGGTGACAGATCTTTCACTAAGGATGGATCCTGCCTATGAAAAAATATCAAGGCACTTCTTAGAAAACCCTCAGGAATTTAAAGAGGCATACCAAAAAGCGTGGTATAAACTAACTCACAGGGACATGGGACCCAAGTCGCGTTTCCTTGGACCTGAAGTTCCTTCAGAAGAGCTGATCTGGCAAGACCCTGTTCCTGCAGTTGATCATGAACTGGTAAATGATAAGGATATCGATAACCTCAAAGAAACCATCCTGGCTACAGGACTATCCATTTCTGAACTGGTAAGCACTGCCTGGGCATCAGCTTCCACTTTCAGAGGTTCTGATAATCGCGGGGGGGCTAATGGGGCTCGTGTAAGACTTGAACCCCAGAATCAATGGGAAGTAAACAATCCTGTGCAATTAGGAAAAGTACTTGATGCGCTTACAAAGGTGCAGAACGACTTTAATGCTGCTCAGAAAGGGGATAAAAAAGTATCCCTGGCGGATCTGATCGTACTTGGTGGATGCGCTGCAGTTGAGAAAGCAGCGAAGGACGCGGGACAGAATGTAAAAGTTCCATTTTCTCCGGGGCGTACTGATGCCTCAGCCGAGATGACTGATGCGGAAGCCTTTGACGTACTGGAGCCTATTGCCGATGGTTTCAGGAATTACCGCAAAATAAAATCTTCTGTTTCTACCGAAGATATGCTGGTAGATAAAGCTCAATTAATGACTCTTACTGCACCAGAAATGACTGTGCTCGTGGGAGGGATGAGAGCTCTTGCGGCGAATTACGATGGTTCCGAACACGGTGTATTTACGGATAGACCGGGTACTCTTAGTAATGATTTCTTTGTAAATCTACTTGATATGGGTAATGAGTGGAAGGCTATCGACTCTGATCAGGAAGTATTTGAAAGTCATGACAGAAATACAGGAGAGAAGAAATGGACAGGAACAAGGGTTGATCTGATCTTTGGTTCTAATACTGAACTTAGGGCGATTGCCGAAGTCTATGGCTCTGACGATGCAAATGGCAAGTTTGTAAAGGACTTTGTAAAGGCATGGAATAAGGTGATGAACCTCGATAGGTTCGACCTGGCCTAAAACTTAGCCTATATTTAATAAAATGGCCCCATTACGGGGCCATTTTTTTGTGAATCAATGATTGGAATAGTCTATTCTTCCGCAATCTGAACGGCAAGGCCATTTACATCGAAATAGTCTGATGCGCTGGTAATTTTTCCGTCTTCATTAACCGAAATCAGGACAAACAAGCCCAGTACCGCAAGGGTAGTGAATTCTTTTTTCATTGGTTGTTTGTTGGTTAGTAAGTACTTAAGGTACAAAAAAAGCAATGGGGCTAGAGGTAGGGGATTGCTATCGGAATTCAGAGAAAGGATACTAGATTATTGATACACCCTTACGTAGTCGATCTCCATTGTAGCGTTGGTGAATCCAGGAGGAATCTCACCACCTAAATTTCCACCCATGGCAATATTGAGTAAAATATAATGAGGGTTATCGTAGGGTTTGTCCTGGGTATTGGCCAGTTCGTAGACCAAAGTATCATCTACCAGTACCCTCATAGTACTGCTATTCCATTCCAGTACGTAGAGGTGGAATTCCTGGGTGGAATCCGGAACGGCAGTCTCAGATCCTTCACTTTGGTATGCTCCGGTATTCGTATTTCCCCAGTGGAAATAGGCAATAGTATTGATCTTATCCCAACCTCTTTGCTCCATGATGTCGATCTCACCACATGCGGGCCAGCCTACATTGCCGTACTGCTGACCAAAATAATTTCCTGTCTCATTGATGTTGGCTCCTAATGTCCAGATGGCGGGCCAGGTACCCCCTTCAGCAGGTAATTTAGCTCTGACTTCCACACGTCCATAGGTAAAGGCATATTTGGAGTTTAATCGGGCTGAGGTATAAGATTTGGAAACACCGCCGCTGGTATATTGTTCTTTATGAGCGACGATTTTTAATGTGCCATTACTTACATATGAATTCTCCACCCTTTCTGTATAGTGCTGAACTTCGTCATTGTACCAGCTTCCATTGTTGGGTCCGATTACCTGGTGGTGCCATTTAGAGGAATCAGGGCTTCCCTCATAATCAAATTCATCTGCGAATACCAGCGTAGCTTCTTGCTCCTGAGTACCTCTGAAAATAGTTACTTCGCTTGATTTAGAAATAGATTCTCCTGAATCAGAATAGGCAAACACCTCTATGGAATACGAATGCGTACCTTCCCGATCAAAGGTATGACTCATGGTTCTGGAAGTAGTTTCTTCTAATGCCCCGCCATCAAATCTGTATGCGTAACGTACGGCGTCCTCTGCGTATGCACTTACCTGTACCATTCCCGAACCATCTCCTCCTGGTTGCGTGTCAGAAGCACCGACGACGGTTATAATAACAGTTAAATTTGAGGGTTTAGTTGTAGTTTCGGGATCAGTAGAACTACAGGAAAGAATAAGGGTCAGACCTAAAAGGGCAAGATAAAACAGTTTAATTTTATTTTCTGAAGTGAAGAAATGGGATCCAGGAATCATAGCGAGGTATTAGGAAAGACCAATAATACTAAATTTTCTACTGATAACCGTAACTCCGGGCACATGGAATAGAAAGAACAGCCTGAGTGCGAGAGTTTTTGGGTTCGGATTTCTTCCAAGTTCTTAGTAATACTCATCGGCGACCAGTGCATAATTCCAATATTTTCAATAGCTACTTGTCGTATTCTGATATTTATAACCAATTTCTTGGTAAAACGGGTTTATCTAAGTTATGTTGAGATTTTATCTGTTGAAGATTTCCTCAGCTTTTCTATTGAAAACTGTTCCAGGTCCCCGGAATTCTTTGTGATGTTAACTTGGTCTTTGCTCATGTCTTTTTCAATTCGGTTCAAAACCGTAACAGTTCCGTCATTATCCCAAAGCGGATGACATCCAACCGGTGTTGAAAATAGATGTTGTAGTAATCGATTCCATGATAATACTGCACAAAGAACCCAATGTCTTCTAAAAACTTCGGATGGTAATAAAAAGTGAAGCTTGCATTAAACCGCTTGATATTAAAGGTGTCCCAATCGTTGATATTATCCAAAAACCAAGTGGTTTCGGCCTTAAGCGAAAAATCGGCCTTTACCGATCTACGATGCCCCATTCTCATGGGAAGTTTATAGGCCAAAAAGGCATTGTGCCAACGGAACCCACTATACTGACCGTGCAATTCTTCCAGCATCCAACTTCTGGGGTGTACTTCGAACGCGCTTTTGAAAAATTTTTGTGCGTTCAATGTTTTGCTGAATCCAGATTTAAGTAATCCCAGTTCAAAAAAATTGGTGGCAAAATTTCCTGTTTGCAGATTGATATTCCCATCCTCATCATAAAAACCGCCGTCCTGCCCGTTGGAATGGTGGGCCATTTTTCCGAACAGGGTAAGACGATTGGCGGCATTCTTTTCACTTGCCAAATAATAGAACGAAATCTGTGGAATATAGCTGGGAGTTTTTACTGGAAAGGACTCTTCATTGAACATACGGATGGTAATCTGCGCCGTGAGCACACCCATTAAACGGGAATCCTTGCGTTCACGAATTACAAAACTGGGGTTTACATTGGCCTCGAACATTAAGGGTTCCAGATTGCCTATATCGGTGGGAAACGTGATGTAACTATCGCTTTGATTGACCTGTACGATCTTTGCCAGATCAAGTCGTGGGATACTGTCCTGTGTTTTTTGACCTGTCATGTTCCCTGTGCATAGGATTACTAAAAGAATTATATGGAAATAGGGGTTCATTTTCTTACTATCCGTAAATAAGCCAACAACGCAAAAACCAAGGTCAGGGAGATTCGAAAAATAAGGGCGCCTATGGTCTTGGTTTCGTACAGTCCACCGTTATTAATATGAAAGAACAGGCCTATAAGGGCGATAATCAAAATTAGGGCAGCAGCTACCAGAATTTTATGAGTCCATTTTCTTAGCTTGATAAATCCGTAAGCAGCCAGGAGATAGAGCCAACTGCAAAAGAAATTTGCCCAGACTACAAAGGGTACATAATTACCTTCTTTGGCCCGTATGCCAAACCAATCGAAGATGACCGAGCTGCTCAAAAACAAGGTCAACAGAGCGAATGCCATCAAAACTCCTACGGTAGCGTACGTAATAATCTTGCTTTTCATCTTTTTCAATTTTTTATACTTTCTTTTTGGTTTCCTTCCCCGAACCACCATTTGGGTCTTTGCTCTTTTTTGACCAGTTTGAACTTTTCGATGGCGTGGGTCTTAATGTGTGCCGCCATATCTTCCACGGAATCGGTCACGAACAGTAGTTTCATGTCCTCAGGACTAATACTTTCCTCTTTCGCCATGATCTGAATGTGTTGGCAGAGTTCCTTGTGGTATTCAGAACCGAAAATGACCACCGGAAAGTTTTGGATCATCTTGGTCTGAATCAAGGTAATCGATTCGAAGAGCTCGTCCAAGGTGCCCATTCCCCCTGGCATCACTACAAAGGCATAGGAGTATTTTATCAAGAGGAACTTGCGCACAAAGAAGTAACGGATGTCTATCCATTTATGCAGATACGGATTCGGTTTTTGTTCAAAGGGAAGGATGATGTTACAGCCCACGGAATAACCACCAGCCTCGTAAGCTCCTTTATTGGCCGCTTCCATTATTCCTGGCCCTCCGCCCGTCATAACCGTAAAGCCCAAATTCGCTAAGGCAGCCCCGACTTTTTCGGCCTGTTGGTAATACGGATTGTCGGGCTCGAATCGTGCCGAACCAAAAACGGTTACACAAGGTCCGATAAAGTGCATTTTCCGGAAGGCCTTTATAAAACTGAACATGACCCTGAATGTGAAGAAGAGTTCCTTGAAACGGGAAAGTGGGCCTCTTAAAAATTTGGATTCATCGGTATGTAATCGATTGTTATTGTTGTTTTCCATCAGCTAACCTTTTTATAGCTCCATACGGCCAACGCATTTATCAACAGGGCATAAATGCCCAGTTTTATCAATTGCGGGGAAATATCCGATAATGAAGATCCTTTCAACATGACCATGCGCACCACCTCCACGAAATATTTAACGGGATTGAATTCGGTAATGAACTGCGCCCAGATGGGCATACTTTCTATGGGGGTAAACAAGCCGCTCATCAGTATAAAGATGACCGCAAAAAACCAAGCAAGGAACATGGCCTGTTGCTGGGTCTCCGTAAAATTGGATATGTACAGGCCGATACCAAGGACGACCAATAAGTACACCGTGGCAAACAGGAACAGCAGTGCCAAATTGCCCACCATGGGAATGTCGAAGGCTATTTTGGCGATGACCAGACCGATTATCAGTTCGGCAATGCCCAAAATCCAGAACGGTGTCAATTTTCCGATGATGAACTCGTGTTTTTTGATAGGCGTTACGTTGATCTGTTCCAAAGTGCCCAATTCTTTTTCGCGTACAATGTTCATTCCGGCAAGAAAAAGGGCGACCATGGTTACCAGCAGTACCAAGATTCCCGGAACCATAAAGGTCTTGTAATCCAGTTCGGGATTGAACCAGAAAAGGGGGATGGCATTTACCTTTTTCGGCATTTGTGACATATCCGCCGGATCGATCAGATCTACTTGGACCGCTTGGTTAAAATCCTTGATGATCGAGGTAACATAAATATTCTCGACCGCCGCCGCCGAACCGTTGATGGCATTGATGGTTACCAAAAGCTTTGATTTTTTTTCTTTTTGTAGGTTGCGTTCAAAATATTGGGGTATGTGCAGTACGACATCTACCGTGCCACTCTGCATGGCCTCTTTCGCCTTTTCTTCGGAAGGGTACATGGCGATAAAATCGAACTGGGTCGAAGCCTTGAATTTGCTCAATAACTCTCGTGAATAGGGAGTATTGTCCATATCGATTGCAGAGAACGCAATGTTCTTTACCTCATAGGAAGCGGCATTGGCCAATATCAACAACTGTATGACCGGCAACATAAAAATAATGACCAGCATCGGCTTGTTACGAAAGATCTGCTTGAATTCCTTGACCAGTAAGAAGTTAATCGTTCTCATACTACTCCAGTCTTATTTTATATTTTTTTATGCTGACCCCAATAAATACGGTAATCATGGCCAATAGCACCAAGGTTTCCTTCCACAGTACCGTAATACCTACCCCTTTCAACAAAATTCCCTTGATCAAGATGATGAACCACTTTGCCGGAATGATGTTGCTGATGACCTGTAGGGCGACGGGCATGCTGGAAATGGGAAAAATAAAGCCCGACAACAATATGGTCGGGAGCATAAGCCCCATCAAGGAGGCCATCATCGCGGTCTGTTGCGTCTCGGAAATCGTCGAGATAAGTATGCCCAATGAAAGTGCGCTGAATATGAACAGGATGCTTTCCAATGCCAACAAGAAATAACTGCCCTGTATGGGCATTTTAAATACAAAGAAGCCAAGGGCCAAGATGACTATGGCGTTTACTATCGCAAGGAAAACATAGGGAAATACCTTGCCCAAAATAACCTGAAAGGGCTTCAGGGGGGAAACCAAAAGAATTTCCATGGTGCCGAGTTCCTTTTCCCTTGTAATACTGATGGAGGTCATGATGGCCGAGACCAGCATCAAGATTACGGTCATGATGCCGGGCACGAACATAAAGACGCTCTTGAGTTCGGGATTATAGTACATTCTGGTCTCCGGTACGATCTGGTACGGCACCTTTATGGCCTTGTTGATGTCCGTTTGGTATTTCTGTAAAATGGAGGACAAATAATTGCTTACGGAATTGGCCACATTGGGTTCGGTGGCATCGGTAATGATCTGTACATCAGCGGAATTTTGGGTTACCAAGTTCTTGTCGAAATTGGGGCCGAATACCAATACAGCCTTTACCTGCCCCTTTTTGAATATGGATTCTATTTGGCCCTCGTCGTCCAGCATATCGCTGATCTTAAAGTATTTTGAGGCCTCGATATCGTTGATGATCTTTTGGGTCTCGGTGTCCTTGGATTTGTCCAGAATGGCTAGGTCAACGTTGTTGATCTCATTGGTAACGGCATATCCGAACAAAAGGATCTGAACGATGGGCATCCCGAACAGAATGACCAATGTGCGTTTATCACGAAAAATGTGATAAAACTCTTTGATGACAAATCCCCTGAATCGTTTCATTTAGCTGTTATTTATTCGATATTCCTTGCCAGTTTCAGGAATACCTCATTCATGGAATCCACTTTAAACTGTTCCTTTAATTTTTTGGGCGTATCCAAGGCCTCTATTCTACCTTCTACCATGATGGAGACCCGATCGCAATATTCGGCCTCGTCCATGTAGTGGGTCGTAACAAAGATGGTAACCCCCTTACTGGCCTCGCGATAGATCATTTCCCAAAACTGCCGACGGGTAATGGGATCTACACCCCCCGTAGGTTCGTCAAGAAATATGATCTTGGGATTGTGCAAAAGGGCTACGGAAAAAGCGACCTTCTGTTTCCAGCCCAACGGGAGGGAACGTACCAGTTCATCCGCATGGTCGTGAAGCCCCAGTTCGTCTATCAATGCCTGTGTCTTTTCCTTTAGGACCGATTTTTGCAAACCATAGATTCCCCCGAAAAAAACAATATTTTCCTTGATGGTAAGGTCATTGTACAACGAGAATTTCTGGCTCATATAACCGATGCTCTTCTTCACGTCCTCGGCATGGGATATTACGTCGAAACCTGCAACGGCGGCCTCTCCGGATGTCGGTTTGGAAATACCGATCAGCATCTTCATGGCGGTGGTCTTGCCTGCCCCGTTCGCACCCAAAAATCCGAAGACCTCGCCCTTGCCCACCTCGAACGAGATTTCGTTGACCGCGGTAAAATCGCCGAACATTTTGGTCAGATTCTCGACCTGTATGACATTTTCGTTTTCCATTTTTTTTTGTGGCTAGACCTATCAGGTTTTGCCTCTTAATTATCGATCAATTCATTTTCTTTGGACAGTTCCATAAAAGCATCCTCAATGGTGGCAACGGTTTCCGAGACTTCGATATCCGAATGTTGTTTTTCCTCCAAATAATGAAGCAAGTCCGAAGGGTTGAAATTCAGGTCGGTGCTTGTAAAGTGGACATACTCCCCGAACGGATAGACACTATGTGTATCGGGATAGACCTCCAAATCCTGTAACAACTTGTAGGTAGCGTTGGCCTTAACGTTAAAGATATTTTTGGGGAAGGTATCTATGATTTTTTGCGGACGGTCTATTTTCAGGATGGTCCCATCCTGTATAAGTGCGATCCGGTCGCAAAGGCTGGCCTCGTCCATATAGGCGGTCGAAACTAAAATTGTAATGTCTTTCTGTTGCAACCGTTTGAGCATTTCCCAAAGTTCCTTTCGGGAAACGGGATCGACTCCGGTCGTTGGCTCGTCAAGGAACAATACTTTCGGTTTGTGTATCAAGGCACAGGAAAGGGCCAGTTTCTGTTTCATCCCCCCAGAAAGCTTACCGGCCCTCCGATCTTTAAAGGGTTCGATGTGTTCATAAATGTCCTTGATCAGATCATAGTTCTCTTCGATGGTCGTTCCGAAAATCGTCGCGAAAAAGTTCAGGTTTTCCTCTACCGTAAGGTCTTGGTAGAGTGAGAACCTTCCCGGCATATAACCGACATGGCTTCGGATATCCTTAAAATCCTTGATAATATCATAATCCGCAACCGTGGCCTCTCCCTCATCGGGAAACAACAAGGTGGTCAATATTCGGAACAGGGTCGTCTTGCCCGCCCCGTCGGGGCCTATCAATCCGAACAGTTCCCCTTGTTCCACCTCAAAGGAAATATCGGTCAAGGCTTTGACCTTGCCGTACGATTTACTGATGTTATTTAAGGAAATGGACATGGGTATTTGGGGTTAATCTATTCCTGGTTTCAACTTCATTTTATAAAAGGAGATTCCCATCCAGACTACCGAGGTGGTCATGGATAGGGCACCGATCAGGACGAAAATCGGCGGAAGGCCCAAATAGACTTCGGCCAAAATGCCCAAGGGCATCAACAAACCGATCAGGGCGAGCCATGATATTGCTTTTACGCTCGAAAGCCGTTCTCGAAAATGTAATAGTAAATAGCCGATCAGAATGTTCAAAAAAGCAAATAGATTACCGTGAACATGGGCCAATCTGCTTTCAAAATGCTTCCCTACGGAGTAGCTGTTTACCCATTCTTCCTTGCCCGGGGCAAAGTCCCTCAAATAGATCAAAATGAATCCGTAGGCCATGAAAAGTCCCATGGTCAAGAATCCTACCGCAATGTTGTTTTTACCGTTCATAATAGTGACTTTTTAGTGAATAGGTCAGTTGAAATATTCGTAATAACCCTCCAAATGTTCCTTTATATTGGAAGTCAATTTTGCCCCTTCCTCAACACTTCCAGTATTCTGAAGAAGTTTTATTTTTTCGATAAGCGGATGTAACCAGACATGTAGGTTGTCATGGGAGGCCCCTTTCATGGTGCACTCCTTTACTACGGTGTTCTTGACCTCATTTAAGCTGTCGCCCAACTTCTTGTAATCTTCCCTTGAGGAAAGCTTGCTTTTGCCTATCAAAGCCAACATCGCAACGACCCCATCCGTAGTCTCTTGGTTCGCCTGCCATTTGAAGCCATTGTTTAATACAATTTCATTGACCCACTCGCTGTCCGGATGATGTTCTGTTTCAACCGTTTGGGTTTCGGTTTGAGCCTCTGTGTTTTTTTGGGCTTCCTTTGATGTTTGCTTGCAACTTGCAAAAGCCAAGGATATAAGTGAGATTAATAGTGCTGTTTTTTTCATCTTAATTATCTTTTATTTTGAACTTGACATTTGAACCAGAAAACTGCCAACTGCAACCGCCTACTGACTACTGGAAAGCCACATCTCCGCAGGCATCCCAATTTTCAGGCTCCCATCATTTTTTACCCTGATTTTTACCGCATACACCAAATTGACCCGCTCCTCTTTTGTCTGTATGATCTTTGGGGTAAACTCGGCTGAATCGGAGATCCATGATATTTGCCCTTGATAGGATTTCATCGAGTCTGCATCATCGATTTTTACCGTAACCTCTTGACCTACTTTTAGATTGGCCAATTGGTTTTCGCTGATATACACACGAAGTATCATTTCATCGAGATCGGCGATTTTGTACAGGGGTTTCCCAAAGGCCGTAATTTCGTTGGGTTCGGCATATTTTACCAGAACCGTTCCCTTTGCCGGGTTTTGAATAACGCTCTTTTCGATCTGGTCCTCAATCTGTTGCACCTGTACCTCAATGCTTTTGACCTCGTTTACGATCGGTGCGTTCTGGCTCTCTACACTTTTCATTTGTTCCTTTATAATGCTAATCTGTCCGTTGATATCGTCAAGTTGTTTTGTGGTAGCGGCGTTCGCTTTCACAAGGTTTGCAATCCGGTTCTGATCGTTTTGGGCAACCCTTAATTGCTCTTTGAGCACTTCCCGTTGTGAGAGTACATTTCGTGATTTGGAAAAGATGGTGTTTTTAGAGGCCAACAATTGATCGCGTTTTAACGATAGCTGAACGGTATCGATTACGCCGACCAGTTGGTTTTTGTCCAATACGTTTCCCTCCTCGACACTAAACGTCAAAAGCTTGCCGTTCGCCTCTGCGGAAATAGTGGTTTCCGTGGCTTCAAAGTTTCCGTAACCATCGGCCTTGTTCCCATTGCCGGTACAGGACAAAAGGGTAGTTACAAGAAGTGCTGCGATGCTATTATATATTTGTTTCATTGCGATAGATTGAATTAAAATCGGTTTTTGTTATAGGCTCCTTTTGTAATCTGGTATTGAATTTTGTTCAACAATAACTGGGTCTCGTGTAAGTTCAGATGGCTTTTGGCCTCGTATAGATTCGTAAATTCGGTTATATAGGCCGATGATGTGATGACCCCGTTCTTTAATTGCGATTCCGCTGTTTTCAGGATGTTCTCCCGAAGGGCGATGATTTCATTGTCGGTGGCGATCAATGCCTCGATTTTATCGATTTCGGATTGCAGATTGACGAGTTCCATACTGTTGTTGAGTTCAAAAGTCTCTTTTTGAGAGTCGATAATCTCTTTGTTGATTTCAAGGGATTGTTTTTCGGTCTTGGTCTTTTTCCAGTCGAACACGTTCCAATTCAATTTGAGCCCCGCCATATAAAAGGTGTTGAACGAATTGTCAAGCATATTAAGACCGGGATTCCCGTAACCGCCCTGTGCAAAGGCATTCACTTTGGGCAGGTTTGATTTTGAAAGTAGTTGGGAGGAATAATCGATCTGTTCCTGTTGAAGATCGAAGAGCTGTAATTCGGGCCGTTGTGATTCGGTCGCGCCCAAAAAAACTTCTGGTCTTGTGAGTTTGACATCTTCGGACAATTCCTTTCCTATAAGCAGCGACAACCGCTGTACCAAGGCCGATCTGTTATAACTCAGTTCTGCGAATTGCTGTTTTATTTTTAGGAGTTCCGCTTCCAATGCCTGTTCGGAGGAGGCTAGCAGTGCTCCATATTTTACGCCTGCCCTTACCTCTTCGATGCGGGATTTCAATTGCTCCTCCTTTGCATTTAGCAAGGCTTGGTTTTCCTGCAACAATAGCACCGATAGGTACATCGAGTTGACCTGATTTTTCAGACCGTACAAATTTACATCTACATGTTGTTGGTTTACTTTTGATGTGGCCTCCTTCACTTTGGAGGTCGCATCGATCAGCCCGCCGTTGTAGATCAATTGGTTTACGTCCAGAGTTGCCCGGTACTGATCCTTGTTGGGCGGTTCGATGGTTACATTGGGAAGTTGGAGGGGTAAACTGGTCACATCCGATTGGTAAGTGGCCTGTGCATTAATATCCAATTTGGGCAATTTTCCTTTTTGGATCGCTTCGATATCCAGTCGTACCTGATTTTTCAATAGTTCGGACTGTTTTGCCGACGGATAGTTTTCGGTTACCAGTTTAAAACACTCATCTAGCGTAAGTGTCTCTTGGGCCGCAACCATAAAGGGTAAAATGAATACGAGAATTGAAAATAGTCTATTCATTGTATCGTATTTAGTTGTTCAAGCAAATGTTGTTTTTTAGAGTCTCCGTTTCAATGATATTCATCATCCATAATTTTTAATGGAACTTATAATAAGCTCGGGTATCAATTTTTTACGTTCTTCCATCATCATTTTAAAATTCTCCTCGTCAATATTCAAAAGCCCTTTGACCAAACCATTGGCTGCAAACGAGAATGCAGTCAACGAAAAAAGGTTTAAAATCATTTGCTTTGGGTCTATGGTTTTTAGGACACCTTTTTCTATTTCTTCAGTTATTTGTTTTTCAAAAGGACTGGGGTCGGGAACCCCATGAGTATTGAAAAAATTATGTGCAAATTCCGGATTGTTATTTATCTCTTGAATCAGAAAAGAGGGGATATACGGATTTTCCTGTACAAAGGAGATATAGCGGTCTACAAAGCTTCTTACTTTTTCGAATACAGTAGCATCACTACTGAAAATTTCATTGATCTGCGGGGCGAACTTTAGAAAAGTCTGCATAAAAACAGCTTCGAACAATCGTTGTTTGCTCCTAAAATAATAGTGCAGCATAGCCTTGTTTATTCTGGCCTCGTCAGCGATTTCCTGCATGCGTGCCCCGGCCATTCCTTTCTTCTGGAATATGTTGATTGCTGCCTCTAAAATTTTCTGTTCTGTCGTGGAATCTTTCATTAACTACATGATTTAACTAAATGGTTAATAAAGTTATAAAAAATTGCTTACGAATTTAGTTTCCGGTTTAATTTTAATATTTATTTAGCATGGATAGTTTATCTTTTTTAAAAGTGGCGTGATTCTATGTAGCAATGGATTCTTAACAGTGTAGGTCTCCCATGAAAGCTCCAAAGCGAGTTGGTCGCAAAAAACGAAGGATTTTTTGGACACAATAAAGCTTGAATTGTCCAAATCATTAAATATGTACTTGAAATATAAGAAATGAAGTAATTTGGAATATGACTGGATTCTTTCCTCCCCACCTTCGTTCCACTTCGGTGGATCGGGAGGGCCAAAGAGAGAGCTTTATAAAGAAAGCCGTCTATAACTATGTCATTTGGAATTTGTCATGTCCAAAGGGAACTGGATTCATTTCCTCGCTACGCTCGGAAATGGGTCCCGATAGCTATCGGGAGGGCTTCACAAAGAAAGCCATCAACCTCGCCTTAGCGAGGTATTGGCTTTTCCTTTTTTCGCAAACTCGAACGAGTTCGGTTTGTCCACAACTTCATATAGGACTGGATTGTTTTCTCGCTTCGCTCAAAAACGGCCTTGGAAGTGGCTTTACAAAGAAAACCATCTGCCTTGTTTCACAAGGCCTGGCTTTCCCTTTTTTCGCAAACTCGAACGAGTTCGGTTTGCTCCAAAAGCAAAAACCACCAGCTGAAGCTGATGGTTTTCTTTGTAGCGGGGACTGGACTCGAACCAGCGACCTTCGGGTTATGAGCCCGACGAGCTACCTACTGCTCTACCCCGCGATGTGGACGGCAAAGATACAACGGTTTTTTAGGAATATCAAAATTTGCTTCCACAATTATTTGATAGGCCAGGGTCTGACTAAAATCTGAAAAATACCTACCTTCGGAACTTCAGCTTGCCTATGGAAATATTGAATGATTTTCTTTCCGGTTTGATTCCCTACACGGAATGGCCCATGTTTATCCTTTTGATAGGTGGAGGTCTCTTCCTGGTTTTCTACTCCAGATTTTTGCCTTATCGCTTCTTTGGCCATGCAATCGCAATTACATCCGGGAAATACGATGATAAGAATGCCAAGGGGGATGTTAGTTCCTTCCAGGCCCTGTCTGCTGCGGTCGCAGCAACAGTCGGACTCGGAAATATCTCTGGAGTGGCTATTGCCATCCATGATGGTGGACCCGGAGTAGTTTTCTGGATCTGGATTACAGCTCTGATAGGAATGTGTATTAAATTTTATTCCTGCAGCTTGGCCATCATGTACCGGGGGACAGATTCTGATGGTAAATTACAGGGAGGCCCCATGTTTTATATAACCCAGGGAATGGGGTCAAAGGCCAGGCCTTTGGCGGTATTCTTCTGCATCTGTGGCCTTTTTGGATTTCTGGGAGTATTTACGGCTAATCAATTTACCGAGACCTTTATGAGCGTGGTTGATCCGGTAGAGACCCTATATGCAACCAGTGAGTTCAATTGGAAACTGGGAATAGGTGTCATCCTCGCCATTATTACATCTTTTGTGATCTTCGGGGGATTGACAAAAATAGCGAAGGTAGCCTCTGCTATTGTCCCTTTCATGGTTTTGGTTTATCTCGCAGCAGTCATTGTGGTAATGGCTATGAATTCAGAATTGGTATGGCCTTCTCTCAAAATGATTATCACTGAAGCATGGAATTTTAAGACTGTTGTAACCGGAGGCTTTTGGGGTCTGGTCATTATTGGGATACGAAGGGCCATGTTTTCTAACGAAGCCGGTCTGGGGAGTGCACCTATGTATCACGGGCAATCCAAGAATGACGAACCCATCAAAGAAGGCCTGGTAGCTATGCTTGGGCCCTTTATCGATACGATCATGGTCTGTACCTTCACTGCAGTCGTCATTATTCTCAGTGGGGCTTATCTGGAAGATGGTAGTGGAATAGTGATGACACTGAACGCCTTTAGAAAAACCCTTTTTGGTTATGGGGACGAATTGCTGATGCTTATCGTTACGGCATTTGCCTTATCTACCTTGTTTACTTATTCCTACTATGGCGTAAAGAGTTTGTCTTTCCTCTCTAATGCAAGGATTGGAAAATGGTACAATGTATACTTTGTGTTGATGATCGTTTTTGCTGCTGTTGCCTCACTCGATCTGGTTAAAAACCTAATTGATCTCTCTTACGCCTTAATGGTTATTCCGAATATGATCGCAGTGTTGTACCTTGCACCCAAAGTAAATGCAGCAGCTAAAAAATACTTTGCTCAGTTAAAGGATGGAAAAGCATAAAGCCGGTTTTGTCAATATCATAGGAAATCCCAATGTGGGGAAATCTACCCTTATGAATGCCTTCGTAGGGGAGAAGCTCTCCATAATTACCTCTAAGGCTCAGACCACTCGTCATCGCATTTTGGGGATTGTCAACGGAGAAAATTTTCAGGTTATCCTGTCAGACACCCCCGGGATTATAAAACCAGCATATCAGCTGCAAAATGCCATGATGGATTTTGTAAAGTCGGCCTTTGAAGATGCAGATGTTCTAATCTACATGGTTGAGATAGGGGAAAAGGCACTAAAGGACGAATCGTTCTTCGAAAAGATCAAAAACAGCAAAATTCCCGTTTTACTTTTGTTAAACAAGATAGATACAGCAGACCAGGCCTTACTTGAAGAGCAGGTTCAATACTGGCAGGAAGAATTGCCCGGGGCAGAATTACATCCGATTTCCGCTTTGACCAATTTCAATGTTAAGAATGTTTTTGAGCGAATCGTAGCCCTCTTGCCCGAGGCCCCGCCATACTTTCCGAAAGATCAGTTAACAGATCGTCCGGAACGCTTTTTTGTCAATGAAACCATCCGTGAAAAAATCCTGAAACACTACAAAAAGGAGATCCCTTATGCCGTGGAGATTGAGACGGAAGAGTTTCTGGAGGATGAAAAGATCATCCGCATACGTGCTGTTATCATGGTAGAGCGTAATTCCCAAAAGGGTATTCTGATCGGACACAAAGGAAGTGCTTTAAAAAGGGTAGGGGTAGAGGCCAGAAAAGACCTTGAGAAGTTTTTTGATAAGCAGGTCCACATAGAACTCTATGTGAAAGTAAATAAGAACTGGCGGAGTGACAGTAGACAACTGCGACGCTTTGGATATCAATCCTGAGAAGCTTCTTTCCGGGATATTACCTTCATAAGGAATAGATGAAGCTGTTGCATCTGAGGTCTTCCCTTTTTTTTGCCCGCCCTTCCCATAAAGTAAAAAAGGAACCACAATACGATCATTGCGCCCATCGCCCCCAGTAACCATCCGTAGGGTTTATTTAGTGCAGCACTACTATATGCCCAGATTCCGAAAATGATAAAAAAGGTGGCTACTCCAAAATGCAGAAACATAAAAAAGGTCCACAGTGTGGGATTGGGTCCAAATAAACCGTGCACTTTACTCCCTCCCGATTCATTTTCAATAATTTCCAGATGGAGTTGAGGTGACCAGAAATGTGTTTCTTTCGAGTTGAATTTAATAAAAACATGATCGTCAATTCGCTTAACAACATAGGGTGATTCAGTACTGTCTTCAAAATACTTCAAAAGGACTTCCTTATCCTCTTCTCGTTCGAGATTGAATCTGGGACGTAGTACTATTTCGTTTGGTAATGGTTTCATGCCTATGGCAATATAAGAAAAGATACGATTTACAATAATTATGAACGGCCTCAGGCAGTAGATTTTATGGCATATTACATAGCTTGGAAGTTGCTTTATTAATACTACCTTTGTCCCCTAGTTTTAACGTATGAGCGCAATTGTTGCCATAGTGGGCCGACCCAATGTTGGGAAATCAACCTTTTTTAACCGCCTGATCCAGCGGCGTGAAGCTATCGTAGACGCGGTAAGCGGAGTAACCCGTGACCGCCATTACGGGAAGAGCGATTGGAACGGGAAAGAATTTACGGTAATCGACACAGGAGGCTATGTACTGGGCAGCGATGATGTTTTTGAGAAAGAGATCGACAAGCAGGTAGAACTGGCGATAGGGGAAGCGGATGCTATCATTTTTATGGTCGATGTGGAAACGGGTATAACAGGCATGGATGAGGATGTAGCCAATCTTTTGCGGCGTGTTGACAAACCTGTTTTTCTGGCAGTTAACAAGGTCGACAATACACAGCGGCTACAGGATGCGGTAGAGTTTTACTCCCTGGGTCTGGGAGAATACTTTCCTATTTCAAGTATTAATGGTAGCGGGAGCGGGGAACTGCTTGATGAACTGGTAAAAGTTTTGCCCGAGAAAGAAGAGTCGAAAAGCGAGTTCCCGAGATTCGCGGTTGTCGGAAGGCCAAATGCCGGTAAATCTTCCTTTATCAATGCACTTATAGGAGAAGAAAGATACATAGTGACCGATATCGCAGGAACCACAAGAGATAGTATCGATACTAAGTATAATCGGTTTGGTTTTGAATTTAATCTGGTAGATACAGCTGGAATAAGGCGGAAGGCAAAGGTAAAGGAAGATCTGGAGTTCTATTCGGTCATGCGATCAGTCCGGGCCATTGAGCACTGTGATGTCTGTATCCTTATGTTAGACGCAACCCGCGGTTTTGACGGGCAGGTAGAAAATATTTTCTGGCTTGCACAGCGCAATAATAAAGGGATTGTAATTCTGGTTAATAAATGGGACCTGGTGGAAAAAGATACCCATGCTGTTAAAGAGTACACACGAAAAATCAAAAAGGCAATAGAGCCTTTTACGGATGTTCCCATATTGTTTGTTTCTGCCCTTACTAAGCAAAGGATCTACAAGGCTATTGAAACGGCAGTAGAAGTTTTTAACAACAGGAGCAAAAGGATTCCAACACGAAAAATAAATGATGTAATGCTACCTATTATTGAGCATACACCTCCCCCGGCTTATAAGGGTAAATACGTCAAGATCAAATTTATTACCCAGCTTCCTACTCCCTACCCACAGTTTGCCTTTTTTTGCAACCTTCCCCAATATGTGAGAGAACCTTACAAACGTTTTCTGGAGAATAAACTTCGGGATAATTTCGACTTTACCGGGGTTCCGGTAACCATCTTTATGCGGAAGAAATAATGGACGTCTAATTCAGCACAATGGTGTAGAAAGAAGAATGGGTTTCTGCATCAGTAAAAACATCATTAGAACTTAGCTCTGTAATTACCAGTCGGTCTCCGCAGCAGGAGTCATCAGTGGTACTAAAAGTTACTTCCAGATCAAATTCGTAGTCAGTGCCCAAAGAAATAGTGTAGAAATAGGTACCTGCTTGCCAGTCGAAGCTCGAGATTTCTAATAAACCGCTAGTTGCGCCCTGCGTATCGGGAAAGACACGTATCTCTAGCTTTTCCGAGGAATTTCCTGATACTTCAATATTTTGAAGGGTATACGTACCATTAGAAATAACGTTTTCCCCATCTGCAATGAGCTCCAGATTGATGGAATCATTAGCCGCACACAAGACTAGAGAACAATCTGTTTTATTATCCTCAGAACAACTTGTAAAAGCAAAACACAATAGAGTTAATAGGATTATTCTTGGCATAGAATGGGGATTTACAATAAAGATGAACAGTCGCCAATAAGGTTGCCTCTTACCAGCCTCCTGATGCGCCACCGCCTCCGAAACCGCCTCCGCCAAAGCCGCCCCCGAAGCCACCGCCTCCGAAACCACCTCCGCCAAAGCTGCCCGAGCCGCCTTTATAACTTCCACGGCCCATATTGCTGAGGATGATCACATCCCAGATATCGAGACCTTTTCCACGTCCTCCTTTCTTTCCACCTCCTTTGTTATTGCGATTCGCAAAGATGATTACAAGGACAAAAATGAAAATGACTATAAATATTATAAAGACTATAATGCCAATTCTAATGTTTTTGTCGTTGCTGGAGTAGGTTTCTACCCCTTTCTGGAATTCTCCGTTAAGAACCTGGAAGATCGCATCTGCCCCCTTGTTTAATCCCAAGGCATAATCACCATCTCTGAATTCAGGGACAATTATAAGATCAATAATTCTTTTGCTCATGGCATCGGTGAGTCTTCCCTCAACCCCATAACCAGTATTGATGGCGATCTTTCTATCGTCATTTGCCACCAGGATCAGAACACCGTTATCTTCTTTTTCCTGCCCTATTCCCCACTTCTGTCCCCATTGGGCGCCCAGGTAATTGATGTCCTCCCCCTCTGTTGATGCGATAATGGCAACGACTATTTGTGTTGAGGTGGTATCTGAATACCTGATAAGCTTATCTTCCAGTGCCTTCTTATCTCCCTTCGAGAGCAGGGATACATAGTCGTAAACACTGGTTTCCAGTTTCGGTTTATCGGGGATGGTGAATTGTCCCCATACCAATGAAACACTGGATAGAAATACAACTAGAATGCTAGCTTTTAGATACCTCATTACTCAGTTCATTGGTGTCATTATTGTTATATGGAAAGTGGGCTTTCAATTCTTCTCCGGCTTTTAGGATACCATTTACGATCCCTTCTTTAAATTCCCCATGTTTAAAATGTAATTGGATCACATCTTTTGTGTCATTCCAAAACGTATTGGGAACAACTTCATTAATACCCCTGTCCCCGTAGATCACAAAAGTCCGATCCTGGACGGCAATATAGATCAGAACTCCATTGGCGTCTTTTGTTTCGTCCATCTTGAGTTCGTGGAAAACTTCCTGTGCTCTCTCATAGGAATCTTTCTTGGAACTACCCTCTATGTGGACGCGTATCTCTCCTGAAGTATTTTTCTCTGCTTTACGTATGGCCTCAACAACTTCGTTCTCTTCTTCCGGGGTTAGAAAGGCCTCTACCTTAGATTCTGGCATGGGATCAATCGAATTCAAAGTTTACGTCAGGGGCATTTTCAGAACCGGGATTCGCCTGATATCGGGCCATTTCTTCAAAACCAAACCATCCGGCCAGGAGTTTATTCGGGAATTTGGTAGTATGAATATCGTATATGTTCACAGCTTCGTTAAAGCGATCACGAGCAACGTTTATCCTGTTCTCCGTGCCTTCCAGTTGTGCCTGTAATTCCAGGAAATTCTGATTGGCTTTAAGTTCGGGGTAGCGTTCAACCGTTACCAAAAGACGAGATAGTGCTGAGGAGAGTCCGGTTTGTGCTTCCTGAAACGCTGCCATTTTCTCGGGCGTAAGGTCATTGACATCAATAGTTGTTGAGGTAGCCTTTGCTCTTGCTTCAATTACGTCGGTTAGTGTTCCGCGTTCAAAATCGGCTGCACCCTGTACCGTTTTCACAAGGTTTCCGATAAGATCATTACGCCTCTGATAAGTACTTTCTACATTAGACCAGGCCGTTTTGGCATTGGCTTCATATTCTACGGCAGTGTTATTAAAACCAACCGCCCACTGGTAAATGCCAAAGGCGACAACCACCAGGATAATTACGGGAATTAACCATTTTTTCATAAGTGTTCTCAATTAAAAGTTAGGTATTTATTTGTATCAAAAATCAGTTGATTGTTACATCATAGCTGTTTTTTGATTTTGATAAGCTCTGCTTTAACGCGTTCTAATTTCTGAATAATATCAAAGTTGGAAAGTGTTTTTTTCTTTTCTTCTCTTAGATGAGTTTTTGCTCCTTCGAGTGTAAATCCACGCTCTTTTACTAAATGGTATATCAACTGTAGATTTTTGATATCATCAGGAGTGAATTTTCGGTTCCCCTTGGCATTTTTTTTGGGCTGCAGCACGTCAAATTCCTTTTCCCAAAACCTGATCAGGGAAGTATTCACGTCAAAGGCTCTGGCTACCTCGCCAATACCGTAATATCTTTTTTCTGGTAGCTCTATATGCATTAATCCAATGATTGGTTTTCCTGGTTGGCGTATTTCAGCATGTTTTCAAATTCCTCGGCAGTTAAACTTCCGTAATAGAAATTAATTGGGTTGATTCTATCGCCATCTTTCCATACTTCATAATGCAAATGAGGTGCTTCCGATCGGCCTGTACTTCCTATGAATCCAATTAAATCACCGCGTTTTACTTTCTGGCCCTTTTTCACATTGTACTTGCTCAAATGTGCATAGAGAGACATATATCCATACCCGTGTTCTATCCGAATGTGCTTCCCGTATCCGGATGCCCTGTTGTCTGCCCTGGATACCGTTCCGTCACCTGTAGCATATATAGGCACTCCTTTAGGGGCTGTAAAATCCATTCCCCAGTGCATCTTCCTCGCCTTGGTAAATGGGTCTGATCTCCAGCCGTAACCTGAAGCCATCCTTGTGAGGTTTTCATTGTTTACGGGCTGAATGGCAGGGATTGCAGCAAGTAATTTTTCCTTGTCTTCCGCTAGCTTGGTGATTTCATCAAGGGAGCGCGACTGGATGACCATTTGCTTCTGGATAACGTCAAGTCTTTTTGTCGTAGCAATGATCATTTCTGAATTGTTGAACCCTTCGAGTGACTTGTATCGGTTTACCCCACCAAATCCGGCACGCCTTTGCTCTTCAGGGATAGGATTCGCTTCAAAGTAGAGCCTGTAGATATTATTGTCCCGGTCTTCTATATTGGTGAGAACCTGTTCGATTTGTTCCAATTTCTTATTGAGAAGCTCAAACCTGAGTTCGTAATTTTTTACCTCCCGTGAAAGGGATAACTCCCTGGGAGTGTTCAGGATGTTTGTATTTAGCAGGAAGATTAATCCGAGAAAACCAAAAAGTGCAGAGCCGAGAATAAAAAGAAAGATGTTCCTATATCGACGGGATTTTTTCAGCTCTATTTTTCGATAGGAGAGCGTGTCCGGATCGTAATAGTACTTAACTTTAGACATGAATGTAAATTATCCTATTTTTGTGCTTCCATTGTATCAAAACAAACAAATATAAAAATTGTTTTGCAGAAAGCGTTAAAATTACCGAAACCTTATTTTCTTATATGACTTCGAGCGAAATACGCGATCATTTCCTGGCATTTTTTAAGGGAAAAAATCACACCATTGTGCCATCAGCTCCTATGGTTATCAAAGATGATCCTACCCTGATGTTTACCAATGCCGGAATGAACCAGTTTAAAGAATATTTTCTGGGTAACAGCGTATCAAAACACCCCCGTATTGCAGATACCCAAAAATGCTTGCGGGTAAGCGGAAAACACAACGACCTGGAAGAGGTAGGAAAAGACACCTACCATCATACCATGTTTGAGATGCTGGGGAACTGGAGTTTCGGGGATTACTTTAAAAAAGATGCAATTCAATGGGCATGGGAATTACTGACCCAGGTATACGGGATCGAGAAAGACAGCCTCTACGTATCAGTTTTTGAAGGAAGCGAGGATGAGGACGATCTTGATCTGGATGCCGAAGCTCTGGAATTATGGAAAGCTATTGTCCCTGAAGACAGAATCATCTTCGGAAATAAAAAGGATAATTTCTGGGAAATGGGAGATCAGGGTCCTTGCGGACCGTGTTCTGAGATTCATGTCGATATACGTTCAAAAGAAGAAAAATTAAAGATTCCCGGAGCTCAATTGGTTAATCAGGATCATCCAGAGGTTATAGAGATCTGGAATCTTGTTTTTATGCAGTACAATAGGAAGGCAGATGGAAGCCTTGAACCACTTCCGGAAAAACATGTGGATACCGGAATGGGCTTTGAACGCCTCTGTATGGTATTACAGGGAGTGAATTCTAGTTATGACAGCGATCTTTTTACCCCGCTGGTAAAAGAACTTGAGCTGGTAAGTGGGAAGTCCTACGGAAAAGATAAGGAGACGGATATCGCATTCAGGGTGGTGGTTGACCATATCAGGGCTGTGGCCTTTTCAATTGCTGATGGGCAGTTGCCGAGCAATAATGGTGCCGGCTACGTTATCAGACGAATCCTGAGAAGGGCTGTAAGGTATGGATTTACCTTTCTGGGAACTTCAGAGCCCTTTATATATAAACTGGTAAAAGTCCTTGTGGCTACCATGGGAACTGCATTTCCCGAGTTAAAGAAACAAAATGTCCTTATTGAAAATGTTATCAAAGAAGAAGAACACTCTTTTCTTAAAACACTTGAACAGGGACTTACCCTCCTCGATAATGTGATTTCTAAAACCAAAGGGAAGGTGGTAGACGGTGAGAAGGCATTCGAATTATACGATACCTTCGGATTTCCAATAGATCTTACAAGTCTCATTTTAAGTGAAAAAGGCTATACGCTTGATGAAGCAGGTTTTGAAAAAGCCATGCAAAAGCAAAAAGCCAGGTCCCGATCTGCTTCCGAAGTATCCAAAGACGATTGGCAAATCGTTTCCGGGAATGGGGAACAGGAGTTTTTAGGATATGATCAGCTCAGTGCTGAAGTACAGCTGGTAAAATACAGGAAGGTAGTCACTAAAAAAGAAGGAACACAGTTTCAGCTGGTTTTCGATAAAACTCCTTTTTATCCCGAAGGGGGAGGTCAGGTAGGAGATAAGGGATATCTGGAAGTTCCAAATGGGGATGTTGTTTATATTCTGGATACAAAGAGGGAGAACAATGAAATCGTCCATTATGCAAAAAACCTTCCCAAACACCCGGCGGAGACTTTAATCGCCGTAGTGGATAAAGTTCAAAGAGCGAGGACGGAGCGGAATCACAGTGCCACTCATTTGCTGCATCAGGGATTGAGACTAATTTTAGGAGAACACGTAGAACAAAAAGGCTCCGCAGTGCATTCGGGACATCTGCGCTTCGATTTCTCACATTTTGCCAAATTGACAAATGAGGAAATCCGTCGCGTTGAGGATTTTGTAAACGAAAGAATACAGGAACAGCTTCCTTTGGAAGAACAGCGTAATATTCCTATGAAAAAAGCCCTGGAGGAAGGTGCCATGGCCCTGTTTGGAGAAAAATACGGGGAGCAGGTGCGTACGGTTCGTTATGGCGATTCCATAGAGCTATGTGGAGGAACACACGTAAAGAACACAGGAGACATCTGGCACTTTAAGATAATTTCTGAAGGGGCAATTGCAGCCGGGGTGCGCAGGATTGAAGCCATAACATCCGATGCTGTACGCCAATTCTATGAGGAAAAAAACAAACAGTTAGACGAAATCAAATCGCATTTGAAAAGCAGTGGAGATCCTGTAAAAGCGGTAGAACAACTCCTGGAAGAGAACAATGCGATGAAGAAGGAGATCGAAGCATTGTTAAAGGCCAAAGCCAAAGGCTTAAAAATTCAGTTAAAGCAAGAACTGGAGTCGGTAGATGATTTTTTCTTCCTGGCAAAAGAGGTAGATCTCGATGCAGGAGCTATGAAAGATCTGGCCTTTGAAATGGGGCAGGAAGAAGAGAAATTGTTTTTGCTTTTTGCATCCGAAAAGGATGGTAAGGCCTTACTGAGTTGTTATATCTCAAAGAATCTTGTTGAATCCAAAGGCTGGAATGCAGGTAAAATAGTTAGAGAACTCGGCCAGTATATCCAGGGTGGAGGAGGCGGACAGCCTTTCTTTGCCACCGCCGGTGGAAAGAACCCGGCCGGAATACAAAAGGCCCTCGAAGAGGTACGCTCCCTGATCCAATAAAGAAATGGAACTTCAGACACATGTTCCGCTTGATAAGGCACCGATTCCAATATCATATGATAGTGAAATAATGCTGCTGGGATCCTGTTTTGCTAATCATATTGCTTCCAGGCTTACTTATTTTCAATTCAGGAACAGGGTAAATCCTTTCGGCACACTTTTTCATCCTCAGGCGATAACAAATCTGATAATCCGTTCCATTAAGGGTAAAAAATTCAGGAAAGAGGAATTAATTTACCACCAGGAATCTTGGCATTCTTTTGAAGTTCATTCTGAGATGAGCAGAGCTGAGGCTGATGATCTCCTTACCGGTTTGAACACTGGACTGCAGGAGCTGCGAGAATTTCTCCTAAATGCTTCTCACCTGGTCATAACCCTGGGTACCGCATGGGGTTATAAAAGCAAAGACAAGGATTCCTGGGTCGCCAACTGTCATAAAGTACCGCAGAGTGAGTTTACAAAGATCCTTTCAACCCCCGCCGATATAAAGGAACATTTGTTTAATGCCCTAACCGCAGTTTTTGAGATTAACCCGGAAATAGGCGTATTATTTACAGTTTCGCCGGTAAGACATCTCAAAGATGGGTTTGTTGAGAATCAGAGGAGCAAGGCACATCTCATGGTTGCTGTTCATGAGCTTGTTGAGCAATTTTCAAATGAGAAGGTCTACTATTTTCCTTCATATGAATTGATGATGGACGAACTACGAGATTACAGGTTTTACGAGGCTGATATGGTACATCCCAATGCGCTCGCTGTTAATTATATCTGGGAGAAATTTAGCCCAGTGTGCATTGATGACAAAGAACATGCTGTAATGCTTTCTGTGGAGGAAATTCGGAAGGGTTTAGCACACATACCGTTTAATCCCCATTCAGAGGCTAACAAAGCCTTTAAATTGGCTTTGGGGGAGAAAATAGATGACTTAAGGAAACGCTACCCCTTTATGAAATTTGAGTAGGCTTTAGCTGATCACCCCCGCATTGTTTACCAGGCTGATTCCGTCATCGATCAGGTGACCCAGATCAGGATGTTCCTTTTTCACTTCGTGAAGATGGTCCAAAATTTCCCGGGCAAATGCCTGATCATTATTATTTTTGGCCAGTTCATATAATTCTACCGAAAGCAACCAGTCATCAGGATAATTATTGCAGATTTCTTTAAAGACCTTATTTCTGGATATGGTGGTATTGGTTCCTTCCCTGAATTCCCTGATCTGCCGATAGAGTAATTGTAATTTTCTGCGTTCGGGAGAAATAACCGGTTTAATGGTGGTACTTGTCACTTCATGTGTGATAAGGTCAAAACTCGACAGGTCGGCCGGACCGTTAAAAGCTGAGACGATCTTTTCTCCTACAGCCATATTGTAAAGTCCGCTTGACGGATCAAATAATACAGTGTCTCCATGGGTTACCGTACAGTCTTTAAATGTGATCAAAATGATCTCTCCTCTCAGATTTCGGGTTCCCGTAATGATTTCACCCTCTACCTTTATCCCTCCTTCAAATTCAAGGGAAATTCGCTCCCCTTCATAGATATTGTAGGCTTTAAGGTCGCGCGGACTCATATCCTCAATAGCCAGGTTGATTCCTTTTAGTTTACCAATAGGGGAGCCAAATCCGTTGGGGTGGTGCTTAGTACTGTGCCCCACCAGTTCTTTTTCCCGGTAAGATAAGGCTGTTGGGCCTTCAGTCTGAATGTAGGCAGCCTGATTCTGATGTTGAATGACCTTATTGAATGCTCCTGAGATCTGCAATCCTGTACTAAGTTCCAGGGTACATAATTCCCGGGATGCGATCACTTTTTTTACGCCACTTAACCCCCCTTTTCTCAAGGCCATGGTATTGGCAAATTCTTCTAAAACCTGACTCAGATAGGCAAAGTCGGGAGTGACAAATAATTGGGGTTGAGGTTTTGTAATGTCGAAGGAAGTATGTGCCGCTTCAATGGAATAGGGCACTTTTTTCACCTTATCGGTCATACACCAGGCACTTTCCCCAATGGAAGACAAAAGGCCTGCTCCATATATTTTTGGATGCTCAATACTGCCGATCAACCCATATTCAACTGTCCACCAGTGCAGATTACGTATCAATGCAATTTCACTGGGCTCACCCATATTGTTTTGTAGATCCTCGATCTTAGCCTCGGCCTCATCGATACTGGTCTGTGGTGTTCCCGATGCTTCTTTGATTATGGATAAATGCCTTACGGCTTCATATAATTCGTGATCCTTGGCATTCGAAATAGCCTTGCATCCGATTTCCCCAAACCTCCGTAGGTATTCTGCGTATTCCGGGTTGGCAATGATAGGGGCATGTCCGGCCCCTTCGTGAATGATATCCGGGGCGGGAGTGTATTCAATATGTTCAAGCTGGCGAATATCACCTGCGATGACCAGTACGTTATACGCCTGGAATTCCATAAAAGCAGAGGGGGGAATAAACCCATCAACTGCTACTGCTGCCCACCCAATTTCTTTCAATATCCTGTTCATTCCGTACATATTCGGGATATGGTCTATTGAAATACCAGTGAGTTTAAGGCCTTCCAAATAAGAGTTATGAGCAACCTCACTGAGGTAGTCTACGTTTTTTCGCATCACATATCGCCAGACAGCCTGATCGATTGCTGTATATTCCTCATAGTTCTGAGGTTTTATATACTGCTTCAAATGTTCGGGCAGTTTGTCTAGAATGGGATTGCTTTCGTAGCTCATTACACAAATTTATTCTGTCACTCAAAGGTAAGAAAACAAGACCACAAAGCCATGTCTCAATCAGTGTCAACCATTGAGTAAAATTCATTAAAAAACCGCCGGGAAGGCGGTTTTTTATTTTAACTGGAAGCCAGCGTATTTGGAGGGTATTTCTCCAAAATTTGGGATACAAATTGCCTTATCCTCTCTTCCTTTTTCTCGATGTTTCCTGTATTGTTTAAGGTTCCCACGCCTCTTCCCTGCCAAATCAATTCTTTAGAGCTGGTATCGATGAGGTCAATATACAATGATCCTTCTGTACGGGTACTTATATTATTTCCCCAGCCCGGGCCTCCCCATAGCCATGGATTCCAATAGCCCCATCCGGGACCCCAACCCCAACCCCAGCCCCAGCCGGCATTGTTATATACGTCAACTCGTTCACGTTCTTTGGTAAAAATACTGACCAGAAGGTCTGGATTTTCAGATTTTACAAAACCCTTATTGGCCATTTCATTTTCAATGGCCCTCAGGATTCTCTTTTTATCAAGATCCGAAATTTGGGCTTTGTCTATCCCGGTTTTGTAAAATGCATAACTCTTATAGGTGTTAAAATCTGCGTTGCGGTCGTAGTCGGCAATAACTCTTACTGAAACACATGAACTCGCCAGAAACATTAGGGCGAGAGGGAGAAAAAACAAAATCTTCTTTTTCATAATACGGATTTTTTTAGTGAACCAATACTGTATATTTCGCTCAAATATCATGCCGAATCACCACATTTCAGGATCTTTTTCCGCTCGGATTAAAGCCGTAAGGGC
The DNA here is from genome assembly GCF_041205185.1 of Muriicola sp. SD30. Classification (NCBI taxonomy): domain Bacteria; kingdom Pseudomonadati; phylum Bacteroidota; class Flavobacteriia; order Flavobacteriales; family Flavobacteriaceae; genus Muriicola; species Muriicola sp. SD30. The sequence continues at coordinate 814,541 of NZ_JBGEWB010000002.1, forward strand.
AGTGTCTGCAATTACTTTCACAGCAGTACCCTCTTTTTAAATGGTATTGCTCGGTAAAAACCTTATAGCCTTCTTTTGAAAGGTAGAAATCTCCTTCTTCCAGTGGTAAAATCCTTTTCACTTGAGTTTTCTTTGATGCCTAAGAGTAAAATTACTGGTTTTCCTGTTAATAACCCATAGCTGTAATCGGTATTATGCCGGTATCTTTACTCCTGATAGCTAAAGGGATATGACCTTTAATTGTGAGTAATTTGTCGAAGATCTTTTTAAAGTTGCGCGAAAACGTCTTAATTTTAGGAAGACAGGATAGTGTACATATGGTGATAATCAGTAAGTATTTTTTTTACAGGAATTACGTAGGTCTTTCTTTATGGCCTTTTATTATCCTTAAAGAACCGGAACTTTCCCATGACAGAATTCTGATCAATCACGAACGTATCCATCTCAGACAACAGGCCGAAATGCTTATTCTGCCTTTTTATATTTGGTATATTAGTGAATGGGTACTTAAATCCATTTGGTATTTAAGCACTTATAAGGCGTACCGAAACCTTAGTTTTGAACGAGAGGCCTACCTTCACGAATCGGACCCGGAATACCTTTCTTCCAGAAGCAGGTTCGGATTTATAAAATATCTTTGGTTGACAAATCAGGGCTAATGTTGATTTTGCCCACAGATTTCATAGAACTTCCGGGACTTAAGGAAAAACATATCAGTCTTTATCTACGACGAGAAGACATGATACATCCTACACTCTCCGGAAATAAATTCCGAAAGTTAAAATACAATATAGAAGAGGCTAAAAAACACAAATGCGAAACCCTCCTGACGTTTGGAGGTGCCTATTCAAATCATATTCCTGCAACGGCCTTTGCTGCTTCTTCGAATGGGATGAGTTCGGTTGGAATTATCAGGGGAGAAGAGCTGGCCGAAAGCTGGCGAAAGAATCCAACGCTTGTTAGTGCTGCGGAAATGGGGATGGATTTTGAATTTGCGACACGCAAAGAATATCGGTTGCGTGAAAATGCAGATTATCAGCAGAGAGTTCTTCAGCGGTACAAAGCGGCATATTTAATACCTGAAGGAGGCACAAATGACCTGGGGATAAAGGGTTGTGAGGAAATTCTGCTCCCTGAAGATAGCCGATTTGATATAATATGTTGCCCGGTAGGCAGCGGTGGAACCCTGGCAGGCCTTAGCAGGGCGGCTGGGGACCATCAGAAAATATTGGGATTTCCGGCATTAAAGGGAGATTTCCTGCCAAGCTTGATAGGAAGATATACAGAAAAGGAAAACTGGTCGCTCATTGATTCTTATCATTTCGGGGGTTACGGCAAGATTACAACTGAGTTAATCACCTTTATCAATTCCTTTAAGGAAAAGACTAAAATCCCCTTAGATCCCGTTTACACGGGAAAAATGATGTATGGCATTCTCGATATGATAAAATCGGATGCATTTAAAAAGGGAACCAAGATACTGGCAATTCACACAGGTGGTTTGCAAGGGATTAAAGGGATGAATGGAATTTTGAGAAAAAAGAACTTACCTTTGCTAAGCATATGAGGAAGATTTTTTTTATAGGAATAATGGTTGTCCTGGTCTCTGCCTGCGGGACAAAAAAACGTACTACATACAGTAAAAAGAATTCCGGAACAACCACTGTTGAGAAGAACAGGAAGGACGACACCGGACTCTACCCCATGCCTGAGGACAATGGAAGATTTATGGAATTTCCCATTGCCTCCATTCAGGATTATATCGATACCTTTTCAGAAATAGCTCAGTTTGAAATGAAGGCATATGGAATCCCGGCGAGTATTACCCTGGCTCAGGGCATTCTCGAAAGTGGCTTTGGACGAGGAGAACTTACACTGAAGACCAATAATCATTTTGGAATAAAATGTCATACAGGATGGGACGGACCTTATGCACTCCACGATGATGATGAAAGGGGCGAATGCTTCAGGAAATACAATCATCCAATGTATTCCTTCCGGGATCACAGTTTGTTTTTGACCACCAGATCTCGATATGCATTCCTTTTCGATCTGAGAAAAGACGATTATAAAGGCTGGGCATACGGCTTAAAGAAAGCGGGTTATGCAACAGACAGGAAATACCCCCACAAGCTTATCTCCTTTATCGAACGATACAAACTGTATGAATACGACACAGCTGTGTTGCAGCAAGGGTATGTGGTTGAGAAAAAATCTTCATCGGGGCGGTTTAAGGTTCATGTGGTAAAGGAAGGCGACACCCTTTATTCCATTTCCCGCAGGTATTTGGTTTCTGTGGAAGAACTCAAGGAACTCAATGCCCTGAATGACAATATCATTTCCGTGGGACAGGAGCTTAGAATACAGTCCAATAAGATCAGATAATCCTATGAAGTACGAAAGGAGCAGTGCCCTGTTCAAGGAGGCACAACGCTATATTCCGGGCGGAGTTAATTCACCCGTTAGAGCATTTAAGGCGGTGGGAGGCACCCCTGTTTTTGTAAAAGAAGCTAAAGGTGCCTATATATATGACGTGGACGGCAACAGGCTTATAGACTATATTTCTTCCTGGGGTCCGCTAATATTGGGTCATGCCTATGAACCCGTTATTGAGGCCGTCATAAAAAAAGCAAAAAAAGGCACTTCTTTTGGTATGCCTACCGAAATAGAGACCGAACTGGCCAAGCTGGCGATCTCCATGGTTCCCAACATCGAAAAGATCAGGTTTGTCAATAGCGGAACCGAAGCCTGTATGAGTGCTATCAGGCTTGCAAGGGGTTTTACAGGAAAGGAGAAGATCATAAAATTTGCCGGGTGTTATCACGGCCATGCCGATGCATTCCTCATCCAGGCAGGGAGTGGAGCTGTAACCTTTGGAAGTCCCAATAGTCCGGGCGTGACCGCTGGTACAGCCAAAGACACCCTGCTGGCCAACTACAACGATCTTGAGAGTGTTGACGCCTTGCTGGAGGCAAATAAAGATAAAATAGCCGCTATAATCATTGAACCTGTAGCAGGCAATATGGGCTGTATTATTCCCGAGGACACCTTTATTCATGGTTTGAGGGAACGCTGTACAGATAATGGTATTCTCCTCATCTTCGATGAGGTAATGACAGGGTTTAGACTGGCACCGGGAGGAGCCCAGGAGGTGCTGGATGTCAAAGCAGATATCGCAACCTACGGAAAGGTCATAGGCGGGGGATTACCAGTGGGCGCCTTTGCCGCAAAAAAGGAGATCATGGATTATCTGGCCCCTGATGGTCCTGTATACCAGGCCGGCACATTGAGCGGAAATCCGCTGGCCATGAGTGCAGGACTTGCAATGCTGACTGCCCTGAAGCGAAACCCCGGAGTGTTCGATAGCCTTGCTGAGAAAACGGAATATCTGCATAAGGGAATAGAGGGTATTCTAACTGATCATGGAATTGCCCATCAGATCAACCGTTTTGGCTCCATGATTTCAGTACATTTTACCGAAGAGGCTGTTAAAGATTTTCAAGGAGCAGTAAAGGGGAATAACGATACTTTTAAAAAATACTTCCACGGGATGTTATCCAAAGGGGTGTATCTTCCACCAAGTGCTTTTGAAAGTTACTTTCTCAATGATGCGTTATCCTACAAAGACATTGATTTTACCTTAGAAGCATTGTCACAGATCGCTCCGGATCTGAAATAAAAAAGGGCCAAATTGGCCCTTTTTATTCATTTATCGCTTCCCGCGACGGTTTTGGTCTCTTTTGTGCTTGCGCCCTTTTTTATGGTGCATTAACTTCTCCCATTTCTCGAATTGTTCCTGATTGAGGATGGATTTTAGCTTTTCCTTGCTGGCAATCATCCGATCGAGGCGCTCATTCTGCATGGCAAATTTTTCATCAGCACTGAGTTCCTTACGAGGAGAATCGGCCCGGTCTTCTTTCCTCGACTCCATTTTTTCCCTGCGTAGCTTGTTATTTTCCAAGTGAAATTCCTGAATCTGCTCCTGCTGTTTCTCTGTGAGATCGAGGGCAAGGGTCATCTTTTTGGTTTGCAAGGTTGCCATTTGTTCCGGTGTCAGGGGATCTTCTGCGTGGCGCGGTCCGTGCCGATGTCCTTCCTGGGCCATGGCACTCATACTGGCTATGATAAACATAGCGATAAGAAATTTTTTCATGTGTTATTAATTTAAGTTATACCCTTAAGACCTGAGGTACAACAAAAGGTTTATCTCAAAACCTGAAATTAAGATGAATTTAACTCATGGACTATAAAAAAAGGAAAGGCCTGCTAATTGCAGGCCCTTTCTTATTGATTTGGGGATATGAAAAAGGTAATTGCTTATAAAGGCTGGTCTGTATCCTGGTTAAAATCTTCAGCTTGCGTCTGAACGAGTTGTAACTCTTCAGAAGAAGGCTCATTCATATTGTTTTCCATTTGACCGTAGATGACAACTGAAACAACAAAACAAATCAGGTATATGAGACTTTTTACTTTATAAGACATGATCTGGGGGTTTTTATTTATATCACTAATATAGACCCTTAAAGAAGGCAATTTGGAGGAATGTTGTGCAATAGCAGTTCTGATGTGGTGAAAGAACCTAAAGTTGTGGTAAACGGAGAAATTGGGTACTAGCTGAAAATAAAAAAAGGTACCGCTCACAGAGGAAACAGTACCTTTTAAAGAGGGTTGTAATTTTATTTAACTCGGATCCAGGATCTTTTCTATGCGCTTGGCGATGTCCTGCAAGTGATATTTGCTCATTCTGTCTGAAGTCCGGTTAGCTGCATTTAATGCCGCAGATCTCAGCGTAGTGAGTTCTGCTCTGGCGATAGATCGAATGTCGGACTGACTTGTAGTTACGGCTGTTGATTTCCGGTACCCGCCAAAATCAGGCAATTTACGCTGGTTTTCAGCATTCATGAGGTATTCGAGTCGGTCTACATAGGCCTTTTGCAGATTCCTGCGATAAGTGTCTATGGTTCGCCCGTACCTGAGTTCAGACCAGATCCCGCTTCGCAAGTCGGTCATAAGGTCGACCAAGGTATAAGCTTCATTCCCGTGTATGGCCTCGTATTCAACCAACCTGGCCAATTTACCGAGGCTCAACAGGTTATTCAGAGCACGAACCTGTAGGGCTCTTACTCTTTCCACTGAACCAGAGTACTCAATCTTCGCAAAAAGGTCTGGATTGATAAGCCACTCAGGAGTTTCAAAGAGCTGGTCGTGTAAAAAGGCGACACAATTCTCCTGATGTTCCTTGGGGACATAGGTATAAACGGCCCCTTCCTGATCGTAGGTCTTGTGATTTTCGTAGACTCCTCCGATGTTGTTGGAAACATGACCCATATACCTGTTGTATTGAGAAAGCACCTGACCGTATAAGGTTTCAAGGTCATCGTAATTTTTTCCATCTTCCTGGGTCCATTCAATCAGATTGGGAACGATACGCTTTAAGTTTTTAATTCCGTATTCGCTGGCGAGGATAGCGTTATCTCCAAGATCTTCAGTTTGTGAACTGGGATCGACCACATCACCCACTTGTTGATGTCCGAATCTATACATGGGATCTCCTGCATGCTCAAGGATCCATGAATCAAGGATAGATTTTTCATCTTCAGCAGAAACATCCGGAATAGGTTTATACCCCCATTTGATAGCATATTTGTCGTAAATACCAATATTAGGCATTAAGGCGACATCCCCATCTTCTGGTTGTGCTACGTAGTTAAATCGGGCGTAGTCCATGATAGAGGGAGCTGTTCCATATTTCTTCGTAAAGGATTCGGAGCGAAGAGAATCAACGGCATAGGCAACACTGCTTCCCATATTGTGCGGTAATCCCAAAGTATGTCCTACTTCGTGGGAAGAGACAAACCTGATTAACCTGCCCATAACCTCATCTTTAAATTCAACCCCACGTGCCTCAGGGTTGATGGCAGCAGTTTGTACAAAGTACCAGTTACGTAATAGTGTCATCACGTTGTGATACCAGTTGATGTCGGCCTCCAGTATTTCACCACTACGGGGATCACTTATATGAGGTCCAGAGGCATTTTGAATGGTGGATGCCAAATATCTAACTACAGAGTATCGCACGTCTTCAGGTGACCATTCAGGATCTTCTTCCGGAGAAGGAGGATCTTTAGCGATGATGGCATTCTTAAAACCTGCTGCCTCAAAGGCTACCTGCCAGTCTTCTATCCCCTGTTTGATAAAAGGCACCCATTGTTCAGGAGTTGCCCGGTCTACATAATATACGATTGGTTTTTTAGGCTCAACCAATTCCCCATTCTTAAATTTTTCCATGTCCTCATCCTTCACTTCCAGTCTCCAGCGATCTAAGTAGGTGACGGTCTTGCTTTTTTGTGCATCCAGCCCGTAATCTACCTGTCCTCTGGCAAACCATCCTACACGTTCATCAAAATAACGGCGCTTCATGGGTTCTTCCGGAAGTAGGATCATAGAATTGTTTATCTCTATAGATATAGAACCTAAACTCTGATTAGAAGGAGGATTCCCGGCATTGTATGTTTTTACATGCCTGGCTTCTATATTGAGCGGGTAGCTCTTCAGCGATTCAATATAACTCCTGTCTGCGTCCAATCGCGTTGCCTTGTATCGTTTCTTTAGTCTGTCGGGCATACCCAGGGCCTGCACATCTTTGGTAAATAGTTCGTCAACCTGAATGACTGTTGCAGGATTCAGAGAGTCTTTCTTAAAAGCTTTAATATCGAAAGAATATAAGATCGGTTCAAAGTTGGAATTAACAACAGCTTCATGTACAGGAAGGGAATCTGCTGCTACTACGTCATAGCTTACTACCCGCAGCAGTACTTTTTTAGGTTTCTTCTCCCATCTCAGAACCTGTTTATTAATCTCTCCACCTCCGAAACCAATCCCTGAAGCTGCCTTGGCGATTCTACTAACCATTAGCATTTCACGATTGAAGAGGGAATCCGGAATCTCATAAAAATGAGAGTCATCTACTTTGTGAACATCAAAGAGTCCGGAATCTGTGACCGCATCTTTGGTAATTACTTTTTCATAGGGTTCAGGATCACCTTTCTTAGATTTAGCTTCCGGTTTAGAAACTTCGGTTTTCTTCTTTTTTTTGAAGAGCTGTGCCTCCGTACTTGGTGCGTACCCTACAAGTAACAGAATTACAAGAATCTTTGGGAGTACTTTTTTAATCATTTTCTGACTTTTAAGATTGAATTTTCCAAAGAACTGAAAATTTAGCCAAAAGTTCTGTTAAGGTTATCTTAAGTAGAGGTAGTTGTAGCAAAGCAAAACAGAAGGTTAAAAGGCAAGTAATAATGGACAGTTACAGGATTTTCAGAGTGAAAATTTGATAAGGATCACGCTGTGATCAGATTGTTAAACCTAAGCAAATGATGTAACATTTGGTTTTTTTCAAAGTCTTATAGATATAGCTTAACATTCATCTAATCAATCAAAAAATGAACAAATTAATTGTCCTATGTGGAATGGTTTTCCTGGGGATAACCTCCACACCGCAATCAACTGATCCCAACGATGTAAGTTCAGAAAATGAAATCACTTCTTTTGTTTTGTCAGAAGAAAACATCGATGCAATTCCTAGTCATCTAATTCCAGAGAATTGGATATGTACTGAGGAAAAAGAATCAATAACCCTGGAGCTTACCTCTATCCCTTATCTGGAAATTGAAGAAGAGGTTGATCTGGGATTTAATACAGCAGAATACCTACCTGGGAATTTTGATCCACAAAAGTTCTATTTCGATCTCTCTTCAGTAGTATATCAGGACTTGAGCAAAGAAAAAGACTTTATTGGAAATTTAAGCCGCCATCTGCCTGAAGGATTCGATCCTTATGCTTCTCCTGCCGATTTTATGGATATTTCTTATATAGATGAAGAAGATATAGAGCTGGGGTTTGATACAAGGGACTACCTCCCTGTCAATTTTGATCCTTATAAAAAAGAACTGGATTTAAATTCCATAGTTTATCTCGAAGAAGAAGAGGTAGAATTGGGTTTTGACACCACAATATTTCTGCCTGAGAATTTTGACCCATACAGTCTGTAGTGAGCTGTATTAATACCAATTTTATTTAATCACTTATTTGAATTAGTTAGCGGAAAAGCCCTTGGAAAGCAGGGGCTTTTTGTTTTGGAAGAATAATTAACCACCCAGGACCTTACTTAACAAAAGTTTAACGCACATTTCACGACTGGTTTTACTGCAATAAAAGCTGCCGGCTGGTACACTAAATGTGTCATTTAGACCTTATTATTATCAACTTGATAATGAAAATCTATAGAAATTATCAAAGTAATAATATGTACTTATATTACAATATGTTAATCATTTCTCAAGTACAATAAAAACGGGGCTTTGGGGTTATATCTTTGCTTTATAATTAAACCAAAAAAAAGGCATTATGAATATACATATTTTAAAAATCAGCACACTTTCACTCTTAGTAGCGGGGCAAATGGCCTTTGCGAATGGAAATTTACATGACAAAAATCTGAACCTTGAGGATATCATCTATCTGGAGGAAGAAACAGCTTCTCTCGATTTCGATACAGATGCGTATCTGCCAGAGGATTTCAATCCTTATGCAGGACCAGTGAACGTTTTACACGTGAGTTATATTGAAAAGACAGAGGAGATTGATCTTGGATTTGATACTCTGGAATACCTCCCAGAGGGATTCAATCCTTACCAATGTGATTTTGACTTAAACTCTATAGAGTATATCGATGAAAATGACCTCTTTGAACTCGATTTTGACACCCGGGAGTACCTCCCCGTTAATTTCAATGCCAGCATTGGAAGGTAAGAAGTAAGACAATAGTTTATTGAAGCTCCGAAAGAAATTTCGGAGCTTTTTTTTTATTAAAACAGCAAAGGCAGGATAAATTGGAACATGATGATCAGCAGGGCCACTGAGATCAGGTTGAGGATAATCCCTGCCCGGGCCATTTGGTGGACTTCTATGTATCCGCTTGCAAAGACGATGGCATTGGGGGGTGTAGCCATAGGGAGCATAAAAGCACAGCTGCTGGCAATAGTGACCGGGATTAATACATGCAGCATAGGAATGTCAAGGCCAATAGCAATTCCTGCCACTACGGGAGCCAGAACAGCCACAAGGGCCACATTGCTCATCAATTCGGTCATAAACAGCATTAAAAGGATAAGCAGGGAAACGGTAAAGAGAACTGATAATTCACTTTGGGCAATGGCATCGGAAACCACATCAACAATACCGCTACTGGCCATGCCGTTGGCAAGTGCCAATCCTCCTCCGAACAGAATCAGAATTCCCCATGCCAGTTTACTGGTGTCATTCCATCGTATTATAAAATCACCCTTTCGCAAATTATATGGTATTGCAAAAAGAGCAATGGCTCCTGTCATAGAGATGATGGTATCTGAGAGTCCGAGCGAAGGAATCATTCCATTGATGACCGTTCGAAAGACCCAAAGAAAAACAGTGACTCCAAAAATGGCGAGCACCATCTTTTCTTTCCCCGATGTAGGCCCGAGTTTGCTCAACTCATCCTGAATCACCTGGCGGGACGCCGAAAACTGTAGTTGATTGTTGGGAAACATCCATTTAACCAGGACCCAGTAACAAATAAAAAGTAATAAGGCCGAGAATGGAAGGCCAAAGGTCATCCATTTTAGAAAGGAAATCTCAATCTGATACTGATTTTCAAGCAACCCGATAAGTACTGAATTAGGAGGAGTACCGATTACGGTAGCGATACCTCCTGCATTGGCCGAAAACGCAATTCCCAGCATTACACTCAGGGCAAAATTTTTATCGTCCTTCGTAAATCCGTCCTGATCATGGATTAACAAACTAATTACAGACATGGCTATGGGCAGCATGACCACCGTACTGGCTGTATTACTGATCCACATACTAAGGGCTGCCGTGGCAATCATAAAGCCCAGTACAACCTTGTTGGGTGTGGTTCCTGTAATCCTTATGATGGTGAGCGCTATCCGCTTGTGAAGGTTTACCTTTTCAAGCGCAAGGGCTAGTACAAAACCACCGAAAAAAAGGAAGATTATAGGACTACCATAATTAGCGCCGACCTCGGCAATGGCCATTACATCGAGACTGGGGAACAATACAAGGGGGAGGAGGGCTGTTACCGAAATAGAAACTGCTTCAGTAATCCACCAGACAATCATCCAGGAGGCCGTGGCGATGACCGCATTGGCATATACCTTGCCTGGTAGAAGGTCAGGTAAATTAATCAGGATAATAAAAAGCAGCGGTCCCAGGAATAGGCCAATTTTTTTACTCAAAGCCATGGATCGAAATTTAAGGCCTAAGCTATACTTAAAATTTTAGTTGGGAAAATAAAAAAGGGAGCTGTCAGCTCCCTTTTTAGAACATGGCAACCAACCCTTACGGACTCAGATCAATGAGCATCAGATCATTATCACAAGCTCCGTAGAAGATTTTAATTTCGTTTTCCTGATCATAACCGGCAATAAAAAAGAGGGCATTGTCCTTTTTTATAAGTTCAGGAAGGTAATTTCCGTTGTACTTTAACTGGGCTGTCTGAGCACCTTGTGCGTTGAATTTTCGCAGGTATTCATCCGTTGAGATCACAAAAGAATCTCCCAGTTCAACCAGGGCCTGAATTGTTGAACTCCCTTCAAAGAAGGTCTTATTTATCGTGTTACCCTCAGCGTCGGTTACCCTGAGTTCACCATGACTGTACATTACCAAGTTCCCATTGCTGAGGCGTGTAAGTTGATAGCTTCCGTTAAGTCCGTTACAATCCTCAACATTTTCAGAAAGGGAGGTGTCCTCATAGATCACATGACTGGTCACATTTAAATCCCCATCTAAAAAGATAAGTAGGGGTTGATAGTCTGAAACATAAGGCAGAGAAATATTTTTTGAGAATACAGCTCCATAAGCTACATATCCGCCATCTATGGCTATCATATCTCCAATCATAGAATCGGCCGGGCCAAAGTTATTTAGCACTACGGCAAATGCGTCACCACTACTATTGCGTTTCTCTACTGCCGTTTTGTAGAGTCCACCTTCTTCCTCTGTTCCGAAATAAAGGTAATCTGAACCGGCTGTAAGAGCTCCGTAGCTGTGTTTTGTGGCAGAACTCACCGCATTGAGCAGCGTCCAAACGCTTGTATAATTCAATTCCTGAGTACCGTAAAGTCCGCCCAGGGTTCTCGCAAAGACAAAGTTCATTTTCCCTGACGGGTAGAAATTAACAAATCCGCTTCCCGAATTATAAGGCTTATCCGCAATATAGTTTGAAGCGTATTGAAAGTTCTCGTCAAATTCCCGGTAGAAGAACTTTGATCCTCCCACGCCCTCATTGTCCTGGTACAACTCCAGGGAATATATATTTCCTGTAGTGGGATTTACCCCTACTTCCAGAGGAAGGCCGGTAAACCCCTCAGGGATCTCCGGAAACAAATAGGAGGCTTCAATAACAATGACGGTAACAGTTTTGGTCTGCGACTTGCTTTCCTGTTCATCATTGGTAACTGTAAGGGTGATATCATAACTTCCACCTTCTTCAAAACTGACAGAAGGACTTTCCAGCTCACTGCTGGTTCCATTGCCGAAATCGAACAAATAGGATGTTGCTCCTTCTGAACAATTGCTGAATGTCAGCATCTCACCAACATTGATAGTGGTGGAGCTAAGTTCAAAACAAGCCTTCAGGGCTACGCCTTCGTCCGGATTTTCGTCAATTAAGGGGTTAGCGTCTTCAGAACACGCGAATAAGAGAATCAGGCATACGCCCAGTAGGTAGTATTTTTTCATAAACACAGATTTGAGGTTCCACGTTTATAAAACGCCTGACTGGCGATGATATTTGAAAAATTAACAGCTTTTCGATGAGATGCACGCTGTATAACTACCTGAAAATAAATATTTTAGATAATTTTAACAGGTTGTTCATCGAATAGGGTCCTATTGGAGGATACAGAGCAGGTTTTTACCCTCTTTTACCACTTTTACCAAACCGTGGGCATTAAGACCTTTAATCCCCTTATCCCAGGCCTTATTACTTAATCCTACCTTTTCTTTAAGGGATAAGAGCGGCATGGGATTTTGCTGTTTCAGGTAGTCCAGAATAAGTTTTTCATTCTCCTTGAGCTCCGGTGCTTTCTTCTCAGGACGCATTTGCGGGAAAAACAGCACCTCTTGTATAGATGCGTTATCTGTCATTAACATCACCAGCCGGTCTATTCCGATGCCAATCCCGGAGGTTGGGGGCATTCCGTATTCAAGAGCCCTTAGAAAATCCTGGTCGATAAACATGGCCTCGTCATCTCCTTTTTCGGAGAGTTTTAATTGATCTTCAAATCGTTCCCTTTGGTCAATAGGGTCGTTTAACTCAGAATATGCGTTCGCTATTTCCTTCCCATTCACCATTAGTTCGAAGCGTTCGGTGAGTTCCGGATTAGTTCTGTGTTCTTTGGTAAGCGGACTCATTTCTTTGGGATAATCAATAATAAAAGTGGGCTGAACATAGAATTTTTCACAAGTTTCCCCAAAGATCTCGTCAATCAGTTTGCCTTTCCCCATGCTGTCATCTGTCTCAATACCCAGTTTTTTTGCAATGCTGCGTATTTCCTCTTCGTCTTTTCCATTGAGGTCGTGACCGGTGTGTTCCTTTATGGCTTCAAGCAAGGGTACTCGTGGATACGGGGCTTTAAAATCGATTTCATTTTTCCCCACCTTCACCCTGGTGCTCCCATGTGCATCAAGGGCTACTTTTTCAAGGAGGCGTTCTGTTGTCTCCATCATCCAGTTATAGTCCTTATAGGCCACATATAGCTCCATAACCGTAAACTCCGGGTTATGGGTACGGTCCATCCCTTCATTCCTGAAGTCTTTTGAGAACTCATAAACGCCTTCAAAGCCCCCTACAATAAGTCGTTTGAGGTATAATTCGTTGGCAATACGCAGGTATAGCGGGATATTAAGGGCGTTGTGATGGGTGACAAAGGGCCTCGCGGCGGCACCTCCGGGAATGGGTTGCAGGATGGGTGTTTCCACTTCAAGGTAGCCCATGTCATTGAAGAAGCCGCGGATACTGTTGGTTATCTTTGTCCGTTTAACAAACGTCTCTTTAACTTTCGGATTAACAACGAGGTCCACATAACGCTGGCGATAGCGCTGTTCGGGATCGTTAAACTCGTCATAGACGTGTCCATCTGCATCTTTTTTGGGCAGTGGCAGGGGCCGGAGTGATTTACTCAGCAGGTCGAAATGTTTTACCATTACGGTCTTTTCACCTACCTGGGTTGTAAAGAGTGTTCCTTCTACGCCAATGATATCTCCTATGTCGAGCAATTTTTTATAGACCTCATTATAGAGCGTCTTGTCTTCACCGGGACAGATCTCATCCCTGTTAAAATAGAGTTGTATTCTGCCTTCGCTATCCTGAAGTTCTGCAAAGGATGCCTTTCCCTGAATACGTCTCGACATGAGACGACCGGCCACAATCACTTCCTTTCCTTCCTCGTAGTTCTGTTTGATCTGAGCAGACCTGGTATTTACCGGGTAGAGATTAGCGGGATAGGGATTAATTCCCATCTCCTTTAGTTTAGCCAGTTTTTCCCTTCGTACTACTTCCTGTTCAGACAGTTGCATATTCCCAAAATTGAGCTGCAAATATAGCGACATGCAGCCAATCTATCAATCAAAATCATGCGTAGTAGAGAAAAATCAATTGGAATGCGGTGTAACATTTTATCTTTATTTGATACTGATATAGTACATCAATCAAAATCAAATCAAAATGAGCTTTATACGCGTATTGCTCGCCATACTCTTTCCACCCCTTTCGGTTATAGGAAAAGGTTGTGGCTCTTTTATTATCGTATTCTTATTAACACTCTGTGGCTGGGTGCCCGGGGTTATCGCTGCCCTTATCATATTGAATAATCCCAACTAGGTAAAAGTTTGCAATTGCATCAATCCATAGACTGCCGAAAAAATCTTACCCCGGCCCTAAAGGGTGGATTTTTTCTATTTCTACAGTGAATTTTGCTCTTTTTAGGGTAGGGGAAACAAAATTGACCCAGTAGTTGTTGATTTGTATTTTAACCTATTAAGTTGTAACAGCCTTTTTGTATTGGCCGAAAAAATCTTACCCCGGCCCTGAAGGGTGGATTTTTTCTATTTCTACATTGAAGCTTGTTCCTTTTGGGGTAGGGAAACAAAATTGACCAAGTAGTTGTTGATTTGTATTTTTACATATTAAGTTGTAAAAAGCCTTTTAGTATTGGCCGAAAAAATCTTACCCCGGCCCTGAAGGGTGGATTTTTTCTATTTCTACAGTGATTTTTGATCCTTTTTGGTTAGGGGAAACAAAATTGACCAATTAGCTGTTGATTTTTATTTTAATCTATTAAGTTTTAAAAAGCCTTTTTGTATTGTCCGAAAAAATCTTACCCCGCACCTGAAAGGGTGGATTTTTTCTATTTCTACAGTGATTTTTGATCCTTTTTGGTTAGGGGAAACAAAATTGACCAATTAGCTGTTGATTTTTATTTTAATCTATTAAGTTTTAAAAAGCCTTTTTGTATTGTCCGAAAAAATCTTACCCCGGCCCTGAAGGGTGGATTTTTTCTACTTTTGTGAGAATTATTAATGCTGTTTTCCTACAGATAGTTAAGTGTTTATATTCCTAGATCATTTTCCAATGAACGAACATAGAGACTTGTTAAAAGACGAAGGTATGCATGCAGGTGCGTCGGCAGACAAATTTGCATTCGCAAGATTCCTAAGGAAAGTTGAAACTCCGCAAGAAAAAAAACTTTGGAATTTTTTGCGTACCAAACCTAACAAGATTAAGTTTCGAAGACAGCATCCTTTTAAAGATTATATCTTAGATTTTTACTGTCACAAAGCGAAACTTGTTATCGAAATCGATGGTCATCAACACAAATCGAATCAACAATATGATAAAGATCGTACAGAAATAATTGAAAGTTATGGTCTAAAAGTGATCCGATTTCAAAACAGTGATATCGATGATAATTTTGAAATGGTAATTAAAAGATTGATGAAATATATTTAAGCTAATTTTTCCTCTCCCCATCCCTAGAGCATGGATTGTTCTGCTTTCAAGGTCAATTTTGCTCCTTTTAGGGTAGGGGGAACAAAATTGACCTAATGATTGTTGAGTTTTTATTTTATTGGTCAACAGCCAGCCCAAAAAATCTTACCCCGGCCCTGAAGGGTGGATTATCCTCGTATCTTTGTGGCCTATGAATAAAAAGGTGGCCATAGAGGATCTCGGTCTGAAAGATTACAAGGAAACCTGGGATTACCAGGAGGAGTTGTTCCAGGAAATTATCGGACTCAAAATACGCAACAGGCGTGAGGCAACCACATTGCCTACCCCCAACCATTTTTTATTCGTAGAACACCCACATGTCTATACCCTGGGCAAGAGTGGCGACATTGAAAATCTTTTGGTAGATGAGGAACAGCTCAAAAAGAGGGGTGCTACTTTTTACAAGATCAATCGCGGCGGAGATATCACTTATCACGGGCCGGGGCAGATTGTAGGCTATCCAATACTGGACCTGGATAATTTCTTTACCGATATTCATAAATACTTGAGATTACTGGAGGAAATGATCATCCTGACACTGGCCGACTATGGACTTAAAGGTGAACGCTCCAAAGGGGAGACAGGGGTTTGGCTTGATGTGGGTACTCCGTTCGCGCGAAAGATATGTGCTATGGGTGTCAGGGCAAGTCGCTGGGTGACCATGCACGGCTTTGCCTTTAATATCAACACAGACCTCTCTTATTTCGACCTGATGATCCCATGCGGGATCAAAGGGAAGGGGGTGACATCTCTGAATGTGGAATTAGGTAAGAGAGAAATACCCATACACGAGGTGCAGGAAAAACTTCTTCTTCATTTCGGTAAGCTCTTTGAGGCCGAAATATCTTAAGATGATTTCCGGGTCGATTTGCTCAAGCCTGTCATAACGCCCAGATAATTTTAGGGTCTTATCCGTGTAACATTTATGCTAATTTTTCGTCTTTAGTATATAGAAACTCTTATTTATAACATTAACAATCAAAAAGATGTCAAGTATTAGAACTCAATTTTTACACAAAGGAATTATGTTGGGCATATGCCTGATGGGAGTCTTGTTGAGCACTATCTTTATCGGGAATGATTCGGAATATACAGATGAAACTTTACTGGTAGGACATCATATTGAAAACCCTTCCGGAGAAAAGGAGTACCAAAGCGAGGGGTCATTAGATCAATCCGATTCTACCCTGGGTGTTACTAAACCAAAATCTACGGTCGAATAAATCAATTCTTCCGTTTCATCGCAGTTTTTAAATGCCTTGTTAGGAGGATTAAGCTATATTTTATTTAGAGAAAGCGGTTAATTCAGACCAGCTAATGAGCTTTCCTTTTTTATTATAATCTTCCTGCTTTACCATACCTACTCCTTCCGCCAGCCATTGTTTTGCTGTACCACTTATTTTTATCCCCATTTTAGATTCAAAGTTATAGGAAAGCACTACACAGTTAAACGTCCCTGCAGGAGTGGTTACGGTTTCTTTACCTGAGACTTTTCGATTGGTGATATTGACGTCCATATTTAACTTGATGGGGTTAATATGAATGGTCATATGCATATTGGAATCGGGTAATTCACGGCCTTCCAGAAGTTCGTTTGGGATGATGAGGTTGGTTCCTGATACTTCTATTTCCATGTCTTCATACTGCTCCATTATCCCCGGCGCTCCAAGCGATTTGAAATCTACCGCTATCCCGTCATCCTGGCAGCGAATCTCATACTCTGAGGTTGCTATTACTTTTCCTTTTTTATCCTTCACCTCATAGGCCAGCATTGCCCAGTCGGCCCCCGCATCACTAACCGTATAATCTACGACTGCCGTAGGTTTGTTGGCCTTTTCATAACTCGTAATCTGGAAGCTCGTCCCCTTTTGTAAAGGGTAGTAAACACTGCATACTTCCTGTGAGAATCCACTTGCGCTTAGCAAAAGGATAACAATAAAAAATAGGTTTTTCATTTTTATATGTATAAATGGTTTTTGTCTGTTGTTCTATGACTGTCAATTCCACTCTTCCTGTATTCTGCATTCCCAGGGCTTAATTACGGAATTTGGATCAAAGGGTAGGGGGTTAAAAACTTTAATTTCCTTTTGCCAAAGTATCTCAGTTTTAATCAAAGTGGTTTCATGGCTGTTATTTTGATCTTTAAAAATAGGTATATAATCCCGATAATAAAAGAGTTGGAATTACAACTGTAACCCCACATGGTAAATCTAGATTTAGGGTCAAGGCAATAAAAAACCAAAGATAAATTTCCGGTTTTGCCATTAATATAAATACCGATCTGGGATAATTTGACCATACGATCTCCCCTGGGGCCTAAAAGACAAAGCAGTGACATCCCTGAATGTGGTATTGGGTAAGGTCTACGTGGATATTGAAAAGGTAAAACAAAAGTTACTTCGGCATTTTGAAACTATGTTTGAGGTGCAGCTGTAAAAGGAAAAAGTTGGTAATTTCCAATAGCATTACCAACTTAACTAATGATTTTTTTCAACTAATAGCCCTCCAATTCTTTTCTCATACACTCCGCAAAAGAATCTTCCATCCCCAATTCTACCATTTGTTTACAGATGACTTCAGATTTTTGTTTTTGCAATTCTTCTAATTGGGCGTCGATCCGATCATAACACCTGTCATTTCTGCATTTCTTTCTCTGCTGTTTCAATATTTGTAGACTTATTTCGATTCTTCTCAATTTATTCTCAAAGTCATCCATTATTTCAAAACCAGCGGTACCGTAGTCACCCCCTAAGGTTATAGGTTTGTACAAAGACCCGTCGAAGGTTATCCCCATGGGATTTATCCATTTTAGCTCCATCTCAATAGCATCTCCGGAATCATATCCGCCAATATGAACTTTGGTATAAACTGCCAAACGGTTGCATTGCAGTTCCTGAATGTCTTTTAATACGCCAACCATAAATCCCATCATGGGGACAGAGGTTATTATTGGTGTAGGAGCTTTATCAAAGTATATGATCCAGACATTCGTCAATCCGGTTTGTGCTTCTATCAAATCGGCTTTGTAGCCAATTACATCGCCGCTCCAATCAATACGGGCGGGAAGAGGTTCCCTCCACTCACCCCATTCCAAAGAAGAGCTGATAAACCGTTGTATCTGTAGGAAATCGTTCTGGTAACGGCCTTCAGCGGTCTGTATGCTTTCTCTGGTAATTGCCTGTTTTGTACCATTTCGGGCATCAATCCCATATACTACCATTTGTCCGTTAGGACGCCAGATGGCAGCATGTATTTCGCCAAAAGCACTGAAATCCTTAAAATTGGTATTAAAGAAACCCATTTCGCCACCCGGGAAAAGGATAGAGCCATCGGCAGAATTTACATAGTATTCCATAATAAATTCATTGGGATTGCCACGAAAATACTCTGGACTAAACCCCTCAGTATCTGCCATTTCAAAATTCATTAAAGCTTTGATTTTGTAATCAAACTTAAACGTCCCATCTATGGCTGCAGGATTAGGGGTCATGCTACTCAATGCATCCATAGGAGCCAAACAATCACCACGCCCTGATGCAGTGCCGCCTGTTGGAGGGCTTCCACTAGTAGTACTTCCTCCGGAAACAATGACTAATTGGCCGTCACCATCATCTTCATCTCCGGGATCGTCCAATGCATTACCATCTCCATCTGTGTCCACCCCATTACCCGGACTGCTGTCAATGTCTAGTATGTCACTAGTTATGACTTCGGCTAAATTTATATGGTTGCCTTCCTGTAGCGCTTTGGCATAAAGCTGTAGTTGGGCAGTACTGCCCGAAGGAAGACCACCAATAATCCAGATGCCATCTACAGCTGCAAAAACCCCTAAATTGGAAGAAGCTCGTTCAAACTCAAAAGCAGAAGGCAGGCTATTGCGGATTCTAATTCCTGTTGTCTCATCGGGTCCATCGTTTGTTAGATCGATTGTAAATATGACGGTTTCACCAATTGCTACGAGATTCTCATTGACCGACAATTCCAGGCTCAGATCTGCTCTTTGGGAGAACAACTGTCCAATTCCGATCAGACTGAGAATTACAAATAAGAAATACTTTTTCATGTCCGCAAGCTTTTATGGGTTAAATCTCATCCACTTGAATAGATTTAATTGGTAGCCAGAGCTCATCCCCCCAATTCCAATCGTGGGTAAAAATACCATACAATGTAATTTGGATCTTACCACCCTGAACTGCCTTGAATAAAAAATTTATTTCTCGTTTAGCAGGGGATACAGGAATTGAATAACCGTCACCGCCGTCTCCAATTAAAACACCGATTTCCCCGCTTGGATAATCCTGGTTAAAATCAGCCAAGAGATGATTTTTATCTGCGAGAATGACCTTCATCCTATATTCCTTCCCTTTTTCTGCGTTAAAGGTTAAGAGTCCACCATATAGAGCGTCAGAAATGATCATATAATTTCTACTGTACTTGCCTACAAAAGCAATTTCCAATGATGGATTGAAAGGTCTTAAAGGGGTGATTTTTACTTTCTTCCTTGAAGGAAGTGCCAATTTACCTTTTGGGATCATCACTTTGGACGTCTTACGGATACTATAACTCCTCGGCAAACCCACATCTTTTAATGTGAGATTGCCAGGTCTTACGGAGACAACAGAACCAAGGTCTTTTGTTGCTATTTTATTTCCCAAGGTCCTATTACCCAATTGCGCAATTGAAACGCAGACAAAAAACAGACTACATATTGTTAAGGTTATAGTTTTCATGATATTTATTAATTAAGAGAATTAGGATTTTATATTGATTTTATAGTTCTGAATAAGAAATTATTGGCAGAGATAGATATTAGATTTACTTAGGTCTACCATTCTTACCGTGCTTATTCCTAAGTTTTGAACTTCAGCCCTGAAAACGTCAGCCAACATTAATTTTATACTATTAGAATTCATTACCATCTTGATCTGGCTTTCCACTGCTTTTCTGATTTGCCTTTTGAAATGGGTTATTATGGAGGGCAATGCAGCTTTTATAGCCCCGTTGGTTTCGAACTTTCCTTCTACAGAAACATCAGCGATTTCGAAAGTAAAAGAACCATTGTAGGCAACAGGCTTTAATTTTACTTTGATTTTAGGATTACGCCATTGTATATCCGGGGCGCGACTATCTTCAAACCTGTTGGCACAACCGGGGCATCTGCCTTTAATCTCCGCTCTGTCGGTTTCAAAGCGTATATTCAGATAGTAGTTTTTGGAACTATAGGATGTACTAACTTCGGTACTGTTCATGTCCTGAAGAAAGTATTTCCAATTATGCCCGGGTTTTTTAAAGACGAATTCAGTGAAGGCAATTCCTTGTTTTCTTCCTAGAATTTCAACGTAACCATTTGAGCGATCGAGCCGTAATTTCATGGTTTTTGCAATTTGTTCTCTTAATAATGTTTCCGTTCTTCTAATGTCCATTGGCCTGCACATGGAAACATTAGAGGCATTTGGCTGAATTCTTCTATTTAGGGTAGGGTTGACAACCATTTTTTTATTGCCCAGTTTAGATTGTGAATGAGCATTTATGGAGCTTAGAATCAGTAAAAAGCTCAAGGTTTTTGTTAGTAGTGTTTTCATGATTTCTTTTTTATAGTTACTTTACTTTTTTAAACTCTACCCTTCGGTTCTGTGCCTTCCCATCGGTGGTACTGTTATCTGCCACCGGTTCGGTTTCTCCTTTGCCTTCGGCTTGTAAACGATAAGGGTCTATCTGGTATACCTGCACCAGAGCATTTACTACTGCTTCTGCCCTTTTTGCCGATAGTTCCATATTCAGAGCGTCATCCCCATCGGCATCGGTATGACCTATAATGTTTAAAGTCAAGGTTTCATCGCTATTGAGTACCTGAGAAATTTGTCTGATAACACCCATGGAAACAGGTAGCAGCGTAGCAGATCCTGATTCGAACAAAATGGCATTAGTAGAAATAGATCCTTCCTCCATGAGTTGTCTGCGAAGGTCTTGTCCGCCCTCCGCCACCTTCAGATTGGATATAAAAAGTCGTTCTTTACCGTCCTTAAATTGGTGCAATTCGAATTTGACGGCAACAGGCTTACTGCCTTCAGGAATCATCCGGGGAATGTCTACCACCTTCTTCTCATCTACCCATAAACGGAAACGCTGTTTGTTAACTGCAATAGAAATATGGGGCTGTCCCAATACTTTCTCACGGATATCACCCTGTATGCTATTGTTGATCTCCCCTCCATTGCGTACAAAGAAGCCTACAGGGGCGTACTGACAAAATGGGATATCCACATTTGCAAATTTCCCCCACTTAAAGGATTTAGTATCCGAAACGCCTACCTTAAGCACTGCCGTTGAAGCCGTTTGCCTGTCGAGCCCCAGGGCCAGCATATCAAATTCTACGGTATAATCTTCCGGAAGATCCGGTAAATCCGGGATGTACGTTATTCCGTATCCAGGTTTGATTTCGAGCCATTTCTTTTGACCTTCGTCAGTAGCTACCACTT
Source organism: Muriicola sp. SD30 (assembly GCF_041205185.1). Classification (NCBI taxonomy): domain Bacteria; kingdom Pseudomonadati; phylum Bacteroidota; class Flavobacteriia; order Flavobacteriales; family Flavobacteriaceae; genus Muriicola; species Muriicola sp. SD30. The sequence goes on from NZ_JBGEWB010000002.1 coordinate 836,129, forward strand.
CCCCGGAACCATTTGTATTCCAACGGGAAGGAAAATCCCCGACAAATTCTCTGGAGAGGTCATCAAAGAATATGAGTTTATCCCCGGGTACGAAATCAAATTTGCTGTAGATGTACAAAGCTTCAGGATCTGATCCGTCAGACGTGTTCTCGTTATCTTCCCATTCCTCTTCATATATCTCCCCGTTTTCATCTGTGGGTTGACCTGTCTTGCCATTTTTCTTCCTGCCTTTCTTCCCTGGTGCTTCGAGGATGCTGTCCATGGCTTTTTCGGTCTCTTCCGCCGATTTTTCCTCAACCTTCCTGAGGATAGTTTCCTTGGCAGCTTCTTCTGCACGTTTTTTTATCTTTTTCAGTAATTGCGCTTCTACATTGAATCCTACCGCAAGGAGCAATAATAATAACCAGGTAATTTTTATAGTATTTTTCATTTTGATTGATTTAAATGAGACATGTTGTTCTGAAAATGGCCAGGGTAAAAGAGACTGTTGAACTGGCCTCGTCTCTTTCCGCAGAGAGGTAGTAGCCGTTTTTCTTCTTTACCAATTGTAGCTGATGTATTAAATGATAATACTGACCATTCCTTAAATCCAGGGTTATTCCACTTCGCGATTTCTTAAGTTTTACAGTAGTTCGAAGGACGCGCCTGGAACCATTTTCGTTTACGCCAGCTTCTATATTAATGGTTGCTATCAGATTATTACCATCTTTTTTTATGGCTCCAATGCCGTATCTCAGCTCCGCATTGTGGTTTGTTTTGGCTGAACTGGTTGGATTTAACTGTAGGGAGTTAAGAGCAATGCTGTAACATTTACCGTTGTTGAGATCACGAATGATCTCATCATAGGAATCTGGAAGATCAACAGGAGACGAAACTCCTGTGTTAATATTCGGCCTTCTAATTGGTGTGTTAGAGATCTGGGCCTGTGCGGGAATTGCCATCAGGCAAATAATAGTAAACAGGAAAAAATGTACAGTAGTTTTCATTATAATTTGAGTTTAATGAGACAATCAGTTATTCTTTTTAAAGTTTATACTCTTAACAACCTTGTTATTGTTGATAATCTTAAGCTTATACTCCCCCTGTTTGAGATGATTGATGTTTAAATAGATCTCAAATCCGGGTAAATTTTTAAGTTCACCTTCATATCTTTTTTTCTTCATGGAGACATGAAGCGATTTAGATTAATCAGTTGCTAGAATTGAATTCATTTCAATTTTCTGAAACAAACATAAGTGCATAGGCAGGCATAGGCTATGACTGATGTATCAAAGCCTGTAAGTCATGTAACATCTCTGTGAAGTCCTTGTTACAAAGGGTTTAGGAGGGCTTGTTTTTGCTGAAGGTAGAGGGAGATACCCCATAGGCTTCCCTGAAACACTTGGTAAAATAGGAGGGGTCATTAAAGCCAACCTGATATCCGATCTCCGAAATGTTGGCGTCACTTTTTTGGAGCAGGGAGGCAGCCAATTTTAATCGTTGTGAGCGAACGAATTCTGAAGCAGACAGGCCGGTAAGTGCCTTTAACTTCCTGTGAAGTTGCATCCGACTCATCCCTACGGCCTCAGCGAATTCCTGTGTGCTGAAAGCCGACTCGGTGAGCTTGAGTGCCAGGACCTCTTGAACCCGCTCAAGGAAAATCTCATCCAGATTAGTTATGGCAATATCCTTGGGTTTTAAAATTACCTCCTGACTGTAGCGATCGCGAAGTGCCTTTCGGGATTCGATGAGGTTTTGTACCCGGGTCTGAAGCAATTTCGACTTAAATGGTTTTGTGACATAGGCATCAGCGCCTGTTGTCAGACCTTTATACTGATCTTCTTCACCTGCCCTTGCGGTAAGAAGGATTATAGGGATATGGCTGGTTCGTTCATCGGTCTTAAGGATTTTTGATAATTCCAGGCCGTCCATTTCGGGCATCATTATATCCGAAATAATCAGGTCGGGGACCCACTCCATGGCTTGCTTTACCCCCTCCTTGCCATTGGTAGCTTCGACGATTTTATATTTTTTGGAGAATTGGTTTTTCAATAAATCCCTTACCTCCGGATGGTCTTCCACCAGGAGAAGGATATCCCTGTCCTCTTTTTCGAAGAATTCTTCCGGGTCTTCCCATTCTCCTTGTGGTTCAGTGCTACTTAAGATATCGGGTGCAACAGAAGGACTATGTACAGGTTCATTTACGAGTTGATGCGGTTTAAAGGCCGATTTGTTTATGGGCAGCATGACAATAAATTCTATAACATTTTCCAACTTCGAATTTACACTAACCGATCCCCCATTGGTCTGTACCAGTTCCTCAACCAAAGACAGACCTATGCCAACACCCTCATTTTGTGGGTCTTGCTGATAAAAACGGTTAAATGCTTTTTCAATAACCTCCGTATTTAGGGTACTTGAGGAATTGGTTATGGTGATGGAAACTTTATCATTTTCCCGATGGGCATTATACCTGATATACCCTCCATGATCACAGTATTTTATAGCATTGGATAAAAGGTTCGTCGTGATTTTTTCAATAATGTCCTTGTCAAACCAAGCATCTTCCAGCTCACTAATTTCAATCTGATAGTCAATTTCTTTTTCAGTAGCTAAAAACTGAAAAGCCTCTCCCTGAGCGCGGAGTAATCGACTGAGATTGCCCCTGCTGACCATCAGCTGGTATTTCCCAGCCTCCAGTTTAGACAGATCAAGTAATTGATTAACCAGGTTGAGGAGACGATTAGAATTACGCTGTATCATCTCAAAATCTCGGCGGTCTGTTTTGGACAGTTCTCCTGAATTGATTCGTTGCTCTACCGGACCGGAGATTAAGGTGAGGGGCGTTCTGAATTCATGGGATATATTGGCAAAGAAGTTAGACTTTAGTCGGTCTAGCTCCTGTAGTTTTTTATTAGTCTTTTGCCGGTTCTGATATTGGAAAAAAAGAAATACTCCTATTAACGAAGTGACCCCAATCCCTCCCAGCAACAAATTACGCTGATTGACTTTCTGCTGCTCAATTAGCTCTTTTTCGGCATTGAGCAGAGCAATCTGCTGTTCTTTTTTCTCGGTTTGATACTGTGCCTCTACCCTGCGTGAGACTTCTCTATTCGCTTTTTTTGATAAACTGGATTTGAGATCATAGGCAATCCGGTAATGCTCACTGGCTTTATGATAGTTGCTATCTTCTAAATAACAATCGGCCAGATCACGATTGAGACGTTCATAGTTATAAGTGTCTGTTAGATTTAAGGAGTCATAAATGCTTTTTGATTCTAACAGGCTTACCTTTGCATCCTTACAGCCCCCTAAATAGCCCCCTTGAAAATGACCATAGTAGTACAAGAGTTTCGCCAATTCCAGTTCATTTCCTTTCTCTCTGGTGTATGCAATTCCCTTTAAGTAGGCTTCCTGAGCCTTATCAATCCTGTCATTCACTTTGTAATACGCTGTACTGATCATATAGAGCCGGGCAATATATGGTTCATACTCCTTTTTGTCATGGGCCAGAAAATATTCCAGGGCGAGATCTATATATTCCTTTGCTTTTTCATATTCCCCCTTTAATCCGGAGGTGTCGGCCAGGTATAAATAAATATAATGGATACTCTCCTGATCATCGATTTCTCTGGCATTAGCAAGGGCTTCCTCAAGCAATAAATGGGCGTAGTCTGAGCTTTGTTGTGTAAAAGCTGTCCGTGAAATTTCCGAACGCTTTACAATACTTCTAATGGTTGCCTTATTTACAATTTTATGTAATTGTGCTATAGAGTCCACTTTCAGGTATTGTTCCAGGGCAGCTTGAAATTCTCTCTCGCCAAATAATTCGTTGGCAGCATCGTAATACAATTCAATGAGTCCCTCCCAGTTTTCCTGCTCTGTATAGGTGCTCTTTAATTGCTGAATTTCGAGTGAGTCCCTCTCCCCGTTTTGGACCGGCAATGTATCCTTTTGTTGAATGGCTAAAATTGGCGTGCAGCAAAGGAATATAAGCAGATATAAGAGATTGCGAATTGCCATGATATTTTCATTGTAAGATAGGTATACAACAAGTAATTCACTATGACATATGTAACCTTACTAAAGTTACAAAATATTCGCTAATGGAATTGAGGCTGCGATAAGCTATGCCTGAGAGATTTTAATTATAAAGAGATAATATTAATTCAAGGAATAAACAATCAGTGAATTCTCCTCAAACTTGGCTACAATTTCGATGCTGTGGTTGTTGTCTAAATCGGACAGGTCAATTGGCGATGCAGCATATACCGGGAAATCGGGAAAAGGTAGGGCACTGCTGTCAAAGAGATAGGCCCTTTGGGTCTGTATATCGGTTACGCTAACATAGATCTTATCGTAAATATAAAAGATACGCGGTTTGGTATATACCCCAAGATCGAGGGACGCCTTGTTTCCTTTTATAGTCAGTTCATTGTCATTCATCAGTGACAAGGTCTTTATGGTGGCATCCATCCCGTGGTCCTCGGCCAGGTTAAAACGGGTTTTGGTGATCTTTCCTTTGGTGTCCACGGCGAAGAGTGTTCCTGTTTTATCTGTCACGATAAATCTATTGTTGTTGAGGTACACGTCATTTTCAGAAAAATCGATTTGTTCCTTTACTGCCACGCGGGTATCACCCACCCGGTTTAAAATTTTAAGAGAACCGTCTTCCAGTTTAAAAACCAGGTAGTCCCTGCTCCCAATCCTGAAGTGTCTGGGCCTGTCAAGGACAGCTGTTTCTGCCTTGGTGTATTTAAAACCTTCTACAATCTTTCCCTTTCCGTTGTACATTTTAATATCACTGCCCTGGGTCACTACAAAGCGATAGTTGCGATTGCCTTCATAGTCGAAAACTGCAAGTGGGTTGAGGATAGGTCCTGAGAAAGTCATATCGAAAGGGGCTACTTCCTTTCCGTTCCTGTCGAGCACAAGGAATTGATTGCTGGTGGTAAATGCCAGCTGTAATCGTCCGTTTTTATAGAGGTCGATTTGTTCTATCCTGCCTTGAACGCGTCCTTTAAGGGCTTTTTTCCATAATATCTTCCCGGATGTTGATATCAGATAGAGGTTGTCCTCGGTATCCTGAACAACAATTTCTTTTTTATCATTGCGGTGGTCAGTTACAAATTGTGGGTTTGTTGCAAGGGGTGCATCTAATTCTACGGTAAAAAGGGGAGCCACACCCTGTTTTTTTCGTGAACTAGATTTTCTTTTTACAAAGGTATTAAGGTGGCAGAACGATCTGTCTGCTACCAGCTGAAAGGCAAATACATGCTCAGGCAGGTCTGAACTGTCATCAGCGAGTAGGGCTTTGGGGATATTTTTGCTTATTTCATTTTCTAATTTCCCGCCGTCGGCGATAAGGAGCAGGGAAGAGGCCTCTGCCAGTTCTGAGCTCGCACTTTGATAAATTGCCGAAGTATCAAAGGTTTTACCACTATTGATATTTCGGATAATGAGTTCTATAAATCGTTTGTTTTCAGAAAAAATAAAAGCATTGTCGAATACTGTATAGTGCGTCACCTTAAAATCAGAAATAAAAGCAGGAAAGGCATTTTCCAAAATTGGACTAGATTCCAGAATTCCGATTTCCTTCCCCTGGTATTCGTAAACCGATCTCCTCGAATCCTGTAAAAATTCCGACAGGCTTAGCGCTCCATACGTATTGATTAATACCGCCTTATTGTTGCCCTGAAAGACCACCCCTGCTTCTTCGGTAGTCTGGAACAGTGAATCGGCAACTTTTATCTGTGTATACTGCTTTTGCTGATTTGACTTAAATACGCCTTCATCAGTAAATGATATAGTGAGCAGGCCGTCTGCTCCTTCGGGTGAAAGGCCGGCTAGGGTATTTTCTACAGGCTGGGTATTAGCAAAAAGCGATAATAGGGTAGGGATGCTATCTGTCATGGTCCCTACACCTGTCCATTGAAGCAAATCCTGCGAAGCATGGAGATCCAGTGCCAGGGAATGGGCCAGATCTGCCCAGCCGGAGCCGCTTTGATCTTCAGATCCCATATACAGCGAATCGAGTTGTGAAGCCTGAATAAAAAGGGAGGCTGTTTTTCCCTGCCCTGCGCTTTTAAGAAGTGGAACTATTTCCCTGTCGGGATGAGTATCCGATTTCAGCCATTTTTTTTCCGTGATCAAGAGGGAATCCTTGCCTGAAAACCTCAGAGATCCTATTTCTGAGGAAAACCAGGGTGTTGAAATTTCTTTCAATTCTTCAACATCGTCTCCATCTTGATCTATTACCTCCCCGGAAGAAAGACTGTCTGATACCTGTTTTGCGGGCGGAATTTCAGAGATATAAATATAAGATAGGCTGTCAGCGGTGTTGGGCAGGGCTACAAGATAACCCGGGTCTTTAATGGGGAGTCCTTTTAATTGTTGCAGAAGATGCATCAGACTGGGTTCCTTTTCCCCTTCGGATGGAGGCAGGACGAAATCACAATTTCGCAAGTCGAGTCTCATGGTAGTGGGGTCGTTCACCCTTAGGATCAGGGCGGCATTATCAGGAAGAGCATCTTCTAGAGACAGTTCGGAACTTTCCAGAGGATTACAGGCTGATAAGAGGATTGCGATGATTCCCATCGCCAGGATACTTCTCATGCATTAATTTTAAACAAATTTAGGATTTTAAAGTTCAAGTGATAATTGATCATTCTTAATTTTAAAAGTTTTTCTGTGGTAGGGTGTCAGGCCAAATTTATGGATAGCCCTCCTGTGTTCCCTGGTAGGATATCCTTTGTTTTGTCGCCAGTTATATTGAGGGTATTCTTCATGGATTTTTGACATATAATCATCCCTGGCATTTTTAGCCAGCACGGAGGCTGCGGCAATACTCATGAATTTCCCATCGCCTTTCACTATACATTCATGGGAAAAATTACCAAAGGGTTTAAATTGATTCCCGTCTACAAGGATATGCCGTGGTTCCGTACTAAGAGCTGAAAGTGCCCTGTGCATTCCCAGGATAGAGGCGTTCAATATATTGATCTCATCTACGGTAGCGGGGTCGATATGTACAATGCTAAAACTAAGGGCATTGGTGATTATTTCGGCTCCGACCAATCTCCGCTGTTTTTCTGAAAGCTCCTTGGAGTCATTTAGTAATCCTGAATCGTATCGGGGAGGCAGTATAACGGCTGCTACAGTGACCGGACCGGCCAGGCAACCCCTTCCGGCTTCGTCGGTTCCTGCTTCGAACAGGAAGCGATGATATTCTTTTAATGCGCCCATTGATTTACTGATTCTGAAGAAGTTAAAATTTTTCTATTACCCATGAAAACGTTAAAATATTTGAATAAAATCAAAGAAAAGGTCTAAAATCTTACATTATCAATAATAAATGATCAATTTTTAACAAGCCTTAACCTCGCTTTCACTTCTTGTTTGGAAAATTAACTTATAATTATCACTTTTGCAGCTGGCTAATTCAAAAATCTAATTAAATGAAATCAAAGTTAACATGGATGTTGACACCATTATTGGTGCTCTGCATGAGCTTTTCTTTTGCACAAGAGAAAAGTATTTCAGGTGTTGTGACAGACCAGAACGGTATGCCGCTACCTGGTGTTGCGGTTTTAGTTGTAGGAACGACTACCGGAACACAGACCGATTTTGACGGAAACTATACTATCACTGCCCGCGTTGGACAGGTTTTAAGGTATAGTTATCTGGGGCAAAAGACGGTGACGAGAACAGTAGGTGCTCCAAGCACCATTAATGTTCAAATGGAAGATGATGCTGAGGCACTGCAGGAAGTTGTAGTTGTGGGATACGGTGGAGGACAGGATAAGAGCAGGGTTTCCTCTGCAATTACCACAGTAACCGCCGAAACTATCGAGAACAGACCAAACGCGAGTTTTGTCCAGACACTTCAGGCTCAAGCACCTGGTCTTTCGATATCAACTGGTTCCGGACAACCGGGAGCAAACAGTACGATACTTATCAGGGGGGTAACTTCTTTGAGCGGTAATATCGAGCCTCTTTTTATTTTGGATGGAGTTCCTGTAGATGAGGATAATTTCAGGAGTATAAACCCTAATGACATTGAATCTATAAACATACTTAAGGATGGTTCTGCCTCTGCCTTATATGGGAATAGAGGTGCAGCTGGGGTTATTGTAATTAAAACCAAATCCGGGAAGTACAATTCCAAATTCACTGTAGGATACAGAACTCAAACCGGTTTTACGACTCCTCAAGCTCCAAACTTTGATACGATGAGTACCCAGGAGATTATATCATTGGAAAGACTAACTGGAAATACCAACTTTGATGCTATGGCTTCGGATTCTGAAAGGGCATTTTTAGTTTCAGATGCGATCAATACCAGATGGGAAGATGTTATTACTCAAACTGGCAAAACAATACTTCACGAACTGACCATTACATCAGGAGGTGAAAACAGCTCAAATTATAATTCTATTTCCTATTTTGAGCAAGGAGGAACCGCCCGTAGGAGTAATCTTCAAAGATTTACTTTCAGAACTAACTTCTCAGGTAAATCGGATTCTAATAAATTTACCTTCGGATCTAATTTTACTGCCAACTTCAGTAAAAATAACTTCATCCAGAATGAAGGAACAGGAAGTTTAGCGAATCCATTTCTAGTTGCCTACTTGGCAAAGCCTTATTTGAGAGCATTTAATCCTGATGGCACGTTAAATACAGTTGGATTGAATAGAGATGGTTTTGATGTAACCCCATATGTCTCCTTGAATAATACAGAGCTCAATACGCAATTACAGGAAGAGATAAAAATAGTAGGTTCTGTGAATTCCAGTTTAGAAATCGCCCCTAATTTAAGAGCTGGAACTTCTTTCGGTATGGATTTCACTCAAACAAACTTTCTGACGATAACCAGTCCCTTGAGCATCTATGGGCAGAACGCACCGGACCCGGCTTCAGAAGTAAAAGGATCTCAATTTGAGCAACAACAAAGAGATCTTCAAATCACCAGCAATGTCTCCCTGACTTATAGCAAACTATTTGCAGATAAGCATAATGTGGAAGTTGCGGGTTATGCAGAATTCAATAAAAATATCCTTGACAATCTCGGATTTACTGGATTTGGAATAGACCCAAGGTTGGAAGGTTACAATTTTACTCCTGGAAATGTACGCGAATTCCCAGATGTTGCTCCTGGAGACGAAACTTTAGATAATTTACAGTTATATTATATCCCTAATGTGTTCTCAAATAGAACGGAAGTTTCCTTATTCTCATATTTCGGAATATTGAACTACGATTACGACGGTAAGTACGGTATTGATGCATCGATCAGACGGGATGCATCCTCTAGATTTAGTGATACTAATAAATGGGGTACTTTCTGGTCGGTTGCCGGTAGATGGAATATTGACAAAGAACGATTTTTAGAAAACTCAAATGTAGTTGATGAGCTTAAGCTTAGGGCAAGTTATGGTACTGCGGGTAACGACAGGATCACAGGAGGTAGATTTGGTGGAACAACTCTAACTAGTAACCTTTATTCAATAGGTGGTGGTTATAATGCATCTCAGGCTGTATTTGCCTCAAGCCTGGCGAATCCTGACCTAAAATGGGAAACCACTGAGCAATATAATATTGGTGTTGATTTCGGCCTTTTCGGCAGACTAAATGGAACTATTGATTTGTACGATAAAAGAACCTCAGATCTTTTCTACGCTACACCAAATACGCTCATCTCTACTTTTGGTACGATTTCCAGAAATATCGGATCCATGACTAACAAAGGTGTTGAGGTAAGTTTGACGTATGATATTTTCAATACTACAGACTTTAAATGGTCTGTAAATGGTAATGCTGCATTCAATAAAAATGAAATTACTGAACTTCTCGATGGTGAATTGATTGAGGCAGGAAGGGTAGCATTGCAGGAAGGAAAACCATTTAACAGCTTTTATGCGGTACGTTGGGCAGGAGTAAACCCTGCCAATGGTCAACCAATTTATTTGGATATTGATGGAAATCCAACATCTCAGTACAACACAGATGATAGGGTATTCCTCGACAAAGGAACTATCCCTGAATTGACAGGTGGTTTCGGAACAAATGTTAATTACAAAGGGTTGTCCCTTGATGCACTATTCTCCTTTATCGGAGATGCTTATAGGTATAATAATGCTTATGGTGTTGCTGAGGATCCTACCTTGATTTCTCTTGCGAATATGTCCACAACGATGAATAATATTTGGACAACTCCAGGTCAAATTACGGACATTCCAGCGGCCAATGCCGGAAGTACTAGGAACTTACTATCAGACCGCTACTTGGAAAATGCTTCCTATCTGAGATTAAGAAACGTGACTGTTGCTTACTCACTTCAACCAAAGGTTTTGGAGAAAATACCATTTTCAGCAGCCAGGATTTATTTTCAGGCAGAAAACCTGATTACCTGGACTGAGTGGAGAGGATTTGATCCGGAAGCTGATGCTCTGAGGGTTCAAGACTTCTTTAATTACCCAACTCCAAGAATTTTAACACTTGGACTGGATCTACAATTTTAAAAAAAAAGAACATGAAAAATATAATTAAAAAACTAGGTGTTTTTTGTGCCGCGCTAATTTTCACAACAGGGTGTGACGATCAGTTAGATATTCCACCAATCGGATTTCTTTCAGATGAAAACACTTTCGAAACAATAGAGAATCTTCAGCAAGGTCTGAATGGAGCTTATGGAAACCTAACTTCTCGATTCAATATTACGTTTGATATCATTACCGATGAGGTAAAACCAGGTGCAGATAATGGTGGACAGTTTATCAACTTCTACAATTTCAACCTGAATAACCAAAGTGGAGAGGCCACTAATCATTGGACAAACAATTATGCAATCATCAATCAGGTAAACCGAGTGCTTGAAGGTGCAGAACTGTTGGATGTTGACGCTGCCGATCAGGCAGAATACAACAATATTCTTGGTCAGCTTTATGCGCTTAGAGCATATTCGCATTTTCAACTCCTTACATGGTTTTCCACGGACTACACGGATGGAAACAGTCTGGCTGTTCCATATGTCGATTTTGTTGTGACCATTGAGGAACTGCCTCGTAATACTGTTTCAGAGGTCGTTACCGGAATTAATGCCGACATAGCTTTAGCACAAAGTTTATTGAGCAATGCAAACAGTAACATCCTTATGAATAAGGATTTCATTACGGCTATGGAAGCTAGAATGAATCTGTATTTAGAAAATTTTTCGGTAGCTCAATCTAATGCACAGGAATTGATTGATAAATACAGCTTAGCGACAAGAGCTCAGTATGAAGCTATGTACGCAGACTCAGATGATACTGAAGTTATTTTTAAGGTTAAACGAGTGACAGGGGATTTCCCAATTGGAGCAGTTTGGTACTTTACAGGAAGTGCGGGACCTTTTCTGGAAATGTCAAACGGACTTTATGATGCATTGGATCCAACAGATATTCGATACAATGTGAACTTCTGGGAAGAAGAAAGTGATCCGGCTAACAACTCCCATTTAATTGGGAAATATCTTGGGCCAGGATTTTTAAACGATCTGAAAGTTTTCAGAGTTTCAGAAATGTACCTTATTAAGGCAGAAACTCAGGCACGTAACAATCAGTTAGCAGAAGCTGCAACTACCCTAAAGGAACTAAGAGATGCCAGGTTTGGAACCGATACAGTTCTTGAAGTTTTCACTTCTGTAAACGACGCCTTGTTGACCATCCTTGACGAAAGACGTATAGAACTGGCATATGAAGGTCATCGTTACCTAGATATAAAAAGACTTAGAAATGTCTTAAGTATCGGTATTTCGAGAGATGTTCGAGATTGCCCAACAGGCAATTGTGATCTACCTGCCAGTGACTTTAGGTTTAATTTGCCTATACCATTAGCAGAATTAAATGCCAATGATAATATGGTTCAAAATCCAGGATACGGATCGTAAGCTAAAAACCTAATAAGATATTCAGAACTATGAAAAAAGTATATTTAATATTAATGACAATAGCCTTGACTGTCTCTTGTGACAGAACAGAAGGCCCAATTTACGATGTGGAGAATGGCGTGGCCCTGGCCGCATTTAATCGAAATGTGCAAACCTATCCAGTAGATGATTCAGGCGAAAGTTTTGCAGAAATCCTTGTAGGAGTTTCCACTGTTTCAGATTCAGACCGTTCGGTAACTGTTAGTATTGACCCTTCTTCGACCGCAGATCCTAGCGAATATACTATTGATCCTGCTTCATTGGTTATTCCTGCAGGAGAATTTGTAGCAAGAGTTCGTTTAGAGGGAAATTTTAATAATATTCCTGAAACAGGTCAAACGTTTGTTATTCTTAATTTGGAAAGCGTGGACGGAGCTATTTTAGATAGCCCTCAAACGGGTAGATTGAGTCATAGAGTAAACCTATTTCGTTTTTGTCCATTCACTGACGGAGCTACATTTTTAGGGGACTATGAATTAACGACTATCACTACTGGAATATTTGGGGTAGAAACATTTATTTCGGGCACTGTAACCCTAACTCAGGGAGCCACAGTTGCTGACAGACAGTTTTCAGCAGGACTATATTCTGCTTTCGGTGGATTTGGTCCTTACACCTGGAATATTAGTCTTATTTGCGGTGAAGTAGTTGTTCCTTTTGGAGTAAATACTGGAGTAGGTTGCGGCGGTAGTATTGAAGTGGGATCACCGGATGTAAATGCAACTTATGACAGTGCAGATGATTCTCAACTTCTGATTAATTGGACTGATGATGTAGACGGAGCAGGCGGATGTGGTGGACCAGTACAGATCACAATTTTACTTACTAAGTTATAATGTAGATAGAGTTAAGTATAAAAAGAAATGGTGGCGGGAAATCGTCACCATTTTTATTTTCAAACTGGCCTCATTTACGCATATTAATTGATGTTAAAATAACGAAGCATTTTAACTACATCTACTTCTTCTGAATAGGAAAGTCTATGCTCCTTACAATATCGTTTCATATCGCTTTCCTTGTTACCAAATAAAGCTAAAATATCTTTCTTTTTTAAAGATATTTCAGCTAAACGAGATTCCCTTTCAATATAATAAGTTTTTCTCATTATAAATTCTGCCGGCTTGTCAGTACCATAACTAGACCTAGCAGGCTTAGCTTCATTGAATTTCGAAGAATTCCTAAGCCATAGGGAAATTTTGTCTCCTGCCACTAATTTTTGTACATAAGCAAGATTACTATCGGGGAGTTCTTTAAGAAGAAATTCACTATTCTTAATTTTTACCCATACGTTTTTTGTTTTGCTCAGTTGATTGTTTGAATCTTCACCCGTTTTTATTTCAATGATATCGGCATAGGCGTTATAACGCATCATGGCAGGATAGGTTTTATCATCGGTATATATTTTACCTGCCTCAAATTCATCAGTTAAATAAGGGGATCCTATGTAATTCTGACCATTAGATACATTATCGATAAAGAATAATTGCCCTCTCACGTAATCCGTGGGCAGGTCAAACGTGGTCTGACAGAAAATAGCACTGGCAAAAAGTAGTAATGCAATTGTATTAATAGTTTTCATATTATAAAATTTTAAACTGAAAAATCTCGGATTGTGAAGTATTCCCCTGACTGTCACGAGAAACAATTCGCCAGTAATAGACTGTCCCGGATACCACTGTGGCGTCTAGTGTGCTATCCGTTGTAGTACCCAGAGAGACTAATGCCGAACTATCAGTCCCAAAAAACACTTCATAGTCTTCGAGGTCATTATCCACGTCGCTTCCTGCCCATACCAGGCTTACAGTCCCTGAGGCTGCTACGGTAGAACCTCTTTCCGGACTTACCACTTCAGCAGGGAAGGGGGCATAATTCTCAACCCCTGGACCTTGATTGTAAAAACGCCAGGTGGGACTGGTAGCCGTTTCATTTGTGCCATCGGCCCTGGAAACAACAAACCACTCATAAGGGACTCCCCTTAAAATCGTTATATCCGCACTGTTGATACTCGAATTGGTTCGGGATGTGTTGTTGTTGTCAAGGTTGCGGAGATTGACCTGATAGGAATCCGTGTTTTCTGAATTCGTCCATCTAAAGTTCACTGTACTCTGTGTATCATTGATTACCGTTCCCTCGTTGCATTCTGTATTATTATCCGGAAAGATAAGGGTTGCCGCCGATGGGGGAGTAACCGTTACCGGTGGTTCCGGTTCAGGATCAGGATCACTACCACCACCACAGGATATCAGCATTACAGAAAGAAGCCCTAAAAAGCTTAGTTTGTATTTCATTTTCTAATGATTTTATAATTCATCAAACCTGAAGATGTTTTTATATTCAGCATATAAATACCCCTGGAAAGAGCATCTACATTAAATCTGATTTCGTTGTTTTCCACATTGTATTGTTTTCTGAAGACTGTTCGTCCGTTAAGGTCGAATAACGCAACCTCCACTTTTTCAGAACTGTTATTTCCGAGATAGATGTTGAGATCACCTGAAGAAATGGGATTCGGGTAGATCAGCAATTCTGAACTCAGCATAATCGTTTCCGAGTAAACTCCCTGGCAATCCTTATCCGTCCTCACCCTCAGTGTATTTTCCACCTGGGAGAGCGGCAGGGTAATCTCCTTTTCAGAAGTACGGTATACTTCCCCATTCAGGTTGATGGTATACGACTTTCCGCCCGAGAGATCGAGAGTAACCTTATTGTCAAACGAATCGATTTTTGAAGAGACAGAGAGGTCTTCAGGCTCTGGAATATTAACCGAATAACAGATTTCGTATTCGGGCTGTCCATCCACAGTTATACAAATTTCGTAAGTCCCTGCACTGAGATTCTCAAAGCTCAGGGTGTCACTAAAACTCTGACTTTCATTAAGTCCGCTCCCTGCAATAGTGGCGGTGTAATTCAAGGCTTCCACAGCGTTGAGAGTGATACTTCCATCATTATTGTCGGTACAGGTTTCTCCAACCGTAAGCAAACTAAAGTTTGTTATTGGGAGGGTGAATATCTCACAGCCGGTTACATCAACTACTGTACCCGGTGGTGTGTTGTCACAAAGGTCATTTGCATTGGGTACGCCGTCGTTATCGGCATCGTCATCGCATACATCACCTATGCCGTCACCATCTGCATCCTCCTGATTTGGATTGGCTACCAGCGGGCAATTATCCTCTGTATCCAATATGCCGTCATTGTCATCATCCGTATCACAGGCATCTCCCTGGCCATCTGCATCCGTATCGGTTTGGTTTGCATTGCCCACCAGGGGACAGTTATCGTCTACATCCAGAATACCATCATTGTCATCATCGTCATCATCCTGTACCCCTTCTACCACAAAATCGTCTATGATCACTCCCTCCTGGTTTAATGCGGGATCTGAATGGAAAACAATACGAAAAAGCACATTGGATTCATTTGTTAGATCGGTCTCTCCCAGGGCGGCATTGGCGGTAAAATCATAGGCGTATTCCGTCATGGTTTCATTGGTGCCTGTCCATTGTGCCCCCGGACAATTCTGGCAGTCGTCTGCCGCACCAGAATTCGCGTTTGTGCGGTCACTGCTGTACCAATTGGGCTGACTATTAACGGTTCCCAGCACCTGCCAGTTGGCTCCGTCATCCGTGCTGTATTCCACATAGACGATATCAAAATTAATTTCCAGATCGTACGCCATGTTGAATTTGAGAACGGGAGCAAGTATGGACGACATTTCATAACAATTACTTACCAGAAAACTTTTTACCCCGTCCGGATGATTCCCATCCAGATTGGTCCCATACACCTGGGATCCTGATGCCGCTTGATTGAGCAAGGTCCCAGCGGGAACCCCTTTTTCCCAAACACTGCTATTGTTATCAATATCATTGTAGGTAAGTAGGATTTCTTCTGCAGATTCGAAGGTGTTTACCGTACCCCCTAAACCAAAGAAATTGGAAAAGAAGTTTTGTATCAGGGAGTTATTATCTGGAAAAGTGTCATTGGCTATAGTGACCTCAACCTCAAGGCTGGCCGGGCCAATGGAATTAATATTGACCGAAGGCAGAGCTATAGTTGTGGTCTCCCCTGAATTCAGGTTAACGGAAACATTATTAAACGGCTGGTCAGCCCCTCCATTCACCCTGTAGGTAACATCAACACTGGTAATGGGGTTAAGTCCTTTATTTTCCACAAGGATTTCCGGGAAAATTTCTCCGCAGCGTATGGTATTTGCTGAGGGCATATTAATGGCAACTAATTGTATATCATTATCAGGGACCTGCACGGGGATGGGCGACTGCCATATTCCCCGTCCATAGGTGGCAGCGGTAATTATTTCCTGGTCCAGGTTTATATCCAGATCGCTAACGGCCACATTGGGCAGGTTGGTAAAATAATCTTCCCATTCGGCTAGTGTATCGTCAATACGATATACTCCAAGGCTGGTGCCCACATAAACAGGGTTATCGGTATGCCGACCCTGATGCTTAATAGAGAATAAAGCCTGGTCTGCAGGCAGGTTCAGGGTAATATCATCAACCGTCTCATCTCCCGGCCCATTTATGGTAACCCGGTATACACCCCGGTTTCCGGGTTGCTGAGACTGCCTGATACCAACCCTGTTTGAAGTTACTACATAGGCAATATTGTCCAGACTGGAATGTATTGCGATATCGGAGATTATGGTTGGGAACCTGTGGAGAAAGTCATAAGTAACACCACCATCCGTACTGCGGTATAACAGGTCTTGTCTTGCTACATATAATATTTCCTCGTTATTGCGGCTCACCTCGATATCGGTGAGGTTATCACCATCGAAATTGGTAGAGATCTTTACCCAGTTATTCCCCTGTAATTGGTAAACGGCATCGAAACCACTGAAGACCTTTCCAGTAGGTCCAATGGCCATTGGGGTAATCCAGTTTCCCTGTATACTATCTCCGTTTGCATCTTCCGGAGGTGCAATGGAACCAATGGATTGCCCTGAGTTTGAAGTCACATTAAAGGAACTGCCAAATTGGGTAAACCCATAGAATATATTGTCATTATTGGGGTCTATGGCATTATCCATACCATCACCTCCGTGGTAGTTGTTCCATTGACCCCCGTTCAGGGCCTGACCCCCATTGTCCTGTAATCCCCCAATCATTTTATTGGGATCAGAAGGAGAAACGGACATGCGATAAAACTGCCCTACCGCCGCACCGGCTGTATAATCTGTAAAGGTGCTCCCGCCATCTTCAGTAAGGTAGATGCCTCCATCCGTACCGGCATAAAGTTTTCCGTTGAAAAATTTCAGTGTGTGGATGTCTGCGTGTGTATAAGCCGGATTATTGATAAACCACTGGTTCAGGCGAGACCAGTTGGTGCCTCCAGAATTGCTTTTCCAGATATTCAGGCAACCCATATAAATTTCATCCGCATCTGTAGGGGAGACCTCCAGGGCCAAATCAAACCAGGCCTGACTGGATTCCATAATATTGGTAGTATTGGAACTTTCTGCGAAAGAAACCCCGCTATCAACCGATTTGTAAAGGCCCTGGTATTCAAAATCTTGCTCACCAGCACCTGTATTGGCCGCTAATATGTACAACACTTCAGAGTCTGCAGGGGTAACGCCTAAAACTACCCTACCTGCCGTTGTTGGCAGTAAGGGGTCATCGATTGTAACAAAATCAGACCCATTGGTTGTTTTATAAAAAATAGCTGATCCTCCTGCTCCCCCAATATGCCGATTTGCCACTGCATATACTGTATTGGGGTCTCCTGGCTTTAATTTAAAATCAGAGATGTATCCCGCCCTCACTATGTTCCAGTTGTCCCCTCCGTCTACCGATTTGTATAAACCAGAACTACTACCTGCCCAGAGTATATTGGGGTTAGAAGGATCAATAACAATTTCATTCATCAGAAAGTTATTGTTCGTATTGGAAGGATTCAGACCGGTCTGGTTCCAGGTTTGCCCACCGTCAATGGATTTAAATACACCTACACTATAAGAGTCTGCGGCATCATCGTCACCTGTGGTGATATATATGATATTACTGTCATTAGAATCTATCGCGATACCCGATACTCCGATTTGGGGAAACTCGTCAAAAAGGTTGGTCCAAGTCTGGCCTCCATCAGTAGTTTTCCAGATACCTCCAGCCGGAGCACCTATATACCAGGTATTCTCATTATTTGGGTCTACGGCTATTTGATTGACACGTCCTGTCCCAGGAAGCCTCCCGGAAAAAACACGAACCGCAAATGGACCAACGGAGTTCCAGTTACTTATGGGGTTGCTACGGGCGCTGCTCGCCTGTTTATTTTGCCAGCTATTCCAAAGTTCTTTTCCCGAGGGGAGGTCCCCGTTTGCGTCGGCGAAATGGCTCCAGTAGTGTTCCCATCGTTTCATAGGTTTGTACCCACTTCCTTTGCGGTTTTTATCCCGACTAGCCCAGTAAGCCTCAACAGCTTCGCTAAAGTTATATAGATTTACAGGCGTTGTACCATCCGAAAAAGACACTTGCGAACCAAGTGCAGGATCCTTTCCTGAACTTATATTATCGTCCTGTCCATAGGAAGAAAACCCGCATAGTAGTAATACGAGGAGTAATTTTCTTATCATGTAATTTTTTTTGACTAATATCCAGAAAAAAACAGGATTATTAAATTTTTTTAGTTTTAGAACTCCATTTTTTAGGGATTTACCATAAAAGTTTCCCAAGATAGGGAAATGATGTGTTTTCTTATAAAAGATTCACACTTCTTTAGTATTAAAAAAAAGTAACTTTGTGCGAGTGATCGAATTTATGAGATACCTGTATATAGTAGTATTCTTTCTGGTTTTAATTCCTATAGGTGCACAGGAGAAGTTGCCCCCACCGGAAAAACAAAAAGACTCAACACAGTTCAGAAAACGAAATCTTCAACAAGCTCCGGCAACGGATGGTAATGAATCGATAACGAGAATAGAAGAATACAAGATCATTTCATATTCCAGGGACACAACATATCTGGATACAACTCTTTCTATCCAAAAAGAGTATAAATACAATTTTCTTAGACGCGATGATTTTGAACTCATGCCTTTTGCCAATATAGGTCAGCCCTACAATAGCCTTGGTGTAGACCTGGAAAGGTTGGGCTTATATCCAGCTTTGGGTGCCAGGGCAAGACATTTCAATTATCTCGAAGTAGAGGACATTTCATATTACAATGTCCCGACACCTATGACCGATCTGTTTTTTAAGACCACTTTCGAGCAGGGACAGATGCTTGATGCCATGCTCACTTTTAACACTTCTCCCAGATTAAACTTTTCCATTGCCTATAAAGGCTTTCGCTCTCTTGGGAAATATCTGTACAGTGAGAATGAGTCGGGAAATTTCAGGACAACGGCGAATTATCTCTCGAGAAATGGCCGATATGCTCTCAGGGCACATATTGCAGCACAGGATATTTTAGGAGAGGAAAATGGGGGCTTGAGTGATAAGGAATTGCAGTTTGAATCTGAGGATGATGACTTTCAGGACCGATCGAGGTTAGATGTATTTTTTACCAATGCCAGCAACAAAATTTTGGGCAAGAGGTATTTTCTAGACCATCGATATGCCCTGGCCCGAAAAAGGGATTCAATAAGAAACTCTTCTTTGGGATTAGGGCACGAATTTTCCTATGAGACCAAATACTATCAATTCCAGCAGGATGCTCAGAACGATTATTTTGGGTCCATTATAATTTCTCCAATTGATGACAAAGCCACTTTAAAGACTTTGTACAACCAACTAAGCCTTGATTACTCAAGTAAATTACTGGGTACTCTTAAGGGTTTTGTAAACCTCTATCAATATGATTATTATTTCAACAGCATACTCATCACTGAGGATGAGACGATTCCTAATCAGTTAAGGGGGGATGAGATTGCTGTTGGAGGAAGTTACAGTAAACAAATAGATGGTTTTTCTCTGGATGGAGAACTGGCCTACGGGATCACGGGAGATCTTACGAATTATGTTTTTGACGGCTCAGCTAAGTTGAAACTCAATGAGAAGCATGAGATTGGATTTGGCGCTCATTCTTCTTCCAGGATGCCTAATTTTAATTTTTTACTCTATCAGTCGGAATACACCAATTACAACTGGAACAACAGCAATACTTTTGAAAATGAAAATGTACAGAGTTTAAAGTTTAGTTTAAGCTCACAGGATTGGGGGGAGTTAATGGCTCAGTACTCCACTACTGATAATTACACCTACTTTTCCTCCAATGCCACTGAACAGCAGATAGCAGACGGAGAAGAAAATGCCTTTGTCACGCCAAAGCAGGAGAGTAATTCGGTAAATCATCTGAAGGTAAAGTATGCAAAGGAGTTCAAATTCGGGAAATGGGCCCTGAACAATACCCTAATGTATCAGAATGTGAGTCAGAGCACTGTGGTGCTTAATGTACCCCAGCTGGTAACGCGTAATACGATATACTATTCATCCAATGTATTTAAGAATGCCATGTTCCTGCAAACTGGGGTGACCTTTAAATATTTTACCTCTTATACAATGGATGCTTATAATCCTTTACTGGGGGAATTCTTTGTACAGAACAGGGAAGAGCTGGGGGCGTTTCCTCTTCTCGACTTCTTTATCAATGCCAAAATACGCCAGACTAGAGTCTATCTTAAGGCGGAACACTTTAATTCATCTTTTACCGGGAACACTTTTTATTCAGCACCTTCTTATCCGTATCGCGACTTTGTGATCAGGTTTGGGCTTGTCTGGAATTTCTTTTCTTGATTTTTTATTGACTTTAAAAATATTTTTTGAAAAGGGAATGCTCATTTTCAGGGGGTTAGAAGGATATATTTTCATTTAAGAAAATTTTATCGTTTGGGGTTGTGCAACCAAAAAAATGGCTCTATATTTGCACCCGCTTAACGAGGGATCGTTGGGTGAAAAGAGGAATACAAAAGTTCATTGATATATTGGTAGACAGCGAATTTGTTAAAGCAGAAGGGGTAGGTTTTCGGATTTACTTTGGAAGTTTTTAGCAGATTTAAGATCATTAGATTTAAATGAAACATGAGAACCGTTTTGGGGCGGGATGACTCTGCGGATTTGTGGTAGCGT